>DASRIC010000090.1:0-59545 GCA_035650215.1 Thermoleophilaceae bacterium
CGCCTTCACGCGCTCGTCGCCGGTCAGCCCGAGGTAGTTGTTCGAGCCGAGCATGATGCGCTCGGCCCCCTCCATCTCCACCACCGGGCCGGCGGGTCCCTCGAGAACCCGGAAATAGGGCAGCAGATCGTGGTCGCGAGCCGCCTGCAGCTGCTCCAGCCGCTCGTGGCGGCGCGCCTTCTCGAAGAGATCGATTGCGGTGGGCATGTAAGGTCCCGCGCCGTGTCGGTGCAGGTCGCGTCCGTGCGCTCACGCGCCGATCGGCGCGCGTTCATAGAGCTTCCGTACCGGCTGAATGCTAACGAGACGCCCTGGGTTCCCCAGCTCCGCCTCGAGCGCTGGCTGTTCCTGAGCAGGCGCTTCAACGCCTTCTTCAAGCACGGCGAGGCGGAGCTGTTCCTCGCCAGGCGCGGCGACCGCGTCGTCGGGCGCATCAGCGCCCAGGTCGACCGCGCGTTCAACGACTACCAGCAGAACGCGTGGGGCATGTTCGGCTTCCTCGAGCTGGAGAACGACCCCGAGGTGATTGAGGCGCTGCTCGAGGCCGCATGCGCCTGGCTGCGCTCGAAGGGCCGCGACCGCGCGGTCGGGCCGATGGACTTCACGATGAACGACGAGTGCGGGATCCTGATCGAGGGCTACGAGCGCGCCCCGCTCGTCCGCCAGCCGTGGCACCCGCCCTACTACCGCGAGCTCTGCGAGGGCGCGGGGCTCGAGAAGGCCGTGGACCTCTACATGTGGGAGCTCCACATCTCGGGCAAGGACAGGGTCCTCCCGGTGATCTGGGAGCTGGCCGAGAAGGTCGAGTCGGAGCACGGGATCACGCTGCGGCGGATGAGCCGCCGGACGCTCAGGAAGGACCTCGACGTCTTCGGCGAGATCTACAACGAGGCGTGGTCGCGCAACTGGGGCTTCGTTCCCTACTCGAAGGCGGACCTCGACGCCTATGCCCAGGAGCTCCAGCTGGTGTACGACCGCAACTGGTTCATGGTCGCCGAGGACGCCGACGGCAAGACCGTGGGGATCGCGATAAGCGTGCCGGACATCAACCAGGTACTGCGCAAGATGAACGGCCGCTTGCTGCCGTTCGGCTGGTGGCACTACCTGAACCGGCACCGCACGGTCGACCTCGTGCGGGTGGGCTTCCTCGGCGTGAGGTCGGCCTACCAGCACACCGGCGTGGCCGCCGGCCTCTACGCCGAGCACTTCCACATGGCCGCCACGACGCGGGTCACGGGCGGCGAGATGGGCTGGATCCTCGAGACCAACAAGGCGATGAACCGCGCCATGAAGGCGATGGGCGGCACGATCGTCAAGACCTTCCGCGTCTACGAGCGCCCGCTGTAGTCGGCGCCGGGGACGGGCGTTACACTCCGCCGCTCGTGCCCGACCAGCCCGTACTCCCGGACCCCGAGCAGCAGGCGGACGTCCGCCCGCTGCCGGTCCTGGCGGAGCCGCGGCCAATCGAGCCGCGGCGCGACGTGGCGCTGCCGGCCGCCGTGGCGGCGGCCACCGGGGGCTTTCTGCTCGGCGTAGCCACCTTCGTGCTCGTGCGAGTGCTGCGCCGGCCCAAGTCCACCGTCCTGCGACTCGGGCGAGGGCGCAAGCGCACCGAGATCGCCGCCTCGCGCTCCTTCCTCGTCGACGTCCACCTCCTCAAGGACCGATAGCCGCCCGCCGTCAGGACGTGGTGCCGGCCGAGCCCTACCGGCTCCCGCCGGCGGGCCGCGACGGGGTGCTGGTGCGTCGCGGCGGGGCGCTCGTGCGGGCCCTCTGGGTGGAGGAGGAGCAGGTGGTGGTGCGCGCCTGGCCCGCGACGGGGGCCGTTTGCTTCCACGCCGAGGCCGGCACGGAGGCCGCGGCTGCCAGAGGGATCGAGCGCATGCGCTTCGCGCTCGGCACCGACCACGACCTCTCCGAGTTCCGGCGCCGCTTCCGCGACGACGCGCTGATCGGCCCGCCGATCAGGGCCCGCCCCTGGGTCCGCCCGCGGCGCCGGCCTGAGCCCTTCGAGGCACTCGCTTGGGCGGTCTGCGAGCAGCTGATCGACGGGCGCCGCGCGGCCGCGATCCAGCGCTCGATCGTGCGCAGCCACGGCCGCAGAAGCGCGTGCGGCACGCTGCGGGCGCCGCCGCCGCCGAGCTGGGTGGCCGCGCGCTCGCCGGCCGAGCTCGACGCCTGCGGGCTGGCGCCGGCGCGCTCGGTCGCGCTCGTGCGAGCGGCGCGTGAGGTGGCCTCGGGGCGGGCCGACCTAACGCTCCACGAGCCGTCCTGGAAGCGCCTGCTCACGATCCGGGGCATCGGGCGCTGGACGATCGAGATGCTCGCCTTCGAGGGCCAGGGCCGCGACGACATACTGCCGGCGCTCGATCTCGCCTACGTGAAGCTGGTTGGCGAGCTGACCGGGCTCCGGCGGCGGGCGACCGAGGACGAGGTCCGAGCCTTCTTCGCTCCCTACGAGGAGTGGGCGGGCATCGCCGGTCTCTACGCTCTTCAGAGGAGGTATATGCCCTAGATGAAGAAGCTCGAGAAGACAGACGACCAGTGGCGCGAGGAGCTCAGCCCGGAGCGCTTCCACGTGCTGCGCCAGAGGGGCACAGAGCCGCCCTTCACCGGCGCCTACACCCATTCCAAGCTCGACGGCATCTACCGCTGCGGCGCCTGCGGGAACGAGCTGTTCAGCTCCGACACGAAGTTCGACTCCGGCAGCGGCTGGCCGAGCTTCACGGAGCCGGCGGTGGCCGAGGCGGTCGAGCTCCATCCCGACAACTCGCTCGGGATGATCCGCACCGAGGTCACCTGCGCGCGCTGCGGCAGCCATCTCGGCCATGTCTTCCCTGACGGGCCCGGACCCACCGGCGAGCGCTACTGCATCAACTCGGTGGCGCTCGACCTGGACGAGAACGGCGCGGGCTAGTGTCGTGAGTCGCTAGTTCGGTGGCAGCCTCTTGGCCGATCTCAAGGTCAGCGCGCTGCTGCGTGCGGCGCTCTGTACGGTGCTGCTCGTCGTCCTCGCTGCGCCGGCGGCCCGTGCCGACACGAAGGTGACGAGCCTCCGGCCGTGGGCCGTCGACAACACCTACCTCGTTCGTGTGGACCTCGACGGGCGGACGGCGCCCCGGCTCGAGCCCCGCGCGAGGGTCGACTATCTGAAGGCTGGCCAGTGGGTCCGGATCTCCTGCCAGACGACCGGCGAGGAGGCCTACGGCAGCGTGGTCTGGGACAAGGTCGGCTCGTACTACGTCCCCGACCACTACATCAAGACCTACACCGACGGCTTCCTCGAGCGCGCGCCGCGCTGCGACGACGACTCGCCCCCGCCGCCCCCGCCGCCGCAGCGCAAGCGCTACGTGGCGATGGGCGACTCCTATTCGAGCGGCGAGGGCGCAGGCGGCTACATGTCGGCCACGCGGTACGCCCGGTACGAGTGCCACCGCTCCGCGAGCGCCTACTCGCAGTGGCTGGCGATCGACAACCAGGCCCGCATCGCGCATTCCGTCCGGCGAGACTTCGTGGCTTGCTCCGGCGCTGAGGCCCCGGACGTCACGACGCATCAGCTCCCTGTCCTTGACGGCAAGGTGGGCGTCGTGACGATCGGGATCGGCGGCAACGACGCAAACTTCGGGGAGATCCTCACGCGGTGCATCGTCAACGTGCGCGCCCCCTGCCAGGACTTCCTCCACGCCCGCTTCGACCTCCGCGCGGTCCGGGGTCGGGTCGACGCCCTCTACTCTCAGATCCGCCGACGGGCGCGACAGGCGACCGTCATCGTCGTCGGCTACCCGCGGCTCTTCACCGACGTCCGGCGCTGTGGCATCGGGGTGTTCCGAGCCGAGCGCGTCGCGCTGAACCGCGCCGCCGATCAGCTCAACGCGACCATCGCCTCCGTCGCTCGCAGACACCGGTTCCGCTTCGTTGATCCACGTGCGGCGTTCGCGGGCCGCGGCCTCTGCTCCGACCCCGCGCGCCGCTGGATGAAGCCGTACGTGCCCGGTGAGCCGGTCGAGTCCTTCCATCCTAACGCCGACGGCCAGCGGGCGCTCGCGAACCTCATCGCGGCGGCCAACCCGGACATCTTCGGCTGAGCTCCGGCGGGCCGCGACGTCGCGGGCCGCGGGCGCCGGGCAGCACGCCGAGCGTCCGTGCCGGAGCGGGCGCGGGGGGCTAAGCCGGAGAAGCGGCGGGAGAGGTCGAGTGCGGTGACCGCGGCAGGGCGCATGGGTTCGACGCATAGTCGCGCGCTTCGTCGAAGATGCGGCGCAGGCTGGCGTCGACCAAGCGGGGGTGAAGGTCGAGTCGTCGGAAGCGGGGAACGATGCACGTCACAATCCAGCGCCAGCGGTCGTCGAAGCGGGTGATCCGCGGCCACGCCTGCGCGGCCGTGACCTCCCGGATGCCTCGTGTGAGCGCGTAGTAGTAGAACGAGGTGAAGTAGGAGACCTCGTCGTGCAGGCCACGCACCTCGAAGCTCAGGGCCGAGCCGATGGAGAAGAGCCTGGCGAATGGGCACGAGAGGCCATCGAGGTTGGGTTGCACCAGGGCGCGTTGCTCGTGCTCGAGGAGTTGGACGTTGCCCTCCCAGATGAGATCTTCGGCCGCCCGCCGAGCCTCCACCGACGCCGCCCGGTCCTCAAGGACACGGCGCCCCCGGTCGATCGCCTCGAAGCCGGAGAGAACGGCAGCGTAGTGGCGGTCCGCCGGCAAGAGAGCGCGAAGACATTCGATCCCGTCCTCGGCGGCGGCGTACGCGAGGTGTACCCAGAAGATGTCGTTGAAGATGGCATTGTTCGTCTCGCGGATCGCGTTGACGTCCGTCATCAGCAGCACCTTCCGGCGGCCCAGGCTGTGCGGGATGTCCACGTAGCCGGTGCGATTTCTGTCGAGCCGGAGCGGAAAGAGAGCGAGCCGGACGTGATGCGACGCGAACGCGGCCATCCCGGCCCACTTGAGGTACGTGGGCAGGAACTTGTACATCCAGGCGTAGCGGGACGAGATCTCCAGGTTGCGGTGGAACACGCAGGACTGGTTGGTCAGGAGATCGTTGGCAAGCGCCTGCCAGCCGGCGATCGTGTTCGGCGTCCCGCTCCGGAGGACCAGCTCGCGTGGACGAGGGACGAGCTGGTCGGGCGTAATCAGGTCCACCGGCGGCACCTCGGAGCGCCGGCGACTGCCGCGCTTGGTGCGCAACCTGCCAAGGACATCCGACCGGTTGCCGCCCGAGCCGACCATGAGCCGACACTATTCCCTCCGGCCCAACCGGACCAAGTCCCCGGCGGCAGCGCGCACGCGCGTGGCGGTGAGAGGAATCCCGCTGCTCCCGACGTACAGGACCGGCATGACGAATTCCCTGGCGGAGCAGTCGCCGCAGCAGAGAAGGACCGCTCGTATCGCGGGCTGGCTGATGGCGTTGACGTTTCTCACGTCGATCCCCGCCGCGCTCATTCTCTACGACTCGATACTCAACGACACCGTCTACATCTTCGCCCCCGGCGACGACACCCGCGTCAAGCTGGGCGCCCTCCTCGAGATCTTCCTGATGATCGGCAACGTCGGCACGGCGGTCGTGATGTTTCCGATCCTCCGGCGATACAGCGAAACGCTCGCGCTGAGCTATGTCGCCTCGCGCACGATCGAGGCGACGATCATCGGGGTCGGCGCGATCAGCCTGCTCTCCGTCGTGACCCTGGGCGACGACCTGGCCGCGTCCATCGGCGCGGACGGAGCCTCGCTCGACATCGCCGGGCGGACCCTGGTCGCGATCCACGACTGGACGTTCCTGCTCGGGCCGGGGTTCTGCGTCGGCGTGAACGGAATCCTGCTCGGCTGGCTCATGTATCGCACAGGGTTGATGCCGCCACGGCTCGCGCTGTTGGGCGTGATCGGTGGGCCGCTGATCTTCGTGTCGGCGATCGCGGTCCTGTTCGGCGCCTACGAGCAGGACGGCGTGCACGCCCTCCTCTCGATACCCGAGGGCGCCTTCGAGGCGGCGTTCGCGATCTACCTGATCGTCAAGGGCTTCAGGCCCTCGCCCATCCTCGACGACGCTCGGTACGCCGGAGGCGGCGCCTCAGGCCGACGGTAGCGCGACATCGATGACGACTTCGAGTGTGTCGCGAACCTTGAGCCGCCCATCATCCCCCGGTAGGGCTTGATTCCCCACTCGCTTTGGGTTACCGGCAGCGTCCCGTGCCCACGACGTTCGCCGCGGACCGTGAGTCCGCCGTCACCGGGCTAGACCGCGGTCGAGCGACTTGATCCCGTGCAACCCCTCGGCCCGTCCATCAGGCACGCGCTTCGGCGAGGCGCTCGATCTCGTAGTGGAGAGTCAAGAACCGCTGGCCGGCCAGGTAGAAGCTGTGGTCCGTCCGAAGCTCGCCATCGGCTACGTGGACGAAGATCTGTTCCTGGAAATAGAGCAGCTTGAGAACGGTCAGGGCGTCTCGCTCGCTGTCGACTGAGCTCAGGTAGTGGCCCGGGAAGTCGAGCTCGGTGCGCGAGGTCAACATGAAGTCGTGCTCGCCGGCGTTGCGGGGCAGGAGCGTTGCGGTGAAGTTCGCGCTCGGGATCGGGAAGCCGACGCTCACGTAGCCGCGGTCGTGGTGCCTGAAGCTGGTGTAGATGCCGACGTAGATCGGCTTGCCCGAGTCCGCGTAGGTGCGGACCCAGCCGCGGATGTCGATCTCGTCGGTCCCGTCCAGGGTGATCGTGTCGATCGTGCTGACCATGCCTCGCTGAGCCTCTTCGATGTTGGAGGGGATGGTCGCCTGGCCTAGCGGTTCCGCAACTACGAGCTTGAAGAGCTCGTATCCGGGTTTCATCCAGCGTCTCCACTCGGGGATGATCGAGAGCTTGAAGCGGCTGGTGTGCTCGTAGAACTCGCGAATCAGCGGGTGCACCCGGCCCGCCTCGAAGGTCGGCCCTTCCAGGCTGTCGAGCGAGGCGAGGATTCCGACGTCGGGCGGGTTGCGCCGGAATGTGCCGCCGCGCGCCTTCGCGAGCTGCTCGACGTAGTCGCCGCCGACGTACCTCGAGCGAGCCTCGAAAGGGACGACGTAGCGCAGCTCCGAGGCCGGCACCTCCTCGGCCATCACTCGGACGAGTTCGCGCCCGCGATAGGCGATCGCCGCGATCACGCGATAGGTGAGCGCGACGGCCGCTGCGACCAACGCCGGTTCGAGACCATCGTCAAGGGCCTGAAACAAGGCACCCAGGAGGATGCCGACCAGCACCCCGAGGAGCGCCTTTCCCGGGCGCAGGCCGAGCAGGCCGAGGAGAGCGCCGCTGACGATCGCGATGAAGAACGGCTCGTCGTACACCAGCCCCAGCAGCCAGCCGAACACGGCCATCAGCAGGGCGCTGCTGAGGACGCGATACCAAAGCGGCTTCACCTCGCCGGCCCCTCGCCTGGTGCTGGTGATCACCTCGGCCGGCGCATACAGCGCGGCGCCGATCAGCGCGCCGAGACCGGCCCCGACCGCGTCGATTGCATCGCCGAGCACCGCGCCGGATGCGGCACCGAGGGCCGCGCCCCAGATCACCGCGTCGAGCAGCTGGCCGGAGCGGCTTCGCCTGCGTCGGTCCGGTTCCGCCATTCGCGCAGTATGGCCCCGGTCGGGTGGGCGGCGCCTGATCTCGTAGGATCGGTCGATGGGGCCCAGGGACCTGGCGGTCGGCTTGGCGGGCGGGAGGATCGCCATCGGCGTCGTGTCGGTGCTGGCGCCGGGACTCGTGGGTCGCGCGATGATGGGCCCTGACGCGGACTCGTCCGGGACGCGCCTGTTGCTCCGCGTAGTCGGAGCCCGCGACCTCGCCCTCGGGATCGGCGTGCTGGTCGCCCTGGACCGCGACGCTCCCGTACGCGGCTGGCTACGAGCGTCGGCGGTGGCGGACGGTTTCGATGCGGCCGGAAGCCTGCTCGCCCGCCGCCACCTTCGCCCGACCGTGTTTCCAGCGGCGGCAGGCGCGGCGACCGCGGGAGCGCTGCTCAGCGGCTGGCTGGCCGTGCAGCTCGACGGATAAACGGCCGATGGACCGCCTCGGGCCCACGATCGTCGGTCGGCGCAGCACCCCGGCTGTCAGTGCCGCGCGGGACCTCTTGAGGAGGAACGACGTACCTCACCGCTGGATCGACCTCGAACGCGATCCCCTGGTGCCCCTCCTCGAGACGGAGTCCCTGAGCGCCGGCCGCTTCCCGCTCGTTCTGTTTCCCGACGGCACGCAGCTCGAAGGCCCGGAGGAGTACACGGAGCCTGTGGCGGGGCGCACGGAGGACGTCTCGCGCGAGCGATACCTGGCCTCGGCTCACTGGCGCGCCGAGTTGGCCGCGCGGGCGGGTCTGCCGACGATGCCGAGCGACGACCTCTACGACGTCGTGATCGTCGGCGCAGGACCGGCCGGCCTGACGGCCGCGGTGTACGCGTCGTCGGAGGGACTCCGGACGCTGGTGTGCGAACGACACGCCCCAGGCGGCCAAGCCGGCACCAGCTCCCGGATCGAGAACTATCCCGGCTTTCCCGAAGGCGTGGGCGGCGCGGAACTCGCTGCCGGCACCTACCGCCAGGCGCGCCGTCTCGGCGCCGAGTTTCTCATCGGCGTCGAGATCGAGTCCGCCCATCCCGAATCGGACCAGACCATTGACC
The DNA here is from genome assembly GCA_035650215.1 of Thermoleophilaceae bacterium. Taxonomy (GTDB): domain Bacteria; phylum Actinomycetota; class Thermoleophilia; order Solirubrobacterales; family Thermoleophilaceae; genus JACVRW01. Next base: position 8,640 of record DASRIC010000090.1, read on the forward strand.
TGACGCTGACCAGCGGCGCCAGGTTGCGGGGGCGCAGCGGCGTGCTCGCCACCGGGGTCGCCTACCGCGAGCTAAACGCTCCCGGAGTCGCGCAATTCGTGGGCCGGGGGGTCCACTACGGCGCAGCCACCGAGGCGGCGGCCAGGTATGGAGGCAGCCACGTGGTCGTGGTCGGTGGGGCGAACTCGGCGGGCCAGGCCGCCCTTCACCTGGCAGCGCACGCGAGGCGCGTCACGGTTCTGGTGCGAGGCGAAACGCTTGCACGGGGGATGTCGCGGTACCTCGTTGACCGGATCGAAGCCCACGAGCGGATCAACGTCCGGACCCGAACACACGTCACTCGAGTCGAGGGGGGCGACTGGCTCGAGCAAGTCACGGCAACGGGACCGGACGGGGAGGAGTCGCTCGACGCCCGCGGGACCTTCGTGCTCATCGGCGGCGAACCGCTCACGGCCGGCGTGAACGACTGGCTGCGCTGCGACGCCGGCGGGTACCTCATGACCGGACCCGAGCTCTATGCCGAGGCCGACCGCAGCTGGTGGCCGCTGACACGCGACCCTCTCTTTCTCGAATCGAGCCAGCCCGGGCTGTTCGTCGCCGGCGACGTACGCCACGGCTCCATCAAACGAGTTGCGTCGGCCGTCGGCGAAGGTGCAACATCGATCGCGCTGGTGCACAGCTACCTCGCGGCGATGGACGGAGAGAATCGGCCCCGCTAGCGCTTCGCGCGGACCTACAGCCCGGCTCCGGGCAGCAGCGCGTTGTCGCGCGCCGCGGCCGGGTCGGGCGGCTGCTCGAGCAGATTCGACTCCTTCATCCAGGCGGAGAAGGCGTCCCACTGCGCCGGGTCCTGCCAGCCGAAGGGCCTGCCGTCGGGCGGGAAGAAGAGCGGCAGCGTGACCTTCACGACCGCGCGCTGCAGCTCGGGGTCCAGGTCCGGGTTTGCTTCGAGCAGGCCCTCGATGGCGGCGTCCGGGTTCTTTCGCAGGTCCTGCGTGCCGCGCGAGACGGCGCCGATGAAGGCTCGGAGCTTGTCGGCGTCGGCCTTCAGCGCGTCCTCGTTCGCCACCAGCACGAGCTCGTCGTAGGTGGGCACGCCGGCGTCCTCCATGCGGATGATCTGCGGGCGCTTGCCGCGCAGCCGCAGGTCCGTCCCCTCGTAGTTCCAGAACGCCCCGAGCACGGCATCGACCTTCCCGGTCAGGAGCGCTGGAGTGAGCCCGAAGCCGACGTTCCGCACCTTCACGTCGTCCATGCTCACGCCGGCCTCGTCGAGGATCGTCTCGAGGTAGGCGCTCTGGTAGTCGATGCCGGCGGTGCCCACGGTCTTGCCCTTGAGGTCGGCCGGGCCGCGGATCTTCGCCTTCGGCAGCGAGATGATCGAGGTGAGCGGCTCCCGCACGATCGCGCCTACGCTCACCACCGGCAGTCCCTGGTCACGCGCCCGCAGCACCTCCGGCTCGTAGGAGATGGCGAGGTCGACGCGGCCGGCGGCCACCTGCTTGATCGGCGCCGACGGGTCCGGCGGCTGGCGGATCGCCACGTCGAGGCCCGCCTGCTCGAAGTGCCCCTCCGCCTGGGCGGCGTAGATGCCGGCGTGGTCGGCGTTCGGGAAGAAGTCGAGCATCAGCTCGACCTGCTTGGACCCGCCCGGCTCGAGCACGTCCTCCTTCTCGCCGCACGCCGCCGGCGCGAGTGCGGCAACGGCCACTGCGAGAACGAGGGTGAGGCGGGTCATGCGGGTCGTTCCTTTCGGTTCCATGGGCAGATGGCTCGTTCGGCCAGGGCGACGAGCGCGAACAGCGCCACCGCCATCAGGGTCAGGATCACGATCCCGGCGTACACGCGCGGGGTCTGGAGCTGGTTGTTGCCGAGCAGGACGAGCCGGCCGAGTCCCTCGTCGGCACCTGCCCACTCGCCGAACACGGCTCCGATGACAGACACCGTAGCTGCCACCTTGAGGCCGCTGAAGAAGAACGGCAACGACGAGGGCAGCTCCACCGAGCGCAGCGTGCGCAGGCGCGAGGCGCCCATGCTGCGCATGAGCTTGAGGAGCTCGGGCTCCACGCCGCGTAGGCCGTCGAGCAGGTTGACGGTGATCGGGAAGAAGCAGATCAGCGCCACGATCGCCAGCTTGGGCCCGATCCCGTAGTCGAAGGCGAGCACGAAGATCGGCGCGAGCACCACGATTGGGATCGCCTGGGAGGCCACGAGCAGGGGATAGGCGGCATCCCGCAGCGGCCGTACCAGGTGCATGCCCACGGCGAGCAGCACCCCCGCGGCCGCGGCGACGGCCAGGCCGAGCAGCACCTCGACGAGCGTGACCCAGGCGTTGTCGAGCAGCAGCGAGCGGTCGTCGGAGAGGGCCTGCCAGGTCTCGACTGGCGAGGCGAGCGTGAGGTCGTCGACCGACTCGAGCGAGGCCACGCCCTGCCAGGCGAGCACGAACAGCACGATCAGGAGTGCGGCGAGCAGCACCCTCATGCGCGCAGCGCCTCCAGCGCGCGTGCCTTCAGCTCCACGAGCGCGGGATCGGTCACCGAGCGCGGCCGCGGAAGGTCGACTTCGAAATCGTCGACCACCCGCCCCGGGCGCGGGGAGAGGACCGCCACGCGGTCGGCGAGGTAGACCGCCTCGTCCACGTCGTGCGTCACGAGCAGCACGGTGCGCGGCTCGTCCATGAGCGCGCCCGCCAGCCACTCCTGCATGTCGAGCCGCGTGATCGCGTCGAGCGCGCCGAAGGGCTCGTCCAGCAGGAGCACCGGCCGGCCGGGAAGGAGCGTGCGAAGGAACGACACCCGCTGGCGCATCCCCCCGGACAGCTCGTCCGGTCGCGAGCGCTCGAAATCGGCGAGCCCGAAGCGCTCGAACAGCGGCTCGGCGCGCCGCCTGGCCTCGCGCCGCGGAACCCCCTCGCATTCGAGCGCGAGGGCGGCGTTGCCGAGCGCGTCCCGCCAGGGCAGCAGCAGGTCGCGCTGCGGCATGTAGGCGCAGGCGGCGCGCCGGGCGGCCGCGCCGCGAGCGCCCGCGACGCTGAGCGCGCCGGCGTCCGGCTCCTGCAGGCCCGCCACCAGCTCGAGCAGGGTCGACTTGCCGCAGCCGGACGGGCCCACGATCGCCATCACGTGGTGCGCGCGCACCTGCAGGCCCACGCCGTCGAGCGCCGTCACGGAGCCGAAGCGCCGCGTCACGCCCTCCAACGAAAGAGGCTCCACCGTGGGAGCCTCGGCCTCGGTCTGCATCGCTCCCTCCGCGGGCATTACCCCACAGGTTCGAAGGGTCGACGCCGGGTGGTCGATGCCGCTGGGCGCCCTCTCAGCCCGCCTTCCCGCGAGCCCCCCTGATCTCCAGTGCAGAGGCGCAGTCTATCGGCCGCCCGCCGGCCGCAGCTCGGCGATGGCGTTCACGAACGCCTCCAGCTGCTTGGTGGTCCAACACTCGAACACGCCGTCGCAGTAGGGCTCGTAGGAGGACATCACGCTGTCGCCGTAGTTCCAGTAGAGGCGCGGCTCGGGGTTGATCCAGAAGGTGTGGCCGGCCCGCTCGGCCACGTGGCCGAACACCGGCGCGTGCGGCTCGCGGCCGTTGGTGCGGGCGTCGCCGAGCACGATCACGGTGGAGCGCGGGTCGAGGTCGTCCATCACCTTCTCGAGGAACTCGAGCCAGACGCGGCCGTAGTCGGTGTAGCCGGACACGTCGGCCACGCCGGCGTCGGTGGCGATCCGCCGCGACACGGTCTCGAACGAGCGCTCGCGCTCGAACACGTCCGTGACCTCGGAGATCCGTTCCACGAACACGAACGAGCGCAGCTTGCGGAACTGGTCGTGGAGCGCGTGCAGCACGCTGAGGAAGAACACGCTTGCGCTTGTGACGCTGGTCGAGACGTCGCAGAGCACGTAGAGCTCGGGTCGCCGCGGGCGGCGTGGGCGGTACTTGAGCTCGAGCGGCACGCCGCCCGTCTGGAGCGACGCGCGCATTGTGCGGCGCACGTCCACCTGCCAGGAGCGGTGGCGGCCGCGGTGCTCGCGTCCGTGCGAGGCGAGCCGCTTCTTCAGCTGGGCCACGACGCGGTGGACCTGCGAGAGGTCCTGGGCCGGGTTGGTGGGCAGCGCGCGGTCGAGCTCGCGCAGCGGCTTGGCGGGGGGGAGTGCCTGCGTGCGCTCGATCATCTGCCGCTCGAGCTCGCGGCGCACGTGGCGCTCGAACTCGTTGAGACGCTCGCGCGGCACCGAGTCCGGGTCGCCCGGCTCGGCCTGCTGGCGCTCGCCCCTGAGGCCGAGGGTCCGGCGGATGCGCTGCACGTCCACTCCGATCACTCCGGAGCCCTCGCCCTGGCGCCCGAAGGCGGCGATGGCGAGCCGGGCGAGGTCGCGCATCTCCCCGTCGGTGCCGGCGCGGATCGCCTCCCGGATGCGCTCCCGCAGCGCGTCGAGGTCGAGGTCCTCGGCGCCCTGGAAGCGCTCCTCCGTGAGCTCTTGGGCGATCGCCTCGCGCTCGACGGCGCGGAAGAAGAAGCGTTCGAAGAGCACGTCGAGCACGTGCCGGTCCTCCTGGGACTTGGCGAGCGTGGCGCCCATCGCCTCGCGGAAGTCCTCGCGCGAGGACCAGCTCACCGCGTCGAGCGCCTCGAAGGCGTCGAGCAACTCGCTCGTGCCCACGGCCACGCCCTCGCGACGCAGCTCGTCGGCGAACTCGAGCAGCCGCGGCGCCATGCCGGCGGGCCCGGGCGAGGGCGCGCCGCCATAGAGCGCCGGGTTAGCTCGTCTGGGCCTGTCCGAGGACGCCATCGCCCAGCTTCACCCCGACCCGCTCCGCCACGAGGTCGAGGTCCGTGCGGTGCTTGACGATGATCGACATCGTACGCTCGAGCACCGCGCGGTCCACGTCGTCGGCGCCCAGCAGGAGCAGCGCGCGCGCCCAGTCGATCGACTCGGCGATCGAGGGCGGCTTCTTGAGATCGAGCGCCCGCACCATGTGGATCACCTCGACCAGCTTGCGCGCGATCCGTTCGTCGAGCTCGGGCGCGTGGAGGCGCACGATCTCGAGCTCGCGCTCGACGCTCGGATAGTCGAGCCAGAGGTACAGGCAGCGGCGCTTGAGCGCCTCGGTGAGCTCCCGCGAGTTGTTCGAGGTGAGCACCACGAGCGGCCGCGTGCGTGCCTCCACCACGCCGAGCTCGGGGATCGAGATCTGGAACTCGGACAGGACCTCGAGCAGCATCGCCTCGAACTCCTGGTCGGTCTTGTCGATCTCGTCGATCAGGAGCACCACCGGGCGCTCCTCTGAGATCGCGGTGAGCAGCGGGCGCGACAGCAGGAACTCCTCGCTGAAGATGTCGTCGCGCACCTGGTCCCAGCCGGCCTCGTGCGCCTCCGTCTGGATGCGCAGCAGCTGCTTGCGGTAGTTCCACTCGTAGAGCGCCTTGGCCTCGTCGAGGCCCTCGTAGCACTGGAGCCGGATCAGGTCGCGTTCGCCGGCTCGCGAGAGCGCCTTGGCCAGCTCGGTCTTGCCAACGCCCGCCGGACCCTCCACGAGCACCGGCTTGCCGAGCCGCCCCGCGAGGAACGACACGAGCGCGGCCGGCTCGTCGGCCAGGTAGCCCACCTCGCCGAGCCGGCTCCTCGCCTCTTCGATCGTTTCGAACTCTCGGCTCATCCGCTGCCGCAAGGATACTTTTGCCCCCGTGCTGGCCGCGCTCGTGCTCGCGATGTCGGACTTCCTCGACCCCGGCGGCGGGCCCGATCCGGGAGGGGACTTCCGCGTCTCGCCCTCGTTCTTCATCGTGTTGCTCGCCTTCGGCTTCCTGGTCGGGATCGCCGGTCACATCGTGAAGTCGCGCACGCTCGTGGCGATCGGGGTGATCCTGATCTTCGGCGCCACGGTGCTCCTGCCGATCGCGTACACGCTGTCGCGTTAGCGGTGCGATGAACGTCCCGGAGTATGCGCTCTGGCAGCTACTCCGGGACGTTCATCGGTGGACCCGCCGCTCCGCGTTCAGCATCCAGCCGAGCAGGACCGTGCCGATCAGGAGCGAGACGAGGTTCGCCGGGCCGAGCCATGACGGATCCGCCTCGCCGACGTCGATCAGATGGTTCAGCGAGTGAAGCGCGTACTGGATGAAGGCGAATGCGAGCAGCGGCACCCGCCACGAGGCCTTGGACACCGCGACCAGGACGGCGGCGCCGAGCGCCAGGTACCAGGTCGCGGCGTCGCCCATGTAGTGGTCGTTGCGGGTGCCGTAGGGCCCGATCTCCTCGAAGAAGAAGTCGGGCGCGGCCCACAGGAGGATCCCGATCACGAGCTGAACCACGGCGAACACCACGAGCAGGGCTTTCATGGCGCGGGATCTTCCTCCGACGAGAGCGTCGCCGGTACCCTCCACTGGCATGCCCGGACTCGTCGAGGCGATCCACGTCTCCCCGGCCAAGTCGGAGCTCCCGCATGCGGTCGAGAGCGTGAACGTGACCGCTGAAGGCGTGGAGGGCGACCGCTACTTCGGCGCCCGCGACCTCACGCTGATCGAGGCGGAGGCGCTCGAGGGGCTACGCGAGGACACGGGCATCGAGCTGTCGCCGGCGGAGGTGCGGCGCCAGGTGCTCACCCGCGGGGTCCCGCTGAACGACCTGGTGGGAAAGACGTTCACGGTCGGCGGGGTCGAATGCGTCGGGCAGGAATGGTGCGAGCCCTGCAACCACCTCCAGGGGCTCACCTACCCCGGCGTGCTGCGCGGCCTCGTGCACCGCGGCGGCCTGCGCGCCGACATCGTGAGCGGCGGCCGGATCGCCGTGGGCGATGAGGTCAAAGCCGCACCCGCATGAAGATGTCGATGCCGCCGTCCGGCTCGCGGCCACTCGAGAAGCCGACCGACTCGTAGAGCGCCACGGCCGCCCTGTTGGTATTCCGCGTGTCGAGCACCATCCGCGCGCAGCCGCGCTCACGGGCCCGCTCGAGCGCGGCGTCGACGAGCGCCCTGCCGAAGCCGGAGCCGCGGGCGCCCGGCTTCACGTAGAGGTCCTCGAGCGTGCAGTCACCGGCGGCGAGCCAGACGCAGTGCCGGTAGCGCAGCTGGCAGACGCCCTCGGCCGGCGACCCCGCCAGCAGGTAGTCGGTGTCCGCGTCGCCGATCAGCCGGCCGACGCTTGCCTCGAGGCTCGCGTTCGAGGGCTCCTCGCGGCCCAGGTGGTCGCGGAAGGCGCCGAGCAGGCGCGTGACCTCTTCGGCGTCGTGGGCGGCGGCGAGGCGGACCATGGCTCGTAAGTATCCTCGGAGCCTCCGTCCCGGCGATGCGTGAAGGAGGTCGAAGTGGCGCTGATCGAGGTTCCCTCGGGACTCGAGGGAGTAATCGCCTTCGACACCACCATCGCCGAGCCGGACAGGGCGGGAGGGTCGCTCCGCTACCGCGGGGTGGACATAGAGGACCTCGTGGGCAAGGTGCCCTTCGAGAAGGTCTGGGGCCTGCTCGTGGACGGCGCCTACGAGCCCGGGCTCCCTCCGGCCGAGCCGCATCCGCTCGTGGTCAGAACGAACGATCCGCGCGTCGATCTCCAGGCGGCGCTCGCCATGCTCACCCCCGAATGGGGCCTCCGGCAGCTGATCGACATCTCCGACGAGCAGGCGCGCCAGGATCTCGCCCGCGTGTCGGTGATGGCGCTGTCCTTCGTCGCGCAGTCGGCGCGCGGGCAGGGCCGCCCGCCGATCCCGCAGCGCGATATCGACCAGGCCACCTCGATCCCCGAGCGTTTTCTGATCCGCTGGCGCGGCACGGCCGATCCCCGCCACGTGAAGGCGATCGACGCCTACTGGATCTCGGCGGCCGAGCACGGCATGAACGCGTCGACGTTCACGGCGCGCGTGATCGCGTCGACGGGGGCCGACGTGGCGGCCGCGCTCTCGGGCGCCGTGGGCGCGCTCTCGGGTCCGCTGCACGGCGGCGCGCCCTCGCGCGTGCTCTCGATGCTCGACAGCGTGGAGCGGATGGGCGACGCCGAGCGCTGGGTCAAGAAGGCGCTCGATCGCGGCGAGCGGCTGATGGGCTTCGGCCACCGCGTGTACCGCGCCGAGGACCCGCGCGCGCGGGTGCTGCGCCAGGTGGCGCGCGAGGTGGGAGCGGACCGGCTCGAGGTGGCCGAGCGCCTCGAGGATGCGGCGCTCACCGAGCTCCGAGAACGCAAGCCCGACCGCGTGCTGGCCACCAACGTGGAGTTCTGGTCGGCGGTGGTGCTCGACTTCGCCGACGTGCCGCCGCGCCTGTTCACGCCCCTCTTCTCCTGCGCCCGCGTGGGCGGCTGGGCGGCCCACATCATGGAGCAGAAGCGCGAGGGCAGGCTGATCCGCCCGACCGCCAGGTACGTGGGGCCGGGACCGCGCGGCGCCGACGCCGTGAACGGCGCAGCCCCGGTCTGAGGCGATGACCGAGGCACGCAAGCGGCTGGTGCTGATAGCCGCGATTCTCGGCACCACCGTGGTGACCGTGGACGCCACGGTCGTGAACGTGGCGCTGCCGGCGATCGCGGACGACCTGGGCGGCGGCCTCGCCGGGCAGCAGTGGACCTCGAACGCCTACCTGGTCACGCTCGGCTCGCTGCTGCTGATCGGCGGCTCGCTCGGGGACCTGTTCGGCGAGCGGCGCATGTTCGCGACCGGCGTGCTCGGCTTCGGCGTGACCTCGGTGTTCTGCGCGTTGGCGCCCACGATCGAGCTGCTTGTGGTTGCGCGCGCGCTCCAGGGAGTTGCCGGGGCGCTGCTCACCCCGGCCGCGCTGGCGGTGATCGTGACCGCGTTCCCGCCGGCCGAGCGCGGCAAGGCGGTGGGCGCCTGGACCGCCTGGGGCGGGATCGGCACGGTGCTCGGCCCGCTGATCGGCGGCCAGCTCGTGGACACCGCCTCCTGGCGCTGGATCTTCGCGATCAACATCCCGATCGTGATCGTCACGCTCGTACTCGTGTTCCGGGCGGTCCCCGAGGGCCGGGAGCGCCCGGCCGAGGCGCGCGTGGACGTGGTGGGCGGGCTGCTGTGCGCCTTCGGGCTCGCCGCGATGACCTTCGGCCTGATCGAGCAGCCGCTGCGCGGCTGGGGCGACCCGGCGGTGGCCCTGCCGCTCGTGATCGGGGCGCTCCTGTTCGCCGGCTTCCTCGTGTGGGAGGCGCGCAGCCAGCACCCGATGCTGCCGCTGGCGCTCTTCCGCCGGCGCAATTTCGCGATCGGCAACATCGAGACCTTCTCGATGTACGCGGGTCTCGGGCTCCTGTTCTTCTTCCTGGTGCTGTTCCTCCAGCAGGTGGCCGGCTACAGCGCGCTCGCGGCCGGCACGGCCTCGCTGCCCGTGACGATCGTGATGTTCCTGCTCTCCATGCGTTTCGGGATGCTCGCCGACCGCCACGGGCCGCGCTTCTTCATGGGCGTCGGACCGCTCGTCGCCGCGCTCGGGCTGGCCTGGTTCCTGCGCCTCGGCGCCGACGTGGACTACCTCACCGACCTGCTTCCCGGCCTGCTCGTGTTCGCGCTCGGCCTGTCGATGACCGTGGCCCCGCTGACGGCCACCGTGCTCGCCGACGCCGACGAGCGCAACGCCGGCATCGCGTCCGGGGTGAACAACGCGATCGCGCGTGTGGCCAGCCTCGTGGCCATCGCCGCCGTTGGCGCGCTCGTGGCGGCCTCGTTCGGCTCGTCGCTCGACGACGAGCTGGGCGACGCCGCCAGCCGCCCCGACGTGGCGCCGTCGGTCGAGCAGGCGAAGAAGCAGCCGCTCGCCGAGGTGGTGGTCGAGGGCGCTCCCGAGGGGGTGCAGGCCGAGGTGGCCGACGCCGCCGAGGACGCGTCCGTGAGTGCCTTCCACGTGGGCATCGGGATCGCGACGGTGCTGGTGGCGCTCGGCGGCGTGCTCGGCCTGGTCGGGATCGTGAACCCGCGCCGCCGCGTGGAGGCGGTGGAGTGCCGTGGCGGCCAGCTCGTGGGCGCGACCGTGGAGGGCAGTCGCCAGTCCCCATCCGACTGGCCACGCCAGGCGCGCGAGTGCGGCACGCCGGCGCCCGCGGCGTCGTCCGCCCCGGCGGCATAGCATTGACGAATGGCGGCTCTCGACCGGCGTGAGTTCATCGCGGCCGCCGGGCTCGCCCTTGCGTTCCCGGCGGAGGCGCTGCCGGCGCTTCCGAAGCGCGCGGCGCGAGCGCTGCGCGCGGCCGTTAAGGGCAAGGTGCTCTTCCCGGGCACCCCCGGCTACAACGCCGCCCGGCTCGTATACAACCTGCGCTACGACGGCATCCGCCCGGACGCGGTTGTCCAGGCCGAGAGCACCGCCGACGTCGCGGCGGTCGTGAACTGGGCGGATCGCTTCGACGTGCCGATCGTGGCGCGCTCTGGCGGGCACAGCTACGCGGGCTACTCGACGGTCGGGAACGGCGTCGTGATCGACCTCTCGCGCCTGCGCGGGCTGCGGTTCGCGAACGGGCGCGCGACGGTGGGGGCGGGCGTGCAGCTGATCGACATGCAGCGCTTCCTCACCTCGCGCGGGGTGTCCGTGCCGTCGGGATCCTGCCCGTCGGTCGGCGTAGCCGGACTAACGCTCGGCGGCGGCCATGGCCTGGCCGGCCGGCGCTTCGGGCTCACCACCGACAACCTGCGCGCGGCCACGATCGTCACGGCCGACGGCCAGGTGAGGCAGGTCGCGCCGAATCGCAACGAGGACCTCTACTGGGCTTGCCGCGGCGGTGGGGGAGGCAACTTCGGGATCGTCACCTCGTTCACGTTCCAGACCCACCGCGCTCCCGGCGCCGCCTGGTTCCTCATCTCCTGGCCTTGGGCGCAGGCCGGTGCGGCGCTGGCGGCCTGGCAGGGCTTCGCGCCCGGCGCCCCGGCGGCGCTCACCTCGATCTTCTCGCTCGGCACCACGGGCGGCGGCGGCCCGCCACGCGTATCCGCGCTCGGGCAGTTCTTCGGCTCGGCCGGCGCGCTGCGCAACCTGATCCGGCCGCTCTCGCGCGTGGGCGGCGCCAGCGTGAGCGTGGGCAGCTCGAGCTACTTCTCGCTCGTGCTCCGCTGGGCCGGCTGCCTCGACGAGGGGTTCCGCGCCTGCCACACGCGCGGCACGAGCCCGGGCGGCACGATGCCGCGCGCCTCCTTCTTCGCCAAGTCCGACTACTTCGACGAGCCGCTGCCGGCGCGCGGGCGCCAGACCATGATCGACTGGGTGGAGCGGCGCCAGCGCAACCCCTCGCAGGGCTCGGGCGCGCTGCTCCTGGACGCGTACGGGGGCGCCTACAACCGCCCGGCCGCCGACGCCACGGCGTTCGTGCACCGGGACATGCTCTTCTCGCTCCAGTACGGCGCCTACTTCAGCGGCTCGGGGCGGGCGTCGAACAGCTGGATCAACGGCGTCTGGCGCGCCCTGCGGCCGTTCGTGTCGGGCCAGGCCTACCAGAACTACATCGACCCGCAGCTCAGCACCTGGCAGCGGGCCTACTACGCCGGGAACCTGCAGCGCCTGCGCGAGATCAAGAAGCAGGTCGACCCGGACTTCCGCTTCCGCTTCAAGCAGGCGATTCCGCCCGCGGCGTAGTCTCGGGCGGTGGACCGCGATTCGCTCAGGGGCCTGCGGGCCCAGCCCGGCTACGTGCGCTTCGTGTCGGCCGCCACGCTCGCGCGGGTGTCGGACGTTGGCTCGTTCGCGATGGGAGCGGCCCTCGCCGGGCCGGTGGCCACCGGGCTCGGCTCGGCGGACGCGATCGTGTGTGCCGCCCTCGCGCAGATCGCGGCGGCATGCGTCGGGCTCGCGCTCAAGCGCCTGCCCGCGCGGGCGCTCGCTCAACCGTCGGGCTGACGGCCCTCCGGGCCCAGCCGCAGCTGCTGGCCCTCCTCGGCGCGGTAGGGCTCGAACTCGGGTGGCGGCAGCGGCTCGGTCTCGTCGTCGACCGCCGCGGAGGCCGGACGGGGCCGGCGCCGCCGGCGCGGCTTCGGGGGCTCCGGGGGCAGGTCGTCCGGAGGCCGCCGGGCGCGCTCGCGGGCCCCGGCGAGGAAGAGCATCGCCGCGCACACGAGCGCGAGCAGGTTCTGGCCGAGCGGCCTGTCGAAGAGCCGGATCACGATCAGCACCCCGGCCCAGACCCCGGCCGCCGCGATCACCGTGCCGTCGCCGAAGGGGAGGTGAAAGCTCCGCCTCTCGGCGCGCGCGAAGAGCAGCGCGAGCACGGCGAGCGCCACCAGGACCTCGGCCAGCTCGACGAACGAGAAGGGCCCGAACGTGCTCACGATCAGCAGCAGCGCCGCCACGGCGGCCACGCGCTGCTCGAGGTTCAAGGCCCGGAAGGCGGCCACCAGGCGCGCGCCGAGGTCAGCCATCGCCGAGCGTCCGCACGGCCTCGAGCCTCCGCTCCACGAGCTGGCGGACCTCCTCCGGCACGTCCGGGTCGCGCGCCACCTCAGCGGCCTCCTCGAAGGCCTCGACCGCGCGCGGCAACCGCTCGGGGCGGCCGCTCTTCAGAAGGTTGTCCCCGCGCAGCAGCAGCGTGCGGATGCGGTCCTGGGGCGCGCTCACGCCGCGACGCGCGCGCTCTCGCGGATGCGGCGCTCGAGCAGCTCGGCGTCCGCCTCCGGGACGGCGCGCAGCTGTCCCTGGAAGGCCAGCTGCCAGTGCTCGAGCGGCCACTTGCGCACATGCTCGAGCTCGCCGGCGAGCTCCACGGCGGGAAGGAACGCATCCTCCTCGAGCACGACCTCCGGCTCGGTCTCGAAGCGCCAGGGGTAGGGGTCCACCTTGCCCGGCTTGCCCGGCCAGACCTTCTCGCGGTCCTCGTACATCTCGCCGGTCACGCGAACAATCCCGGCGAACGCCTGCACGACCGTCACGTAGAAGACGATCCGGTCGCCCGGCTCGATCGCCTCGGCCATCCGGCGGCGCCGCTCCTTGGCTCCGATCACGCGGAAGCCGTGCTCGCGCGTGGCGCGGAAGTTGTCGAGCGAGCCGGTCAGGACCCAGGTGGTGCCCACGGCTCGAAGCCTAGCCCCGCGGTAGCCCCTTGTACCCTTCGAGCGCCATGGCCGACGAGAACCTCGACCTGATCGGGCCGGACGAGATCGCCTACCACCTGGATCTCACCCCGGCTCAGCTCAAGATCACCTGGACCGCCCTGCGTTCGTTCCTCGACGACTTCGGGCACGACGAGCGCGACGTGCAGGCGGTTGTGCGCGAGGTGCTCGACAAGCTCCCGGACGAGCACGCCATCCGCGGGATCGACATCGGCAAGGGCCGGCACTAAGCGAGAGCCCGGTGGCAAGCGATCTCACCCGACGCGACCTGATCCGCGCCGGCGGCGCCGGCGCGGCCGGTCTGGCCCTGCTCGGAGCCAGCTCCTGCAGCAGCGACGACGACCCGGTCGCGAAGACCACCGCCGCCCCGCCTGCGAATCCGCTGAACGTGGTCGTGGTCGTGATGGACAGCCTGCGTGTCGACCACATCTACGGCTCGAGGGCCCGGACCGCCACCTGGGACAAGGTCGCCCAGGAGGGCCTGCGCTTCGTGAACGCCTACCCGGAGGGCATGCCCACCATCCCGGCGCGCCGCGCGATCATGGCCGGCAAGCGCACCTTTCCGTTCCGCGGCTGGTCGCCGCGCTGGGACGACCTGCCGCCGCAGCCGGGCTGGTCCCCGGTGGGGAGCGACGGCGAGATGTGGACCCAGGTGCTCCAGCGAAACGGCTGGACCACCGGCTACGTGACGGACAACCCGCACCTGCTGCTGGGCGTGCACAAGCGCTTCCGCGCCGAGTTCGACCGGGTGGAGCTCGTTGACGGCCAGGTGCCGGTGCGCCGCAAGCCCAAGCGCAGGGTGAGCCAGCGCCAGATCGACCACTACCTGCCGCGCTCGGTACGCGACAGCCGTGCCGAGCCGCGCATGGCCGCCTACCTGGCCGTGAACCCGCGCGAGCGCGACGAGGAGGACTTCAACGCCGCCAAGGTCTTCCGCGACGCGATGGGCTGGATCGACTGGGCCAAGGCCAAGCAGCCGTTCGCGCTCGTGGTCGACTCCTTCGACGCTCACGAGCCGTGGGACGCCCCCCGCCGGCTGGTGGATCTCTACGGACCGCCGAGCCCCAACGGCGTAGAGCCGATCCAGCCGTTCGCCACGCCCGCCGGCGAGTGGCGCGAGCTCGGGCTCTCCCAGGGGCTCCTGCGCCGCATGCGCCAGCTCTACGCCGCCGAGGTCACCCTGGTGGACGTCTGGCTGGGCCGCTTCCTCGACCGGCTGGCGAACCTGGGCCTGGCCGAGAACACCGTCGTGGTCCTGCTCTCCGACCACGGCGTGCTGCTCGGCGAGTATGGCTGGGTCGGCAAGCGCTACTCCGAGATGCACCAGGAGCTCACGCACGTGCCGTACGTGATCCGCCACCCGGAGGGCAAGGCCAGGGGCCGCACCAGCCGCTACTACGCCTCCACCCACGACGTCGGGCCCACCGTCCTGTCGATCCTCGGCGTCGACCCGGCGGAGGGGATGAACGGTGTGGACCTCTCGCCCCTGCTCGACGGCGGGAGCCCGAGCAAGACGCGCGGCTACCGCACGGCCTCCTACAACACCTACGTGAGCGCGGGCGACGACCGCTGGCTCCTGATCGCCGGCAGCCGCCGCCAGGAGCTTCGCCTCTACGACCGCAAGGCCGACCCGCGCGAGCAGCGCAACATCGCGTCGGCCAACCCTGCCCAGGTCGGGCGCTTGTGGAGCCTGATCAAGCGGGACGCCGGGCCAAAGGGCCTGCCGCGCTTCAAGGACTAGCGCTTCGGCCTCAGTCGATCCTGATCTCCTCGACCTCCGGCTCGCGGCGGGGCGTGTCGAGGCGCTCCAGGTACCAGTCGATCAGCGAGCGCAGCGTGAGCAGGAACTCGCGAATGATCCTGGTCAGCTGGTCGTCCGGCTCCCGCTCACCGGGCATGATCCGTCCCCTTCTCGAACACGATCTCGAGCCGGCCGTCATCGAAGCGCGCGCCGCTCGTGGCGTAGCCGGCAAGCGCCGGCGGCAGCATGATCGTGCGCTTCTGCGTGCCCGCCCGGACGATCACCTCGAGGCCGATCTTCTTCAGTGACAGGTCGTCGCGCTCGGCGAACGGGACCGCCACCCGTAGGGTGGCTCGTCCGTTGTCGGTGACGAGCTCCTGGGTCAGCTCGTCGTGGAGGATGACCGCCGGGTCGCGGCCGCCGAAGACCTCGGAGCCCAGCCGGTCGAGCATCTCGGGGCCTATCACCTCGCGCTCGTAGTAGGCGGCGGTGAGCACGGGCACCGGGTCGAAGGCCGAGCGCGCGAGGGCGAGCTGCTCGTCCTGCACCGCGCGCCAGGCCGCGAAGTAGCCATCGGGCGGCAGCAGCCGGTTCACCACCACGGCGTCGGTCAGGTAGCCGTAGAGGTTGAGGTAGGTGAAGGTGCGCATCGCCTCCTTGACCACCATCCGGTCGGGGTTCGTGACCAGCCGGATCGAGGTGCGCGCGCGGTCGCGCAGGATGCCGTTCATCGCCACCAGGTTGCGGGCCAGGCGCTCGAGGTCCTCGAACACGGCGTCGCCCGGCAGCGGCATGTCGAACAGCGTGCGCGCGAACGGGGCGAGCTTGCGCTGTGAGGGCAGCAGGCGCTCGAGCCACCAGGTCACGACGTCCGGGAACGACAGCAGTCGCAGCGTCTCGCCGGTGGGCGCGCAGTCCACGATCACGCAGTCGAACTCGCCCTCCTCGTGGTGGCGCTTGATCCACAGGAGCGAGAACAGCTCGTCCATCCCGGGCGGCACGGTGAGCTCCTCGGCGGAGATGCGGTCGATCCCGCGCTCGGCCAGCAGGTCGCCGAGCCAGGCCTGCACGCTCTGCCAGTTGCGCTCCATCTCCTCCTGGGCCTGGACCTCCTGGCCGAAGAGGTTCGCCTCGATCTGTGTGGGCTCGGGCCCGAGCGGCGCCTCGAGGGAGTCGGACAGCGAGTGGGCCGGGTCGGTGGAGAGCACGACCGTGCGCAGCCCCGCCGCCGCGCAGGCTCGCGCGCTCGCGGCGGCCACGCTCGTCTTGCCCACCCCGCCCTTCCCGGTGTAGAGGATGGTCCGCGGCGCCATGAGCGCCGGATACTAGGGCGGTGTGACTTCGATCTCGCCGCTCGTGCGGTCCCGCTTGCCGAGACCGGTGCGGAGCTCCTTCGCCGCGAGCTCGACCCGGAAGACGCCGGCGGCGCCCGGGGTCCACGAGAACGAGCCGGACCCGCGGCGGAAGGTGGCCACGCGGGTGAAGGCCAGCCCCCCGTTCCTGAACACCTTGACCTCGACGGCCGACAGCTTCGACACGGTGAAGCGGATCAGCGCGGGCTGGCCGCGCACGGCGCGCGCGGGTCCCTCGAGGGTGAGGGTGGGCGGGTCGATCTGGTAGCCGCGGTAGCGCTTCGCGTACTCGCAGTAGATCGCCCCCAGCCGCCGGGTGCACATCGACTGGAGGAACTCGCGCATCAGCTCGTGGTAGTCGGCGGTGGCCTCGGCGCCGCGGTAGGAGTACCGCGACCAGTCGCCCACGTCGCTCAGCGGCACCTCCACACGGGCCTCCGGCTCGGCCTCGCGGAACAGCCGGGTGGCCCGCGCGTCGCCGGTGAGCTTGCCGAAGTCGTGCAGCCCGATCAGCGACTGCAGGAAGGCGTTGAAGATGAACAGCCTGGGCGCGAACGAGTACTGGAGGTAGTGCACCCCGCCGCCGGGGCCGGTGGTGCGCACGCCGAGGGGCGGCGCCGTCTCGAATGCGCCCAGCCCCCTGCGGGCCGTCTCGACGTAGCTCGGCTCGCCGAGCAGGTCCGCCGCCCGCGCGTAGGCCTGGATGGCGGTGGCCTGCGCCATGCCGCTCATCCACGGGGGCGAGCCGCCGCCGAAGTTGAACAGGTACTCCCAGGCGATGAAGCGCGGCGAACGGCGAACCGCGAGCGCGGTGGTCTCGTCGAGCAACTGCTTCAGGGCGGCGCGGTCGCAGCCGGGCTCGCCGCGCTCGCAGAATCCGTGGAGGGCGTTCGCCTTCTTGAAGGTCGAGAGCGGGTGGTACTGGAGCCCGTAGCCGGGGAAGTAGGTGTAGATGATCTGACTGCCGCGGAAGCTCACCTGGTCGCGCGAGGCCGGGAACGGGAGCTTTCGCCAGTACTGCCGGTTGCGCTCGAGCTCGATGAACACGGACGGCATCCGGGTGGCGGTCAGCCGCCCCTGAAGGGCGAGCGACTCCACCGAGCCGAGCACGTAGCGCAGCTGCGTGGCGCGGGCTCCGCTGAGCTTCCTGAGCGTGCGGGCCGACAGCGCGTAGTAGCGCCGCCAGCGGCGCAGGTCCGTCGCGCTGATCCGCTTCCGGCGCATCTCGCGGGCGAGCGAGGCGAGCACAGCCCGCCTGCCACGGGCCGTGGCCGCCCTCGCGCGCGAAGGCGTGGCCGCGGCGCGCGGTGGGCGCAGCGCCACCTCGCGCGGGTCGGGAACCGCGGGATCGAACGTGCGCACGGCATGGTCGCCGTCGGCCACGATCAGCTCGCCCGCGTGGGCGGGCAGCGCCGCGGCGGCGCCCAAGAGGAGCGCCGGCAGCAGTACGGCGAGTATGCGTCTGAGGTACCCCATTCAGCTAGTCCAAACGCCCGCGATCCTGCCGAGTTGCGGTGCCTTCCAGCTAGGCTGCGGCGGGTGCGCCGCCTGCTGCTTGTCCTGCTCTTCGCCGGGTTGGCGCTCGCTTCCTGCGGCGGAGGTGACGACCAGGAGGATGTCGAGGACCTCCTCGACCGCGCCTTCAGTCAGCCCATGTCGAGCGCCGATCTGAAGCTCGACGCGGAGCTCGAGTTGAACGGTAGCGCGTCGCTCGACCGCCCCGTGCGCCTGGTGGCGACCGGTCCGTTTCGCACCAACGAGGGCAAGCTGCCCTCCGTCGACATCGAGCTCGAGGTGGGCACCGACGGCGCCGGCCAGACGGTGAGGACCGGGTTCCTCTCGACCGGCGACCGCGCCTTCGTCAAGTTCCAGGACGTCTACTACGAGCAGCCCGCCGCCGAGGTCCGCCGCGCCAACCGCACGATCCGGCGGAGCAAGTCGCGCGAGGGCTCGCTGGGCGCGCTCGGCCTCGACCCGCGCAGCTGGCTGGCGGGCGGCAAGGACGAGGGCGAGGAGGAGGTCACCGGCGTGCAGACCCGCCACGTTTCCGGCTCGCTCGACGTCGAAGCGTTCATGCGCAATCTGAACGAGTTCGTCCGCACCTCGGGACGTGCGCTCGGCGGCGCCGCCGGCCGGGCGGCGCCGGAGCCGCTCAGCGCGGAGGACATCCGGCGCATCGGCGAGGTGGTGCGCGACCCGACCTTCGACGTCTACGTGGGCGTCGACGACGACATCATCCGCCGCGTATCCGGCCGCGTGGAGTTCTCCGTTCCGGCGGACAGCCGGCAGGCGCTCGGTGGCATCGAGTCGGGGTCGCTTGAGTTCACCGTCGAGTTCGCGGACGTTAACGGCGACCAGGAGATCGAGGCCCCCAGCGACGCCCGGCCGCTGTCGGAGCTCACGACCAGCCTGGGCGGGGGCGGCGCTCTGCCGGGCCTCGGCGGCGGCACGACCGACGCCCCCAAGGACGCGCCCGCGCCCGAGACCGGCACGCCTGCCGCGCCCGAGGGCGAGGACTTCCGCGAGTACGCCGACTGCCTCGACAAGGCGCGCCCCGAGGACACCGACGCGCTCCAGCGCTGCGCCGAGCTGCTGCAGCGCCCCTAGCGCGCCCGCGCCGCGACCTCGCTCGCCGCGCGCAGGTCCCGCGCGGGCTCGATCGCCCAGCGCCGCGCCACCCGCTCGAGCTCCTCGTCCAGCTCCCAGCGGTCCGGGCGCGGCTCGCCCTCGTGGTCGGGCGTCGCGCCCTTCAGCAGCATCGAGCCGCGGTTGTCGCCGATGCGCCGGATCTCGTCGACCTCCTCGACGCTCAGCAGCGGGAAGCTCGGCACCGCGGACAGCTCCTCGCGCTTTCGCTCGATCGGCTTGGCGTGCTCGCCCGGCTCCTGGATCAGTGTGGGCACGACGCACTCCACCGCCTTGTGCGCGAGGTTCCACACGCAGGCGAGCTGGAGCGGCGTGAGCGCGTGGCGCTCGGCGATCGGGCGCACCCTGTCGAGTTTGGCGCGCCCCGCCTCGACCCAGCCCTCGGGCCGGAAGCCGCGATGGTCGGTGCGAGGGAAGCGGTGACCGGGTAGGACGTCGTCATGGAAGAGCCCGCCATAGTCGACCACGCGCGTGACCACCTTCACGCGGTTGCGCGCCGCCGCGTCGAGGGCGAGCTCGCCCGGCCAGGGCTCGAAGGGGTTGAGGATCAGCATCGCCCAGTCGATCAGCTCGCCGTAGCGCTCGAAGCAGCCGATCAGGTCGAGCGTGAAGCCGTTGGCCGGACCAGGGGCGACCCCGAGCGTCCTCGTGAGCCCCTCGTCGCGGATCGAGCGCAGGGCATCCCACACCTCGGGCGACTCGAAGCCGCGCCGGTCGGGGTTGTGGAGCAGCAGCAGGTCGAACGAGCCCACCCCGCAGCGCTCGAGGCTCCGCTCCACCGCCATCCGGAGGTAGTCGGCGTAGCCGCCGGGCTCGCGCAGCCGCGGATCGGTGAAGCGCGGGTAGCCCTTGGCGCCCTCGCGCTCGCCCTCGTAGAAGTCGTGCCCCACCGCGCCGGCGAGCGCGTAGGTGGAGCGCGGCACGCCGGCGAGCGCGCGGCCGAGGAGCGAATCGGCCTCGCCGGCTCCGTAGGCGTCCGCGGTGATCACCGAGTCGATCCCGTCCCCCGGGCGAAGCAGCGCCTCGAGCCGATCGTCCGAGAGCGGCTCGCCGAAATGCATGAAGCGCCCGCCGCTCCATGTGCCAACCGCGACATGACCAAGCATTCCTTCACTCTAAGGTGCAGAAAATGACGGGCGCCGACATCGCGCTGTTCTCAGGCCTGCTGGTCGCGCTCTTCGTCTTCCTCTGGCTCGACCTCCACTTCTTCGCGCGCGGGCGCGAGCCGAGCTTCAAGGAGGCGGCCTGGTGGTCCGTCGGCTGGCTCGTCCTGTCCCTGGCGGCGGCCATCCCCGTGCTGCTGCTTCAGGGGGCAGACGACGCCGTTTCCTATACCACGGTCTACCTGATCGAGCGCTCGCTCTCGCTCGACAACCTGTTCGTCTTCCTGCTGCTGTTCGCGTACTTCGGGGTGCCCTACCAGCGGCGCCCGCGGCTGCTGTTCTGGGGGATCGTGGCCGCGCTGGCCATGCGCGGCGTGTTCATCGTCGCCGGCACCGAGCTGATCAACCACTTCCACTTCGTGATCTACCTGCTCGGCGCCGGGCTCATCCTGCTCGCCTACCGGATCTGGCGCGGGGTGTCGGAGAACGTCAATCCCGACAACAACCTGATGGTGCGCGCGGTCCGGAAGGTGTTCCCGGTCACGAGCGAGTTTCACGAGGGCCACTGGTTCGTGAAGCAGGACGGCGCGCGCCACGCCACCCCGCTCTTCCTGTGCTTCGCGGCGATTGTCTTCGCGGACCTCGCCTTCGCGATCGACTCGATCCCGGCCGCCTTCGCAATCACGCGCGACCCGATTCTGATCTGGATGGGCAACGTGTTCGCGCTGCTCGGCCTGCGGGCGCTGTTCGTGTTGGTCGAGAGCCTGGTCGCCCAGTTCCGCTACCTCGACGAGACGATCGCGATCGTGCTCGGGCTGGTGGGGGTCAAGCTGCTGATCGAGGACATCGTGAAGGTCGGGCCGGTGGCGAGCCTCGCCGCTATCGCCGTTGCGTTCACGATCGGGATACTGCTGTCGATCAGGGCCGACCGGCAGGACCCGGACGCCGATCGCAAGCGCGAGGAGCGCGTGGAAGCGATGAAGGAGGGGCAGCCGTCAGGAGTCGCTGACGGCTCGGGCTCCGAGGATTCCGGCGAAGCCGAGCAGGCCCATGCCGGCGACGGCGTCGACGGTCGCGAGCATGCGCGGGCCGAAGCGGCCGCGCACGAGCGCCACGAGTAGCGACAGCGTCGAGAACGCCGTGAGCGTGCCGAGCGCGACGCCGCCGAGCATCATGGCGGCTCCCGAGGCGGAGTTGGCGGCGTCGCCGACCGTGGCCGCGCCGGCCGCCGTGAAGATCGCGGCCCAGGTGGCGATCGTGAGCGGGTTCGAGGCGGTGGCCGCCACGGCGGTGGAGAACGCCCGGCGGGGCGTGGCCACCTCCTCCTCCGCCTCGCCCCCGAGCCGGACCCTGAAAGCGGCCCAGAGCGTGCGCGCACCGATCGCTCCCAGCACGAGCGCGCCGAGCAGGCCGAACGCCACGCGGAGGGCCTCGGCCTCGAGCAGGCTGGCCGCGCCCGCGAGGCCGAGCGCCGCGTAGAGGAGGTCGATCAGCGCCGCGCCGGCGCCGATCGCGAGGCCGCTCGTGAGTGCGCCGCGCAGCACCGAGCGCACGCAGAGCAGCGACACCGGGCCCGGCTGCGCGCCGACGAAGAAGCCGAGCCCGAAGCCGACGGCGAGCGAGGTCACACGGCACAGCCTAGGTGTCGCGGGACTTGACCGCTCCGCGTGCCAGCGAGCGCTCGAGCGCCGCGAGCCGGTCGTCCCACTGCCCGCCCACCTCGGCCATCCACGCGAGCGCGTCGGACATCGGAGCGGGGGTTGGGCGGTAGAGCACCTCGCGACCCGACCGGCGTGCCGCCACGAGCCCGGCGTTTGAGAGCGTGCCGAGGTGCTTCTGGATCGCCTGGCGGGTGACCGGCAGCTCGCGGGCGAGGTCGGTGGCGCTGGCCTCGCCGCGCTCGCCCAGGAGCGCGAACAGGCTCCGTCGCGTGCCGTCGGCGAGCGCGCCGAAGACCGCGTCGGTCGAGTCCATCAGTGGAGCGCCAGAGCGGCGCTCATCTCGGGCATGGGCGGGCCGGGAGCGCCGACAACCGCGTCCACGCCGCGCAGGTCGAGCAGCGCCAGCGGGCGCGTCTCGACCACGCGCACGACGGTGCCCTCGCCGTCGTCCTCCTCCTGGAGCTCGACCTCAACGCGCGTGGCGTCCTCGCCCGGCACGGACCACCAGAACACGAGCCGGCGCGGCTCCTCGACCTCCTCGACGAAGCCGCTGCGATCGCCACAGCGCACCTCGCCGGCGGGTCGGGCGTCGATCGACGCGTCGGCGCCGAGCCACTCGCCCTCGGCGAGCGGCGGCCAGACCTCCTCGGGGGGCGCCTCCAGCCGGATCTCCCTTTCGACCTCCACGTGGAACCTCCAAGTGCAACCATACGGTTGCGCTACGCTGTGCAACCAGACAGTTGCAGAATAGCCAAAGGAGGTGCCGGAATGCAGGTAGGCCGCGTCACGAGCACGCTGATCCCGATGGTGGTCGAGCAGACAGCCCGCGGCGAGCGCTCGTTTGACATCTACTCACGGCTCTTGAACGAGCGCATCGTCTTCATCGGACGGCCGATCGACGACGAGATCGCGAACCTCGTGGTGGCGCAGCTCGTGCATCTCGAGTCCGAGGACCCCGAGAAGGACGTCTCCGTGTACGTGAACTCCCCCGGCGGCTCGCTGCACGCGGGACTCGCCATCTACGACACCATGCAGTACATCCGCCCCGACGTGCAGACGCTCTGCTACGGCATGGCGATGTCCGCCGGCTCGCTGATCCTGGTGGGCGGCGCCAAGGGCAAGCGGCTGACGCTTCCCAACGCTCGGATCCTCACCCACCAACCGAGCTCCGGCTTCCAGGGGCAGTCCTCCGACATCGAGATCCACGCCCGCGAGATCCTCGAGCTACGCCGCCTGACCGAGGAGATCTACGCGCGTCACACTGACCGCACGATTGAGCAGGTGCACGAGGACATGGAGCGCGACCGCTTCTTCGGCGCCGAGGAGGCGGTCGAGTACGGCCTCGTCGACCGGGTGGTCCCGGCGAGCGAGCTGCGCCGCTTCCCATCCGGCTTCGGCGCCGCGTTAAGCGAAGTAGAACACGAGTCCAAGAACGGCGTAGAGCGCAAGTAGCTGCACGCCCTCGAACCAGTTCGACTCGCCCTCCTGGGTCACGAGGTTGGCGATCAGGACGGCGAACAGCAGCGCGCCCAGCTCGTAGCCGTTGAACACGAGCGCCATCGGTTCGGGGCCGAACACGAACGACAGCAGCACGAGCAGGGGCGCCACGAACAGCGCGATCTGCGCGCTCGAGCCGATCGCGATGTTCACCGCGAGGTCCATCTTGTCCTTGGCGGCCACGAGCACCGCCACCCAGTGCTCGGCCGCGTTGCCCACGATCGCGACTACGAACACGCCGACGAAGAACTCGGACAGCCCGATGTCCTCCGAGGCCTCGGAGATCGACCCCACGAGAATCTCTGACATGAGGCCGACCGCCACCGCCGAGAGCGCGAGGTAGATGCCCGCCCGCTTGACGGGCCAGTGGTGCTCTTCTTCCTCCTCCCCCTCCCCGCCGTAGGGGTTGAACACCGCCCGGTGCGTCCTCAGCGAGAAGATCAGGCCGGCCGCGTAGCTCACGAGCAGCACGATCGCCACTCCGGCCGAGAGCTTCTCGAGGTCCGAGCCGAAGTCCACGCGCTCCTCGCCCACGCCCGGCAACGAGCCGCCGTGGATCAGCTGGAAGATTGCGGGGAAGATCAGCGCGGCGACCGCGAGCATGAGCATCGCGCACTGTGCGTTGGCCGCTGTGGCGCTGAAGGTCTGCTTCTCGCGCGGCAGGCCGCCGACCACCATCGCGGCGCCCATCACCAGCAGGATGTTGCCGATGATCGAGCCGACGATCGACGCCTTCACGACCTCCTGGAGCCCCTCGATCAGCGCGAAGAAAGCGATGATCAGCTCCGGCGCGTTGCCGAAGGTCACGTTGAGGAGCCCTCCGATGCCGGGGCCGGTGCGCGCCGCGATCGCCTCGGTGGCCTCGCCCATCACCGCCGCGCAGGGGATCACTCCGAGCGCCGCCGCGGCGAACACAATCACCGGGTTGGCGTGCGCCAGCTCTACTGCTACGGCGACCGGGATGAAGATCCCGAGGTAGTGGACGGGCCGCATGCGGCGGGGAAGCTACAGGTGCAGCGGGAGGCTTCGGGCCTCGGCCTACTCCAGGCTCTCCTCGCCGAAGCCCGCGCGCTGGATGTCCTCCTCGTCCTCGAGCTCCTCGCGGTCCTCGTCGCTGAGCGCCGCCGCGCTGCGGCCGTCGCCCCCGTGGTAGGTGGCCTGGAAGTTCTCGAGCAGCTCGTCGCGGCGCGACTCGTCCACGGGCACCTCGTCCGCGATCAGCACCCAGTCGGCGCCCTCGAACTCCTCCATGTTGAAGATCTCGCCGTCGATCGACGGCGAGTCGTCGACCACGACCATCACCTCGGTCTGCGGGTTCAGGTAGCAGCCGGGGCGCAGCAGCAGGTCATCGAGCTCGAAGCGACGTTGATCGGCCATCGTCGCCCGGGAGCCTAGCCCTCGGGCGGGGCCATGTCACCCCTGGAGGTCGCGCAGCTGGCGCTCGATCTCGGCCTCCACGTCGAGCGGCTCCTTGCCCTGCCGCGCGCGCCGCGCGTTGCGCGCCACCACGAGCTGCCGCACCTCCTCGCGGAGCGCCGGATCGTCGCCGCCCTGCAGAGCGGCCAGCTCGGCCTCGATGTCGAGCGGCGGCTCGCCGCGTGCCTCGCGGCGCGCGGACTTGGCCTCGAGCATCTGGCGGATCTCCTCCTGCTGGACCGCCGCCGAGTCGGCGCTCTCGCGGTCCATCACGAGGTCGCTCGCCCCGATTCCCGAGTACATCCGGCCGCTGCCCCAGTAGCTCGCCGCCGCCGCCAGCACGGCCACCACGGCCACGACGATCACGACGATGCCGAACGCGTCCATCGCCGCACAGTGTGACCGCAGCGATCTCAGTGTTGTACCCTCAACGGAGAGGCGTTGACTGACTAATCAATCGGGCGGCGCGGCGCCGCGCGGTAAAGGAGCAGCGAGAAGTGGTCGACTTCACCCTTTCCGACGAGCAGAAGGACATCCGCCGGCTGGCGCACGACTTCGCCGAGAAGGAGATCCGGCCGGTCGCCTGGGAACTCGACAAGGACTCGACGTTCCCCCGCGAGATCATCGACCAGGCCTGGGAGCTCGGCCTGATGAACTCCCACATCCCCGAGGAGTACGGCGGTCCGGGGCTCGACTACCTCACCGGCTGCCTGATCGAGGAGGAGCTCGGCTGGGGCTGCTCCGGCATCGGCACGTCGCTGATGTGCAACGGGCTGGCCACGGCGCCCGTGATCCTGGGCGGCTCGCAGGAGGTCAAGAAGGAGTTCCTCGGGATGCTCAGCGAGGGGCCGAAGCTCGCCTCGTTCTGCCTCACCGAGCCAGACGCCGGCTCCGACGTGTCCGGCATGCGCACGAGCGCCGTGAGGAAGGGCGACAGCTACGTCCTGAACGGCACCAAGTGCTTCATCACGAACGGCTCCCACGCGGACTGGTACACGGTCTACGCCAAGACCGACAAGGAGGCGGGCCACCGCGGCATCTCTGCCTTCGTGGTCCCGCGCGAGCTCGACGGCGTGACCGTCGACAAGAAGGAGGACAAGCTCGGCCAGCGCGCCTCCGACACCGCGATGATCTCCTTCAACGAGGTCGAGATCCCCGCGGCCAACCTGATCGGCGAGGAGAACAAGGGCTTCAAGCTCGCGATGATGACCCTCGACCGCACCCGTCCCGGCGTGGCCGCGATGGGGGTGGGAATCGCCCAGGCGGCCTTCGAGTTCGCTCGCGACTACGCCAAGGAGCGCGTGCAGTTCGGCGTGCCGATCGCGATGCACCAGGCGATCCAGTTCATGATCGCCGACATGGCGACCAAGATCGAGGCGGCGCGCCTGCTCACCTGGAAGTCGGCAGTGGAGCTCGACCAGGGCAAGCGCAACACGCTGATCTCCTCGCACGCCAAGCGCTTCGCGGCGGACTCAGCCATGGAGGTGACCGTGGACGCCGTGCAGGTTTACGGCGGCTACGGGTTTATCAAGGAGTACCCCGTCGAGAAGCTGATGCGGGACGCGAAGATCATGCAGCTCTACGAGGGCACGTCGCAGATCCAGCGGCTCGTTATCGCGCGCGAGGTGCTGATGCCGAGGCGGGTGGAGGAGCCGGCGACAGCGGCTGCGTAGGGCGGGGCGGCTTCGGGTCGTAAGGGCCGCTGCACCAGCTCAGCTCGGGCGGCCGCGCGAGCCTTCGGCCGGGCGCCATTTCACCATAATGGCGCCGGCGAGCAACAGGAGGGTTACACGTAGATCCTGAGTCTGCGCAAGCCTGCGGGGCGTTGACGACGAGCTGGGAGACGTGAGATGCGGACCGGAATGATCGCGTTGGTGTGCGCGGCTGCCGCGGTAGTCGCCCTGGGTGCTTCGGGCGCCACCGCCCTGGCCGGCGAGGGGCGGCCCGCAGACGGCGGGGCCGCGAACCCGCTCACGCTCGCCGTGATCGGCGACACGCCCTACGGCGAAGCGCAGGTGGCCGGGTTCCCGGAGCTGGTCGCAGACATCGACGCCGACCCGAAGGTCCGCCTGGTGCTGCACCTCGGCGACATCAAGAACGGCAGCAGCACGTGCACCGACGAGCGCTTCCTCGACCTGCGCGCGCTGTACGAGACCTTCAACGACCCGTTCGTCTACACCCCCGGCGACAACGAGTGGACCGACTGTCACCGCGCCGCCGCCGGCGGCTACCTGCCCACCGAAAGGCTCGTCCGGTTGCGCGAGATCTTCTACCCCGAGCCCGGTCGCTCACTCGGCGGCCGCGAGGTCTCCGTCCTCACCCAAGCGGCCGAGGCCGGCTTCGAGAGCTACGTCGAGAATCAACTCTGGATGCGCTCACAGGTGGTCTTCTCGACCGTGCACGTGGTGGGCAGCAACAACGGCCTCGCGCCCTGGTTCGACGGCGCCGAGACCAGTGCGCAGACCCGATTGCGGCTCGCCGAGTTCGAGGAGCGCGAGCAGGCGAATCTGGCCTGGCTCGACCGCACCTTCGAGCTCGCCGAGCGCGAAGATGCCGCCGGCGTGGTGCTGGCCATGCAGGCGGACATGTTCTTCGGCGCGCCGAACGACGGCTTCGCCGCCACCGTCGAGCCCATCGCCGACCTCGCAGGCGACTTCGACGGGCCCGTGCTGCTGCTGGAGGGCGACACCCACCGCTTCCTTTTCGACCGGCCACTCGGCTCGGCGCCCAATCTCACCCGCATCGTGGTCGAGGGCGAGACCGCGAGCGAATGGCTCAGGCTCAATATCGATCCACGCCGCCCCGGCCTGTTCGCCTGGCAGCGCGAGCAGAGCTGATCCGACCCCTGGTCGGCACGTTCCCGTCCCGAGCTCGGTTCGAGATGTAGCTCGCCATCCGATTCTGCGCTCGGCCTCAGGGACCGCCTGGGCTGGTCCCGCGGCGATTCGAGGCGACCAGCATCGCGACGAAGAGCGCTGTCGCCCAGGCCGCCAAGACGAGGATCGGCCGCGCGTGCTGGTAGCCGGGGAAGTAGATCGCGTCGCGAACCGAGGTGACGGTTGCCCCGACGGAAGCCACCGCGAGATGAATGCGAACGGCGCCGGCAGCAGCGGCGGCGACACCGCGCCACCCGACGAGGTGTTGCCCAGCACCACGAAGAACAGGAAGGTCGGGACGATCGCCCACCGGCCGAGGCGTCAGCGCAAGCGAGGCCGCGAGAGCGAAGGCGACCACGAACCCCGTCCAGCGACGCAGCGTCAGGCCGCCGGCGAGCGCCCGGGTCTGGAACACGGTGATGAAGCCGACGATCGTCGCCACGAGCATCAGGTAGAAGATGTCGAGACCGCTCGGATCCGTCGACGCGAGCGGGTGCGCGTCGACCACCTGCACGCTCGGATCGACGGCGAAGACCTTCTCCAACAATCGCGCCACGGATGCGCCGGCGGCGCTCGCCACATAGAGCGTCGGCTTCGCCGAGGTGAGGTCGAGGGCGGCGTAGACCCGCTGGCGATCGATCGCGTCGCGCGCGGCTGCCAGCGATTCGTAGCGGGTGAAATCGAGGCTGTTCTCGGCGACCCCCTGGACCGCCTTCACCGCGCCCGCGTCCCGGCCGGCATCGCCGACGAGCGCGGCATCGATGCTGCGGGGCACCGGGTCGCCGAGCGCGAGCGTGTAGGTCGTCACGAACAGCGAGCCCATCACGATCGCCAGGGCGGCGATCACCCCGGCACGCTCGATCGACGTCCAGCGGTGGCCGCGAAGCCGAGCCCACCAGGTGCTGCGCCCGCTCGTGTCCAGGGCATCCATCGGTCGTGAACGCTGCACCTCGGGACGTCTGCGTGTCCGCTGCCCGCCTCCCGCGAGCTGTGCCCGCCTCGGCGGGCGGGAAGCCTCAGCTCGAACGAGTCGAGCCGGTCACCGAGCCGCCTCTGCGAGAAACTCGGTGATGATGCGATTGCAGAGGTCCGGCTTGTCCGCGAGGAGGCCGTGGCCGGTGCCGGGGATGACCGCAAGCTGCGCATCGGGAAGGGCGTGGTACATGGCGTGCATGTGATCGATGCGCACCTCGGTCTCGTTGTCGGCGAACATGAGGAGCGTCGGTACGGCGATCGCGGCGAGCTCGTCGGTGGTCAGGGCGGGCGCCCGGTGGTGCTCGTGGTCGAGTCGGGCCCAGACGTCTGGCCAGCGCCCGGCGCCGTGGGGCGAGACCTCGGCGTACAGGCCGCCGAGGAACTCGTGGACGTCGGGCGGCAGCGGATCCAGCACTCCCGGGATCCAGCCGTCATGGTGGAAGACGCCTTCGGAGAAGACCAGCCCGCGGACGAGGTCGGGCCGCTTCTGCGCGACGAGCAGTCCGACGGGCGCTCCGATGGAGTGTCCGACCAGATGGGCGGGGGCGCCGACGACGGTCTCGATGAAGGCGATCGCGTCATCAGTCATTGCCTCGAAGGTGATCGGACCGCCGACATCGGGGGTGCGGCCCTGTCCCCGGCGGTCGTAGCGGTAGCAGCGGAAAGCTGTCGCGAGGCCAGGAAGGTTGTCGTCGTACGCGCGCGAGTCCGCTCCGCCCGGATGCAGCAGCACGAGCGGCTCGCCGTCGCCCTCGACGTTCCACCAGGTGGAGACGTTCCCGAGCTCGCTCATCGCGGCCATTCAAGCCTCTTCCGGGCCTTGGATCGTTGGGGACTCATCAATCGCCGGCCCAGCTCCACCGCGGGACCTCGCGCGCTCGGCATCGTCGGGGCACTCTAGTAGAAGTGAGAATACGATCGCACTTATGGTTCAACAGGTGGCGACCGAGTGGCCCTCCCAGCAACGAGCGTCGGTCCGCTCGCAGGCGACACGGACAGACGGCCGCCGCAGCCAGCGGCGGCTACTTGATGCCGCTGGTCAGCTGCTGTCCAGCGGCAAGCAGTTCTCGCTGGCCGACGTTGCCTCGGCAGCTGGGCTCTCGACGGCGACCGCCTACCGTCACTTCAGCTCGGCGGACGACGTGACCCTCGCCTTCGGCGCCGGGTTCTTCGACGAGATCGAGAGCCGGGCCGGCGCGGGCCCCCTCGAGCTCGACTCGCTCTGCCGGCTCTGGGTGCGGACCGTGCTCGACTGGGGTCCGTCGCTGGCCCACCTGCGAAGCCGCGAGGGGCTCCTCGCACGTCGCGCGCGCGGCGACGCGCGCGTGGGCCGACTGCTCGACCTGATCGAGCCCGTTCTCAAGGGAGAGCTCGCGAGCCGCTCCGCCGGCGTTCCGTCGTCCGAGGGGTTGAGCTACCTCGTGGCCGTCTGGAACGCGTTGGCCGATCCGCGCGAGGTTCTCGACCAGTATTCGACGCTGGGTTGGTCGCCCGCACGGATCGCCGGGCAACTCGAACGGTCCGTCGAAGCCGTAATCGCGCATAGGGCCGTGGCCCACTGATCGCCGGCCCGGCGGCCTCAAAGTCCGGCGTTGAGCTCCTCGAGCAGCTCGCGCAGCCGGCGCATCTTGGCTTCACCGAGCCGCTCGGTCCAATCTGCCTCGATCTCCGCAACCACCTCACGGGCGATCGCGTAGAGCTGCTCGCCCCGCGGGGTCGCCCGAACCAGCTTGGCCCGCCGGTCGCTCGGGTCGGGAACGCGCTCGACGTAGCCGCGCTGCTCGAGGTAGAGCACCAGCTCCGCCATCGCCTGCTTGGTCATCTGCGCCCGCTCGGCCAGCACGCTGACCCGGGTGCCGTCGCCGTCGAGGAACTGCATGACGTTGCCGTGGGGCGGGCGAATCTCCGGATGGCCGCGCTCGGCGAAGCGCCGATGGAGCAGCTCGGTTCCCACCCGGAAGGGCTCCCGGAGCAGGATCGCCAGGTTCTCGGGCGCGTCTCGGGCGGCGGTCTCGGGCAATCGACTTGACATTGGACAGGTAGCTTGACGGGGCGCTGATCTATTCTTGGCGCCGGTGCCCCGCGCCCACGCCGAGCCAGGCATCTCGATCCCCCATCTGCTCGAGCGTGACGCCGAGCTGGAGGCGCTGAGCGGCGCAGTCGCGCGCGTGCGCGACGGGGCCGGCGGCTGGCTGCTGATCGAGGGGCCGGCCGGGGTCGGCAAGAGCCGCCTGCTGGCGAGCGCGCGAGCGAGCGCCGAGGAGGCCGGCCTCCCGGTGCTCGGGGCGCGCGGGGCCCCGTTCGAGCGGGGCTTCGCCTTCGGCGTTGCCCGGCGGCTGTTCGAGCAGGCCGTGGGCTCCGCCTCGGAGGAGGAGCGCCGGGCGCTGCTTGCCGGGGCAGCGGGACTCTCCGCGCGGCTCGTTGGACAGGAGGGTCCCGAGGTCGAGGCCCAGGACGGCGATGCCGCGTTCGGGGCGCTCCACGGGCTGTACTGGCTCACCGTGAACCTCGCGGACCGCGGGCCGCTCGTGCTGGTGGTCGACGACGCCCACTGGGCGGATCCGCCCTCACTGCGATTCCTTGGCTACTTGTCGCGCCGGCTGGAGGGCCTGTCGGTGCTGCTGCTGGCGGCCGCACGGGTCCCCGATCCCGAGAGCGAGGGCCTGTGGCGAGAGCTCGCGAGCGACCCGGCGGCCGAGGTGCTTCGCCCGCGTGCGCTCAGCGCCCGGGCCGCCGGGCAGGTTCTCCGGAGCCGGCTCGGCCGAGAGGTCGACGAGGAGTTCAGCGCCGCTTGCCACCGGGCCACCGGCGGCAACCCGCTGTTCCTGCGCGAGCTCGTGACGGCGCTTGCCCAGGCGGAGGTCGAGCCCACCGGCGAGGCGGTGGAGGCGGTGACGACCGTCGGGCCGCGCGCGGTCGGACGCTTCGTGCGGCAGCGGCTCGAACGCCTGGGGCCGGAGGCCACGGAGCTGGCGCGGGCGGTGGCCGTGCTCGGCGCGGGCGCCGACATCGCCACCGCATCGAGCGCAGCGGGACTCGAGCCCGGCGAGGCGCGACGGGTGGCCGACGTGCTGGTGCAGGCCGAGCTGTTCGCACCCGATCACGAGCTCGCCTTCGTCCATCCGATCGTGCAGGCGGCCATCTACGAGGATCTGCTGCCCGGCGACCGCGGCGCGCGTCATCTCGCCGCGGCGCGGCTGCTGGCCGATGCCGGGGCGCCCGCCGAACGCGTGGCAACCCACCTGCTCGAGACCGATCCCGCGGGCGATCCCGACTGGGTGGCGACCCTGCGGGCCGCCGCTGCGAGCGCCGCCGAGCAGGGAGCCCCCGCGGCGGCGGTCGCCTACCTGCGCCGTGCCCTGGAGGAGCCGCCCCCCGAGGCCGAGCGCGCCGACGTGCTGTGCGACCTCGGGCGCTGGGAGATCGCCCGCGTGGACTACGACACGGCCGCCGGGCACCTGCTTGGCGCGCTCGACGCCCCCGGCGACCCGGCGGCGCCCGTGCGCGCCACGACCTGGCTCAGCCGCTGCGCGATCGTGTCCGGGAGCCCCGAGCTCGCCGCGACCGCGCTCGACGCCATCGACCGCCAGCTGGAGCGGGCGGGGGGCGAGGCGGCGCTCGAGCTGGAGGCGGCGGGGGTCATGCTCGCCCGGCTGGAGCTCTCGCTGCGCCACCTCGTTCCGGCGCGGCTCGACGCGTTCAGGCGCCGGGCGGCCGGAACCGTGCCTTTCGAGGCCCTCGCCGAGTTTCACACGGCCAGCGAGAGCCTCGGGAAGGGCGCGCCCGCTGCCGAGGTCGTGGACGCGATCAAGGAGGCGCTGCGCGACGGGCCGCCGCCGGACCCGTTCGCGTTTGCCATCGTAGTGGACTCATTGACCCGCGCCGAGCGCTACGAGCTCGCCGCTCCTCTGATCGAGATGGCGCTGGAGCTGGCGCGGGCGTACGGCGTGAGCATCCAGCTCGCGGCCCTGCACAGCGCGCGCGCAGCGCTGGCACTCGGCCGGGGCGCGGTGGCCGACGCCCACCTGGACATCCAGCTCGCGCTCGAGCTCGTTCCCGAAAGGCACGCGATCCTCCCCGACATCCTCGCCACCGCCATGGAGGTGGCTCTCGAGCGCGGCGATCTCGAGGGCGCCGGAGAGCTCGCCGGGCGCGATCCGGAGCGGCACGAGCGAGAGCGGCTCTACGTGGACCGCTACCTGGTGAGCAGGGGGCGGGTGCGGATCGCGCGCGGCGACGTCGAGGCCGGCCTCGGCGACCTGCTGCGCTGCGGGGAGTTCAGCGACGCCTACGGCTCACCGAACCTCGCGCGCTGGCGCCCCCACGCAGTGCCCGCGCTCGCCGAGCTGGGCGAGGAGCAACGCGCGGAGGAGCTCGCCCAGGAGGAGATCGCCGCGGCGCGCGCGTTCGGGGCGCCGCGCCGGCTCGCGTGCGCGCTCCGGACCGGCGGCCGGGCGATCGGGGGGGAGGTGGGCCTCGACATGCTCGAGGAGGCCGTGACGATCGCCGAGCGCTCGCCGGCCAAGCTGGAGGCCGCCCACGCGCTGGCCGACCTGGGCGGCGAGCTCGTGCGGCGCCGCAGGCGGCGCGAGGGCCGGGAGGCGCTCCGGCGCGCCGTCGAGCTGGCCCGTGCGTGCGGCGCCACCCCCGTGGCGGAGCGCGCCCTGGCCGACCTCGGTGCGGGCGGCGGGCGGGCTCCGCGCCTCGAGCTCACCGGCGTCGAGGCGCTCACCCCGGCGGAGCGGCGCGTGTCCGAGCTGGCTGCGGCGGAGCTCACGAACCGCGAAATAGCCCAGCAGCTCTTCGTGACCGAGAAGACCGTCGAGCTGCATCTCACGCACGCCTACCGGAAGCTCGGCATCCGCTCGCGCTTCCAGCTCGCCTCAGCGCTCGCCGACTGACCCAGGCAAACCCTGGGGGAAACCCTGGGGACCCTCCCATTGTGCGGGCGCCCGCACCGCTGCAGGCTCTTTCCACTCGATGGAAGGACGCCCATGACCGGTCCGCTCTACCACGTTGGTCGCTTCTGCGCTCGCCATCACTGGCTCCTCATCGCCGTCTGGATCGCCGGCGCGATCGCGATCGCCATGGCCGGCCGCGCCGCGGGCGACCGCACCAGCGACAACCTCACCCTGCCCGGCACCGGGTCGACGAAGGCCAGCGACGTGCTCGAGGCGCGCCTCCCCGAGCAGGCCTACGGCAGCAACCCGCTCGTCCTCCGGACCGCGAGCGGCAAGCTCACGGACAAGGCCAACAAGCAGGCGGTCGACCAGACGGTCAAGGACGTGCGGAACACGCCGCACGTGAACAGGGCGGTGAACCCGCTCGACAAGGACGGCGCGCCCTTCCTCTCCAAGGACAAGACGATCGCCTACGTGCCGGTGACCCTCGACGTCGGCCAGGCCGACCTCCAGAAGGACGAGGCACAGGCGATTCTCGACGCGGGCGACCCCGCGAAGAAGGCCGGCATCGCGGTCTCCCTCGGCGGTTATGCCGGCCAGCAGCTCTCGAAGCCGGACACCGGCGCGAGCGACCTCATCGGCCTGGCCGCGGCGGTTGTGATCCTGCTGTTCGCGTTCGGCACGGCCACCGCGATGGCGCTCCCGATCGTCACGGCGATCCTCGGCCTCGTGAGCGCCCTGTCACTCATCAAGGTGCTCGGGCTTCTCACCGACGTGCCGACCGTCGCCCCGACGCTCGCCACGATGATCGGGCTCGGCGTGGGCATCGACTACGCGCTCTTCATCGTCACTCGCCACAAGCTGCAGCTGCGCGAGGGCATGGAAATGGGGGAGTCGATCGCGCGCGCGACCGCCACCGCGGGCGGAGCGGTGGTGTTCGCGGGGACCACCGTGGTGATCGCTCTCTGCTCGCTCTTCTTCGCGGGCATCCCGCTCGTGACCAAGCTCGGCTACACGGCGGCGGTCGCCGTGGTGGTCGCGGTGCTCGGCGCCACCACGCTGCTGCCCGCCCTGCTGGGCGCGCTCGGGCCGCGGATCAACTCGCTGCGCGTGAAGCTCGGCCGCACCCACCCCGACGACCACAAGCCGCACGGCTGGGAGCGCTGGGCCCGTGGCGTGGCGCGCCGGCCCTGGCTCTCGCTGGTCGCCGCCACGGCGCTGCTCGTGGTGCTGGCCCTGCCGATGCTGAACCTGCACCTGGGCCAGTCGGATACGGGCGCCCTGCCGGCGTCGACCACGGCTCGCCAGGCCTACGACGGCCTCGGCAAGGGCTTCGGCGACGGCACGGCCGGCCCGCTGCTCGTGGCGGCGGAGCTCGGCAAGCCGGCGAAGCCGGACCAGAAGAACCTCGACAAGATCAACAACCAGAAGAAGCAGCTCCAGCAGAAGCAGCAGCAGATCGAGCAGGGGGCGCTGCTGCAGGGGGCCACCCAGCAGCAGGCGCAGGCCGAGGCCAAGCAGCAGACCCAAGCGCAGTCGAACCAGCTGGCCGAGAAGAAGAAGGCGGCGGAGTCGCCCGCGACCGACCCGCGGCTCACGCAGCTGTCCGACGCGATCGCGAAGGCGGACGACGTGAAGTCCGTGTCGCCTCCGGTCCTGGACAAGAAGGGCACGGGGGCCGTCTACACGGTGATCGCCGGCTCAGCGCCCTCGGACGACGCCACCACGGACCTCGTGAACCGGCTGCGCTCGGCCACGATCCCGGCCGCCACCAAGGGCACGGACGTGAACGCCTGGGTGGGCGGGCAGACGGCCGGCTACATCGATCTGGCGACCCGCATCAGCGACAAGCTGCCCGAGATGATCGCCATCGTTGTCGGCCTGAGCTTCGTCGTGCTGATGCTGGCCTTCCGCTCGCTCGTCGTGCCGGCCAAGGCGGCGGTGATGAACCTGCTGTCGGTGGCGGCCGCCTACGGCATCGTGACGTTCGTCTTCCAGGACGGCCACGGCGCCGCGCTGATCGGGCTGGACGGGGCGATCCCGATCGTGAGCTTCGTGCCGCTCCTGATGTTCGCCATCCTGTTCGGCCTCTCGATGGACTACGAGGTGTTCCTGCTCACGCAGATCAAGGAGCACTACCGCGAGACCAAGCGGCCCACGCGCGCGGTCATCCAGGGCCTCGCCAACACGGGCCGGGTGATCACCTCGGCGGCGCTGATCATGGTCTGCGTGTTCACGAGCTTCGTGCTCAACGGCGATCCGGTTGTCAAGGAGTTCGGCGTGGGCCTGGCGGTGGCGATCGCCATCGACGCCACGGTGGTCCGCTGTCTGCTCGTGCCCGCCGTGATGACCCTGCTCGGCAAGGCGAGCTGGTGGATGCCGAGCTGGCTCGGCCGCCGGCTGCCGCGCATCAGCATCGAGGGCGAGGACTACTTCGCCAAGCGGCCCGCGGCGGCACCGGGGCGGAGCTGAGCCGACCGATCGGCGCGGCTCCTCCGGCGAGCCGCGACTAGTTGTCCTGCCCGGGGAGGTTCCGAACGCGGCTGATGGGTGGGCGGTTGCCGAGGGCTGAGTGGCGTCTGCGCTCGTTGTAGTGGTGTAGCCAGTGTTGCAGGGCCTGGGCTCGGTGGTCGGATGATCGGTAGACCTGGCCGAGGCCCCACTCGCGCTTGAGCGTCTGTTGGTAGCGCTCCACTTTGCCGTTGGTCTGGGGTCGGCGCGGTTCGATCAGGAGGTGGCGGATGCCGCGGCGGGCGAGCAGCTCGGCGAGCGCGCGGTTGTGGGTGTAGGTCCAGGCGTTGTCGCTCATCAGGCGCTTGGCGGCGATGCCGTGCGCTTCGAAGAAGCCCAGCGCGCGCTCGACGAAGGCGACCACGGTGACGGCGCGTTCGTCGCGGTGCAGCTCCGAGTAGGCCAGGCGCGAGTGGTCGTCGACGATCGAGTGCACGAACTCGTGGCCCACGCGCATCCGCAGCTCCGCTGCGCTGCGGGCGCGCCGGCCGGTCACCGCGTGCCCCGGGCGCGTGAAGCGCGCGAAGCGCTTGGTGTCGATGTGCAGCAGGTCACCCGGGCAAGGCCACTCGTAGCGGACGACCGCCGCCCGCGGCGTGCGGGCAGGACGCGACAGGCCGTGGCGTCTGAGCGTGGCGTGCACGGTCGAGTGCGGGTGGCCGGTCTGGGAGGCGATCAGCCGCGGGCCCCAGCCGGTGCGCAGGCGCTCTGCGCAGATCCGCTGCTGCTCGGCGCTGGAAAGCAGCCGCGGGCTCGTCTTCGGCCGCGAGGAGCGGTCCCGCAGGCAGGCCAGCGTTCGGCGCTCTTCGTCGCTCGCCGCGCGCCAGCGCCCGACCCAGGTATGGACGGTCGACTTCGCCACGTTCGAGGCGGCCGCGGCCGCCTCGAACGTGTACTTCCGCTCTTC
This sequence comes from Thermoleophilaceae bacterium, assembly GCA_035650215.1. Classification (GTDB taxonomy): domain Bacteria; phylum Actinomycetota; class Thermoleophilia; order Solirubrobacterales; family Thermoleophilaceae; genus JACVRW01. The sequence goes on from DASRIC010000090.1 coordinate 45,246, forward strand.
CACCAGCAGGACCATGTGAAGCCTGCCGGTCGCTGTCAGCCGAGCATTAGGGTGCTGCATTCCGGGCCTCCGAGAAGGTCGTGAGCTTTGACACCCACAGCCTCTCGGCAGGCCCGGACCTACCTCACCCCGTTCGGAACGTGTCTGGGCATCTCAACTAGTCTCGGCGGTGTGGCGTACACGAGCGCGGAAGCACGGCAGGAGCTCCTCGACTCACTTGCAGAGGGGATCGATCAGATCGCCCTGGGCTTGGCGGCTCTCGGAGCGGCGTACGAACAGCTCGACGAGCACAATGCGGACAGGCTCGAAGCTGAGCTCTTCGCCCCGGTGCAAGCCGCCTACGGTCGAGCGGGGCGCGCGCATGCGGAGTTCGCGGACCGCCATGGCTTCCCGCGCCGCACGTTCGAGGCCGCCTCGGCGGGTCTTCCTTCGACCGGCGCGAGGGGGTTCATCGACAGCGCGGTGCAGGCCGTTACCGAGGCTGACGGCACACTAGCCGCGCTTCAGGACTCGGGATTGCCGGCGGAGGTCGGCGATGTGGAGGTGCGCTCCGGGATCAGCGAAGTGCGAGCGCTGCTCGGCGGGCTCGGACAACACGCTCAGGCGCTCACGCGAACGCTCGGGCGCTAGCGGGCCCTCCCGTGCCGCCGAGCTCGGGGCCTAGAGCGCCTGGACGTTCTCGGCCGCCGGGCCCTTGGGGCCCTGCCCAGCGTCGTAGCTCACCTTCGCACCCTCGGCCAGCGACTTGAAGCCGCTGCCCTGGATCGCGCTGTGGTGCACGAACAGATCCTTGCCTTGGTCATCCGGCGTGATGAAGCCGTAGCCCTTGTCGTCGTTGAACCACTTCACGGTTCCTGTAGCCATCTTCGTACCCTCCGGGATATGTGCACTGCGAAACGCGGAGGGTGCTCATGGGCAACAACCTGCGACACGCGTGGCACTGCTTTGGTCGAGCGAACACCCGACCCGTGGGCCGAGTTTAGCGTCGAGAGGCTGTATTGCTCACCACCTCCTGCTCTCGGGGAGTTTGCCGGTGGGCATTCACCTGCTTTTGGAGCGTGGCAAGAGCTTCCTGATGGCGCGGGCTCCGCTGCGGATCGAATCCCAGCGTTGCGCTGACCGCTATCGATTCGGACTCGCCGAGTTCCCCGTCGCAGAAGAAGATTCGAAGCCCCGGTGGCGCGTCGCCGGGGTCCTGCTGCCCCACCGCTGCCATCGCCACAGCAAGAGCGGAATAGGCTGGACTGGCCCACCGCGGTACATCCCTACGAATGCCGCGGACAGACTCCCAGGGGATCGCGCGCGTCTTCCAGAAGTTGACCACCCTCAGACCGCTCGCGTCAATGTCCATCCGCATCCGGGACAGCCGTATGGACGCGGCGACTGCAAGGGCCAGAACGATCCCGGCGGACGCCAGCCACATCGGAGCGTCCTTGGCGGATCATCGGCATGCGGCGGCGCTCGGCCGCAAGGGCGTCGATGTCGGGTTTGGCGGTGCTCGTCGGGGCCTCCTGGTGTCGTGGGCCGCGCCCCTCGTGGCCCGTTACCTGATGAGCGGAGTCCGTCGGCGGTTCTCTACATCCGCCCCGCCCACCGAGGCGGCGAGGGCGACTTCTCGGTCAAGACGAAGCATTCAGATCGCCGAGGCTGTTGGCTTCGAGCACGGCGGCCAGCTCGCCGATCAGCCGCTCTTCCGCCGGTATGTCGATCGGGTCGGCCTCGACGGTGTGGTGGTAGTGGGGAAAGTCGCGCTGGCCCCAGCCCCGCAGCTCGCTGTGAAGGCGGTGATAGCGGCCCTCCACCGTCAACACCAGCCCGGGCTCGTAGCGACGCGGCTTCACGAAGTCCTCCCGGTCGACCGGCCGCAGCACCCACCCATCGACCGTGCCCGTGCGCCGAAAGGCCGACCGCTTCGACATCGGCGTCCGAACGGAACCCGGGTTGCCGGCCGCGCGCATCGCCGCAAGGAAGGCCGCGGTCGCCTCGGCGCAGCGTTCGTCCACGGAGCGCATTTCCGCTCGGCTCCCGCGCCGCTCTCCACGACCCTCGGCCTCCCACTCGGCACGGGTAGGCAACCGCTCGACCGCCTGGAGATTGCGGCCACACGCCTCGCAGAACACCCCGACCCCCGGCCGACTCCCGCAGAACGGGCAGACCCGCGACTCCGCATCCATGGCCAGGATCCTCCCAAGCGACAAGCGCGAGCGGGCCGTGCAGGTGGGCGAAGGCCGCGCAGCAGGCCGTCCTCAGCGCGCCGGGCCGCATAGGATCCGGGTCCCTTCCCCTAACCACGAGGAGACCATGAAGCTGATTGGAGCGGGCCTGCCCCGCACCGCTACAACGACCCAGCTGATCGCGCTCGAGATGCTCGGGCTGCCGTGCTACCACATGCGCGACATGATGGGCGACCTGAACACGAGCGTCCCGCAGTGGCGCAAGGCATTCGAGGGCGACGGCCCGTGGGACGAGCTCTTCGAGGGCAAGGAGTCGGTCGTCGACTGGCCCGGCTCCTACCACTGGCGCGAGCTGATGGACGTCTACCCCGACGCCAAGGTGCTGCTCAGCGTCCGCTCGGCGGAGAGCTGGGTCAAGAGCATGAACAACACGATCGCCCAGATCTGGTTCGGCGACACCCTCATGACCCATCTCGCCCAGGCGCGGTACCACATCGACCCGGCCTACGCCTCGTGGCTCGACGTCCTCTACGACATGTGGGCCAAGGCGGACATCATGGTTCCCAGCAGGGGGGACGCAGAGGAGATGGCAGCGAGTTTCGAGCGCTGGAACCAGGAGGTCATCGACGCGGTGCCCGCCGAGCGGCTGCTGGTCTGGGACCCCAAGGACGGTTGGGAGCCCCTCTGTGAGCTGCTCGAGCTGCCGGTGCCCGAGGCGCCGCTGCCGAACGTCAACGACACCGAGAACTTCCAGAAGAACCTGATCATGGGCCCGGCCCTCGAGGCGATCAACGCCTGGTGGGAGGAGAACGCGGGGCCCGAGGACGAAGCCGCGAAGCGGCGGCCGGCGACCGTGCAGGGATAGACACAGCGGGGAGGCCGGCCGGTCGCCGGCCTCCCCGTGGCTTCGGCCTCGGCTATTCCGACAGCCCGGCGTCTCCGAGGGCCGCGGCGGGGTCCGCGTAGGACCTGATGCGCACGACCTTTCCCGCGCGAAACGTCCAGAGGTGGGCGAGAGGAGTCCGAACCTCGATGCCGCTGTGCCGGGCGGTCATCTGCGCTCGGTGGATCGAGACCAGGCGGTCACCCGTGCCGACGTTCCGGTCCACTCGATCCTGACGTTCTCGAACGGCTCGAGCCAGCGTTGAGTCGCTCGGGCCACGCCCTCGTAGCCGGTCTCCCGCATCTGGTCGGGCAGGACGCCGTCCTCGTAGACGACGTCGGGATCGAGGAGGAAGACACGAGCGCTCGTACGGCCTCGCTTCCACGCCTCGACGTCCCCGGCGGGATCCCACTCCTCCAAGATGCCGCGAAGAGTTCGCGGGTTGTCCTGCGCCATCCCCGCTGAGTATCGCGGGGATCAGCCCGTGCAGTCGGTGGCGCCGAGCTTGCGCGCGGCCTGGTCGGACGCGTCGTTCTCGAGCCCCTGGAGCTTCTCGGCCGCCTGCTGCACGGCCTGCTGGTCCTTGTCGTCGATCGCTTGCTTGAGGTCCTCGAGCGCGGGGACGAGCTTGTCGTTGAGCTGCTTCTCGAAGCCCTCCACGAACGTGCCGGCCGTTTCGCCGTCCTCACCCTCGGGCCGGTCGAGGTCCGACAGCTCGTCGGCCGCCTGCTGAGTGCGCTTAATGCCCTTGTCGATCACCTTGCTCACTTCCTCGGGCGTCTCGGCGCCTTCGCCGAGCTGCTCGAGCGACTGCTCGGCCTCTCGGCAGATCCGGCTCGCGTTCTCCGCGAACTCCTCGCGCGTCGGCGCGTCGTCGCCCCCGCACGCGCCGACGAACAGCGCGGTGGCGAACAGCAGGGGGAGTGTGACCGTTCGGGGCATCGGCCTCCTCCGTACCCAGATTCCGCGCAGCGCACCCCTGGGTGCGAGGATGCAGCCTCATGGCGAAGGGCTCGAAGCGCGATCGCGCCGTGCACGATGCGGTGGCGCAGTCGCGACCGCGCGGGCGCGGGCCCGATCCGCTCACGGGTGAGCTGCGCCGCCGCGCGGTGCTCCCGCTGCTCGTGCTGCACCTGATCTCCGAGAGCCCCAGCTACGGGAACCAGCTGATGGAGCGCATCGGGGCCATGACCGCCGGCGTGCTCTCCGTCAACCCCAACACGATGTATCCGCTGCTGCGCCAGCTCGAGGCCCGCGGCTTGATCAAGGGGGAGTGGGAGCACCCCGAGCGACGCTCGCGGCGCTACTACGCGCTCACCGCCGAGGGACGGGTCGAGTACCAGCGGCTCGTGGAGGAGGTCCGGCCCTTCCTCGACTCCGTCAAGTCGTCGATCGACGAGATCGTGGACGAGGTGTACGGCCGTTGAAGACCGCGCGCGCCGACGCGAATGTGCGGCTGACGCCGGAGGACGCAGTCGCACTCTGGTGCGACACGGACCGGTGGGCGTCGTTCGTGGAGGGCTTCGGCCACCTGCTCGAGCGCTCGCCGAGCTGGCCGGCCGTGGAGGAGCGGGTGGTCTGGGAGTCCACGCCGGGCGGCCGCGGCCGGGTCACGGAGAAGGTCGTCGAGCGCGAGCCGGACCGCTTCAGCACGATGGTCTTCGAGGAGGCGCTCGCGGGTCGTCAGACGCTGCGCGCGGTGCGCGCCCCGGAGGGGGCGCGGGTCGAGCTCTCGCTCGAGTACACGCTCACGAAGTACGGCCCGTTCAAGTTCGTCGCCGACGCGCTATTCATCCGCCGCGCGCTCGGCGACTCGCTTCGCCGGACGCTCTTCCGCTTCGGGATCGAGGCAGAGGAGGAGGCGGGGCTCAGATAGCCCTTAGGTAGGGTCACCGCGTGTTCGTTTTCAAAGCCGCCGTGGTGGGGGCCGGCACGATGGGCGGCGAGATCGCCCAGGTGATCGCCTCCGCCGGGATCCCCGTCGTGTTGAAGGACGTGAGCCAGGAGTACGTCGACGCCGGCCTCGAGAAGGCCCGCCAGGTGACCGAGGCCAAGCTCGGCGGCCTGGTCGCGAAGGAGCGGATCACCCGCGAGGAGGCCGACCGCCAGCAGGCGGAGCTGCTCGGCCTGATCACGGGCGCGACGGAGTACGAGGGCTTCGGCGACGTGGACTTCGCGATCGAGGCCGTGACCGAGCGCATGGACGTCAAGCAGGCCGTGTTCGCCGAGCTCGACGAGGTCACGCCCGGCCACGCGATCCTGGCGTCCAACACCTCGTCGCTCTCGATCACCGAGATGGCCGAGGCCACGCTGCGCCCCGACAAGGTCTGCGGCTTCCACTTCTTCTGGCCGGCGTCGATGATGCGCCTGATCGAGGTGATCGAGGGGGAGGACACCTCCGACGAGACGATGCAGGTCGCGGCCAACTTCGCGCAGGCGATCCGCAAGACCGCAGTGCGCTGCGGCGAGGTGCCGGGCTTCGTCGTCAACCGGATCCTGATCTCGTCGGCGTCGGAGGTCTGGCGCGTGGTGGAGGAGGACGGGCTCGACCCGCTCGAGGTCGACGAGGTGATCAAGGACTCGGGCACGATCCCGATGGGCCCGTTCTTCCTCGCCGATCTGTCGGGTCTCGACATCGCCGTCCACACCGCCGAGCACCTGAGCGACGCGTACGGCGACCGCTTCTACGTCATGTCGAAGATGAAGGAGCTGGTCGAGGCGGGGCACCTCGGCCAGAAGACCGGGAAGGGCTTCTATGAGCACGGCTGACGTGTCGGGCCTCGACACGATCGTCGACCGGATGGGCCTGAAGACCCTGGTCGAGACCTGCCTCGTGCTCGAGGAGGGCGTGGCGTCCGCGAAGGACGTCGAGATCGGGATGATGATGGGCTCCGGCATGCTGCCGGGGCCGCTCACCCGAGCGGACCAGGCGGGCCTCGACGTGCTGCTCGAGCGGCTCGAGGGCGCCCAGCACGAGTGGGGGGACGCGTTCGAGCCGCCCACCATCCTGCGCCGGCTGGTGGCGCAGGGCCGGCTGGGCGCGAAGAGCGGCCAGGGCTTCTTCCCCTATCCGCAGCCGGACGACGGCGACCAGCGCGAGACCGTTCTGCTCGAGACGCGCGGCGATGTCGCCATCGCGTGGCTCAACCGCCCGCCCGCGAACCCGCTCTCGCCCCAGGCGGTGCGCGACCTGATGGACGTCTGGGACACGGTGGGTGGCAGGGCGCGGGCGTTCGTGCTCGCCTCGTCGAACATCTTCACCTTCTCGGCGGGGGCCGACCTCAAGGAGTTCTCGACGATGACACCGTCCGAAGAGGGCGCGCAGCTCGTGGAGGCGACGCACCGCTTCATGCGCGGCATGGAGAGCTCGCCGACGGTCACGATCGCGGCGGTCAACTCGATCGCCTTCGGCGGCGGCTGCGAGCTGGCGATGGCGTGTGACTTCCGCATCGCGGCCGAGTCCGCCAGCTTCGGCCAGCCCGAGGTGAACCTCGGGCTGATCCCGGGCTTCGGCGGCACGCAGCGCCTGCCGCGGCTCGTGGGCGAGGCGAAGGCGCTCGAGATGAACCTCACGGGCGACCCGATCGACGCGTACGAGGCGCACCGGCTCGGGCTCGCCAACCAGGTGGTGCCGGATCACGAGCTGTTCGACGCCGCAATGGCGTGGGCGCGCAAGCTCGCGGGCCAGCCCCCGATCGCGATCGAGGAGATCAAGAGGCGCTCGAGCGCGCCCGACCTCGATTCCGGTCTCGCGAGCGAGGCCGAGGGCTTCGCCCGGGCGTTCGGCTCAGAGGACGCGAAGGAGGGCATCGCGGCGTTCCTCGGCAAGCGCCGGGCCAGGTTCCGGGGCAAGTGAGGAGCGTCTCGACCGCGGTCGAGCGGGCCGCGAGCCTGCTGCGGGAGTCCGAGCGCGCGGTGGTGCTCACCGGCGCGGGCGTGTCGGTGCCATCCGGCATCCCCGACTTCCGCACGCCGGGCACGGGCCTGTGGGAGAACGTCGACCCGATGGAGGTCGCGCACATCGAGGCGTGGCGGCGCGACCCCGACCGCTTCTGGAGCTTCTACGGAGAGCGCTTCGCCTCGCTCGTGGACAAGCGCCCCAACCGCGCCCATCTCGCGATCGCCGAGCTCGAGCGACGCGGCCTCGTGCGCGCGGTGATCACCCAGAACATCGATCGCCTCCACCGCGCCGCGGGGAGCGAGCGCCTGATCGAGATGCACGGCTCGATCGAGTGGAGCGTGTGCCTCGAGTGCGGTGGCAGGCACGCGCTCGAGCGGGTGGTCGCCCAGCTTCGCGCCGGCGACGGTGGGGCGCCCCAGTGCCCGGCCTGCGCCGCGCCGCTAAAGCCCGACGTGGTGCTGTTCGGCGAGCTGCTCCCCGAGCGCGCGCTCGCCGAGGCCCAGGAGCTCGCCACCACGGCCGACCTGATGCTCTGCGTGGGCTCTTCGCTAGAGGTGTACCCCGTGGCCGGACTGCCGGCGATCACGCACGGCGCCGGCGGCCGGCTCGTGCTCGTCACGCAGGGGGAGACCCCCTACGACGGCGACGCCGAGCTCAGGCTGGACGGGGACGTGGTCGACGAGCTGGATTGCATTCTTTCGGCACTTGGGTAGAAGACCCCTGATGGTTGTGAGCTCTCGTGGGCGCCTCGTGCTCGCCTTGCTCCTGTTCGCCGCGCTGCCGCCCGGCGCGGCCGCGGCCGCTCCGAGCGCCCAGGTCCGGGTCACCACGCCTGACGGCTCGCTGAAGATGAGCGAGCGTGCCCCGGCGGAGTTCCTGCCGGGTGGCTCGCCGAAGCTCACGGTCAGCGTCGATCCCAGCCGCACGTACCAGACGATCGACGGCTTCGGCGCCTCCATCACCGACTCGTCCGCGCATCTCCTGTACGGCCTCGACGGCAAGACCCGCAAGACGACCATGGAGCGCCTGTTCAGCCCGAGCGGCGGCAACGCCCTCTCGTTCCTGCGCCAGCCGATGGGCGCGTCCGACTTCGTGGCGCACGACTTCTACACCTACGACGACCTGCCAGCCGGTCAGACCGACTACGACATGAGCCGGTTCTCGATCGAGCACGACAGGGAGATGATCCTGCCCCTGCTGCGCAGGGCGCTGGCGCTCAACCCGCGCCTCAAGGTGATCGGCTCGCCCTGGAGCGCTCCGGCGTGGATGAAGACGAACGGATCGCTGATCGGCGGCCGGCTGATCGACGACCCGCGCATCTACACGGCCTACGCGCGCTACTTCGTGATGTTCGTCAGGGCCTACGAGCGCGCCGGCGTGCCCGTCTACGCGCTGACCGTCCAGAACGAGCCCCAGAACCGACGGCCGGACGGCTACCCGGGGATGGACCTGCCCGTCGCGCAGGAGGCCAAGCTGATCACGGCGCTCGGGCCGGCGCTCAGGGAGGCCGGCTTCGACACGAAGATCCTCGGCTACGACCACAACTGGGCGACGCATCCTAACGACATCGCCTCGACTCCGCCCGGCGAGGACCCGGAGCTGGAGTACCCGAGCGACCTGCTCTCGAGCGCCGCCGGCCCGTTCATCGCGGGCACCGCGTTCCACTGCTACGCGGGCGACCCGAGCCGCCAGACGGCACTGCATCGCGCCTTCCCCGACAAGGGCATCTGGTTCACCGAGTGCTCGGGCTCGCACGGCGCGAGCGACCCGCCGGCGCAGGTCTTCTCCGACACGCTCAAATGGCACTCCCGCAACCTCGTGCTCGGCGTGACGCGCAACTGGGGCAAGACGGTCGTCAACTGGAACCTCGCGCTCGACCCGTCGGGCGGCCCTCACAACGGTGGCTGCGGAACCTGCACGGGGGTCGTGACGGTGGGCCCTGGCAACCGCGTCTCCGAGAACGCGGAGTTCTTCACGCTCGGGCACCTGGCGCGCTTCGTGCGGCCGGGGGCCAGGCGGATCGCCAGCACCTCGTTCGGCACCACGGGCTGGAACGGACAGATCATGGACAGCGCCTTCCGCAACCCGGACGGCTCCACGGCTCTCGTGGTCCACAACGAGAACGACGATCCGCGCTCATTCGCCGTCATGCAGGGAGGGCGCTCGTTCGAGTACACGCTCCCGGGCGGAGCGCTCGCCACCTTCACCTGGCCGGCGGACACCCGGCTCGACGACGGGCTGACGCTGCTCGACTTCGAGCCGATGAGCGCGTCGAGCTCGCCCGCCGGCGTGGCCGCCAATGCGGTGGACGACGACGCCACCACGCGCTGGACGAGTGGTACGGGCCAGACCCCGGGTCAGTACCTGCAGGTCGACCTGGGCGCCAGCAGGACCGTGCGCCGGGTCGTGCTCGACACCGGCGCCGACATGGCCGACTACCCGCGCGGCTACGCCCTCTACCGGAGCACGGACGGGTTGAGCTTCGACCCCACCCCGGTGGCGACCGGGGGCGCGTCGGGGCAGCTCACCACGATCGACATCGCGCCCACGGAGGCCCGTGCCCTGCGGGTCGTCCAGACCGGCAGCGCTCCCCAGTGGTGGTCGGTCGCGGACCTGCGGGTCTACCGCTAGCGCCCTCGACCGCGGCGCTCTAGCAGCTCGGCGAGCCGGTCGAGGAAATCCGCCTGCGCCGGCACGACCCTCTCGCGGGCGGCCTCGAGGCCGAACCAGCCCGCGCGGTCGATCTCCGGGAAGGTGGCGCTTCGGCCCGAGCGTGGCGGCCATTCGATCGTGAAAGTGTTGCTCCGCACGGCGTCGGCGTCGAGGTCGCCCTCCGTCGCCCAGGCGCTCACCACCTTGCCGCTCTTCTGGGTCACGCTGCCGAGCTCCACCAGATCGCCCGGCGGGAGCACGGTGCCGGTCTCCTCCGCGAACTCGCGGAGCGCGCAGGCGCGCGGATCCTCGTCGTCGCCGTACTCGCCCTTCGGGATCGACCAGGCGCCGGCGTCGCGGCGGGCCCAGAACGGTCCGCCCGGGTGCACCAGCAGCACCTCGAGGCCGTGGGTCCCGTCGCGGTAGAGCAGGATGCCCGCGCTGCGCCGCGCTCGGCCCGGCCGCGTCACCGGCTCCGCGAGCGCGGGAAGCGCGGCAGACCGTCGTCCGGTATCGCCTCCCAGTCGGGCGCCGACTCGAGCCACTGGTGCCACTCCGGCCGGATGCCCGGGTCGTCGTCCACCGCGCCCAGGCGCACGCCGCACACGTCGCCCCCGTCCGAGTAGAGATGGCCCCCGCACGAGCCACAGAAGATCTTCGGGAGGCCATCGGGCGGTGTCCAGGTGCGCAGCGCGTCCTCCGCGCGCACGATCGCGAAGCCCGCGCTGGGCACGATCCCGTTCAGCGACCAGAGCGCGCCGCTGCGCCGCTGGCAGCGCTTGCAATGGCAGTAGCCGGCGGTCTGGAACGGAGCCGTGACCTCGAAGGCCACCTCGCCGCAGGCGCAGCGCCCGGTGAGAGGGGCATCGGGGGAGGCCACGTTTCCGACGCTAGCGCACCGCGCGGTGCAGCACCGTCAGGCCCACGAGGCGGGAGACCACCATCGCGATGTAGGCCACGCCCGCCACCTGCTCGAGCATCACGACTCCGCGCGCGAAGGCCTTGACCGGGACCACGTCGCTGAGGCCGGTGCTCGACAGGGTTGTGAAGCTCAGGAAGAGCAGCTCCATCCAGGTGCGGTCGGCGCGCGGGTCGATGGCCGCCGTGAAGCTCTCCGGCTCGATCGCCTGGACGACCACGTACGCATAGGCGAACGCCCATGCCCCGAGCGTGAAGGTGGCGCCGACCGCGAACAGCTCGTCGCGGGTGATCTCGTGGTCGGCGAGCATGTAGGCGATCATCGCGCCCGCGGCGTAGAAGTAGAGCACCGCCTCGAGGGCCGAGGAGTACGGGAACAGGGCGTCGCTGTCCGTGCTCGCCTGGATCAGCAGCAGCAGGGTTGCCGGGACCCCGAGCAGGAGCACGACCCAGGTCAGGCCGGGAGTCGAGCGCACCGCGATCACGACCAGGGCCAGCAGCGCGATGCCGAACACGCTGAACAGCGCCCGGCCTACGGCACCCTCCATCAGGGGAAAGAGCAGCAGGGCCGCGAGCTGCGCGGAGAGGAGGATCGACGAGGGCTCGCGCCGGGCGAACGACCACACGCCACGAACCTAGCTCGCGCCCCGGTCGCCAATTCGCGGCGCGCCGGGCCGCCCTACCGCGCGGTCAGCTCAGCAGCTTCCCGAAGCGTTCGGCGCGGTCGCCGATCCGCTCGATGTCCTTCGAGATCTCCTTGGAGGTCTCGCCGACCTGCCTGCTCGCCTTGCCGACGGTCTTCGCCAGCGACTGGAGGTCCACGGAGGAGAGCCCTCCGTTGGTGACCGAACGTGGGACGGGGACCCCCAGGATTCGCTTGCGGCCGAGGCGGCTCTTCAGCACCAGTCCGCCCGCGATGGCGGCCGCGGCGGTGCCGGCGGCGATCGCGGGGCCCTTGCTCCTGTTGGCGGCCCGTTTGAGCGTGCTGGGCTTGGCTTCGCTGGCGGCGTTGCGCGAGCCGGTCGCCTTCGCTTGCGGCGACCCGGTCGACTTCGCCCGAGTCGATCCGGTCGACTTCGCCCGAGTCGATCCGGTCGACTTCGCCCGTGTCGACCCGGTCGGCTTCGCCTTGGTGGTCGCGCGAGATCCATCCGACGAGCTCGCCTTCGCCTGCTTGCTTCGGCTTCCAGCCTTGCTGCCGGCTGACTTCGTGGTGGCCATGCGTGCAACCTTCCTCCGTGAGCCGTCCCTGTGACCTAGGCATACCCGCAAGGGTGAACCGGATAACCCGAACTGCGTCGCGGGCGGTTGTCGTTTGCGGGACTCGCGCGCTACCCGCCCAGGCGGTGGCGGCGGAGCTCGGCCTCCATCGCCTCGACAGCCGCCTCCACCCCCGACGGCTCGACTCCGGCGATGGCCTGGCCGGTGGCCTCGCGCAGCGTGTCACGGTGCTCGGCGAGGCCGCGCGCCCGCGGCATGTCCTCGAGCAGGCTCTCGAGCGCGATTCGGGCCTCGAGCGCCGCCTCGCGAGGCCGAGCCGCGTCGAGGTCGGCCCGCGCGCGCAGCACGTGCTCCTCCGCGAGCAGCGGCCGCTCGCGGCCCCCGAGCAGCGCAGCGAAGCGCTCCTCCGGAGCCTCCATCGAGCGCCGCGCACGCCGGCGCGCGCCGCCGGGAAGCTCGAACGCGGCCGCGAAGCGACCGTCCGCCACGGCGTCGCCCCGCCCGTAGCCGACCCGGGTCACGAGCGCGCGGCTCGCGGCGACCTCGCTCACGTAGGGATCGGCGGCGGCCGCTCGCTGGGCGCGCAGGGCGCGGTTGAGCACCCTGAGGGCGGCGTCGACCTCAGGCTCCGCCTCGCCACGGGCGCGGGCGAGCCACGAGGACGCCTGCTCGGGCGTGCGGAACGGCTCCGGGCGCACGACCGTGGCCCGCGTGCTGGGCACCGGCTCGGGTTCCGCGGGCGCGTCGAGCTCGCGCGGGCGCCTCCCCCCGATCAGCCGGCGCTCGGGAGCCGCGAGCGTGCCCAGGACCAGGATCGCCTCGAGCTCGCCGTCCGCGGACCCGCGCACCAGATAGCGGCCGTCCGGAGGGCCGAGCAGGAACCCGAACTCGAACTGGACGAAGCCGAACGGTCCGGACTCGGCCGTGGCGCTACTCGCCGTGGTGGGCGTGGCTGGCGCGCTTGTCCTTGGCGGGCAGCGCGTACTTGGACGGCTTGGTGGGCACCACGGGGTTCTCGATCTCGCGCAGGCGACCGATCAAGTCGGACCACTGCCCCGGCTCGAGCACCGCGAGCGCCTGCTTACCGAGCTTCTTGTTGGCGCCGAACATCGGCTGGTAGCCAACGTGGATGTGGTCGTTGTGATCCGCCATCGCGAACGTGGCGCCGCCGATCTCGAGCAGGGAGATGATCTGGGCGGGCGCGAGCGTGCCCTGGAGCTGCATCAGCCTGCGCACCGTCTGCTCGGTGATGCCACCGGACTCCTGGTGGCCGAGGATCGGGATCCCGTTGATCGCCGCGATGTCGACAGCGTTGCCCGACGAGTGATGGGACACATTGCCCGAGCTCGTGTAGAAGCCGTGGCCGCACTTGAGCGATGTCACGGTGGGCTTGAGCCCGGACTCGGCGAGGTAGGCGAGCGTGGCGAGCACGCGCCGGTCGATCTGGCCGGAGCGGATGTCGTCGCGGCCGCACTCGTAGATCTCGATGCGCTCGTCGGAGAGCACTCGCTTCTCGAGGAGCGGCTTGGGCAGCAGCATGATCTGGCCGATCGACATGCCGCCCAGCTCGTTGTCGCCGTAGAGCACGTTGCGGCCCGAGGCGCGATAGATGGCTGTGGCCTCGAGCAGCTTCCAGCCGTCGAGGATCGGCTTGGGGTCGATCCGCGGTGCGCCGCGGCCGGCTGGCCGGATCGAGAAGTCCACGTGGGCGGCCATCCCGTCGACCGTCTGGCCCACCCGGCCGAGGATCGTTCCGCCGATCACGCGCGAGCCTTCCTTGAGGGGGCGCAGGCGGACCTTCGACGGGTCGAGGCCGAACGGGCGCGAGAAGAAGTTCTTGTAGGTCTCGAAGCGGCTCCCGCGCTTGAGTTGGGCGTCGAGCAGCTGCTCGAGGCCGCCGTTCTCACGCGCGCCCGGGAGGCTGGGGTGGGCGAACATGCGCTGCTTCACCGGCGCCGAGGCCTGGGCGGCCGCCGGGGCGTCACTGCCGCGGTCACGAGCGGGTGCCTTGTCGGAACCGTCGAGCTGGCGGCCCGCCGAGGCGGCCTGGTCGGGCTTGGGGTCGTGCGACCCGTTGGCGGACACGGCGCGAGCGGTGGTGTCCGGGTCCTGCTCGGCGTCGCGGCGCGGGACGGGGTAGACCTTCGAGAGCTCGCCGAGGTGCGCGTACGTGTAGCGGTTGCCGTACACGTCCTGGAGGGTGAGGTAGCGGCCGAGGCGCTTCGAGCGGCCGATCTTCTTGACCACGCCGTCGTTCACGGCCACCACGGGCGCGCCCCGCTTGGCGAAGATGTCGATCGAACGGCGCTCGTCGGAGGACTCGACCAGGTTGGCGGCGTTCTCGCCGCGCTTGACCCGCTTGAGCAGCGACTGCTCGGCCAGGTCGTCCGCATATCTCGCGCGCGCGTACACGGGGAAGCGTCCTTCGGTGAGTCCGGTGAGCGAGCCGATCAGGTCGGCGGGCACGCCGGCGATCAGGCGTGCCCGGAGCAGGACGGAGTCGACGTACCAGTCGGCGTGGTTGTAGGCGAAGATGGCGCGCCGCACGTCG
>DASRIC010000091.1:0-2998 GCA_035650215.1 Thermoleophilaceae bacterium
CTCGGCCTCAAGGAGGCCAAGGCGCTCGTGGACGAGGCGCCGAAGCCCGTGAAGGAGGGCATCGACCGCGAGGAGGGCGAGAAGCTCAAGGCCGAGATCGAGGAGGCCGGCGGGAGCGTCGAGCTGAAGTAGTCCGACTAGAGGTGAGCCCGGGCCCTGGCCCGGGTACACGACCCGCATGCGGACTCTGCGGGTCGTGCCTCTCGTCCTCGTCGTCGCCTTCCTCGCCAGCGCCCCGGCGGCGCTCGCGCAGCAGAAGCAGGCCACAGCCGTCGGGTCCGGCGGTGCTGCTGCGACCGTCGACTTTCTCGGCACTCGCGCCGCCACCCAGACGCTGAAGGCCGGCGGCAACGCCGTCGACGCCGCCGTGGCCGCGGCGGCCGTGCTCGGCGTGACCGAGCCCTACTCGTGCGGCATCGGCGGCGGCGGCTTCATGGTCATCCGCACGCCCGAGGGCAAGGTCACCACGATCGACTCGCGCGAGGAGTCGCCGGCCGCGATGCAGCCGGATTCGTTCCTCCAGAACGGGGCTCCGCTGCCGTTCAACGACGCGCGCTACAGCGGCCTATCCGCCGGCGTGCCGGGCACCGTGGCCGGCTGGGACCGCGCGCTGCGCGAGTACGGCACCCAGTCGCTCTCCAAGACGCTCCAGCAGGGGATCGACACAGCCCGCAAAGGCTTCACGGTCGACCAGACCTTCGTCGACCAGACCAACCCGAACGTCGACTTCTTCGACGACCTCCCGGCCACGGCCGAGATCTACCTCGACCCGGACGGGACCGCGCGCAACGTGGGGACCACGCTGCGGAACCCCGACCTCGCGAGGACCTACGAGCGGATCGCCAAGCTCGGCACGAAGGGCTTCTATCGGGGAGCCGTGGCCGACGCGATGGTCGAGGCCGCGCAGAACCCGCCCATCGCGGGGGACGCCAACCACACCTGGCGCCCGGGCCTCATGACGATGCGCGACCTGCACCGCTACGCGGCCATCGAGCGCGAGCCCACGAAGGTCAACTACCGCGGCCTCGACGTGTGGGGCATGGGCCCGCCCTCGAGCGGCGGATCGACGGTCGGCGAGGCGCTCAACATCCTCGAGGGCTACGACCTCGGCCAGCTCGACCGGGTGCGGGCGCTTCACCTCTTCCTCGAGTCGTCGCGTTTCTCGTTCGCGGACCGCAACCGCTACCTCGCCGACCCCGCCTTCTTTGCCGTCCCGCTCGCGGGGCTGCTTTCGGACGAGTACGCGGCCGAGCGTCGGGCTCTGATCACCGGCCAGGCGGCCACCAGCCCGGTGGCGCCCGGCGAGCCGCCCGGCTCGTCGACGACCCACCTCGTGGTGTCCGACGACGAGGGAACCGTCGTCTCCTACACGTTCACCATCGAGTCCACCGGCGGCAACGGCATCGTCGTGCCGGAGTGGGGCTTCCTGCTGAACAATGAGCTCACTGACTTCAACTTCGACTCGCTGACGCACCCGAACCGGGCCGACGGCGACAAGCGCCCGCGCAGCTCGATGAGCCCGACAATCGTGACCGACGCCGGCGAGCCGTTCCTGGCGGTCGGCTCCCCGGGCGGCTCGATGATCATCACGACGACGCTGCAGGTGCTGCTCGAGCGGCTCGACCTCGGCAGGACCCTGCCGGAGGCGATCGCGACGCCGCGAGCCAGCCAGCGCAACACCCCCGCGACCGCGGCCGAGCCGGCGTTCATCTCCTCGCCCGAGGGGCAGGCGCTCGCCTCTGAGTACGGCCACACCTTCGCCTCGTCGGCCGAGATCGGTGCGGTCACCGGGATCGAGTTCCTTGGCGGCGGCCGGGTGCTGGCGGCGGCCGAACCGGTGCGGCGCGGCGGCGGCCACGCTGAGACGACGAGAACGCCCTAGTCGGGGTCGTCGGAGGTCCGGATCTCGGGGTTGTCGAGTTCGCGCAGGCGCTCGAGCAGGCGCGGCCACTGCTCGGGCTTCAGCACCGAGTGCGGCCGGCCCGACTCGCCCCCGGCGGGCTGGAAGCCCACGTGGATGTGATCGGCGTGGTCCGGCATCGACAGCGTGCTGCCGCCGAGGTCGAACAGGGAGATGATCTGGGCAGGCGCGAGCGCTCCCTGGAGCTGCGCCAGCCTGCGCACCGCCTGGTCGGTGATGCCGCCGGGCTCCTGATGGCCCGCGACCGGGATGCCGTTGATCTGCGCGATGTCGACGGCGTTGCCGGAGCTGTGGTGCGAGACGTTGCCCGACTTCGTGTAGTAGCCGTGGCCGCAGCGCAGTGAGGTGACCGTGGGCTCGAGGCCGGACTCGGCCAGGTACGCGAGCGCGGCGAGCACGCGCCGGTCGATCAGCCCGGCGGAGATGTCCTCGCGGCCGCAGTCGTAGATGTCGATTCGGTCGTCGGCGAGCACGCGCTTCTCGAGCAGCGGCTTCGAGAGCAGCAGCACCTGGCCGAGCGTGGCGCCGCCGCGCAGCACGTTCTCGCCGTTCGCTCGGTAGATCGCCGTGGCCTCCAGCAGCTTCCAGCCGTCGAGGATCGGCTTCGGGTCGATCGTGGGCGCCCCGACGCCCGCGGGCCGGATCGAGAGCCCGAGATGCGGCGCCATCCCGTCGGCCTCGAGTCCCACACGCCCGATCACCCGGCCCGCGATCACGCGCGAGCCGCGCTCGAGCCCCGCGCGGGTGGACGCGAGATGCGAGTAGCCGAAGCGGTTGCCGTACACGTCCTCCAGCACGAGCCTGTCTCGGTCGGCCGCGCGGATCACCCCGTCGTTGATCGCCACGACCGGCGCGCCGCGCTCGGCGAAGATGTCGATCGAGCGGTCCGAGCCGCCCGACTCCTCGAGGTCGTCGGCGTAGCTGGCGCGGGCATCGACGGGGAAGCGTCCTTCGGTGAGTCCGGTGAGCGAGCCGATCAGGTCGGCGGGCACGCCGGCGATCAGGCGTGCCCGGAGCAGGACGGAGTCGACGTACCAGTCGGCGTGGTTGTAGGCGAAGATGGCGCGCCGCACGTCG
>DASRIC010000092.1:0-11398 GCA_035650215.1 Thermoleophilaceae bacterium
ACCAAGTGCCGCCCCGACGAGGCCTTCCAGGTGACCGCCGAGTCGCGCGCGTACCTGTCGGGACGCGGTGTCGACATGGACGGGGCGCAGGAGACCAAGACCCGCGCCGCCCTCGAGTTCTTCGCCCGCAAGCTGCGCTGATCCAACGACGGCGCCCCGGACAGCGTGGGCTCGGTCACGGGCGCCCGCCCGGAGACGGCATCCCGGAGCGGGTTTGCCAAGCTCGGGGGCGTGTCCCGCCCGGCCCTGTACTCGCTGTACGCGCTGCTCGTAGTCATATGGAGCAGCACCTGGGTGGCGATCCACTTGTTGAGAGCGATGAGTGTCCCGCTCTTCGGGTACGCCATCGTCGGCGATCCGGAGACGACGGCGCCAGGAGTCGACGAATAACGCGCAGGTGGCGCTACCGGCGATCATCGTGGCGGTCTAGGCTCGCTGCCTCGCGGGCCTCTCCTGCTTTTCGTCCAACTCGATAGCCGGGTCCGTCGGCCCGGCCTCTCGCTTCTGCCTCGACGCGGCACTGCTCGACGCATGGCCCGATTCGCGAATCGGGCGTTGTGTCTTGACCCGCCAGCCTGCAGCTGAGAGGGTCGGATCGCGGAGGAGCGCGTCGCCAGTGAAAGGAGCCACCATGACGGATCTGGGGAATCGGCCGGCCTCGTTGGCACGATCATTGAGGACGCTCAAACGAGTCGCGGCGTTCGCGGCCGCGCTCGCCACGCTCCTTGTGGGGGCCGCCGGCGCGTCGGCAGACACGCGCACCGGTTTCGAGTTCCGCATCACGTGCGGCTCCGAAACCGCGATTATCGTTTCCCCAACGTTCGCCGCGGCGGCTGGTCAGGACACCTCGAGCACACGGGTGTTTGTTCTCGCCGTCGGAGCGTTCTTTGCGCCGGAGCGGTTCCCCGCGGGAAAGGTCATGCTCTGCGACTTGGAGAACCTGACCACGGGAGATCCCCCCATCGAGGATCTCCCATTCCTCATCAGGGGCGCTCCCTGAAAGAGCGGGTCGTGGAAGGACCCATGGGATCGCCTGTGGGCCCCCCGCTCGTTCCCTTGTGTGACGTCCGGCCAAGCCACACGTAAATCGGCTTTGCCGCGGTGTCCCCCAGGGGGAGGAGTGAGGCGGACCCGCGCGAGTGCTGCTTACGCCTGACTGCGCAAGTCCGGGTCCAAGCGGAGCGGACTTCTGCCTTCCAAGCAAAGCAGCAGCCCAGCGCCACTCGCAAGGACGTACGAGTACGCGACGCCGCCCAGCGCGACCGGATGCGGCGCGTGCTGGTGGCCATCGAGGACGAGGACCAAGAGGACAGATTGAACGACGTTCACGCGCGGGGCCGTAGACGGTTGACGCGATCGCACCTACGCTCGCCCCGATGAAGCGGCTCTTGCTTCTCTTGCTGGTCCTCGGCGCCGTCTTCGTCGAGGCGGCCTCTGCCGCGGGCGACCAAGCCACCGCCAGTCGGACGTGCGCGGGAGTGACCTACGCCGGCTACGTCTTCGATCTGCGCGCCTACATCACGCCGTGCCCCGACGCGCGCAGGCTAGCCAGGCGATGGGCCGGGACATTCCGCTGCTACGCCCGCGTGCCCGGCGTACCGGTCACGTGTTAGCTCCGCGGGTACAGGTGCGTCTCGCGTCGTACAGCCACTAGCGAAACGCGCCGCGTCTTCTGCCGCTCGGGTGAGCGCATCGTTCGCTTCAAGCACGGCTACTAGACAAGAGCCGTTCCCTCCACGGCGGGACCGTCCACGACTACTCCGTCGCGACTAGCACGCGCAGGCGCGTGGCCGCTGGCTACAGCCGCCAAACGCGAAGTAGCCGGCGGTCCGACGGCGCCGCCGCGCCAAACGGCTCGCACGGTCGTTCGACACGCCTTGACCCGCGGATGTCGGCGGACGTAGAGTCGCCGCAGCTAGCAAGCGACCACGTCGTGACGAGATCGCGACGAGGGGAAAGGAGGAACGATGCAGCGTCGCATCGTGTCCATCTTGGTCGTTGGTGCCTGCATGACCTTAGGCGCGAGCACCGCATTGGCCGACCCTGGGCCTCCGGGATCGACGTTCCCAGAGCAGCCCGGGACCAACCCGCAGGCGGCGTGCATGGCGGTCACGACGAACCCCGGTTCGGGCGCGACTGGCCGGGCGGGCGAAGTCATCTCACCGAACGCAGGAGCGATCGTCGGCGGACTGGTCCAGGACGCCTGCTTCGGTGGGTAGCCATCGCCGAATCGGTACCTCTCAACGAGCGGGCGGCTGGGTGTATCGGGTCGCCCGCTCGCGAGGCGACAGCGGGTACAGCCGAGTCGAGCGCGCGAGGGGTAAGGGACGGTGAACCAGCCTCACGCTCGTTTCGCAAGACGGCGTCGCAGTGCCGTTCCTTCACGGAGGGCCGATCGTTTCGACCCCTTACTCCCGCAGCCCCACGGCTTCGAGCGCCTCGTCCCACCGGAGATAACTCCTGAAGTGCGCAATCCGTCCTCGCCGCAGCCGAAGCACCAAGCCGATCTGTTGCGTGCCAGTAGCGCCGCTCTGCGCTCCGCGCACGCGAAACCGTCCCAGCATCAAGACCGCGTCGCCTGCGTCGACCAGATCATCCACCTCGACGCGTACGTCGCCGAAAACCTCCTCCATACGGCCGAGGATCGTCGTGAACCCTTCGGGACCGGGGTAGGTGCCAGCGAGGAACGCGTCCGGGTCGACCACTCACGTCACGTCGGGATCGATAGCTCACTGAGCGGCTCGCCGGTCTCGTTGTAGTGGTCGATGAACCGGCGAACGACCTCCACGTTCTCCTGCGACATCGCCCTACTCCCGCAGCCCGGCGGCTTCGAGGGCCAGCTCCCAACTGGAGAAGAGACGCTGTCGGGCGATTCTTCCGTCTGCGAACCCCGAGAACACCGCGCCGATCTGCATTCTCATCGGGAGGGCGGCATCTTTGGTCTGTCCGGTGAGCTCGAACAGGGCAACCACCGTGGCTCCTCCGTCATGGAGTTCGCGAAGATCGAGCCCGAAGTCGTCGAAGTTGTCCCTCCACTGCCGGGTGAGCTTCCGAACGCCGTCGTGCCCGTGGTACTCGGGATCGTCTGGCCACTCCGGGATGGAGTAGATGATGGCGTCCTCGGTGTAGAACGGGATCACGCCCTCGGCTCCGCTCTCGGCGAAACCGGCGAATCCTCGGCGAACGACCTCCACGTCCTCCTGCGACATCGCCCTACTCCCGCAGCCCGGCGGCTTCGAGGGCTTGGGCTTTGCCCGCGTGGGCGTGCCACCAGATGCATTTCCCGTCGCGGGCCTTCGCGGTAATCCAGGCGAGTTCCTCGAAAGGCGCCGCGCTGGCGCTGCCGTGACCGTGCGCCCGCAGGGCAAACAGCAGCAGGTGGCCCAGGTCGCGCACCTCCTGGATCTCGACCCTGAGGTCGGGGAACGCCTCCCACCAGCCCTGCAAGTACGTGCGCACGCCTCCGTGGCCGTAGTAGCTGGCCGGCCCGATGAAGCGCGACGTTATCTCCACGTTGGCGTCCATGAGCGCGACGTAGGTGTCCGGGTCGTGCCGGTTGTACGCGTCGGCTACCCGCCCAAGCAGCTCCACGTTCTCCTGCGACATCGCCAGACGAGTATCCGCCTGGTGAGGGGGCGTTGCCAGTCCAGCATCCGCGTCCTGAGCGACCATGCAGCGTCGCGAATCACGGCTGTAGCCGCTGCGACACGAGCAGCGAGCGTAGGACGCGAGTACCACGTCGCGCCTCGCGGTCGAAGGCGCACACCAGCCGAGAAGCACTGACGTCGAATGCTCGTCCGTTCGAAGGCCGTCTAACGTTCGAGTTCGTCGGGAGCTTGGGTTCGTCGGGGATCCACCGCTTCGGCCAGCTCGCAGGGCTGAGAGCCGGGGCGGGCCTCTCAGTCGTCGGAGCGTACGCTCGCCGCATGCCACATCCCGACGACGACGGCCGCCCCTTCACGCTTCCGCCGCCTGAGCGAGCGCGAGACGTCCCCGGTCCGCGCCCGCGACCCAACGGGCTCCCCTGCCTGGTGCCGGGTTGCGACGGGACCCCGTATCACAACTGCGAGCTGTGCCCGCCCCATCAGCGCTTCTCGAATGCGTTCGAGCGCTGGCTGTGGTACCGGGACGTCGACCGCGACCGCGAGCGCCTAACCCCTCGGCGGTAGCGGCGGGCAGGGCTTGTAGAGCGGCGTGGGCTTCAGCGGCGGCGGGTTCCACTGCTTCTTGGCGACGACCGTGATAACGCCGTTGTCGACCAGCCACCCGATCGCGTACGCCGCCGTGCTGCGCGGGATCCCCAACCGGCCGGCCACGGGCCTCACGCCGAACGGCATCGAGCGCTCGCGAAAGCAGGCCTCCCGACGCACCTTCGCGTGAACCTCGAACTCCTTCGCCACCATCCGCGCCGACAGCGGGGCGTCGTCCGTACCACCAGCGAGACGACGGGACGAGGCTTCAGCCGACCGGCGTCGTACTCCGCGAGCCACCATTCGAGCGTCTCGCGCGGGCTCAGATCCGCATCGGAATCGGCCTCGATTTCCTGAGGCTTCGAACCAGGCTTAGAAGGCGAAGGCTCTACGCCTCTAGAGGCGTCTACGCACCTACCTTCGCTCGCCTCTTCACCGCTGCAGTTGCTGGTGCTCGTACTCGTACTACTACTTGTCCAACTCCCCTCCTCCTGAGAGCCAGGAAATCGGCCGCCGTGCTCAATCGTCCCGAAAACGCGAGCGCGGCGGTTTGCTTTCTAGGGTGCGGCACACGCTACGCGGACCGCAGCGGGCTCGCTAACCACTCTCCTCGGGAGCTCGCGTGTTGACCACGAACCGATGTAAGGTCCGTACCCTCGTGGCCTCCACGTTCTCCGCTCGCAAATAGATGCCCTCGGCCTCGGGGCCGGGGGCGGCGAGAGCGCGAGCGAACGGAGAGCGGCATGCAGATCGCAGGCATCGAGGTCCACCCGGCGGCGGACATGCTGCCGATCATCCCGTCGGACGAGCTGGACGCGCTCGCCGCCGACATCGAGGAGAACGGGCTCCGCGAGCCGGTCAAGCTCGATCCTGACGGCAGGATCCTCGACGGCCGCAACCGCGTGCTGGCGTGCGAGATCGCAGGAGTCGAGCCGCGCTTCGAGACCGTCGATGTCGCCGATCCGTTGGGCTACGTGGTGTCGCTCAACATCAAGCGCCGACACCTGGCGGCGGGCCAGCGCGCCGTGATCGCGGCCGAGCAGTGGGAGCGCGCTCCCGCGCCGGGAAGCCGCCCAGCAGCCCCCCGTACGGCTATCGGCGTGTCGGAAGGCACGACGCGATGCGGTGGGAGCCCGAGCCGCGCGAGGTCGCGATCGCCGACCGGATCTTCCACGAGTTCGTCCGCAACGGTCTGGCCTGCGCGGCGATCGCCAGGCTGCTCAACAGAGAGGGAGTCCCCTCGCGCAAGGGCAGGAAGTGGGCTCCGCGCGTGGTCAGCGCGCTGGTTCGGTCGCCTCACGTGCTGGGCGAGTTCCGCTCGAAGGGCGAGTGGGTGAAGCCGACCGGCGAGAACGCCATCGAGCCGATCGTCGACCTCGAGCTGTTCGAGCGCGCCCAGGCGATCGCCGTCAAGCGCGACGCGCGGTACGCGAGGCACGGGAGGCCGGGACGGCTCCCGACGCGCCACCTGTTCATCAGGGGGATGCTCAGGTGCGGGATCTGCGGCGGGGCGATGCTCCCGCGCTCGCAGAACGGGAAGGAGTGGTACGCGTGCCGGACCCACGCCGAGACGGGCGGGAAGGGCGCCTGCGCGATGACGAACCTGGCGGGCTCTGACGTGGACGCCCCGGCGCTGCGCATGTTCGAGCGCTGGGTGCTCGACGTCGAGGGGACGCGCCGCGCGATCGGGGCTCAGTTCGACTCTCAGATCGCCTTCGCCCGCCAGGAGGCCGAGCGCGCGGCGACCGAAGCGGCGAGGGCGCGCGCCGCGCTGGCGAAGGCCGACCGCGACTACGAGGACGGCGAACTCGGACCGAAGGGATACGAGCGCCACCTGACCAAGCACACCGAGGCGATCGCGGCCGCCGAGGCCGAGGAGGCTCGCCTGCGCGAGCACGTCGACGAGATCGCCGCCAGGCGCTCCGAGGTCGACGCCGAGTCCGAGGCGCTCGCACGGCTGGCCCGGCTGCGCGCCACCATCGCGGGCGACGTCAACCAGGCGAACGGTGACGTGGCCGCGTTGCGCGCCGCCCTGACGGCGGTCTTCGAAGCGGTCTACGTGGTCCCCTGCGACTCGCTCTACCGCCGAGACGACGGCGCACAGAACGAGCTTCACGTGCGGCTCGACCGCCACTGCGACCGCCCCCGCGACAACGACGCGGCCGTCGTGCTCGAACGCGGCCCCGACGGCTGGCGCGACCAGCCCTCCGACGCGCTGGCGATCGTACCGGTCATCCGCAAGTCGATGCTCGCGGGCCAGGACGGCGCGATCTTCCCCAACCCGATCAGGCCGCTGCCACTCTCGCTTGTGCCACCCTCGCGAAGTGTCCCCGACGGCGCTCTACACGCTCTACGCGCTGCTCGTAATCATATGGAGCAGCACCTGGGTGGCGATCAAGATCGGCCTGGAGGACGCCCCGGCGCTGCTCGGCGCCGGGATCCGCTTCGCGCTCGCGGGCCTCCTCCTGCTCGGCTTCGCCGCGCTCACGAGGCGCCCGCTGCGCACGGACTGGCTGCTCGCGGCGCTGCTCGCCCTGTTCCCGTTCGCGCTCACCTACGGCCTCGTCTACTGGGGCGAGCAGTACATCCCGTCGGGGCTGACCGCGGTGCTGTTCGGCGTGCTGCCGCTCTACACGGCGATGATCGGCGCGCTGCTGCTGCACGACGAGCCGCTACGCGCGCGGCTACTGCTCGGCGTGCTGATCGCGCTCGGCGGGCTCGCCCTGGCGTTCTCGGAGAGCCTCGACCTTGGCGAGGAGGACCTGGCGGCGGCGGGAGCGCTTGCCGTGGTCGCCTCGCCGCTCGGCGCCTCGATCGGCAACATCTCCACCAAGCTGCGCGAGGGCGGGCGGCTCGACGCGATCGTCGTGAACGGCTGGGGGATGCTCGCGGGCGGCGTCCTGCTGCTGATCGCGTCCGCGCCCGTCGACCGCTGGGGGGACTTCGTCTGGAGCAGCGAGTCCGTCGGCTCGATCCTCTACCTGGCGATCATCGGCTCCGCCGTCCCGTTCGTCGGCCTGATGGTGCTCCTACGCCACCTGAAGGCCCAGACGATCTCGTTCATCGCGATGCTGATCCCGTTCGGCGCGCTCGCGCTCGGCGCACTCATCGAGTCCGAGCCGATCACGGTCCAGGCGCTGGCCGGCGCCGCGCTCGTGGCGGCCGGCCTGCTGGTCGCCCAATCGAGGCGGGAGAGCGCCCCCGAATCGCTAGACTCGCCCTCGGCGCCGGCCCCCGGGCGGCGCCTTTCTCATGAGCTACGCAGTGATCAGAGTTGGCGGTAAGCAGTACCGCGTGGAGGAGGGCGACTCGATCGTCGTCGACCGCATGTCCGCGGACGAGGGCGACAAGGTCGAGCTCGAGCCGCTCCTGCTCGCCGACGGCGACAAGTCGCTGATGGCCGCCGACGAGCTCGGCAAGGTCAGGGTCCAGGCCACCGTGACCGGCCACGAGCTCGGCAAGAAGATCCACGGGCTCAAGTTCAAGCCCAAGCGCGGCTACAAGCGTCGCTACGGCGCTCGCGCGCATCTCACCCGCCTGGAGATCAACTCGATCAAGGCTGGGGCGCGCAAGGCGGCCGCGAAGAAGCAGGAGGACTCGGATGGCTCATAAGAAGGGCCTCGGCTCGAGCCGCAACGGCCGCGACTCGAACGCCAAGCGCCTCGGCGTGAAGGTGTTCGCCGGCGAGACCGTGAGCGGCGGCGAGATCATCGTGCGCCAGCGCGGCACGCGCTTCAAGCCCGGCGAGGGCGTCGGGCTCGGCAAGGACGACACGATCTTCGCGACCCGCCCAGGAACCGTGCAGTTCGCGAGCGGGCGTCGCGGCCGCGTGATCTCGGTCGAGCCGCAGGCGGACTAGCCCCGGCCGCGCGGCCGGCCGCGGACTACGATCGCGGCGGCGTGTTCCACGACCGCGCGCGAATCTACGTGAAGGGCGGCGACGGCGGCAACGGCGTTGTGTCGTTCCGCCGCGAGGCGCATGTGCCGAAGGGCGGGCCCGACGGCGGCGACGGCGGTCGCGGCGGCGAGGTGGCGATCGTCTGCGACGCGTCGCTGCGCGACCTGTCGGGCTTCCGGCGCGGCGCTCACTTCAAGGCGCGGCGCGGCGGGCACGGGGAGGGACAGAATCGGCACGGCGCCACGCCGCCACCGCTGGAGATCCGCGTGCCACCGGGCACAGTCGTCGAAGCGCCTGACGGCGGCGATCGCTGGGACCTGTTGGCCGGCGGCCAGCGCGCGGTCGTGGCGCGCGGCGGGGGGGGCGGGCGCGGCAACAAGCAGTTCGCGACCGCCACCCGGCAGTCGCCGCGCTTCGCCGAGCAGGGCCTGCCGGGGGAGGAGCGCTGGCTCGAGCTGCACCTCAAGCTGCTCGCCGACGCCGGGCTCGTGGGTCTGCCGAACGCCGGCAAGTCCTCGCTCCTGGCGCGCCTGACGCGCGCGCAGCCGAAGGTGGCGGACTACCCGTTCACAACGCTCGAGCCGGTGCTCGGCACCCTCGAGCGAGCCGACCGCCAGCTGGTGCTCGCCGACATCCCTGGCCTGATCGAGGGCGCGAGCGGCGGCGCGGGCCTGGGCCACGAGTTCCTTGCCCACGTGGAGCGCTGCCGCGTGCTCGTGCACGTGCTCGACCTGGCCCCGCTCGACGGGTCGGATCCCGTGAGCAACCACGCCACCGTCGAGGCCGAGCTGCGCGAGCATGGTCACGGCCTCGCCGCGCTGCCGCGCATCCTCTGCCTCTCGAAGGCCGATCTGGTCCCCGCCGGCGAGGCGGCAGCCGCGGTCGACTCCTGGCGCGGGCGGCTCGGGCTGCCGGTGGTCGCAACCTCGGCGGCCACCGGGGAGGGCTTCGACGCGCTCCGCGACGCGATCTTCGAGCGGGTGCCGGCCGCGCCGCCCGAGGCTCGCGAGACGGAGCTGCCGGCCACCCACCGCGTCTACCGGCCGGGTGCGGAGGACGCGTTCCGGGTGGAGCGCCTCGGGGACGGGGCGTTCCGGGTGAGCGGAGAGCGCATCGAGCGCCTGATCGCCCGGCACGACGTGGACAACGAGGAGGCGCTCCGGTACGTCGAGGAGCGGCTGCGAGCGCTCGGCGTGATCAAGGCGCTCGCCGCCGAGGGCTTCGAGCCCGGCGACGACGTTGAGATCGGCGGAATCGTGTTCGAGCTCGATCCCGGTGCGCCGTTCCAGTGACGCGTTTCGCTACAACCCCGCGGATGCCGCTCCGCAGCCTGCCCGTGCTACTGGCGCTGCTCGCAGTGCTTCCGGCCTGCGGGGGCGGCGGGGGAGGCGACGAGGAGGACGTCGAGCAGACTGTGCGCGACTTCGTTCAGGCCACGAACGACCGGGACGTCGACGCCTTCTGCGACGAGCTCGTGACCCAGGAGTTCCTCGAGCAATCGACCGGCGCCAAGGGGGACCAGGCGCGGGAGGCGTGCAAGCAGCAGCTCGAGACGGTGGTGGGCATCGACTTCACGCTCGACTCGATCAGGAAGACGGAGATCGACGGCGACACCGCCAAAGTCACCGCCGTGCTCGAGCTTCAGGGCCAGAAGCAGCCTCCGCGCGTGCTGCGCCTGAAGAAGGAGGACGGCGATTGGAAGCTGGCGGGCGGCACCGGCCAGTAGCGCCCGGCGCCGCCGGTCATACCCTTAACACGATGGCCACCGTGGTGGTGAAGCTCGGCTCCAGCATCGTCGCCGACGAGCGCGGCGAGGTGCGTGACGACGTGCTCGCGGCCGTCTGCGACGAGGTGAGCGCCCGCCACGGCGCGGGCGACGACCTGATCGTGGTCACCTCCGGTGCGATCGCGCGCGGCATGCGGCTGATGGATCTCCCGATGCGCCCGACGGCGATGGAGGGCCTGCAGGCGGCCTCGGCCGTGGGGCAGGGCAAGCTCTACCGCCACTACGACGAGCTGCTGCAGGCCCGCGGCGTGCGCTCGGCCCAGGTGCTCCTGACCTTCTTCGACCTCTCCGCGCGCACCCACTACCTGAACGCGCGGCACACGCTCGAGACGCTGCTGCGCTGGCGCGTCGTGCCGGTGATCAACGAGAACGACACCACGACCACCGACGAGATCTCGTTCGGCGACAACGACTTCCTCGCCGCTCAGGTGGCGATCCTGATCGGTGCCGACCGGCTGCTGCTGCTCACGGACACGGGCGGCCTCTACAGCGCCGATCCGCGCAGGGACCCGGAGGCGGAGCTGATCGGCGAGGTGGGCGAGCTCGAGGACCTCGAGCGCTACGACATCGGCCTCTCGACCTCGCCGCTCGGCTCGGGCGGCATGCGCTCGAAGGTGGTGGCCGCGGAGATGGCCACCGCCGCGGGCATCCCGGTGACGATCACGAGCGGGGTGGAGCGCCCGGCGGTGGCCGCCGCGCTCGCCGGGGAGCCGGGCGGCACACGCTTCCGGCCCCGGGAGGGGCGCGTGTCGAGCTTCAAGCTCTGGCTCAAGTACGCGAAGCCCACGCACGGCCGGCTGCTGGTCGACGAGGGCGCGGAGCGTGCCCTGCGGGAGCGCGGCACGAGCCTGCTGCCCGTGGGCGTGGTCGAGGTCGAGGGCGACTTCGAGGCCGGCGACGCGGTGGAGGTGCGCTGCGACGGCCGTGCCGTGGGCAAGGGAATCGTGGGCTACTCGGCCGTGGAGCTGCGCCGCATCAAGGGGATGAAGACCGACGCCGTGCGCGAGGTACTCCCGCGCGCGACCGAGGAAGCGGTGCACCGCGACTACTTCGTCCTCGAGTGAAAGCACCCAGGCGCTCGCGCCCCCGGACCCCCGCGGCGCCTGGCCGGTTTAGGGCGGTGGCGCTGCTGCGCTCGCCCTATGACCGCGAGATCGCGACGCTGGCGCTTCCCGCGCTCGGGGCGCTCGCGGCCGAGCCGCTCTACCTGTTGGCGGACACCGCCATGGTCGGCCACCTCGGCACCGGGGAGCTGGCGGCGCTCGCGATCGCGGCCACCCTGCTGAGCGGCGCCTTCACGCTCTTCAACTTCCTCACCTACGGCACGACCGCCCAGGTCGCGCGCCTGTACGGGGCGGGCGAGGAGGAGGCCGCGGGTCGGATCGCGGCGCAGGCGCTCTGGCTGTCATCGGGGATCGGGGTGACCCTGGTGGTGCTCACGGCCGCGCTCGCCGTGCCGCTGGTCGACCTGATGGGAGCCGACGGACGCACGGGCGACCTCGCCGTGCTCTACCTGCGGATCGG
>DASRIC010000093.1:0-87478 GCA_035650215.1 Thermoleophilaceae bacterium
TGGGGTCGTGCCCGGCGAGCGCCTCGCCCGCCTCGAGCACCAGCTCGGCGTCCGCGACCCCGAGGATGTCGAGCACGTCCTCGAGCTCGATCTCCGCGCCTCCGTAGGTCACGAGCTGCTCGAGCGTGCCGAGCGCATCGCGGAAGCTCCCGGTGGCCGCGCGCGCCAGCATCCCGACGGCGGGGTCGGGCACCTCGATGCCCTCCTCGGCGGCCACGCGCTGGAGCACGGCGGCGATCTGCTCGAGCGACGGACGCTGGAAGTCGAAGCGGTGGCAGCGGTCGACGATCGTGGCCGGCACCTTGTGCGCCTCCGTGGTGGCGAGCACGAAGACCACGTGCGGGGGCGGCTCCTCGAGCGTCTTCAGGAAGGCGTTCCAGGCCGCGGTCGAGAGCATGTGCGCCTCGTCGAGGATGTACACGCGCTTGCCGCCCTGCATCGGGGCCAGCGCCACGTTCTCGCGCAGCTCGCGGATGTCGTCGACCGAGTTGTTCGAGGCCGCGTCCATCTCCACCACGTCGAGCGAGGTGCCCGCCATGATCGCCCTGGCCTGCGGCGCCTCGGGATCGAAGTCGGCGCGGGCGCCACCCTCGGCGTTGAGCGCGCAGGCAAGCAGCTTGGCCATCGAGGTCTTGCCGGTGCCGCGCGAGCCCACGAACAGGTAGGCGTGGTGGACCTTGTCGAGCTCGATCGCGTTGCGGAGCGTGCGCACGATGTGCTCCTGGCCGACCACCGAGTCGAAGGTCCGGGGGCGGTGGCGGCGGTAGAGCGAGAGCATCGGCCGCTCATGCTAGATGACCTGGAGGCGGGCCCCCACCCTGCCGATACAACCCGCAGTGGAGGCCCATCCCACACCCTCGGCGCTCTCGGCGGAGACGCGCGCTCAGGCGCGCGCGGCCCTGGGTCAGTGCTACGCGGAGGCGCGCAAGATGCCCGGCAACTTGCTTCCGCACGAGTGCCTGGACGACCTGCTGACCGCCGCCGGGGCCATCGTGCGCGAGGTCGGCGAGCTCGACCACGAGCCGGTCGCGCACGCAGATGAGGGGTCGCCCGAGGACTATCACCTCGACCACCCGATCGACTCGACCGTCGCCGGATTGCTCGTCGGCCGCAGGGTGCTGCCCGCCGAGCGGCTCAAGGAGCTCGGCACCGGCCTGTTCCTCAAGGACATCGGCATGCTCGCGCTGCCGCCGCGGATCGTGCACAAGCCCGGCCCGCTCGAAGCCGATGAATGGGAGCTGATGCGCCGCCACCCGCTGCTCGGGCTCGAGTTCGTGCGCGATGAACGGGTTGGCATCGCCGCCACCTCGGTCGTGCGCGGCCACCACGAGCGCTGGGACGGCCATGGCTATCCCGACGGGCGGATCGGCCGCGAGATCTCGATCTTCGCGAGGATCGGGTCCCTTGCCGATGCCTTCGACGCCCTGACGAGCGAGCGCTGGTACGCGCCCGCGCGGCCCGTGGCGGAGACGATCGACGCCATCCGCGAGGAGTCCGGCAAGGCGTTCGATCCCGAGCTCACCCAGAGCTTCTGCGACGCGATCGCCGCGGACCCGGCGGCGGCTAGATCAGATCGAGAGCGGCGCCGAGCACGGTCTCGGCATCGATCTCGTGCAGGCGATAGACGTCTTCGAGGGCGCCGGACTGGCCGAACGAGGTGACGCCGAGCGCCGTGAGCGGCGTCGAGTTGACCGCGGCGAGGAAGGCGAGCGCGTTCGGGTCACCGTCGAGCACGGTCACGATCGGGGCGGCGCGGTCGGGCGGCAGCAGCTCGCCGAGCACGTCGTCGGGATGCTCGCCGAAGCCGGCGCGGGCACGGAAGGCGCGGAACAGGAGAT
Organism: Thermoleophilaceae bacterium; assembly: GCA_035650215.1. Lineage (GTDB taxonomy): Bacteria > Actinomycetota > Thermoleophilia > Solirubrobacterales > Thermoleophilaceae > JACVRW01. The sequence goes on from DASRIC010000093.1 coordinate 1,839, forward strand.
CGGCGCTCGTGACGCAGAGCACGTCCACGTCGTCGCCCAGCACGTCGGCGGCCGCCAGCACCTCCGGCAGCAGGGCGCCCATGCCCACCAGCGTGACCCCGGGCCGCTGCCTGGCGCGCCGCAGCGCGTAGCCGCCGGCGAGCACCTGCTCGCGTGAGCCGTCGGCGAGCGACTGGTCGATCGGCCGGGTCGAGAGCCGGAAGTAGGCGGACTCGCCGCCCGGCCGGCCGAGCCGCCCGAGGGCGTGCAGCAGCGTCCACTCGAGGTCCTGGCCGAAGGCGGGCTCCCAGGCGGTGCAGCCCGGTTGGCCGATGCCGATCGAGGGCGTGACGATCGACTGGTGGGCGCCGCCCTCCGGCGCGAGCGAGACGCCGCTCGGCGTGCCGATCAGGATCGACTGCCCGCCCGCGTAGATCCCGAAAGCCCAGGGCTCGAGCGCGCGCCCCACGAACGGGTCGTAGATGGTGCCGATCGGCAGCAGCGGCTGGCCGTAGCGGCTCCAGGTGGCGCCGAGCTCGCCGAGCAGGCCGACCAGGTTCGTCTCGGCGATACCGAGCTCGATGTGCCGGCCGCCCGTGGTCTCGTGCCAGTGCACGAGCGTCTGGGTGTCGTCCGCGAACCAGTCCCTGCGGTCCCCCACCGACCAGATCCCGGCCTTGTTGATCCAGCCGCCGAGGTTGGTCGACGACGCCACGTCGGGGCTCACCGTGACCACGCGCTCGGCCACCTCCGGCGCCTCGTGCACGAGGTCCACGAAGAAGCGGCCGAAGGCCTGCTGGGTCGACTCGCTGCCGCGGTGCCGGCGGCCGAGCGAGGCGGGCACGGCCGGCGGCGGCCGCGGCGCGGGCTCCTCGCGCGCCAGCGCGGCCGCCGCGGCCGAGCACAGCTCCTCCTCGGGGCTGCCCGGCTCGAACGGCGCCCAGGGCTGGCCTGCGTCCGCGCCGAGCTCGGCGGCGAGCTCCGCGAACTGGTCGGCGCTCAGCAGCGCCGAGTGGTTCTCCGGGTGCCCCTCGATCGGCAGCGACCAGCCCTTGATCGTGTAGGCGAACAGGACGGTCGGGCGATCGTGCTCCACCGCCCGGTAGGCGTCGATCAGGCTGCCGAGATCGTGGCCTCCGAGGTCGCGGAAGCCGGCGCGCAGATCGGCGTCCTCGAGCTCGCCCACGAGCTGCGCCAGCTTGCGCGAGCGCCCCGGCAGCCGCTCGCGCAGGTCCTCCGCGGGCGCGCGCAGGAGCCGCTGGTACTCCTCGTTCGGCATCTCGTCGATGCGCTTGCGCAGCTCGGCGCCACCGGGTCGCTCGAACAGCTCCGTGAGCAGCCGCCCGTACTTCACGGTCAAAACCTGCCAGCCGGCCGCCTCGAACATCCCGGCCAGGCGGCCGAAGGCGATGTCCGGCACCACCCGGTCGAGCGACTGGCGGTTCAGGTCCACTACCCAGAGAACCTCGCCGAGGCGCGCCACCCAGGGATCGGCGATCGCCTCCCACACGGCGCCCTCATCGAGCTCGGCGTCGCCCAGGAGGGCGATCTGGCGCCCCATCGGCGGCGCCTCGAGGCGGTGCTGCTCGAGGTAGCGGCGCGCGATCGCTCCCCAGATCGGCGCCGTGGCGCCGATGCCCACCGAGCCGGTCGAGTAGTCCACCGGGTCGGGGTCCTTGGTGCGGCTCGGGTAGCTCTGAAGGCCGCCGAGTGCGCGCAACGTCTCGAGGTAGTCCCGCTCGAGCCGCCCGAGCAGGTAGTTGATCGCGTGCAGCACCGGCGAGGCGTGAGGCTTGACCGACACGCGGTCCTCCGCGCGCAGCTCGGAGAACCAGAGCGCAGTCATCAGGCTCACCATCGACGCGCTCGACGCCTGGTGGCCGCCCACCTTGACCCCCGAGCTGTTTTCCCGCACGCGGTTGGCGTGATGGACGATGGCCGTGGCGAGCCACAGCACCCGGCGCTCCACGGCGCGAAGCGCGACGAGGTCGGGCGCGACCGCCGCGGCGGGCTGACTGGGGATCTCGGTGCCGGTCAAGGCCGCCGAATCTTCCCACTGACCCATTCGGCGCGCAGAGTCGGAATACTTTGCGGACCTCGCATGGACGCCACCCGCCTCGAGATGATTCCCCTGTTCGCCGAGCTTTCGGCCCGGCAGCGACGCGGGCTGTCCAAGCAGCTCAGCGAGATCGAGCTCGAGCCCGGCGAGCGGCTGGTCGACGAGGGCGAGTTCGCGCACCAGTTCTTCGTGATCGAGGAGGGCAAGGCCGCGGTGGTGGCGAGCGGCAAGCACCTGACCGATCTCGGCCCCGGCGACTTCCTCGGCGAGATCGGCCTCGTGCGAAAGAGCGCGCGCACCGCGTCGGTGATCGCCACCGCACCGGTGCGGGCGCTGATCATGGACGAGAAGGCCTTCCGCCGGATGTCGCGCTCGATGCCGACCGTGCGGACGCGGATCACGTCGGCGATCGCGGAGCGGCTCGAGCGCGATCGCTTGTTCGGGCTCGCCCGCGAGTAGCTCGGCCTGCGCAAAGCGGACCGTGCACCCGTCTTCGAAGCTCGATCTCGGGCGTGCCCGCCGGTCGTCGGCTCCGGCCAGGCGGATCCGCGGCGCACGAGCGGTATCGCTTAAGGCTGCTTCCTCCCGGATCTGACCTGGTTCGCGAGCGCTCGCCGCGCGGGACCCGGCCATCGACGCCTCTGTCCGGCGTACTGACCCCGAGAGCCGAAGCCCCTCATTCGGGAATTCAGCCCCGCTAGAGCGGATTGTGGGTGACAGGGCACCGCTACCTCCCCGCCTAGCACGGTCCACCGTCAAGGGTACCAATCCGTAGAGTGCCCGCAATGCCCGACCGACACGCCGTCTCCACAGACTCCGCCCCCGCCGCGATCGGCCCCTACTCCCAGGGGATGCGCAGCGGCAACCTCCTGTTCTGCTCGGGCCAGATCCCGCTCGACCCTGCCTCCGGCGAGATCGTGAAGGAGGGGATCGAGGGCCAGGCCCGTCGCTGCCTCCAGAACCTGAGCGCCGTATGCGAGGCGGGCGGCGCGTCGCTCGCGAACGCCGTGCGCTGCACCGTCTACCTGGCGGACATGGGCGACTTCGCGCGCGTGAACGAGGTGTACGCGGAGTTCTTCGGGGGCGACGATCCGCCGGCGCGCGTGGCCGTAGCCGCAGCCGGGCTCCCGAAGGGGGCCGACGTGGAGATCGACGCGATCGTGGCGCTGTAGCCGAGCCCCCGCCGCATTGAACGTCCCTGACTACCCCCTATAGCGACCAGTCCGGGACGTTCATCCGGCCGGGCAGCTGCTACAGCCGCCCCGAGCGGGCCAGCTGGCCCAGCTTGCGGATCTGGAACGCGCGGATCAGGTCCCCCACGCCGTGGAAGAGGGCCCAGATCCCGGCGAAGACCAGGAGCACATACTGCTTCTCGATGAAGAACTGGCCGCCGGTCCAAAAGGCCAGGATCACCATCGCGACGCCTGAGATCAGCCCGAACCACCACAGCTCGTTGATGTCCCGGTCCTGGAAGGCCTGGATGATCCAGAAGGCGCCGACGAGCAAGAACAGGAAACCGAGGATGTCGGCCACGCCCGCGAAGGTGTTCTCCGGGCTGATCAGCGAGATCACGCCGGCGATCAGGAGCAGCACGCCGAAGATCGCCGAGACCCAGCGCGCCCCGCCCTCGAGGAGGCCGGCCACCACCAGGCTCTGGAACCCGGAGGCGAGGAACATCACGCCGATCAGCACGCCGACCGTCGTGATCGACGCGTCGTCGAACTGCAGGATCACGAGAGCGACCACGATCCAGAAGATCCCGAAGACGATCCACAGCCACCACAGGCTGCTGAACTTCCCGACCGCTTCGCGCACCGTCACGTCCTGAGCCGAGGCGTCCATGCTCACTCCTTGGGGGTTGGGGGCCGCGAACAGCATCGCTCGCCCCCCGGACAGCTAGGTGACGGCGCGCCGGGAGGCGTCGACCTCGCGGTGAGCGCCGTCCTCGACCAGCGAGCGCAGGCGGTCGAGAGCGTCGTGAACATCGGTGAAGCGCGTGTACAGCGGCGCGGGCCCCAGGCGGATCGAGTCCGGCCCGCGGAAGTCGGGGATCACCTTCGCGCGCTCGATCAGCGCGCGCGTGATCGGCCAGGCGTCCGGATGACGCACGCTCACGTGCCCGCCGCGCCGCTCTGCCTCGCGCGGTGAGCCGAGCTCGAACCCGAGCGGGGCGAGCCAGGCGTCGTGGAGCTCCACGATCAGGCCGGTGAGCGCCTGGGACTTGGCGTAGAGCGCGACGATGCCCGCCTCGCCGGTGATCCTCACGCCCTCCTCGACGGCGAGCAGGCCCGCGATCGGCGGGGTGCCGCCGAGGAACCGCCTGACGCCGGGAACGGGGTCGTATGCGCGACCCATCTCGAACTGCTCGCGCTGCCCGAACCAGCCCTGGATCGGGTTGTCGAGCTGCGGCTGGAGCGCCTCGCGCGCGTAGAGATAGGCGGGCGCCCCGGGACCGGCGTTCAGATACTTGTAGGTACAGCCAACCGCAAGCTCCACCCCGCGCCGCTCGAGCTCCACCGGCACCGCGCCGGCCGAGTGCGACAGGTCCCAGAGCACTCGCGCCGGGGCCGCGGCGCGGTTGATCGCCTCCACGTCCGCGAGCGCTCCGGAGCGGTAGGCCACCTGCGAGAGCGACACGAGCGCCACGTCGCCCGCCCGGCAGGCATCCTCGATGTCGGCGGGCTGCGGACCCTCGATCGGATCCTCCTCGATTAGCCGCAGCTCGAGCCCACGCGCGCGCGCCAGCCCGTCGAGCACGTAGCGGTCGGTCGGGAAGTTGCCCGCGTCGGTCACGATCGCCCGGACGTCCGGAGGGGCGAGCTCGAGCGCGGCGCTGGCGAGCTTGAAGAGGTTGACCGTGGTGGAGTCGCAGGCGATCGCCTCGCCGGGCCGGGCCCCGAGCGCCGCCTCCGCCAGGGCGTCGCCCACCCGCGCCGGTGCGTCCAGCCACGAGTCCCAGGCCGCCGCGAGCTCTGACCCCCACTGCGCCGTAAGCCGCTCGATCCGGTCGCGCGTTGCCAGCGGCAGGCGACCGAGCGAGTTCCCGTCGAGGTACACGAGCTCCGGATCGTCGATAACGAAGCGCTCGCGGAACGAGGCGAGCGGGTCCTCCCGATCGAGCCGCACGGCGTAGGCGCGGGCGGTGGGGTCGTGCTCCGTCATGCCCGGCATCTAAGCGTGCCGGAGCGAATGGGGCCGCCCGGAGGCGGCCCCATCGCGTGATCCTTACGGTCTAGTACGGCTCAGCCGCGCCTGCGGCCCTTGCCGCGGACGACGTCCTGCTTCTTGCCCTTGCCCGACCCGGAGCCCATCATCATCTCGTGATCCATGGTCTGCGGGTTCAGGTGGTCGACGAGGCCCTTGCGACCCGGCCTCGGGACCTTGTTGGTCCGGTACACGACCATCCCCTGGGCGATCGCGTTGTTCTCCACGCCGTCCGTCGCATATATCGGCACCCTTCCGGGTCCGCGCTTGAACAGCGGCCCGGCGTACGGATACGCCGACCACGTGCCGGAGTTGCGCGCCGGGTCGTAGTAGGCGATCTCCTTCAGCTCACGCGGGTTGCTGAAGTCGATGACGTCGACGCCGCCCGTGTACCAGGCGTTCACGAGCAGGTCACGCTCGATGCCCATCACGGCCATTCCCATGTGCGCCGAGCAGTACTCGCCCGCGGAGGTGTTCGGCCGCAGGTCACCGACGTGGAACTCGCTCAGGAACTCGCCTTCCAGGTCCGTGAAGAACATCCGCCCCGACTTGTGGGTGCCGCCGGCCGGGTTCCACGGCCGCGGCTGGTAGGTCGTCATGTTCGGGCAGCCGCCACCGCCGGGTGGCCGCGGGTTCGGCTGCTGGAAATCGAACGACTCGTCGACCCAGTTCACCACGGTGGCGTCGTTGTTGAACATCACCGAGTGGAAGAAGTCGACCGCGCCGGGGAACTGCCCCCGGCCGCCCGACGTGACCTCGTCGTCGCCGATCGAGACCGGGTCCTCGGTGTTCGGGATCCCGCTCTCCGGGTCGATTCTCCACACCTGCCCCTGCTCGGCGCACGCGCCGCCGGCGAGGTTCGTCTCCATGTGGACCACGATGTCGTGGCAGGCCACCGCCGCCGGCTCGAGGCCCGTGAAGTTCCGCTCGGTCCAGTCGATCCTGCCGTCGGGATCGCCCGGGTAGCTGATCCTCGGCGCGGCGATCTCCGTCGTGGCCGCCGGGTTGTTAAGCGGTACCGAGAGCACCTGGATCTGGCGGTGCAGCGGGTCGTTGACGACCTTGTCCTCGTCGTACGGATTGTTCACGTTGTTGAAGTTGGCCTGACCGCAGGTCGGCCCCGCACGCAGCGGATACGAGGACACGTAGACGATGAGCCGCGGGTACACCGGATCTTCCGCGAACCCGGTCCAGGCGGTGATCGTGTGGGCGCCGCAGTCGGTGTACTGCATCTTCAGCGGCGTGACGGTCGCGAACGGGTTCTGCGGGTTGTCGCTCAGCCCGAAGATCCGGACGCCTTCCCAACCGTTCCGGTCGTCATGAGCGGATCGCGGCGCGCCGCAGTTCGGGTTCGCCATCGTCCGGTCCACGGCCACGAGCATCAGGTCGGCCACGCCGTTCCCGTTCCGATCCCAGACAATCGGATCGTTCTGATTCGCGTCGCAGGCAAAGTTCCTCACCAGCGCGGGGCTGGCCGGGTTCGAGATGTCGAAGATCCGCACTCCGCCGCGGGAACCGCTGCCCGCCGGGAAACCCGTGTCGCCGGTGTAGTAGCCGACGAACGCGTGCTTCCCCCAGAACGCGAGGTCCGAGTTCGTCGCCTGGTTAGGCGAGGTAAAGATCTCGGACATCTTCGAGCTGCCGTCGACGGTGATCTGGCCGAATGCAGGGCCGGCGAGAACCCCGAATGCGACGGCTACCAGTAGCAAGACGCGCGATACCCGTCTTTGCATGACTATCTCCCCCTTCTAGTCAGGTTGCCCTGGGCGGGCACCCTACCGCTGGACCAGCTGCGGCGTTGCCTGCCGGTCCGGCTACAGCCGGCAGCTCGAGGCCCGCACGCGGGGCGGCCGGACGCGCAGGTAGCGCAGGAAGGCGCCGAGCGCGGGCTTCCAGCGACCGTCCGCCGCGATCAGGCCGTTGTGGTTGCCCCAGTAGTCCGCCTCGCCGGGCGGCACCGGGCGGTCCCGGTGCGCGAACCAGTACACGCGCTCGACGTTCCAGCGCCGGCGGCACTGCAGCAGCAGGTCATAAGCCCGTCGCAGGCGCTTGGCCTGACCGCGCTCGGTGGTCACGTAGGGCCCGGGGCCGCCCGTCGACCAGCTCATCTCCGTGATCCAGATGGGCTTCGCGAGGTCGCCGGCGCGCCGCATCGAGCCGCGCGTGGTGCGCATGATCCGGCGCAGGTACTTCGGCCTGGTGGCGTAGCCCTCCACGGCCATCGCGTCGAAGTCGGTCGCGAAACCGGGCTGCCGGTAGAGCGCCGGCAGGTACACGTTCAGCCAGACCGTCATCTTCTCGCCGAGACCCGCCAGCACGACCTTCGACGCCGCGTTGGCGCCTCGGATCGCCGACGCCGTGAGCTTGAGGAACGCCGCGTAGCCCTCGGGGCTCGGGTGAGCGCCCCACTGGTCCACGCCGTTCACCTCGTTCATCACCTGCCAGTGGACGACCGGCCTGGGCGCCACTCCCGGGTTCTCCGCCCAGAAGCTCCCTCCCACGCCGTAGCGCCGCACCGCCGCGTGCACGAAGTCGACCCAGGCCTCCCTGCCGGGGTCGGTGCGCGGCGGGCCCGCGCCCTCGCAGACCCAGTCCGGGCACGACGCGAGCGTGAGGATGGTCCCGATGTTGTGAGCCGCCAGCTTGCGGATGAGGGCGTCGTAGCCGCCCCAGCGGTAGTCGCCGCGCACCGGCTGGATCTCCTCCCAGGCGAGCGTCAGCCGCCACGAGCGCAGGCCCTTGGCGGAGAGTGCCTCGACCTCGCCGCCGTTCGGCCAGGCCCAACCGCCGAGCCCGAACATGCCTTGGCGCACCTCGCGCGCGGCATCCGTCGGCCTCGCCGGGGGTGAGCTGGCGCCGCTCGGCGCGGCCAGGGCCAGCACGGCGATCCCCGCTACGAGGGCGGTGAGCAGCAGGGTGCGACACCGCACGGCCGGCATCGTCAGGTGAGTACCACGAAGCAGCAAATTCCAATCCTCTGGGAGAGGTCTTGCGGTTCCATCGGAACGGCCGGCGGAATCCTGAAGGCCGCGCCGGTCAGCGACGCGCGAGCCAGTCCGTCACGGCTGCCCAGGCGGGCGTGGACGGATCGAGGTGCTCGAAGTGCCCGCAGCCGGGGAGCACGACGAGCTCGCAGTCGTCGCCTGCGTCCGCCGCGCGCTGGGCGTAGCGCCGCCCGAGCTCGACGGGCACGGTGTCGTCGGCGTCCCCGTGCACGAGCAGATGGGGCGTGCCGAGCGGCAGGCGCTCGATGGGAGAGGCGAGCTCGTAGCGCTCGGGAACCTTGCCGGGCGGGCCTCCGAGGAACCTGCCGGTGACCCCGCTGCTCAGCCGGAGCCTGTGCGCCTCGCGGAGGTCGACCACGGCCGCCTGCCCGACGGCGCCGGCCAGCCTGACCCGCGGCTCGGCGCCGGGCGCCCTCGCCGGCTGGCCCGGCCGCGACGCCGCCCAGAGCGTGAGCTGACCGCCCGCCGAGTGGCCGATTCCTATTACGCGCGCGAGGTCGAGCGGGCGGTCGAGCTCGGCCAGCTGGTCGATCCCGGCGGCCACGTCCTCGAGCGTGGCCGGATAGCCGCCCCGGCTCCGCCAGCCGAGCCGCCGGTACTCGAGGTTCCAGACCGCCCACCCGCTCTTCGCGAGATCCGCGGTCAGCGGGTGGTGAAGCGTCAGCCGGTAGCGCGCCCGCCAGAAGCCGCCGTGGATCAGGACGACCACCGGGTGCGACGCGTTGGCGGCGGGCTCTTCAGGCAGCGTCAGCTCACCGAACTGGTCGCGGTGGGAGCCGTACCGGTGCACCTCGGACGCGATGGCGGGAGTATCGCGGCGGGCTCTAAGATGACTTCTCTCCCGGGCGCGTAGCTCAGCGGGAGAGCGCTCGCCTCACACGCGAGAGGTCGCTGGTTCGAACCCAGCCGCGCCCATGGAAGGCCCGCAAATTGGCGGAGTGACCGACGCTCGGACGCCGAGAATGGGCGCTCGACTCAGGCGTGCCGGCCGACTCGTCGCACTGTCGTTTACGTGCTGGCGACTGTTTGAATAGGACTGGAGCACGGCGCTTGGCATATGTTCGCGTCGTGAGCCGCCGCGACGTAGAGCGCCTCCAGGCGTCTCTTAACCGCTTCAGCAACCGCTGGCTCGAGAACGTCGCCCCGCTGATCGTTGACGGCGAGAAGGGCTTCCTGACGAACCGCCGCATCATGACGGTGAAGTGGTATCTCGGCTATCTCGGCGAGCGCGACGGCAGGGTGACGAGCGAGTTCGTCCGCCGCATGCGCCACCCGAGAGACCCGCGCTTTTCGTCGGTGAGGCAGGTTTTACGGGGCATCCGAAGGCGCCGCCGCCAGCGCCGAAGGGCGATCGAGGATCTCGATCCGCGGCCGGGGGTTTCGAGGTTCGATGGCCGCCCGGTTGCGACCTGGATGCGCAGATATCTGGTGTGGGCTCGCGAGCACGGCTGGCGCGGCCAGCTCACCTCAGGCTGGCGCTCGCCGGAGCACAGCGAGCAGCTGTGCTTCGAGATCTGCGGTAGGCCGGTCTGTCCGGGCCGCTGCGCTGGGCGCGCCTCGAACCACTCGAAGAAGCAGAAGCCGGGTGGCGCGGTCGACGTGTCGGACTACACCCGGTTCGGGGAGCTGATGGAGCGCAGTCCATTCCAGCCTCGAATCTTCAACGCGCTCGGCCCGGCTGATCCAGGCCATTTCTCATCCACCGGCACGTAGCGCGCTGATGTCGCCAGGCATCATTCGCCGCGTGTCCGTTGCTGTGACCACTCGACGTGTCCTCTTGGCTCTCGCGACGAGCCCGGGATGGGAGCGTGGGGTGCGCGCCGTGCCCGGCGGGGAGTGGAGCGCCTACCGGCTTGCCAGGGGCTACGTCGCCGGGACGCGACCTGAGGATGCGCTTGCCTGCGCGCATCGCCTCGCTGCGGCGGGGCTCGCGAGCTCGATCGACTTCTTCGGCGAGAACGTCTCCGATCCCGTGGAGGCGGACCGCGTCACCGACCAGTACGTCGCGCTCGCGGAGAGCCTCGAGCGAGCCCCCGAGAACACGTTCCTGTCGATCGATCTCTCGCACATCGGCCTCGACCAGCCGGGGGACGCGGTGCAGCAGCGCCTCGCGAGGATCGCCGCGGCGCTGCCGGCCGGCCGGCGGATCCAGGTCGGGGCAGAGCAGGAGCGGCGCGCGGATCGCATTCTGGCGGCGGTGTCTGCCGTGGGCGGCGGGGGCGGCGCGGTGTCGGCGACGATCCAGGCGAACCTCAAGCGCAGCCGTGCCGATGGCCATGCGCTTGCGGAGAGTGGGCTGCCGATCCGACTGGTCAAAGGCGCCTACGCTGAGGACCCGCACATCGCGCGGCCCTGGGGTGAACCGACCGCTGTGGCCTTCATCGAGCTAGCTCACGAGCTGCATACGAACGGCGCAATGCTCGCCATCGCCACCCACGACGCCGTACTGCGGGAGGCGCTCCTGCGTGCCCTGCCGGGCCTCGGCGTCGAGATGCTTCTCGGAGTGCGCAGCGCGGACGCGAGAGCCCTCGCCGCCCGGGGTGTACCCGTCAGGATCTACGCGCCCTACGGCGAGGGCTGGTTCCGCTACGCGATGCGCCGCTGGGCCGAGTCGGTAGGCCGATAACGCCCACGTGGCGGAACGGCGCCAGCTCGCCGCATTGTCTGGAGCTGTCCTCTCCGACTGTCCTCGAGAGCCTGGCGCCGTGCACGGCACCGCCGATGCAGGCGCTATCGCCGCCTCAGACCTTGACGTATCGGGCGCCGAGCGTGGCTGCAAGCGTGCGGTGGGCGGGCCCGGCTCCGATGAGGATCGAGCTCGACGGATCGATCTGGTGTGCTCGCGCGAACGCCAGAGGCAGCCCAGGCAGGGGCGGGCGACACCAGCAGCGTGGCGGTCCCGCGGCGTGTGGACATAGCGCGCTCTCCACACTGCCGGAGACTTCGGCTTCGACGCTTGCGACGGCGGGGGCCAGGTCGTCGACGTGGCCGCCTGGCTGCCAGTCGAAAACGAGGAGCGGCCCGCCTCGGTCCCACTGCTGCACTGCTTCCTTCCAGCCGGCCTGCGTCAACACGCCGGCAGCGACGATCACCCCGGCTCCGAGCGCGTGCGAGGCGCCCGCCCGCGCGAAGGGCACCTGCTCCACACTCGCCCATCCCTCGTCGATCGAGGGTGGCTCGAGCTCGCGGAGCGCGCGCATCTGGGAGGTCGGCGCGAGCACTCCGTCGGCGCGCCGAGCGAGCGCTCGCACCTCCTCGGGGGTCGGAAGCGAGCCGAGACGGTCGAGCAGGCGTTCGACGAGATTGACCTGGGCCTGCGCGAGCGGCGTGTCGAGCCAGAGACAGCGGGCCGGGAGCCCCTGTCGGCTGGCGGCGTCAATGATGTAGCTTCGCGCCGCGCGCGTCAGGTAGGTGTTGTCGAGAACGGCTCGCCGAACGCCCGAAGCAAGCTCCTCCTCCAGGGCGTCAGCGAGCCCCCGCAGGGAGCCTCCGCGTTCATCACGGTTAAAGCGCGCATATCCTCGCGCAACGTAGTCCTCGGCAACGCGGCTCTTCCCCGCTCCCGGAATCCCCATGACGACGACGACCTCACCGTTGCGCGGTGGACGCGCGGCCTCGACCCGAGCCCGCCGAAGCCCGCCGAACGCCTGGGCGAGCTCGGCCCGCTCACTCGGGTCGAGAACGAGACTCGCAGCGGACGCCGCCGACCGCGCGGTCTCAGGCCGGCGCGCTCCGGGAATCGCGACCACGGCGGGTGACAACGCGAGGAGCCACGCCAGTGCCACCTCGGCGGGCGCCACGCCGCGGGCCTTGGCGACATCCAACAACGCCCTTTGACGCCGGACCCCGCTCGCACGGCGCGGCCCACCGAGTGGAGAGTGCGCCATCACCACGACCCCGGACTCGGCACACCTCTCGACCACGCCCCCGCGGAGTGCACGGTCGTCGAAGACACTGAGCCCGACTTGGACCGTTGAGATCGGCGCGAGCTCGAGCGCCTCGTCCAGCTGGGCCCGGTTCACGTTCGACACCCCGACCCGCTTGACGATGCCCTCGTCCACCAGCCGGGTGAGTGCGCGGAGCGACGTCCGCCACGGTGTACGCGGATCGGGAGCGTGGATCAGGTAGACGTCGATCCCCGTGCCATCGAGCGCAGCGAGGCTCGCGTCGCAATCGCCGAGAATCGCCTTCGCGCGCCCGTCCGGCACCCACCTTCCATCCGCTCGCGCCATGCCGCCCTTCGTCACGACCCGCGCGTTCCCCTCCGCGCTGCAGGCCCGGAGCGCGCGGACGAGCAGCCGCTCGTTGTGACCGAGCTCATCCTCACCGCGCCCATACGCGTGTGCGGTGTCGAAGACAGTCACCCCCGCCTCGGCGGCGGCAGCGATCGTCTCGTTGGCGAGCTGCTCGTCACGGCTCTCGTCCGTCGACAAGCGCATGCACCCGAGTCCAACGCGGAGCTCCGACGGGTCAAGCCATTCAAGACGATTCAGTGCACGTAGCCTACGCCCCCGTCTGGGCGGCCACCTCAATCACCCGGCGCGAGCCAAATGACCCCTACGGTGTGGGTCCGGGAGTGCCCCCTCGGAGTCTGGCCGGGGATCGCGACGAGCCCGCGCTCAGCCCCAGGACGCCTCGGTCATCGGGCGGAAGCTGGTGGTCAGGATCCGCATGCGCCTGGGGCGGGTGACCGTAAAGAGCACCACCTCGGCGACCTCATCCGGGGTTAGCAGGCCCTCGAGCTCGGGGTCGCCCTCCTCGCGGCCCGTCCCGATCGCGAAGTCGGTCTTGACGCCACCCGGACAGATGCAGCTGGCCCTGACGCCCCGCTCGCGCAACTCGTGGTCGAGGGCCCGCGTAAAGCCCAGCTGGCCGTACTTCGACGCGTTGTAGACCGCCTCGCCGGGGAAGGCACGCAGGCCGGCGACGCTGGCGAGGGACACGAAGTCCCCCTCGCCGGCCGCGATCAGATGAGGCAACGTCGACGCGGCTATATAGAGGGTGCCTTTGAGGTTCACGTCGATCATGGCTTCGAGCCGGTCCGGATCGAGTTCGAGGAACGGCCCGTAGGCGCCCACCCCCGCGTTAGCGACCACGATGTCGAGCCGCCCGAAGCGCTCGACGATCGCGTCAGCGGCCGCGCCGACGGCCATGCGATCACGCACGTCGCAGCTCAGACCGAGCGCGCCCTCGAGCCCGAGGTCGTCGCCGCGACGCGAGATCAGCCCGACCGCCGCCCCGGCCCCGTGCAGCCTGCGCGCCACCGCCGCCCCGATGCCACCGCTCGCCCCAGTAACGAGCGCGACCTTCCCTCCCAGTTCCATACGTTCCTCCGTTCGAATGTCCGGCGCCGGCGTACGCCGCCGGAGAGCTCTGTCTATCGTCGACGACGAACCGCAGCAGTCGCGCCAAGATGCGCCGCTCTAAGGCAGCCTGATGAAACGTGGCCCGCCTCGCTCACTCGTAGCGGACGTCCACGTGGCCGAAGACCACGAAGCGGATGCCGGCGTTGTTGCTCGTCATGATCTCGAACTCGTGCCGGCCCTCACCAGTGTTGGTGGACGACGCGTCGCTCCCCGGCACGGGAGCGTCGAGGTCGATCGCCCCGCGCACGGTCACCCAGGTGCGCTTGTTGCACCACTCGTGCACCCCGCCGTTGTCGGGCTCCCAGAAGCCGGATCCCCTCTGATTCGAGCAGGAGGCAGCGTTGTCGCGCTCGCGCGCCTGCACGGCGAGGCGCAGCTCGCGGGCTGGGGCTCCCAGGCTGACCTGCTCGCTGGGGAACGCGATCCAGCTGCCCGACGCCGCCGTGCGCTCGGGGATGCGCATGTCAGCTGGGTGGTAGTCGTTCAACGCGGTGACGAAGCTGAGCTCGCCGCGGTTCAGGCCCTTGTCGCCGTCGTAGTAGATGCGGATGCCGTGCGGGACGAGCTTCGCGCGCCGCGTATCGGTCCTGAAGATGCCCTGCCGGTAGGAGACGTGCCCGGCAGCGTCGATCGCCCGCAGGATCACGTGGTAGGTGGCACCCGGGACCAGCCGGTCCAGGCGGCCGTTCCAGCCCGTCGCGAACCCGGTGGTCGAGACCGTGTCCTCGGGTGTCCCGAAGATCGGCGCGTTGCCGATCGTCCCTGGCGCATCCCGGTCGGCACTGATCGTCAGCTTGGCGGGCACAGTCGTGTCGACCGACAGCTGCGTCCCGGTGCCCTCGGGATCGAGGCGCGCCGCGGAGATGCACTGCGCCGAGCAGCCGACGTTCGACTGAAGGTCGCCCGGCCCTTGCGGCAGGTTCGTCGCTACCGCCCGCGTACGGAAGAAGGTGGAGCGCCGCTCGGTCCGCGACTGCGAGTCGGTCGCGCTCACCGTCACCTTGTACAGGGTGTCGGACTGGAGGCCGCTCACGTGCCCCGTCCAGCTCGTGCGCCCCGGGCCGCTCCGGCTCGAATCGATCCACGACCCCTCGGGCGCGATCAGCTTGGAGACGCCGACGAAGATCCGCGCCGGGGTATCGGTTCGCACGGAGACGCCGAATGCTGTCGTGTGCGGTTCGATCAGTGCGCTGGTGATGCAGCTGACGGCGCAGCTCGGGCCGTTGCTGAGATCGCCGCTGCCGGCCGGCGTGCTCGCCGGAGCTGAGCCGGGCAGCGTGGCGACGGCGATGGCGGCGACGACGGTGGCCAGGGTGGAGCGCACCACGGAGTTCCTCCTTGGACGTGTGCGTGCTCACCCGTCCAACCGATGCCGCGCCACCGAATTACGGTCGACAGCTAGGTGCCGTTGTGCGGAGGTCCGGTTGATGCGCGTCGAGCCGCCCGCGGTCGATGGCGAGCAGGCGCGCGAGCTCGGTGCGTGAGCGCAGGCCGAGCTTGCGGTAGATGCGGCTGAGGTGGGTTTCGATCGTCTTCTCGGTGACGAACAGGCGGCCGGCCGTTTCGCGGTTGGTCGCGCCCCGGGCGACGATCTGCGCGACCTGGCGTTCCTGTGCCGTGAGCTCGTCTCGCGTGGAGTCGACCCGGCGGCGGGCACGCTGTGAGCTGGCGCCGAGCTCGCGCCGCGCGGTGTCGGCCCAGGCCACGGCTACCAGCCGTTCGAAGGTCGCGAGCGCCGCGGAGATGTGGGTGCGCGCATCCTGGCGCCGCCTGACGCGCCGCAGGCGCTGGCCGAAGCAGAGCTCGGTGCGGGCGCGCTCGAAAGGCTCGTCCAGCCGAAACCGGCACTCGAGGGCGCAGCTGAAGTGCAACTCGAACTGGTCATCTGCCGCGAGGAGGCCCTGGCAGCGCGCCAGGGGGCTGGACCGGCCGAGGTTGGGCGAGGCCACATCGCCGACGGGCAGAAGCGAGAGGATGTGCGCTGCGCACTCGCGATCGCCACGGCGAACGAGCGCCTCGACCAGATCATGGCCGCCACTCGCCAAGTAGGGGCTGCGCGCCACCGGCTCGAGCCAGGTGATCGCAGCGTCGAGGTCGCCCAGTCCTAGTTCCAGCAGGCCGAGGGCCTCACGCGACCGAATCGCTGCGGGGTCGAGACCGTCCGCGAGCTCGAGCGCCTGCCGCGCGTGGCGCCGGCAAGCGTCCGCGCTGCCCACACCTGCCTCCACGATGGCAAGGCCGCCCAACGAACGCGCGACGGCTCTGCGGGCGCCGGCGGCGTGGGCGAGCCGAAGGGCCTCCACCGCCGAGGCATGTGCTCCCCGCCAGTCACCCAGGCGGAACTCGAGCTCCGAGAGGGAGACGAAGGCATCGCTCGTCAACTGAGACCGAGCCGCCGCGGACAACGAGGCTGCGGTACTCGCGGTCATGCTCGCGGGAGTGTTCTCGCATCGCATTGCGGATCTCACTTCACTCACCCGGCTCGAGTCTCCATCCGTGCGCCCGCGACGAGTAGGCAACGAAGGTGCCGACCGCGCACCCCCAAGGTGTCGCGAGAGCTCCACCTGGGTGGACCCGGTTGAGGCCGCGAAGCTCGCTTAGCCATCACGGCGTGCGCGCTCCCTCGGCGGCCTCGACGAGCGCGGTCACGAGCCTCGCGGCGTCCGATCGCCCGATGCCGCCCGTCGCGAGTGAGTGCCAGGTCGAGAAGGCGAGGGCGTGGCGCAATGCGCTCCTGACGGCGAATCACGGAAGCGGCCATCGAGCTGCACGGGACCGTCGGCCCCGCCCGCACGACGCTGAGCGCGGTGGCCGAGCGCGCCGGGGAGCTCGCTCACGGGGCATCCGCCGTCAGCGAGGCCCTGACGGGCTTCATCTCGATGGACGGCGAGCTCGACCTGCACGTCACGCGAGTTCTCGAGGTCGACGACCTCGCCCTTGTGATCGGAGTCTGGTCGTTCGAGGGCACCGGACCGGACGGCGAGCCGGTGCAGCTGGCGGCGAGGAACGCGGACGTCCTGCGACGCCAGGAGGACGGCAGCTGGCGTTTCGTGATCGACAACCCCTGGGGCACCGACTGACTCGCCGGCGCTGGGCTGCTCGTGGTCGTTGCGCGGAGGCGGATCCTGCGCCTGATGGGCGGTATTCGCTGAGGTCTACGAGGACGAGCTCGCCGACGCCGCCGCCTCGGCAAGCGCCGCCAGCAGCGCCGCAGTAGCCGGCGGATCCGGCGGCTCTCCGTAGGTCGCCGCGTAGATGTGCCGTTCGAAGCCGGGCAGCTCGGTCGCCACGACGCCCTCGATGCGGTGGGCGCGCAGGGCCAGCCCGGTCTGGGTTGCCACTCCGAGGCCGGCGGCCACCAGGGCCTGCATCACGACCATGTCGTCGGAGCTGTAGCCGATTCGCGGATCGAAGCCGGCGTCGGCGCACATCGACAGCAGGTGGCTGCGGCAGCGCTCGCAGCCGGCGATCCAGGTCGCGTCGCGCAGGGCGGTCAGCCCGGGCTCGGACCGCGTCGACAGCGCGTACACCGGATCGTCGAGCAGATGATGCAGGCGGACGCCGGCGGGCTCGGGCTCGGTCTCGTCGTAGCGGAATATGACCGCGACCTCGACCTTGCCGGTGCGGAGCAGCTCGATCGCCTCAGGGGGATGCGTGTCGGTGAGGCTGACCTCCAGGCCCGGATGCTCGGCCGCCAGAGTGGCCACGGCCGCCGGTACGAGCGAGCCGATCGCCGATGCGAAGCCGGCCAGGCGCACGCGGCCGGCGGACAGCCCCACGTGGGCCGACAGCTCCGCGCCGGCGGCATCGATCCGGCCGATGATCTCCGCCGCACGTTCGGCCAGCAGCTCCCCGGCCGGGGTCAGCCGGATGCCGCGCCCGACACGCTGCAGCAGCTTTGCCCCGGTCTCGGACTCGAGCCGGCCGAGGTGGTGGGTGACCGACGGCTGGGAGTAGTGCAGCTCCTTCGCCGCCGCGGTGACCGATCCGTTGCGCGCCACGGCGTCGATCACGCGCAGCCGGTTGACGTCCAGCATGCATCAACCCTATCTATGAATCAGAACGAAAGTTGGCATTGGACTTATGAGGCGGTCGCGCGCAAGCTACACAGCCATGACCGCAACACAGATCCGCCCCACTGACCAGCTGACCGAACTCGTCGCCGGAATCCGCACCGCGATCAACAGCCATGACGGCTGGGCGGAGACCGCGCAGCTCGTGGCCGAGCTCTTGCGCGCGCACCTGCCCACCCCGGACGTGCTGAGCCCCGAGCAGCGCCTCGGCTCGCCGGAGAGCTATCAGGGCCACACGCTGCACGCCGAGCCCGACGGATCGTTCTCGATCGTCGGCCTGGTGTGGCGGCCCGGTCAGCTCACGCGCATCCACGATCACGTGACCTGGTGCGTGGTCGGCGTGATCCAGGGCGTCGAGTACGAGGAGCTCTTCGACGCCGACCTCAACCTGGTCGGCCGCAGCCAGAACCACGTGGGCGACGTGAGCGGCTTCGCGCCCCCCGGCGACATCCACCGCGTGCACAACACGTCGGACACGACCGCGATCTCGATTCACGTCTACGGCACGGACGTCACACGGATCGGCTCGAGCGCACGCCGCTACTACGACTGACCCCAGAGACAAGGAGCAGCAGCCATGTCACTCACCTACGTCCACTTCTTCTCCATCTCCCTCGACGGCTTCGGCACCGGTGAAGGCCAGACCAAGGACCTGCATTTCGGTCACGCCGGGGAGCGGCTGCATGAGTGGATGTTCAAGACCCGGTCGTGGCAGGCCGGTGGCAGCGGCGGCGTCGACGACGCCTTCGTCCAGCGCCACGATCTGGGGATCGGCGCCGAGATCATGGGGGCCGGCAAGTTCGGCCACCCCGGGTGGGAGGACGACCCGGACTGGAAGGGCGCCTGGGGGCCCAACCCGCCGTTCCACTCACCGGTCTTCGTGCTCACCCACCACACGCGCCCGCCGATCGAGATGGAGGGCGGCACCACGTTCCACTTCCTCGACGCGTCGCCCGCCGAGGCGCTCGACATCGCCCGCGACGCCGCGGACGGCAAGGACGTGCGCATCGGCGGAGGCGCCACCGTGATCCGCGAGTTCCTGGCTGCCGGGCTCGTCGACCACATGCACGTCGTGGTGGTGCCGATCCTGCTCGGCCGCGGCGTGCGGCTCTGGGACGGGCTGGAGGGCCTCGAGAAGGACTACGAGGTCGAGGCCGTCTCCTCGCCCAGCGGCGTCACGCATGTGACGTTTACCCGGGCGGGGATCTGAGCAACAACGGGATCTGCTTACCAGGTGGTCGGCTTCTCCGGCTCCCTCAGCCAGATGTCGAAGAACTCGCCGAGGTCCTGGCCGGTCACGCGTTCGGCGAGCGCCTGGAAGTCGAGGGTCGTTACGTTGCCGTCCTCGTTCTCCCGGAACCACGCCCGCAGAATCTTGCGGAAGTCGTGGTCGCCGATCTTCTCGCGCAGCGCCTGGAGGGTCATCGCGCCGCGGTCGTAGGCCGGTGAGGTGAACATCAGCTCCGGCCCGCCGATGTCGAGCGGCGGCCTGTCCCAGTCCTCATGGGCGGCGAACGTCTCGTCGAACGTCTCGGCGGCGGTCGGGCCGCCGTGCTCCTCGTCCCAGATCCACTCGGACCAGGTGGCGAAGCCCTCGGCGAGCCAGATCTCGTCCCAGGTCGTGAGCGTCACGGCGTCGCCGAACCACTGGTGCGCGACCTCGTGAACGAGCGTGCTCGCGCCCACGTTGCGGTCGTAGACCGAGCGGGTCTGCACCTCAAGGGCATAGCCCACACGCCCGTTGTCGACGATCCCGCCTGCGCTCGTGAACGGGTAGGGCCCGTAGAGCTTGCTGAAGAACTCCAGCACCTGCGGCTCCACGGCCAGCCGCTCCCAGGCCACCTGGTTGAGCGTCGGGTCGACCGCGTGATAGACCGGCTTGCCGCGCCACTTGGACACGCGCATCTCGAACACGCCGTTGGTCGCGGTGGTGAGGTAGGGCGCCATCGGCGAGTCCTCGCGCCAGTGCCAGCGCGTCTTGCCGTCGCTGCTGGTCTCCGAGATCAGGCGGCCGTTGCCGATCGCGGTGATCCCGTCGGGCACGGTGATCGCGATGTCGTAGAGCGCCTTGTCCCGCGGGTTGTCGTTGGCTGGGTACCAACCGGGCGACCCCTGCGGCTCGTTGACGACGTGAGCGCCGTCAGGCGTGAGGACCCAGCCCTCGCTCGTGCCGTCGGGGTCGATCACCCGCTGCGGCTGGCCCTCGTAGTCGATCCGCACCACGAACTCGCTGCCCGCCGGGATGCCGGACGCGGGCGTGACCGTGAGCTCGTGAGTCCCGCTGCGGCTGAACGTTGCGTCCACGCCGTCGACCTCGAGGTTCGAGATGGTGAACCCGCGCAGGTCGAGGTTGAACGAGCTGAGACTCTGCGTCGCCCGGGCGGTGATGGTCGCCGTCGCGTCCATCTGGTTGCCGGTCCGCACGTAGTCCAGGTCGAGGAAGTAGTGCTGGACGTCATAGCCGCCGTTGCCGGCGAACGGGAAGTACGGATCATCGAGCCCGGCCGAGCCGGGACTGAACTGGGCTGCCGCCGGCGCCGCGGCCAGGGCGGTGATGGCGAGCGCGCCGGCCACGGCGCGCCGGAGGAGAGTGAATCGCATCGCGCGAGCCTAGCGCGGCGGGTCGGCTCCGACGCGCCGCCTCCGCCGCCCCTCTTGAAAAGCTCCCACTCATGGTGGACTCTGGCCTCGTGCCACGTCGGGCCGGGTGTCGCTCCGCACTGCTCGGTGCGGGTTTCTTGCTCGCGGCGCTCGTCGTGGCGCTGGGCCCGGCGGCGCTGCCGGCGAGCGCGTCGTGCCCGCAGGCGACGAGCCCTTCGTGGACCGATGCGTGCGGGCCGTCGTTCGTGCTGCCCGGCTGGGGTGATGGGGGAGGCTGGACCGACCCGGAGCAGTACGCGACGATCCAGCTCGCCGACGTGGACGGCGACGGGGCGGACGAGCTGCTCGGACGCACCCCCACCGGGCTGGCCGTCCAGGTGTTCGACAAGAGCTTCGGCCAGTGGCGGCCCCAGGTCGACAACCAAGACAGGCCGATCGTCCTCACCGCCTTCGCGAACCCTCCGCCGCTGACGAGCGCGAACTCATCGCGGCCGGCGACGGACTGGAGGCTGCCCCAGTACTACGACACGATCCAGGCGGCGGACCTCGATGGCCAGAAGGGCGACGAGATCCTCGCGCGCGGCGCGAACGGGATCGTGGTCTTTAAGTTCACCCCCAGCGGCACACCGGGGAAGGGCAGCTGGGCGCAGCTCTCCCAGTCGGGACCGCTGGCGGGATCCGCCTGGGACGCGCCCTACTACTACGCCACGATCCAGACCGGCGACGTGAACGGCGACAGCAAGGCGGAGCTGGTCGCGCGCGGCTCCGCCGGCATCACCACGCTCGGCTGGAACGGCTCGTCGTGGACGACGCTGCCGGCGCCGGGCCCGGGCATCCTGACCGACGGGCAGGGATTCCAGGACCCCAGGTACTACACCTCCATCCAGCTCGGCGACGTCGTGGGCGATCAGAGTGAGGAGCTGATCGGGCGCAGCAGCCAAGGCGTGAATTTGTACAGCTACGGGCCGAGCGGCTGGTCGCAGCTCTCGTCGACCCACCCGTTCTCCGACCAGAGCGAGCAGTCGGACTGCCCGATGGGGTCGGGGACCACGGCCTGCCTCGGATCGGGTCCCGCGTACTACTCGACCCTCCAGCTCGCGGACATCGACGGCAGCGGGCAGGCGGATCTCGTGGCTCGCGCCAGCGACGGTGTGAGCGCGTACTTCTTCGACTCCACCAACAACCCAGGCGTCTTCCGGCCGGGCATCGGCCGGCTCGGCGATCTCTCGGATGCGAAGGGAGCGGATAAGGAGCCGTACTACTCGACTCTGCAGTTCGCCGACGTGAACAAGGACGGCGCCGAGGAGGCGCTGGCGCGCGACAAGGACGGGCTCAAGGTGTGGTCCTTCGTCGACGGAGCCAAGTGGACACAGCTCTCGCCCAACCCCGCGCTGACGCTGGCCGACGACCCCTGGGGAGACACGAGCACAGTTGCCGCGGGCGACCGCTCGCGGTCCTACTACAGCACGATTCAGACCGGCGACGTGGACGGCGACCAGCGCGCCGACGTGGTGGCCCGCGGGCCGTACGGCATCCGCACCTGGTTCTACAACCGGCGCGGCAGCGGGGGCTGGGAGCGTTACCTGGACGACGGCTACACGGCCTTCACCGGCAACCAGGAGAACGCGTACACCCGGCTCACCTCGCTCGCGCGCAGTCTCGGCTACCTCACGGAGTCCCAACAGACCCTGCGCGACGTGTGGACGGGCAAGACCGAGCCCACGGTCGACCTCCAGAAGATGATGTCGGACCTCGCGACGGCGGCCGGCTGCCCCCCGAGCCAGGACAGGCTCCCTCACTACCAGAGCTGCACGCCGCCGTCCAACCCGAGCGGGTTCGACGGCACGGACTGGACGAACGTGATCAACGAGATCGTGACCGAGCTCTACTACGCCAACCAGGTCCAGGCGCACTTCAACAGCAGCGTGAACGGCATCAGGACGGTCTGGAAGTCACTCCTCGTCGACCAGCTGGCCGAGCTCCCGGCGATCGCCGACGACCTCAAGCTGCAGGCGCTGAAGGACACCACCGCCGACTATGACTCGAAGGAGCTGTTCAGCGGCTCCCTCGGCATCGGCGGGGTGTTGCTCAACCTGGTGCCGGGCGGAGAGCCCGTGGCCGCCGTGTTCGAGGTCGCGAGCGAGGTCATCTCGATGGTCCCCTCCGGATCCCCGTCGCTCACGGAGCAGTTCGACTCCACCTTCAGCCAGCTCGAGACCCAGTTCGCGACCGGGGTGTCGCAGGCGGGCAACACCATCAACGCCCACAGCCAGCTGATCCGCCAGGACGAGCAGCTGCTCGAGCTGGTCGGCCAGCTGCGCGACAGGGGCACCTGGCAGCTCGATCCGGCGGGCATGGAGAGCGCCGGCCAGCAGGGCTTCGCCCTCTGGGTCTACAAGACGCTGCTCCCGACCCTGTACTCGAGATACGGAATCTCCGGCTGTGGCGGGCTTGGGTGCACCGGCCCCGCGGCCGGCACGCCGGGGGTGGTGGGCTCGCCGCCGGCCAACTTCAACGCCGTCGGGCCGTCGCCCACGAAGGGCGGACTGGGCGCCGACGCGACGCCGTGCTTCAGCGACCCCGAGGGCGGCGGCTTCGTCTGCAACTTCGTAGCCCTCCCGTCGAGCTTCGGGACGACCGTGTGGGGCGCGCAGTCGGCGCAGTGCACATACGACGGGAAGACCGCCGGGGTGGCCTGGACCTTCGGGTGCAGCCTCGGCGTCGATCCCGCGAACAGCATCGTCGCGTCCCCGATCGCAACTCGGGAATGGAACTTCGCCACCTACACCGGCAATCCCGCCGTGTGGGCGGAGAGCGCAAGCAGCCTCACCGGAAGCGCGGTCAGGGTCGGTCAGGGGCGCTCCCTCCTGCGGCTGAGGGGCGTCCTGCCGGTGCGCAGCTCGTTCCGGCTGGGGCGGGCCCGGGTCGCCGTGCATCGCCTGCTGCACGAGACCGGCGGGCAGGGCGAGCTCGCGCGCGGCCGCCGCTGGCCGCCGCTGGTCCTGGCTCCGATGTCCGGGGGCCGGCGGGGCGCGAAGGCGTTCTCGAGCCAAGCCGGCGCCAAGCCGCGCGTCCGCCTGCGGCTGCGGCGCCGATCGCGCACCTCGGTCGCCTTCGACCTGCGGGCGCGCATGCGGAGCACGTCGCTCCCCGACGCCTGCAGCGGCGTGCGGCGGGGCGTGGATCTCGCCACGGGCCCGGTCTTCCTGCACACGCGCCTGCGGATCCGCGACGGATCCGGCCGGGTGCTGCCGGTGTCGCTCCGCCCGCACTGGCGCTGTCGCCGCGACCGGCTGGGGGCCGTGCACCGGCTCGTGGTGCGACAGCCCGAGGCGAGGACGCCGAGTCGCGGCGGCCTTGCGCTCGCCCTCCGCGGCCGGCGCCGGGCGAAGGCCGGCGGGACGGCCACCTACGTCATCAGGGTCCGCAACCGCCGCCGGACCGCGGCCTACGACGTGCTCGTCCACGGATTCACGGCGCGCGGGCTGCGGGCCTCGCGAGCACGCGGCGCCGTGGGCGGGCCGCGGTCACGGGTGTGGCGCCTGGCGCGTCTGCGACCGGGCCGGTCGAGGACACTGCGGCTCCGCGTGCGCGTCGCTCGCTCGGCGGCCGGCACCCAGCGGGTGGTGGCCGTGGCCCAGGCGATCGATACTCGACATGTGAGCGACCGTCTCTCGACGAGGATTCGGCCGTGACGGGGCGTTGTCGCACGCCGCTCGGGCTGCTCGTAGCGCTAGCCGTCACGGGCGCCGCGGTCGCGGCGCTGCCGGCCTCCGCGCCGGCGGCTCCCGGCGCTGCCGCCCGGAGCGTCGACGTGCTCGCCTTCGAGCCGGTCTCGAGCCCCGTGCTGCGGGCGCTCCGGAACCGGCTGGGTCGGCGCATGAACGTACGCCGGGCCACGCCGTCGCGGTTGCGCCACCCTCGTCGCTACGAGGCGTTGGTCGTCGACGGGCAATCGTCGACGCCGCGTGAGCTCAAGCGGCGCGCGGGCCGCCTGCAACGCTTCCTCGACGCGGGCGCGTCGGTTATCGCATTCGACGTGGGCAGCGCACACCACCGGCGGGCGCTCTACGACCTGACGGGGTTCAGGGCGGTGCCCACACGCGGAGAGCACTTCAGTCGCGTGGCGCTGTATCGCCGCGTGGTCGCCCACGGCGTGCCGCGCCTGACGCTCATCGACGCCCGCCGGTTCCTGCCGCTGGGCGGCGCCCGCCTGCCGGCCAAGGGACGCAGGCTGGCCCGGCGCCAAGAGGCCCGCCGGCTCGCCGCGATCGTCGGTCGCGAGGTGCTCGGGGCAAAGCATCCGCTCACGCCACGGAGGGCGCGAGGCCCGGCAGCGGGGGCGCAGGCCACCGACACCCTCCCGCCCGAGGTCCAGCACCTATCCCTGAGCGCCACGTTTCCCGGCTCGGCGGTCACGCCGAGACCGGCTCTCGCGGCCAACGGCGGGCGATGCACGTGCCCCAACTTCCCCCAACCGATCTACGCGCCCCGCGTGTCCGCCCAGACGACATCCTGGAGCCTGACGCACACGGTCGACGTCTACCTCGACAACGGCACGGACTCCGGCGGCGACTTCCAGCTGGTGAGCTACAGCGTGGATGGCGAGTTCAAGCCCACGACCGGGCGCTTCGCCGTCATGGACGACCCCTTCCACTGGAATGGCTTTTTCGGGCAGAACCAGGACTTCATCCTCGAGCGCGCCTGGTGGACCGGCTTCGCCGACATCTCCGTCACTCCGAGCTCGGAGACCAGCACGCGGCTTGCCATCCAGTCGCACTCACCCACGGGGGAGCCCGTGACCTCGTACGTCGCGGGCGAGCAGTTCTCGCTCGCATACCGGCTCTCGCGCCCGCGAGGACCCGGGGTAGCCACCAACATCGGCGTGGGTCGCGCGCAGAGTTATCCCATTCCGGACTGGGCCGTGCTCGACCAGACGACGGCAGGGGCCCCGAAGTGGGAGTTCAGCGCCCGCAATAGCTGCGACGTCAGGCCGGCCGGGTACTCCGAGGGCGGCTGCTTCGATCTGAGTTTCGGCAGCGCCGCGACCCCCAACGAACCGAACAACCTCAGCCGGAGCACGCTCGAGCTCCACGGCTCCTCGCACTGGCAGACCACGAGCCTGCTCGGTGATTCGAGCAGCGGCACGCTCAACTTCACCACGTCCTTCCTGGCCACGCTGGCCGACACCTACTGCACCTCATGGGGCGTCGCCGCGTGCTCCGGGCATGAGCTCACCAGGTGGCCCGACCCCGGCTGCACGTGGTGCAACCCACAGCCCGGACCGGAAAGTCACAACCTGCAGATCGACGCCTCCGCCGTGGTGCCGGTGGGCATCGAGAGCCTGAGCTTCGACGATCCCAAACCGAACGGGTCGAAGGGCCAGCACGTCAAGGCGACCGTGACGCTGAAGAAGGCCTCCCAGCTCCCGGGCGGCACCAACGTGGTGATCTACTCCGACAGCCGCAACGCCGTGGTCGGCGCCCTGATCCAGGGCGGTCCGGACAGCAGGACGACGGTCGTGATCCCGAAGGGCCAGGCGAGCGCGACCTTCGACATCGCCACGAACGACGCCGGAATCGCGCCGAAGCCGAGCGCAACCGCCAACATCACGGCCTTCTACGCGCAGCCGACCCGGGGGCAGCTCACAGTCGGGTCCACGAAGGGCTCGTAGCCGCCTTCCCTGGACCTCGTAGTCTCGGGGAGCGTGGAGCTCGGCGAGCGCTTCGAGTGGCAGGGCCGCGAGATCGCGTGGGGCCGAGCGGGCTCGGGTCCCGGGGTCGTGCTCTGCCACGGGACGCCGTTCTCCTCGCGCGTGTGGCAGCCGTTCGCCGACGCGCTCAGCTCCGACTTCACCGTCCATCTCTGGGACATGCCGGGCTACGGGCGCTCGTCGAAGCATCCCGGGCAGCCCGTCCACTTCGGCGCGCAGGCGGAGGCCCTAGCCGCCCTGCTCGCGCACTGGGAGCTCGATCGCCCTCACGTGGTGGCTCACGACTTCGGCGGGGCGGTGTCGCTGCGCGCCCGCCTGGTGGGCGGTGTGCCCTACGCGTCGCTCCTGCTCGTGGACGTCGTGGCGATCCCGCCGAGCGGGTCGCCGTTCTTCCGCTTCGTGCAGGAGCACCCGGACCTCCTCGGCCGGCTGCCCGCCTACATCCACGCCGCGATCGTGCGCACCTACATTCAGGGCGCGAGCGCGCGCGGCCTCCGCGACGAGGAGCTCGACGAGCTGGTGGAGCCGTGGACCGGCGAGGTGGGACAGCCGGCCTTCTACCGCCAGATCGCCGGCTACGACGAGCGCTACCTCGAGAAGAACGAGGAGAGGCTCGGCGAGCTCGACATGCCGGTTCGCGTGCTGTGGGGCACCGACGACGCGTGGATCCCCGCCGAGCGCGCGGACAAGCTCGCCGGTCTGATCCCCGGCGCCACCGTGCGCCTGATCGGCGGCGCCGGTCACCTCGTGCACTACGACGCGCCGGTCGCGCTCATGGACCAGTTACGGAGCTGGCTCACCGAGGTGCGGTAGCGTCGCACAGGATGGCCCTCCTCAGCCAGATGTTCCGCACCGTGGCCATCACGGGACGCACCGACACCATCAACGCCTGGTTCGCCGACCGGCAGGGCAAGCGCTGGGCCGAGCAGACGGTCCGCGGCGCCTTCTCGGACGTCACGCCGGCCGCGCGGCGGCCCTCGCCGGCCCGGCCGGCGGATCCCGCTAGGACGCTCCGGGAGCTGACGGAGCTGCGCGACCGTGGCGTCCTCACGACCGTGGAGTTCGAGGAACTGCGAGCCGAGCTCAAGGTGTGAGGCGCCGCACTCACGGGTGCACCGCCCCGCCGTCTGCCAGGTTGCAGCTCGGCCCGGCGCGCCCGCCGAAAGCCGCCGTCGTGGCGGATCGGAGCGACTACTGCGCCCGCACGCGCACGCGCGGGCGCGCGTTGTTCACGTAGCCCTTCGGGTTCCAGAGCGCGGCCTCGTCCTCGGGCTGGGTGGCCGCCGAGGAGTCCCAGGCGCGCACGAGGATCTCGTGCTCCCCGGGCGGCAGCTCGAGCGTGATCCGCCACTGGCGCCAGGCCCAGCGGCCGAGGTCCTCGAGCAGCTCGGCCTGCGACCAGCTCACCCCGGCGTCCAGCGACACGTCGACGCGCGCCACGTGCCGCTCCCCGCCCGCGAACGCGTAGCCGCGCACCTCCACCGGCCCGGCGGCCACGGTGTCGCCGTCGGCCGGCGAGAGCACGTCGGCGTTCAGCGCCACGATGCCGAGCGGCATCCCGGCGCCGGGGGCGGGCGTCTCGTGCTCCGGCAGCAGCCGGTAGACCACGTGCTGGAAGTAGCCCCGCCACGGCTCCGCGCGCACCTCGATCCGGTCGAGCCACTTGACGCTGCGCGCGCCGATGTAGCCGGGCACGACCACGCGCAGGGGCGCGCCATGCACCGGCGCGAGCGGCTCGCCGTTCATCGACCAGGCGAGCAGGACCTCGGGCCGGCACGCCTTGTCGAGCGGTATCGAGCCGCCGAAGCGCTGGCCCGGCTTGGCCTCCGGGCAGGGGTCGGCCCCCTCGAAGCCCACGTGGGCCGCCTCGGCGCGCGGGGAGGCGAGCGCGAGCACCTCGGCCAGGGGCACGCCGCTCCAGGTGGCGGTGCCGGTGGCGCCGGGCCCCCAGGGCGCCTCACCCGGGATGTCGCGAATCGCGACGAGCCCCGCGCGCCGGTTGCCGGCGCACTGGAGAGTGGCGGTCACCTCGCACTCGCGAAACGCCTCTCTCAGGGTCTCGAGCGACAGCTCGAGCTCGCGCTCGACCAGACCGCCCACGTGCAGGTGCCAGCCGGCCGGGTCGATCTCCGGCACGGAGCCGTGCGAGCGCACGTAGAAGGCGTCCGTGGCGGTGAGCGGGCCCTCGGCGAGGGCCCCGAGCCCCGTCTCGGCGTTGAAGGGCTCCTCCTCGTGCACGATCAGGTCCGAACGCTTCCCGAAGCGCTCCATGGCGAGGCGGGGCGGAGTCGACACTCAGGCGAACTCGGGCATCACCCGGTCCGCCACCAGCTTCAGCTGCCCGCGGATGTCCGGCACGTTCTGCACGTCCTCGCCGGTGAAGAAGTTGACCAGATGTGGGTCGGAGAGCGCGAGGATCATGTGGTTCACGCCGGCCGCCTCGATGTCGGTGCGGATCTTCTCGACCACCTCGTCGGGCGTTCCGGCGAGCGACAGCTTCTCCACGTAGTCGGGCGTGAACAGCTCGACCGCGCGCTTCACGTCCCCGGCGCCGAGCGCGTCGACGACCGGCTGGAGCTCGGCGGCGTCGATCCCGTGGCGCGCGAGCTGCTCCGCGGGCATCGAGGAGATGTAGAACGCCACGAGCAGCCGCGCGGCGTGCTTGGCGGCGGCGGAGTCCTCCGACACCACCGTGACCACCCAGGCGCCCACGTCGAGGTCGTCGAGCGAGCGCCCGGCGCTCTCCGCCCCCTCGCGCATGTTGTCGACCTGGTAGTCGTAGGCCTCGCGCGAGTAGGCGAGCGCCTGGTGCAGGCCGTCGGCCAGCTCGCCGGCCGTCCGGAACGAGCGCGGCCCCTTCATGCCACCCATGAGGAGCGGAATCCGCTCCTGCACAGGCCGCGCGGCGGTGAACAGGCCCGTGTACTTGAAGAAGTCGCCCTCGAAGTCGATCTTCCCGTCGTCGAGGAACGTGCGCATCACGTGCAGCGCCTCGCGCAGCCGCGACAGCGGCTTGCGGTGCTCCCAGTCGAGGTGGTACTGCGCCATCAGGCCGAAGTTGCCCGTCGAGACGACGCACTCGGTACGCCCGCCGGTGATCTCGTCGAGCGTGGCCAGCTGCTGGCAGATCAGCGTGGGCTCGCGCAGGAACACGTGCGTGACGTTCGGGCCGAAGCGGATCTGCTCCGTCTTGTCGGCCGCCGCCGCGAACAAGGTCCACAGGTCCTTGTGCCAGGTCTCGTCGACCGCGTAGCAGGCGTGGTAGCCGAGCTGGTCCGCCGTCTTGATCATCTCGATCGACTCGTCGACCGGGTAGTCCGGCAGCATGCAGTAGCTGAACTTCACGTCTCCTCCTCGTCGGGCATCGTCTCGGAGTCAAGGCCGAGCTTCAGGACGTCGTCGGCGAAGTGGTCGTGCATCCAGTCGAGGTGGTCCCAGCGCGCCGCCACGATGCGCTGCGTGTCCCAGGCCGGCAGCTCCTGCTGTGGGAAGTCGCGCATCATCTCCGGGTCGACCTCGTAGACGTGCTCGAAGCGCTGGATCACGTCGTCGGTGATGCGCCTCGCGTCGGGCGGCTTCTGGTCCCCGAGCCTGAAAATCACTCGTAGGCCTCGTCGAGCATCTGCTTGCCCGGGTTCATGATGTTGTTGGGGTCGAGCGCCGCCTTGATCCGCTTGACGACCTCCCACGAGCTGCCCATCTCGGTGGGCACGAGCTCGGCGTCGCCCTCGCGGGTGGCGCCGTGGCAGGCGGTGATCGAGCCGCCGTGCTTCAGCGCCACCTCGGCGATCTCCCGCTTGCAGGCCACCCAGCCCGCCCAGGTGTCGTCGTCGAGGCGCTGCTCCCAGATCCCCACGTCGATCTCCACCAGGTAGTCCGCCCACGGCTTGTAGGGCCCGCTCGTGTAGGCAAACATCCCCCAGTCGTCGAAGATGCCGTAGCGCTCGCTGTAGCGCTCGACGATCGCGTGCCACTCCTCGCGCACCGCCGGCAGCGCGGAGTAGTTGAGCGCGGCGTCCTCGCAGTGCCACGACATCGGCGCCACCTGGCCGTCGCGCGTGCGGCCGTGGAGCGGCGTGGCGTAGCGGTCGTGGCGCGAGGCCCAGTCGCCCTGGGAGATCTCGTCGCCCAGGTACTTGCCGCCGTCGACGCGGCCGAGCTCCATCACGCGCTGCGCCGCCGGCTCCACCTCGGCCCGGGTGCCATACAGCGCCACCGCCACCACGGCCCGGACCGAGTCCGGCTGCGGGATGTAGGCCTCGTCGTCGCGGCGCAGGTAGCGGAGCTTCCACTCGTCGAAGAGCACCACGCCCGCCAGCGTGGCCAGGCCGGAGCGCGTGAGCGCACCGGTGGTGCGGTAGGCCTTCATGTAGTCGTCGAAGGCGAAGAAGGCCGAGAATTCGAGCTCGGGCCGCGGCACCAGCTCGAGCGTGGCCTCGGTGGTGATGCCGAGCGTGCCCTGGTGGCCCGTGAAGAGCTGCTTGAGCGTGAGCCCCGTGGACGACTTGCGCAGCTTGCGGCCGCCGCCCTCGCCGATCTCCACGATCTCGCCGGTGGGCAGCACCACCTGCATCGAGATCACGAGGTCGCGCGTGTGCCCGAAGCGCGACCCGAGCAGCGACCAGCCGCCGGTGCCGATCCGCCCGCCCACGAGCGAGCACGGGTAGGACGCCGGGTCGTCGGGATAGAAGACGCCGTGGGGGCGCAGCTCCTCGTTCAGCTTGAGCATGTTGATCCCGGGGCCGACCGTGACGGTCCGGTCGGTGAGGTCGATCTCGTGGATCTTGTTCATCAGCTTCACGTCCACGCAGATGCCGCCGCGCAGCGGCACGGCACCGTCGGAGAGGCCGGTGCCGCCGGCGCGCGGGACGACGGGGATCCGCAGCCGGTTGGCCAGCTTGAGGATCTCCGACACCTCCTCCGCCGAGGTGGGCAGAAGCGCCACGTCGGGCATGAACTCGGCCCAGCGGTGCACCGGGAACGGCGCCGGAACGCGCGTGCGGTTCACGCGCGA
Organism: Thermoleophilaceae bacterium; assembly: GCA_035650215.1. Lineage (GTDB taxonomy): Bacteria > Actinomycetota > Thermoleophilia > Solirubrobacterales > Thermoleophilaceae > JACVRW01. The sequence continues at coordinate 32,853 of DASRIC010000093.1, forward strand.
GCTGAGGTTCGGCAGCACGCGATCGGGATCGCCGGTGATCGCGCGCAGCTCGTCGATCACGCCGTCGTCGACGGCGCTCTTGAAGGCGACGCTCACGGCTCGATCCCGGCCGAGAGGGCCACCAGCTCGAACAGGTCCACCACCTCGAGGCGGTCGGCCGCGGCCTCCGTGAGCGGGCGCTCGGACCAGGGGCAGGCGCTCACGAGCGTGTCCACCTCGAGCCCGGCGGCGCGCTCCACCCGGCGCCGGCTGATCTCCGCGGTGAGCTCCGGCTTCTCGATCGGCAGGCCGCCGCCGCCGCCCGAGCAGTACGACCACTGAGTCACGTGGTCCACGTCCTTGAACTCGAGTCCGGGGATGGCGCGCAGGAGCTCGCGGGGCGCCTCGTGCACGCCCTTGCGCTTGTTCAGTCGGCACGGATCGTGGTAGGTCACCGTGCGCTCGACCGGCTCCGTGAGCTCGATCCGCCCGTCGCGCACCAGCTCGGCGATCAGCTCCACGCCGAGCACGATCTCGAACTCGTAGTCCACCGGACGCTCCCCGATCAGCTTCGGATAGTCCTCGGTGAAGGCGATGAAGTCGTGCGGATCGGGGGCGAGGATCCGCTTGGCGCCGACCGCGCGCCAGTCCGCCACGTTGTGCTCGGCGTGCTTGCGCGCCAGGTCGGCGTAGCCCATCTCGGCGGCCGGGCCGCCGCAGCACCACTGCTCGCGCATGAGGCCGAACTCGACCCCCGCCTTCTGCAGCAGCCGCGCGAAAGCGCGAGAGTACGAGGTGCGGTAGAAGGCCGCTTCGCAGTCCACGAACAGGATCGTCTCGCCGCCCTCGGGGATGTCGAGGCCCTCGGCCCAGTCGCGCACGTGCTCCTGGCTCACCGGCACGTCGCCCAGCACCGGCTCGTTGTGAGCCTCCGCCAGGCGCTCGTTCCACAGCTTCCAGCCCGCGCGCTCGTTGCCCGTCTCGACCATCAGCGCCCGCATCGCCTTGACCACGTCGACGGTGCGGGTTCGGTGCCGGTAGAAGTCGCCGGTGAAGAGCGTGTTCGGGCAGCGCAGCTCGCAGGCGCCGCACTGGGTGCAGTGCACGAAGTCGTCGGCCACGTCCTCGACCGACACGAGGCCCTTTTCCATCGCCACGATGTTCGCGTGGAACGAGGTGGGCGTGTGGTTCTCGTTGCGGGTGACCTGCATCACCGGACACACTTCGCGACAGAACTTGTGCCCGGAGGAGAAGCAGCCGTACGCGTTGTCGCGCCAGCGCTCGACGAACTCGCGCTCTAGCTTGCCGTCACCGTTCGCTGCGTGCTCGGCCACCGCGCGGGCGAACGTACCACGTTGCGGTGGTGGCGGAAACCCGACATCACATCGTCGGCTTCCCCCCTGGCTCTCGCGGCTCAGACGCGAGACGGTCGAATCGACGTAGGACGACGAGAGGAGAACGCCATGTGGTTGGAAGTCGCGGCAGACCTGCTGATGCCGAAGCGAGACAACGAGGACATCGAGCGCGCCGCCCTGGCCCGTCCGTCCGAGAAGAAGCTCGCTGTGCCGTTCGGGAGGCCCGGCGCATTCGCGCAGCGCCTGAACGAGAGCGGCTGGCTCACCGACGAGGTGGTCGCGGGCGGCGTCCTGGCCCAGGGCAAGACGCCGTCGATGCTCGCGATGGTCACGGGGGCTGCATTGGTCGACGTTCTCCGGCCTCGCGCCTCGAAGGCACTCCCGCGCGAGTTCGTTCTTGCCGTGACCGCCGAGCGGGTGACCGCCTTCGCGCTGAGCGCCTTCTCGGAGGGAGACGAGACCGAGACCGTGGTGGTGTACATCAAGCCCGGCGAGCTCGGATCGTGGGCCCGAGAGGCGGTCCGTCTCGGGGAGGCGCCCAACGGGAAGGCAGAGGACGGCGTGCTGGAGCTCCCCGGCCTCGAGCCGATGCCGGTCACCTGGGGCAACAACCCGAGCACGTGCGAGCTGGTGAAGCTGCTCGGCCGCTGAGTCTCAGCGGCCGGGTGTCGAGCGCGCCATCAACACGCGATCGACCACGGGCTCCTGTCCCTCGATCCGGTAGATGGTGACCGGCGCCTCGACGGGGTCGCCGTAGCGGTCGAAGTCGATGTCGCCGAGGATGCCGTCCTCCACCCGGGTCCGGAGCAGCTCCCTGCTCACCGACGCCCGTGTGCCGTCGGAGCGCCCGATAGCATCGAGCAGGATCTCGGCCGCCTGCGCGCCGTAGGCGGCCGTGAAGTCCTCGCCGCGCTCGCCCTTGCCGGAGCGCTCGAGCTCGTCGAGGAAGTTGCGCCCTGCGGGCGGCAGCTTGCTGTTCGGGACGCCGTAGTTGCCGACGTACATGCCCTCGGCGGCCTTCCCTGCGGCCGAGATCAGTGCTGGGAAGTCCGCGAAGCCGTCGCTCGTGATGAGGTCCACGTCCGGACCGAGGGCGTCGCGGAGATCCCGGATCAGGGCGCCCTGATGGGGCGGGGCGGCGCCGTTCATCAGCACGGCCTCTGGACGGGCAGCTGCGACCTTCCCGGCGAGCCCCGTGAAGCGGCGGGCGGCGGGATCCCAGGTTCCAGAACCGGCGACCTCCAGACCAAGCTCGGGGGATGTCTCTATGGCGACACCGGCGGCGGTGTCGGGATCATCGCGATCCCGGAGCACGAACACGCGAGTAGCGCCGAGCTGCTGCGCGGTCTCGGCGAGCGCCACAGGCGTGAGGTGGTCCGCCGCCGCGATGCGCGCGTAGTTGCGCTGCCCGGTGGGGTAGAGCTTCTCGAGCTCGCCGGGCCGCATGCCCGGCCACGGCCGCGTGAGCCCCCTCACCGTGTTCGACGGGCTGATCATGGCGAGCGGGCCGCCGGGCGCCTGGTTGGCGATCGGGATCTGGAGGCTCGAGCAGAAGGAGAAGAAGGAGCCGATCACACCCAGCACGTCGGGTGTCCGGGCGTACGCACCCGCGTTCGAGAAGCAGCGGAACACGTCGGTGCCGCCGGCCTGAGCGGTCGAGTTGTCGCACGACCGGTAGCCCACGCTGTACCGACCCGCCTTGAACTCGCGCCGCTCGAGGACGAAGCGGACGGCGTCCACCATCGGTGACACGTAGCCCCGGAGCGGGCCCTGCAGCGGCAGGTCCGAGACGATCAGGAAGCGTGGCCGGGCGCCGCCCGCAGCGACCCGGCCGCAGGAGGAGACCAGCAAGCTCTCGTCCCCCGACGGGGGGCCGAGCGCTGTGACCCAGACGGCGTCACGGGCCACGGCCACTCGCTGGGGCGCGATCGTGCGGCTGACCACCTTGGCCTCGTTCGTACGGGGACCGATCCGGTAGACCTTGTCGGCCACCTCGTTCGCTGCCCACAGGGCGCCGTGACCGTACGCGAGCGCGCGCACTCCGAGCTCGAGCGGGATCTGCCGGAGCACCGGATCCGGGCCCGGGAAGACGCGCCACACGCTGCCGCCGATCGGATCGGCGACCCAGACCGAGTCCGCGCCGAGGGCCAGCGCGCTCATGCTCTCGGCGGCCACCTCGATCCGCTGCGCCACCGCGTTCGTCCTCGGGTTGATCTGGATCACGCCCTCCGAGGCGATAACCCAGACCTCGTCGCCGGCCGCGGCGATGTCATCCGCCTGCACGTCCCGAATCGTCGCCACCCGGCGATTCGTGCGCGGGTCGATCCGCGACACCGTCCGGTCGGGATTCACCACCCAGACCGCCGTGGGGGTGACCGCGATCCGCTGCTGGTTGAAGCCGCCGCCCTGGAAGTACTGATGGGCGTCGGCGCCGGGCAGCGTGATCGTGGCATCGACGACGCCCGTCTCCGGGTCCAGGCGGGACACGCTCTTCGGATAGGTGCCCCGCGAAGCGCGACCCCGGAACGCGTTCCCGACCCAGACCGCGCCGGCGCCGGCGGCGACGTCGGTGGGGGTCGAGGCGGTGCTGAACGTCCGCTCGCGCGTGCGCGTGCGGGGATCGATGCGCGAGATCGTCCCGTCCTCGGCGTCGATCGCCCAGATCGCGCCCTCGCCGACCGCGATGCTCGAGGGCGAGCTGCCGAGCGGCACGCTGGCCTGCTCGGCGCCGCTGCGGATGTCGAGCGCGCGGGCGCCGGGCGCATTCGCCTGGTCGTCGGCGGACTCCGCCCCGCCCTCGCGAACGAGCTGGAAGACCGCCGCGATCACGGCGGCCGCCAGCACGAGCGCGCTGATCAGCACCAGGCGCGAGCGGCGAGGCGCCTGCTCGGGCGGCGGCTGCCCCGGCCGCGGGGCGGCGGGAGCCGCCAGCGACGGATCGCGCTCGAGGATCTGTCCCTCCAGGCGCCGCAGGCTGTCGCTGGGCTCTAGTCCGAGCTCCTCGGCTAGCGCTCGGCGGCCGTCCTGATAGACGCGCAGCGCCTCCGCCTGACGGTCCGAGCGGTAGAGCGCGAGCATGAGCTGAGCGCGCAGGCGCTCGCGCAGGGGGTGCTTGTCCACGAGCGACTCCAGCTCGCCGACCAGCTCCGCGTGCCGGCCGAGGGCGAGGTCGGCGTCGATCCGCTCCTCGAGGGCCGCAAGCCGGAGCTCGTCGAGGCGACCGATCTCGGCGCGGGCGAACGAGTCGTGGGAGAGGTCGGCCAACGGCGGGCCGCGCCAGAGTCCAAGGCCTTCGCGCAGGCTCTCGGAAGCGGCACCCGCGTACCCCCGGGCGAGATCGCGCTTTGCTTCCTCCAACAGCGCGCGAAAGCGATCGGCGTCGAGCTCGCCGGGCTCGACCCTCAGCAGGTAGCCGTGCCCGTGGGTCTCGAGCCGGCCGGCGCCGTTGCCGCGACCCCCCTCCCCTCCGTTCAGCGAGCCGCGCAACCTCGAGACGTTGGCCTGGAGGGTCTTGACCGCGCTCGCCGGCGGCTCCTCGCCCCAGAGCTCGTCGATCAGGCGATCCCGCGCCACGACCTCGTTCGCGTTCAGGAGGAGCAGCGCGAGCAACGCCCGCTGGCGCGGGCCGCCGACGTCGATCCGACGATCGTCCTCGGACACATCGAGCGGGCCAAGAATGCGGAACTGCATGGGTTCGCAACCAACTGTCGCCGAGTTGCAGCCATATCGCAAGCGGCCCGGGCGACGCTGCAAGACATGGAAAACAACCGTAGGACGCCACTGCTCAGGGCCGCCACGCTGCTGGCGGCCGTAATCGCGCTCGCCCTTCCCCAGGCCGCGCTCGCCATCACGAACGGCGTGCCCGACAAGAACGGGCATCCGAACGCCGGCTTGTTCACCGTCGAGGAGGGCGGCGAGCGCTTCTACGGATGCTCCGGCTCGTATGCCGGCGAGCGCAGGGGGGCTCCGGGCACCGGCGTCTTCCTCACCGCCGCGCACTGCCTCGCCGACCTGCCCGAGGACACGCAGCTCTGGGTGACCTTCGAGGCGGACGTGACGGTCGATCCCGAGAACGACTTCGAGGTCACCGCCGCCAGCTGGTATCGGGCGACCGGATTCGACGTCCATCCCGACGCCGGCGCGAGCCGGGCGAACCCACGGGACTACGGCGTGATCCTGCTCGAGACGACGGTGCCCGTGGACCCGGTCGCGTTCCCGCGCGCGGGCCTGCTCGACGATCTCGCCGCGCGTGGGGGCCTCCGCCCGGGCTCGCTCATCGACGTCGTGGGCTACGGCGCGATCCCGACGTTCAAGGGAGCGCCCCCCAACCTCGGCCCCGCTTCCGGGCGGATGGTCGCCACGTCGCGCTTCTCGGCCCTCACGCACGCGTACGTGGGGCTGCTCGGGAACCCGGACGCCCAGGAAGGGCTCGGCGGCGCCTGCTTCGGCGATTCGGGCGCGCCGAACTTCCTGCACGGCACCAACAGGATCGTGTCCATCATGTCGGGCGGCGGCGACGCCATCTGCAGGGCCAAGGCCTTCGGTGCCCGGCTCGACATCCCGGAGGCGCGCTCGTTCCTCGGGCAGTACGTGAGCCTGCCATGACCATGCGAAGCGCGGCCACCCTACTGGCCCTCGTCGCGATCGCCGCCGCAGCCCCCGGCTGCGGCGGCGGCGACGGCGACAGCGGCGGCGACGCCCTCTCGAAGGAGGACTACGTCGCTCAGGCCGACGCGATCTGTGCGAAGGCCAACAAGCAGGAGACGGCACTCGATCCCGGCGGCCTGGGCTGGCATTACGGCCCGAAGTTCGGTGACGCGGAGTTCCTGTCCGAGTTCAACGACGCCGCTCGGGCGGCGCTGCGCCGGCTGAAGGCGCTCGCACCTCCAGAGGAGGACGCGGGCACGGCCGACGACGCGCTCGCCGCTATCAAGCGCCAGATCGACGCGATGGACGAGCAGATCGCCGCTCTGCGGGCCGGCGACCGGGCCAGGGAGTCCGAGATCGTGAACGAGTACGAGCTGGCGTACGGCGACCTGGCGCGAGCCGCCGGCCTGCTTGGGCTGAGCGAATGCCAGGGGCTCAGCACCTGAGCGCCTGAGCACCTGAGCGCGGGACAATGGCGGCGTGCCGTCCGCCGTCGACCCCCGCCTGCTGCGCGCGTTCACCGTGCTCGCCGAGGAGCTCCACTTCGGGCGGGCTGCGCGACGGTTGCACGTCGCGCAGCCCGCGATCAGCCAGCAGCTGCAGCGCCTCGAGGCGCAGCTCGGGGTCCGGCTGTTCGAGCGCAGCCGCCAGCACGTCGAGCTGAGCGTCGCCGGTGAGGCGATCCTTCCCTACGCGCGCCAGGCGGTGGCCGCGGCGGGGGCGGTTGAGCGGGCGGCGCATGGCATGGACGGCGGCCCGCCGGCCAGCCTGAGCGTCGGCCTGTCGCCCGGTGCCCACTACCTGGCAGAGCGCGTGCTCGCGAGCCTCGCCGAGAGCGACCCGAGGCTCCGCGTGCAGGCCGTGGCCGACAACACCGGCTCGATCGCCCGGCGTGTCGCCGAAGGCTCTTTGGAGATTGCGATCGGGTTCGCCTCGGCCCCTACGGCGGGTGTGCGCGCCGAGGCGCTCGCGGACGTGCCCGCGGTCGTGGCCGTGGGCGCCACCCACCGCCTGGCCGGGGAGACGCGCGTGGCGCTCGGCTCGCTCGCCGAGGAGCGCTTCGCCGGCGTCGACCCGCTCGATGGCCCGGGCTACAACGCCGCGGTGCGGGAGCTCTGCCGCCGGGCGGGCTTCGAGCCGCGGGTGAGCGACCGGTCGACGGGTCCGATGGCCTGGGAGACGGCAGTGCGAAGCGGCGGCTGCGTGGGGCTGACCACCCGCATCTCGGCGGCCTCCACGCTGCGTGGCGTCCGCATCCTCGAGCTGGGCGAGAACGGCGCGTTCCCGATCCAGCTGCTCACGCCCGAGACGGCGGAGGGCTGCCTCTCGCCGGCGGCGGCGCGCTTCGCTGCGGCGGCCCGCGCGGCCGTGATCGCCGCTCCTTCTTGAGCGAGCGCGGGTCTTCTCACGACCGGGGCCAGGCGCGCATATCGTCGCGCCCCATGCCGCTGCCGCCGCGTGCCCTGCTCGCGCTCCTCGCCGTCGTGCTCCTCGCGGGATGCAACGAGAACGACGACCGCGGCGCCGAGCGCACGGCTGCTCTGCAAGAGGTCGAGGGCACGCTGAACCTCGAGCGCAGCCAGACCGGGCCGCCCGACGCGGGCACGCGCGGAGGCCACGGCGCCGACCGCTACCTGCTTCGCGCCCGCGATGCGACGGCGACCGTGACCGGCACGGTGAGGCCGGCGTTGGCGGCGATCGAGCTGGTGGACGAGGCGGGCGCTCGCGTGGCTCGCGCGAACGTGGCGCCCGACGGCAGGTTCGTGGCGGCCCTGCCGGAGCTGCCGCGCCGCGGAAGTGTGACGTTCCGCCTGACGGCCAGGTCCGGGAGCGCCCAGCCGTGGAAGACCGGGATCGTGGCCTCGCGCGCGCCGGCGGCGGAGCGGCGAGCCCGGGCCGCGCGGGACGTCCGGGTGCCGGCACGCGACCGCACGCCGCCCGCCGCGATCCTCCTGCTGCGCAGCGGCGGACGCGTGGTGAGCTCCACGGCGCCAGTGCGCGCCGACCGGGACCCGCCGATCCGGCTGGCCGGGCCATCGGTAGCTCTCACCGCTTTGATCCGCGACCGCGACGGCGGCACCGGCCGGATACGAGCGTCGCTCACCTACCGGCGGATCTGCCCCGACTCGGCGGGCGGCCGCAGGGTCGTGCCTCGGGTGCACCACTTCCCTCCAGCCGAAATCGCCCGCGTCCAGCTGCCGCCGGGGGCGCTCGCCCCGGCCGAGCGCCGGCGTAAAGCCCGGCTGCGGCTCGCGCTCCGGCCCGGCTGCGTCCTGCGCGGCAAGGCGTGGGCGGACGCGACCAACGCATCCGGACTCGAGAGCTTCAGCGATCAGATCCGGTTCGAGCTCGGCCGGGTATAACCCACGAGCAACGAATCGACCCCGGGCCCTGCCCGGGAGGGGGTACACATGCCTCGCAGTCTCGCCGTACTGGTAGTGGGAGTCGTTACAGCACTGGTGGTGGCCGGAGTGGCCACGGCCGCCGACGGGGGCCGGCCGTTCTCAACCTCGCTCACGGGAGCCGAGGAAGCCCCGGGCCCGGGTGACGCGAACGCCACCGGGCAGGCGGACATCACGCTCAACCAAGGCTTGGGCACGGTCTGCTACGACCTCGACTGGGCGGATGTCGACGGAACGGTGTTCGCCGCGCATATCCACGTTGGACCCGCGGGCTCACCCGGACCGATCGTGGTGACGCTGTTCACCGGCACCCTGGGCGGCACGGGTGGTGCGAGCGGCTGCGTGGAGGACGTCGATCCCGCGCTGATCAAGGCGATCCGCCAGGATCCGTCGGCCTACTACGTGAACGTCCACAGCCGTCCCAATTTCCCGGGCGGAGCGATTCGCGGGCAGCTCGGCAAGTAGCGACCCCGCAGGACGAACGTCCCGGAGTAGCGCCCATAGCGGCTACTCCGGGACGTTCATGATTCGGGCATGGAAACCGCGAGCGAGGAACCGGCCCGCCTCTTCGCCGAGGCGATCACGCGCGGCGATGTCGACGCCGCCGTGGCCGTCTGCCATCCGCGCGTCGAGTTCCACTCGATGCTCGACATCAGCGGGCGGTTCTACAGGGGCCACGACGGGATCAGGCGCTACATGGACGACGTGGCGTCCGCATGGGACGAATGGCGGGTCGAGGTCGACCGCATCACCGAAGGGCCCGACGGGCGCGTGCTGATCGTGATGACGATGCACGCCCGCGGTAAGGGCAGCGGGGTGTCGCTCGCCGAGTGCACCGCCCACATCTGGACCCTCGGCGACGGGAAGCTCCTCCGCAACGAGCCCTTCCGCGAGCCCGAGGTCGCGCTGCGCGAGCTCGGGCTGCGGGCGGAAGCGGGCTAGGAGCGGCTGCGCGGCGTTCGCACGCCGAGCACGAGCAGTCCGATCGACGTGAGCAGCAGGAACGCGCCTGCGCCGAGAGCGCTCCAGCCGATCTCGTCGAGGAACGGCAGGGTGGCGCCGGCGCTCACGTCGGCCCGCACGGCCGGCGATCCGTCCTCGTTCATAACGACGACCGACCAATCGCCGTCCTCAACCTCCCAGGTCAGAGTCTGGGCCCCGGCTCCGTGGGCGGATGCCGCCCAGAACCGCTGCCCGCCCGGCGCCTCCGGCCGGTCCCGCCCGGCTTGCGGGGAGTAGCTCGCCTCGAACGGGTCGACGTCGACGTCCACGACCGCGCTGTGAGCTACCCCGCGCAGGTAGTGGTCCACCTCGTCCGTTCGAGCTATCCCGACGAAGACGGGCTTGTCGCTATCCGGCTCGACCTCGATCCGGATGTCGCCAAGCCCGGTCGAGTCGATCAGTCCCTCCACCCCATCGAGATCGACGTCCAGGCTCTCGCTGGCCAGCGCGCGCGTCCCGGTCTGGAACCGTTCGCTGTCGGTCGACAGATAGCCGCGCTCGTCCTTCTGGTCTTCGCCGAGGAAGGCCAGGCCGCCAAGCGTGATCAGGACGGCAGATGTGAGCCCGGCAACGGCGGACGCGACGATCAGGAGCACCCGGGCTCCTGTCGAGCGCTCCCGCGAGGCCGGGACGGGGGTGTTGGTGCTGGTCTTGGTGTTGGTGTCAGTTGGCATGGCTCAAGGGTCCCGTCCGGGCGCAGGAAAGACATCGGGCGGGAGCCCTGAACCTGCGCCCTCAGGCGGGCCGCCCGTCGCGGCCGTGGATGCGGCGCGAGATCCGTGCGGCCGAGCGGCTCACCTGCACGGCCAGCGCCGTGCGAGCCTCGCCCTCGACCTCGCCCGCGGGGAAGGTGAGCGCCACCGCCGCGACCGGGTGCCCGGTGTGGTCGAGCACGGCGGAGGCCACCGACGCGAAGCCGGGAGTTATCGCGCCGTCCTCCTGCGCGTGACCGTCGCGCCGTACGCCGGCGAGTAGCCGCCGCAGCTCGGCCGGCGACGCGGCCCCGGGGCCGCCGCGGCGGACGAAGGCCGCGCGGTTGGGAAACAACGCGCGCACCTGCTGGGGCGGGAGCGCGGCCAGCATCGCGAGCCCGCTGGCGGTGAGGTGGGCGGGCAGGCGCACGCCCACATCCGTGACCAGGCTGGGCCGGCCGGGGGCGCGCTGCTCGATCACGTAGAGCACGTCGCGGCCGTGCAGCACGGCGAGGTGGCCGGAGTGGGTGGTGGTGTCGACCAGGCGGGTGAGCGCGGTCTGGCCGATCCAGCGCAGCGGCTCCTGGCGCGAGTACGCCGCGCCGAGCTCGAAGGCCGCCACGCCGAGTCCGTAGCGCCGCTGCTCCGGCAGGTGGGACACGAAGCCCTGACGGCGCAGCACGGCCAGCAGGTGATAGACGCTCGAGCGCGGCAGGTCGAGGTCCCGCGCGATCGCCGCGGCCGGCAGCGGCGCGGCGTGGCGGGCGAGCAGCTGCAGCAGCTCGAGCGCGCGGGTGGCGGCGGGGGCGTTCGGCACGGCCGGAGATTGTCTCAGATCTGAGACGGAAGCCCGGCGGATCGTTCGACCGCCGCGGCCTCGCTCGGTCTAATGCAGCCATGGGCCAAGCGGGCAGCGTCGCCGTGGGTACAGGGCCGCCGAGCTTCGAGGACGTGGTGGCCGTGGCGCGCCACGGCGCCGCCGTCGAGCTGACCGAGGAGGCGCTCGGCGCGATCGGCCGCAGCCGCGCGATCGTCGACGCGCTCGCCGGCGAGGAGCGGCCGCACTACGGCGTGTCCACGGGCTTCGGCGCGCTCGCCACCCGCCACATCCCGGCCGACCGGCGCGCGGGCCTCCAGCGCAGCCTGATCCGCAGCCACGCGGCCGGCTCGGGCGACGAGGTCGAGCGGGAGGTGGTGCGGGCGATGATGCTCCTCCGGCTGGCGACCCTCGGCGGCGGACGCACCGGCGTGCGCCCGCTCACGGCCTCCGGCTACGCCGCGATCCTCTCCGCCGGGATCACGCCGGTCGTGCACGAGCACGGCTCGCTCGGATGCTCCGGCGACCTGGCGCCGCTGGCGCACTGCGCGCTCGCTTTGATGGGAGAGGGGAACGTGCGGGACGCCTCCGGCGAGCTGCGCCCGGCCGCTGACGCGCTCGCGGCCGCGGGCATCGAGCCGGTGGAGCTGGCCGAGAAGGAGGGGCTCGCGCTGATCAACGGAACGGACGGGATGCTCGGCATGCTCGTGCTCGCCTGCGTGGACCTGCGCGAGCTGCTCGTGGTGGCCGACCTCACCGCCGCGATGAGCGTCGAGGGCCTGCTCGGCACCGACCGCGTGTTCGCCGCCGACCTCCAGGAGCTTCGGCCCCAGCTCGGCCAGGCCGGCTCCGCCGCCAACCTGCGCGCGGTGCTCTCGGACAGCGAGATCGTGGCCAGCCACCGCGGCCCCGAGGACCCGCGCGTGCAGGACGCCTATTCGCTTCGCTGCGCGCCGGCGGTGGCCGGTGCCGCGCGCGACACGCTCGGCCACGCGGCCGCCGTGGCGGAGCGCGAGCTGGCCGCGGCGGTGGACAACCCCGTGATCACGCTCGATGGGCGCGTGGAGTCGAACGGCAACTTCCACGGCGCCCCGCTCGGCTACGTGCTCGACTTCCTCGCGATCGCCGCCGCCGACCTGGCGAGCATGTCCGAGCGCCGCACCGACCGCTTCCTCGACGTGGCCCGCAACCACGGGCTCCCGGCGTTCCTGGCCGAGGACCCGGGCGTGGACTCCGGCCAGATGATCGCCCAGTACACGCAGGCCGCGCTCGTGTCCGAGCTCAAGCGGCTGGCCTCGCCGGCCAGTGTCGACTCGATCCCGAGCTCGGCGATGCAGGAGGACCACGTGTCGATGGGCTGGGCCGCCGCCCGCAAGCTGCGCCGCTCGATCGACGGGCTCACGCGCGTGCTCGCGATCGAGCTGCTCACGGCGGCTCGCGGGATCGAGCTGCGCGCGCCGCTCTCACCGGCGCCGGCCACGGCGGCGGTGATCGCGGCGCTCCGCGAGACCACGCCCGGCCCTGGGGGCGACCGCTTCCTGGCGCCGGAGATCGAGTCGACCCACGAGCTGATCCGAAGCGGCCGCGCGCGCCAGGCCGCGGAGTCCGTGACAGGCGCGCTGGCATAGATGAGCTCTACATGACCGAAGGAGGAGCCATGAGCACGTCCACCCGCGTGATTCGCGCGGCTCGCGGGAGCGAGCTGTCCTGCCGCGGCTGGCAGCAGGAGGCCGCGCTGCGCATGCTGCAGAACAACCTCGACCCGGAGAACGCCGAGCACCCGGAGGAGCTCGTTGTGTACGGCGGGCGCGGCAAGGCGGCGCGCGACTGGCCGTCGTTCGATGCGATCGTGCGCACGCTGCGCACGCTCGGCGACGACGAGACGCTGCTCGTGCAGTCCGGCCGCCCGGTGGGCGTGTTCGCCACGCACGAGTGGGCGCCGCGGGTGCTGATCGCGAACTCGAACCTCGTGGGCGACTGGGCCACCTGGGACGAGTTCCGCCGGCTCGAGGCGCTCGGGCTGACGATGTACGGGCAGATGACCGCCGGGTCCTGGATCTACATCGGCAGCCAGGGGATCCTGCAGGGCACCTACGAGACGTTCGCCGCCGTGGCCGCCAAGCGCTTCGGCGACACGCTCGCCGGCACGATCACCCTCACCGGCGGGCTCGGCGGGATGGGCGGCGCCCAGCCGCTCGCGGTGTCGATGGCGGGCGGCGTGTCGATCTGCGTGGACGTCGACCCGTCGCGCATCGCGCGCCGGATCCAGCACGGCTACCTCGACGTGGAGGCCGCCGACGCGGACGAGGCGCTGCGCCTTGCCGTCGAGGCCCGCGACGCGCGCCGCCCGCTGTCGATCGGCCTGCTCGGAAACTGCGCGACCGTGGTTCCGCAGCTGCTGGCAGACGGCGCCCCGATCGACGTGGTGACCGACCAGACGTCGGCGCACGACCCGCTGGCCTACCTCCCGGAGGGCGTCGCGTTCGAGGACTGGCAGAGCTTCGCGCGCGAGCGGCCGGACGAGTTCACCGATCGTGCGCGCGAGTCGATGGCGCGTCATGTGGAGGCGATGGTGGGCTTCCAGGACGCGGGCGCGGAGGTGTTCGACTACGGCAACTCGATCCGCACCGAGGCCAAGCTCGGCGGCTACGAGCGCGCCTTCGAGTTCCCCGGCTTCGTGCCGGCCTACATCCGGCCGCTGTTCTGCGAGGGCAGGGGGCCGTTCCGCTGGGCGGCGCTCTCCGGCGACCCCGCGGACATCGCCGCGACCGACCGCGCGGTGCTCGACCTGTTCCCCGAGAACGAGACGCTGGCGCGCTGGATGCACACGGCCGCCGAGAAGGTGCAGTTCCAGGGGCTGCCGGCTCGGATCTGCTGGCTCGGATACGGCGAGCGCCATCTGGCCGGCCTGCGCTTCAACGAGCTGGTGGCGAGCGGCGAGATCACGGCGCCGATCGTGATCGGGCGCGACCACCTCGACTGCGGCTCGGTGGCCTCCCCGTACCGGGAGACGGAGGCGATGGCGGACGGCTCGGACGCGATCGCCGACTGGCCGCTCCTGAACGCGATGGTGAACACCGCCTCGGGGGCGTCCTGGGTGTCGATCCACCACGGCGGCGGCGTGGGCATCGGCCGCTCGATCCACGCCGGCCAGGTGTCGGTGGCCGACGGCACGGAGCTCGCGGCCCAGAAGCTCGAGCGCGTGCTCACGAACGACCCCGGCACGGGCATCATGCGCCACGTGGACGCCGGTTACGAGCGGGCCGCCGAGGTCGCGGAGGAGCGCGGCGTGCGGGTGCCGATGCTGGAGAGCGAGTGACGCGCTACTGGGCCGACCATGCCTGGCTCGGCGGGGAGCGCGTCGAGAGCGAGGTCTTGATCGAGGTCGACGGGGGGCGCTTCGGGGCGGTCGCGCCGGCGGCGCCCCGGCCCACGGACGCCACCCACCTGCGCGGCGTGACCCTGCCGGGCCTCGCGAACGCCCACTCGCACGCATTCCAGCGCGCGCTGCGCGGGCGCACGCATCGGGCGGGCGGGAGCTTCTGGACCTGGCGCCAGGACATGTACGCGCTCGCCGAGCTGCTCACACCCGGCTCGTACCGCGAGCTCGCCCGCGCCACCTACGCGGAGATGGTGCTCGCGGGGATCACCTGCGTGGGCGAGTTCCACTACCTCCACCACGACGCCGGCGGCGCGCGCTACGACGAGCCGAACGCGTTCGGCCAAGTGCTTATCGAGGCCGCGGCCGACGTCGGCATCCGCATCACGCTGCTCGACGCGTGCTACCTGGCCGGCGGCATCGGCCAGCCGCTCGAGGGGCCTCAACGGCGCTTCGGCGACGCCGACGCCGCCGCCTGGGCGGAGCGCGTGAGCGCGCTGGCGGCGCCCGACCACGCGCGCATGGGCGCGGCGATCCACTCCGTGCGGGCCGTGCCCGAGGACCAGCTCGACACCGTGGTCGCCTGGGCGCGCGAGCGCGAGGCGCCCCTCCACTTCCACCTCTCCGAGCAGCGGGCGGAGAACGAGGCCTGCCTGGCCGCCTACGGCCGCACGCCCGCGCGGCTGCTCGAAGACCACGGCGCCCTCGGGCCGCGCTCGTGCGCCGTGCACGCCACCCACCTGTCCGACGACGACATCGCGCTGCTCGGCGGCTCGGCCACGGCGATCTGCATGTGCGCGACCACCGAGCGCGACCTCGCCGACGGCATCGGCCCCGCCGCGTCCCTCAGCGCCGCGGGCTCCCCGCTCGTCCTGGGGAGCGACAGCAACGCGCTCGTCGACATGTTCGAGGAGGCGCGCGCGGTCGAGCTCGACGAGCGCCTCGTCTCCGAGCGGCGCGGGCATTGGCCGGCGCCGGGACTGCTGGCCGCGGCGAGTGCGAACGGGCACGCCGCGCTCGGCTGGCCCGACGCCGGGCGGATCGAGCCCGGCGCACGCGCTGACCTCGTAACGATCGGGCTCGACTCCGTGCGGCTGGCGGGCGCCGAGCCGGCCACCCTGCTGGAGTCGCTCGTGTTCTCGGCCGCGCCGGGAGACGTGCGCGAGGTGGTGGCCGGCGGTCGCCGCATCGTGGCCGGCGGGCGCCACGAGCTCGTCGACGACGTGCCCCGCGGCCTCCGGAGCGCGATCGCGACGGTGCTCGCATGAGCGGCCTGCTCCTGATCGACAACGTTGGCGCGCTGGTGACGAACGACCCCGAGCTCGGGGCCGGGCGACTCGGGCTGATCGAGGACGCGGCGATCGTCTTCGAGGACGGCCTGGTGCGCTGGGCCGGCCCGCGCCGGGCGACGCCCGAGGCGGCGGCCGACGAGCGGGTGGACGCCGGCGGCCGCGCCCTGATCCCCGGCTTCGTGGACAGCCATTCGCACATGGTGTTCGCCGGCGACCGCACGGCGGAGTTCGTGGCCCGCATGTCCGGTGAGACCTACGAGGCTGGCGGCATCCGCACCACGGTGGCGGCCACCCGGGCGGCGCCGTCGGAGGCCCTCGACCGCAACATGGGCCGGCTCGTCGACGAGGCGCTCAGGTCCGGCACCACGACCATCGAGTGCAAGTCGGGCTACGGGCTGACCGTGGAAGACGAGCGCCGCAGCGTCCAGATCGCCGCCGCCCACACCGACGAGGTGACCTTCATGGGCGCCCACGTGGTGGCGCCCGAGTATGCGGACCGGCCCGAGGAGTACGTCGAGCTCGTGTGCGGCCCCATGCTCGACGCCTGCGCGACGCACTCGCGCTGGATCGACGTGTTCTGCGAGCGCGGGGCCTTCGACGGCGACCAGACGAGGGCGATCCTGCGCGCCGGGGTGGAGCGCGGCCTGCTCGCGCGCGTGCACGCCAACCAGCTCGAGCACGGGCCGGGAGTGCAGATCGCCGTCGAGTTCGACGCCGCCTCGGCCGACCACGCCACCCACCTCGACGGCGACGACGTGGCGGCACTGGCCGGGGGCGACACGGTGGCCACGCTCCTGCCGGCGGCCGAGTTCTCCACGCGCGCCGCCTACCCTGACGCGCGCCGGCTACTGGACGCCGGCGCCACCGTGGCGCTGGCCGCCGACTGCAACCCCGGCTCGAGCTTCACCACCAGCATCCCGTTCTGCATCGCGATCGCGGTACGGGAGATGGGGATGACGCCGGACGAGGCGCTCTGGTCGGCGACGCTGGGCGGCGCCCGGGCATTGCGGCGCACGGACGTGGGCCTGCTCGCCCCCGGGGCGCGCGCCGACGCCGCGCTGCTCGAGGCGCCCTCGCACGCGCAGCTCGCCTACCGGCCGGGCGTGGCGCTCGTGACCGCCGTCTGGCGGCACGGGGAGAGGGTCGTGTGAGCGTCCGCCCGATCGTGACCGTCGGTCACCCGGTGCTGCGCGAGCGGGCGCGCGAGCTCACGCCCGACGAGCTCGGCTCGCCCGAGGCTCAGCGGCTGATCGACGACCTGATCGAGACGATGCGCGCCGCCGGGGGCGCGGGCCTGGCGGCCAACCAGGTGGGCGAGACGGTGCGGATCGCGGTCGTGGAGGTGGGCGAGAACCACCCGCGCTACCCGTACAAGCCGCCGATCCCGCTCACCGTGATCGTGAACCCCGTGCTCGAGCCGGTTGACGACGAGACGGTGGAGATCAATGAGGGCTGCCTGTCGGTGCCCGACCTTCGCGGGACGGTCGATCGCCAGCTGGCCGTGCGCGTGCGCTACCTCGACCGGCACGGGGTCGAGCACGTGGAGGTCCGCCGGGGCCTGACGGCCGGCACGTTCCAGCACGAGGTCGACCACCTCGACGGCGTCCTCTTCCTCGACCGCGTGCGCGATCCGGCCACCTTCACAACCTGGGAGCAGTTCGACCGCCACCACCGGGCGGCGTTCGAGGCCCATGCGCGCGCGATCGTCGCGCGCGTGGGGTCATGAGCGCGGCCGCGCGACGTCCTCCGCCTGCTCGCCCGCGAGCAGCAGCTCCTCGGTGGTGAGCTCGCCCGGCGCCGCGACGCCGCCCGTGCCGGCACCGGCCTCGGCCGCGCGCACGATGTCGATCGCGGTCGAGCGCACCTGCGTCACGATCTCGGCGAGGGCCAGCTCCGGCCGCTCCTCGAAGCTGCGGGTGGCCAGCGCGGCGGCGTCGGCGGCGAGCTTGCGCGCCTCCTTGCCGCTGTCGCTCGGGTCGTCGAGCGCCGCGGCGAGCGCCCAGACGGCGCGGGCCAGGCCGCCGACCGCATCCGCGAGAGTGGGCGGCGCCGAGCCACCCGCCCGGAGGTAACGCAGCGTGTGGCGGGCGAGCGTGCGCGTGTCGAGCACCGTGTAGTCGATCTGGAGGGCGGGCCGCTCGTAGCGGTCGAGGGCGCCGCGTGAGGCGCGGCGGCCGGGGGCGAAGCGGGCCGTCTCGCGCCCGAGCTCGAGCGCGTCGCCGAGCCCGCGCACGCCCTCCTCGAGAGCGCGGGCGGACCACAGCGCCGACTCGGCGCGCTCGGCGTCGTCGCTCGCGAGCGCCTCGGAGAGCTGCTCGAGCGTGCGTCCCAGTCCGCCGAAGATGGATTGCACCGACCGACCGACATGCAGCACCGGGTCCGGTGGGAACGCCAGCGCCGCCACGGCGAGGGCGATCGCACCTCCGATCAGC
Source organism: Thermoleophilaceae bacterium (assembly GCA_035650215.1). Taxonomy (GTDB): domain Bacteria; phylum Actinomycetota; class Thermoleophilia; order Solirubrobacterales; family Thermoleophilaceae; genus JACVRW01. The sequence continues at coordinate 50,850 of DASRIC010000093.1, forward strand.
GCCTCCAGCAGGCGGCTCGGCGGAAGCCCGGTCCCGGACGGCTCGAGCAGCACGAGCAGGATCGCCGACACGCCGGCCTCCGTGACGAGCACCGGCCCTCCGCCCAGCATCACGGCGGTCGACATCGCGACCAGCACGAGCACGCCCAGCTGCCAGCCGCCGCTCCCGATGCCCTGGACAAGCAGGTCGGCCAGCCCGATGCCGAGCACCACGCCGCCCACCAGCTCGAGCGCGCGCTCACGGCGCTGGCCGTATGCCGCGCCGAGCGCAATCACCGCGGCGATCGGCGCGAACACGGGCGCCTGCTCGTTCAGCAGGAGCTCGGCGGCGTACCAAGCGGCTACCGCCGCCGCCGCCGTCTGCAGGATCGGCCAGGCGCGCCCGCGCAGGCGCATGAGCGCCCGGCGGGCGCCGGCGCGGCTTGGGAGGCTGCGTGCGAGGCTGTCGGTCATGGTCCGCGTCCCACGGTAGAACACGGCGGTGTCGGCCGCGGGCGGCTCAGCCCGGGAGCACGCGGACCAGCTCGCAGCCACCTGCCACGCGGTCGTTCGAGTCGACGATCGCGGTGTCGCGACCAGTTCCGCAGCTCACCCGGTCGGCGGCTCCGTCGACGCTCCCCACGAAGTCGTCGCCGGCCCCCGCGTCGATGCGATCTCGCCCGCCCCCTCCCTTCAGGGAGTCGTCGCCGGCGCCGCCGGAGAGCGTGTCGTCGTCGCCGGCGCCGTCCATGCGGTCGTTCCCGCCCGCGCCGTCCAGCGCGTCGTCGCCCGCGTCGCCGCCGATGCTGTCGGATCCGGAGCCGCCGCGCAGGGAGTCATCTCCAACGTTCCCGGCCAGCACGTCGATCCCGGCGCCGCCGAGTAGACGGTCGGCGCCCGCGGCGCCGAACAGCGAGTCGTCTTGAGTGCCCCCTGAGAGTCGGTCGTCGCCGCCCTCGCCGGAGAGCCGGTCACGCCCGCCGGCCCCGGTGATCTCGTCGTCCCCAGCGCCGCCGGCGAAGCGGTCGCTGCCGCCGCCACCCGACAGCTGGTCGGCTCCCTCGCCGCCCGCGAAGGCGTCGGCGCCGGGGCCGCCGATGAGGGCGTCGGCGCTCCCGGCGCCCACGAGGCGATCGGCTCCCTCACCGCCCTCGAGGCTGTCGAAGCCGGCGTCCCCGGTGAGCCGGTCGTCGCCCGCCTCACCGAACCCGATGTTCTCGCCCGGGCCCAGGGCCACCTCGTCGTCGCCGTCCCCGGCGAGCACGCAGTCGTCGCCGCCGAAGGCGATCACCCGGTCGTTCCCGGCGCCGGCCACGAAGGTCTCGGCGGCATCGGTGCCGCGTAGGTTGTCCCGCCCCGGCGAGCCCTCGACCAGGACGCCGGACTCGGGGCAGACGGCGGCCGCGGCCTGCGCCGACGGCCATGCGCTGGCCACCGGCCAGGCGCAGAGCAGCGCCGCGGCGGGAAGGAGCAGGGCTACGAGGCGAGGGCGCGTCACTCAGCCTCACGCTACGTCGAGGCGCGCAGCGGCGCAAGCGGCGCCGCGCTGGCAGAATCGCGCCCCGTGAGCAGCGCCACCGGCAGCCGCCTGGGCACGGTGCTCCGGTCGGAGGACCGCGTGACTCCGCTCGAGCTCTTCTTCGACCTCGTATTCGTGCTCGCGCTCACGCAGTGCACGGCGCTGATGGCCAGCGACCCGACCTGGCAGGGCCTCGTCCGGGGCCTGCTGGTGCTCGGAGTGCTCTGGTGGTCGTGGGTGGCGTACGCCTGGCTCACGAGCGTGGTGGACCCGGAGGAGGGCGTGGTCCGCCTCACGATCTTCGCTGCGATGGGTGCGCTGCTCGTGGTGGCGCTCACGGTGCCCGAGGCGTTCGACGAGTCGGCGCTCCTGTTCGCCTGCGCCTATGGAGGCGTGCGTGTGGCGCAGATCGTGCTGTTCGAGATCGCGAGCCGGGACGACCCGGGCCTGCGTCACTCGATCAACGGGCTGGCGATCTCCACCGGCATCGGCGTCAGCCTGCTCGTCGCTGCGTCGTTCACGGACGGCGCCCTGCAGGGGGCGCTCTGGGCCCTGGCGCTCGCGCTCGACATGGGAGGGCCGCTCCTGATCGACTCGAGCGGCTGGCGGCTGATGCCCGAGCACTTCGCGGAGCGGCACGGGCTGATCCTGATCATCGCGCTCGGGGAGTCGATCGTCGCGATCGGCGTGGGCGCCGAGGGGATCGACGTGGACGCCGGCGTGGTGGTCGCGGCCCTGCTGGGCGTGGCGGCCGCCGCGGCGCTTTGGTGGCTCTACTTCGACGTCGTCGCCCTAGTGGCGGAGCGGCGGCTGTCGAACGCGGAGCCGGGCCGGGAGCAGAACGAGGTGGCGCGCGACTCGTACTCCTACCTGCACTTCCCGATGGTCGCCGGCATCGTGCTGCTGGCGCTCGGCCTCAAGAAGACGATCGAGCACGTGGACGACCCGCTCAAGATCGAGCCGGCCGTTGCCATGCTGGGCGGCACGGCGATCTACCTGCTCGCGCACGTGGCCTTCCGCTGGCGCAACGTGCGGCGCCTCAGCCGGCAGCGGGTGCTGGCCGCGCTCGTCCTGATCGCCCTCGTTCCGGCCGGGGTGGAGCTGCCCGCGCTGGCCACGCTCGCGATCGTGGTGGCCGTGCTCGCGGCGGTGATCGCCTACGAGCGCACCCGCTTCGCCGAGCTGCGAGCGCGGTTGCGCCACCAGCTCGTGGCCGAGCAGCCACCGTCCCCCGCGAACGTCCCGGACTAGCTGCCAGAGCGCATACTCCGGGACGTTCAATGTGCGGGAGGTAGCGGCTAGCCGACCCCGGGCGCCGCCGGGCCGCACGCGACCAGCGCGTCGCGCGTGCGCCGGGCCATCCGGCGCGGCCAGCGGCCGACCGCCACGAGGCCGTCGACCAGCGACAGCGCCTCGTCGGCGGGAGCGGGCGCGCGTTCCTCGGCGTCGGCGCAGAAGAGCAGCGCGTCGGCGCCGGCGCGGATCTGGTCCGCCTCGACCGGCAGCAGCCCGCCGACCGACTCGAGACGCCGCAGCGTGGTCATCAACTTCGCGTATGCGCGGGCTCGTTCCCCAGTCATCCCGGACCCCTCCCGGGTGGTTGACGTGGGGCCCTTTCCCAGAGGGGCGCCGGCACTAACACGCTCTGCGCGGTCAGCGTCCGAAGGCGCCCAGCTGGCGCAACGAGACCCGCTTGAACAGGCCGTGCCGGGTGCCGGGTGGCGGGGACTCCCAGGGGGTGGCGAGCCGCGAGTACATGAGCGCCCGCCGCGGCCACCAGGCGCCGACCGGCGTGGGACCGCCGTTGCAGGACCCCGCCGAGTAGCCCGGCCGGTTGATGTACAGGTAGGCGTCCACCTTTGCGTGCGAGGTGAGCGTGGTGGGCGCCGGCCCCAGCCCGCGCAGGCCGGGGTTGCACCAGACGTTTATCCGGCGCCAGATTCCGCGCCTGCGGTTGATCCAGCGCTTCCAGTGCACCGGCCCGCGCCCGTTGTACGAGGTGTTGACCACGAACGGCTTGCCCCCCACGCGGCGCGAGATCTCGAGCCCGTGCCGGATGCTGGCGCGCGTCCAGTCGTGATGCGTCACGTTGACCATGAACCCGCGCACGCGGTGGATGCCGATCGCGCGCAGCTGGCGAGCGGTGCGGCCCGCCGGCTCCCAGTCGGCCGCGCCCCCCTCGAGATAGATCGTGGCCCGGGGCAGCTTCGAGAGCACCTTCACGCCGTAACGGAGCAGGCGCAGCCGGTCGTCGCGGCGGCGGCGCACGAGGCAGTCGATCGCGCCGAGCGAGTCGGGCTCGAAGCCGATCACCACCCGGCGCCGCCCGACCGCGCGCGCGAAGCGCCGGTACCAGCGGCGGGTGGCCCGGTCCTCGCGGCGCCCGCCGCCCGTGTAGCCGGGCGCGCAGCTGCGCCCTTGATGGCGCATCACCACCATGAACGGGACGGTGCCCGGCTGGTCGCAGCGAACACGGTTGAGGAAGCCGCGCACCGTGCGGACCACGCTGGGGCGGCTCCACTTGCCGAACCAGCGGAAGCGCGGCTCGCGGGCGAGCCGCCAGAGCATGCTCGCCTTGCGCGGGCGCCCGGCGCGCCGGTACCGCGCCCACTGCCGGTAGGCGGGCTCCAGGCGATCGACGAAGAACGTGAGCCCAAGCAGCGGATTCGTGGCGGCCGGTTCCACGCCGCGCGGGTCGATGCCGTACGGCACCACCTGGCCGGCCGGGCGCCGGCTCGCGCAGCGCGCCCACTGCCTGGCGCGGTGGCCGACCGGGGGCCGCGGCACGTGAGCGGGCTCGATCGCGAAGGACGCGGGCGTGAGCGGCCCAGGGGTGGTCGCCGCCGCCATTGGGGCATCCAGCCCAGCGATGGACATGACGCAGGCGAGGGCGAGCGCGCACGGCAGCGCGCGCACCCTCGGGGTGCGGGTCTTCAAGCTCTGGCTCCTTCTCCCGGCAGGCCCGGGATTAGGTGTGGGTTCCTCTTCGACGCGACATTCCCCGGGACACCCAGAACCACACCCGGAGATTCAGGCGGGCGCGATCTTGCCGTTCGAGTCGGACGGGGAGGCGCGTGGCACAATCGGCGTCGATGGATGACGCCGGCCTTAACGAGGTTCCGCTGTTCGCGTCGCTGTCGGCGCACGACCGGCGCGAGCTGGCTCAGCGAATCGACGAGATCGACATCGGCGAGGGCGAGCGCCTGGTGCGCCAGGGCGAGTTCGCCTACGAGTTCTTCGTCATCCTCGAGGGGCGGGCCGAGGTCACGAGGGACGGGCAGCGCGTGGCCGGTCTGGGCCCGGGGGACTTCCTCGGCGAGATGGGCATCGTCGGCCACACCGTGCGGAACGCGTCGGTCACGACCCTCACCCCCGTCCGCGCGCTCGTGATGAGCGAGCAGGACTTCCGCGGGATGGCGCGCTCGCTGCCCCGCGTGGCCGACCGGATCCGGGCCGCCATCGAGGAGCGCGCCCGCGCGCTCGACGCCTGACCGCTTGCTGCTCCGGGGCGAGCGAGTGACCCTCCGGCCGCTTCGGGCGGAGGATCTGCCCGGGATCGCGGCCATCCTCTCCGAGCCGGAGGCCGCGCTCTGGTGGGGCGAGGCCGACGAGGAGAGCCTGCGCGACGACTACCTGGGCGAGTCCGGCGACGACCACGCGTTCTCGGTGGAGCTCGAACGCGAGCTGATCGGGATCGTTGCCTACTGGGAGGAGAACGAGCCCGACTACCGGCACGCGGGCATGGACATCACGCTGGCGGCGCCGCACCGGGGCCGCGGCCTCGGGCAGGACAGCCTGCGGACGCTCGCCCGCTACCTCATCTCGGAGCGCGGCCACTGGCGGCTCACGATCGACCCTGACGCCGAGAACGTCCGGGCGATCCGCTCCTACGAGGCGCTCGGCTTCCGACCGGTGGGGATCATGCGGAAGGTGGAGCGGCGCGCCGACGGCGAGCTCCGCGACGGGCTCCTCATGGACCTGCTGGCCGAGGAGCTGCGCTAGGTGGGCAAGCGAGCGCGCAAGCGGGCTCGCGATGCGGGGGGCGGCGGCGCTCCGGCGCCCGCCGCCCGGACGGACTACCGCGACGCCGACGGCAACGTGCTCACCCTGCGCGACGAGCTGAGCGCCGGCACGCTTCGCAAGCTCCGCGACCTCGACGCGCGGCCAGGTTCATCCGCCGAGGATCGCTGGCAGCGCCGCATGGAGCTGCTCTTCGAGCGCCTCGCGGTGCGCTGGGAGATCGCCGGGCTGGCGCTCGAGAGCCAGAAGGAGCTGCTCGGCCGCTTCCGGATGGCGAGTGCGGAGGAGCGCCGCTGGGTGCGCGAGACGCTCGACGAGCACCTGCGCAGCCATCACCCGGATGCCTGAGCCGCTCACCGTCGCCGCCGCGCAGCCTCCCTGCACGCCATACGACGTCGCCGCCAACGCGCTCGCTCACGCCGCCGTGATCCGCTCGGCGGCGGCGCGGGTGGTGATCTTCCCCGAGCTCTCGATCACGGGCTACGAGCTCGACGCGGAGCCGGTCGACCCAGGCGATCCGCACCTCGAGCCGCTGGTCGCCGCCTGCGCCGAGGCGGGATCGCTGGCGCTCTTCGGCGCCCCCGCGGCGGGTGCGGCGGGCCGCCCGCACATCGCGATGCTGGCCGCCGACGGGAGCGGGGTGAGCGTGGCCTATCGCAAGATGTGGCTGGGCGGCGCCGAGCCGGAGCGCTTCGCCCCCGGTGAGGCTCCGGCCACGCTCGAGGTGGCCGGCTGGCGCCTCGGCCTCGCGATCTGCAAGGACACCGGCGTGCCCGAGCACGCCGCCGCCACCGCCGCTCTCGGCATCGACGCCTACGTGGCCGGCATGCTCGAGGCGGCTGCCCACGCGCCCGTGCTCGACGAGCGGGCCCGGCGCGTGGCGGCCGAGCACGGCGTGCCCGTGGCGATCGCGAGCTTCGCGGGCTCGACGGGCGGCGAGTACGACAGGGCCGCCGGACGCTCCGGTATCTGGGGTCCGGATGGCGCCGCCATCGCGCGGGCGGGACCCGAGCCGGGCGAGCTGGCGCGCGCGACGCTCGGCGAGTGACCTGAATCGGAAGTCCGGCCTCAACTTCCCGAGCGGCTGGGCGGGGCTGCCGACGCACACGGGATGAGTCGATGCCAGAGCATCGGCGATTCCCGTGGGTGGCGTGCGCGACGCTCGGCTAGGCCCGCCGGCGCCGGCCTAGGGTGCGAACCAGGGCGTGGCCAGCCAGCGCTGCAGCGTGTGGAAGCTCGCCCGCGGCTTGCCGTTCGCCCGCAGGAGCCCGGCGTCGAAGCGGTTGGCGAAGGCGTCCTGGCGCCAGTGGTACACGTACATCCGCTCGATGCGGCTGCGGTACTGCTTGGCCAGCCGGAACAGCCGGCCGATCGCCACGTTGGCGCGCCGCTCGCTGTACGGAAACAGCGTGCGCCCGTCGGGCAGGATGAACTTGACGATGCCGCCGGTCTCCGTGAGCCACACCTTGCCCGGCACGGCGTCGAGCAGCGCCTTCGTGCCGCCGTAGCGCTGGCCGCGGCGCGGGTTGGTGTCGCGGTAGTTGTGGAGCCCCCAGAGCCGGGCGCCGCGCGCCACCCTGCGGAAGTCGCCGAGCCAGCGGACCATGTTCCGGTCGTCGATCACGTCGGCGGCCACGATCCGGCAGCTGCGGCAGGCCTTTCGCAGCGCCAGGTAGTACTGCGCCGCGCGGTCGGGGCGGCGGAAGGTGGGCTGTGTGCGGTGGTTGGCCTCGTTCCAGACGCCGATCGCGCGCACCTGAGGCCACTTGCGCCGGAAGACGCGCACGGCCTTGCTGAACTCACCGACGCTCGGGAGCTTGCAGGGCTTGGCCGGGCAGCGCGAGCCGTACGAGGCGCCGAAGCTCACGAACGGGTCGATGCCGTTGGCGCTCGCCGCCGTGAGCCAGTCGTTCAGGTTGCGGCGGTCCCCCGCGCGCAGCGCCACGTTCCACGGGACGATGATGCGGGCCTTCTTCAGGCCGAGCGATCCGAAGTGCGGATCGCCGAAGGCGCTGTAGCCGTGGTCTCCCAGGCCGACGCTCACAGCGCCCGAGGCGCCGGCGGGCAGGGCGGCCAGGGCGAGGACCAGCAGGGTGAGTGTGAGGGTGATCGTGCGAGTCATGGGCATCTCCAACCCACATTCGGCCAGAGACGTACGAGCTTGAATCCGGGTGTCAGTCAGACGCCCCGAGAACGGGTTCCGGTGGGCCCATCCCGGCCGCCTGCCGGGCGTCCCTGCCCGCGGCTGAGACTAGCTGGGCGGCACTGCGTGCGGCTGACTCTAGCGTCGCCAGCGCCGCCGGCGTGGGCAGATCCGGGCCGGGGACCTCCGCGGGCGGCTCCGGCTCGGATGGGCGCGACGGCTCGAGCGTGGCCTTGCCGGACGGCGCTGGGATGCCGCTCAGGTCGGCGCCTCCACCCCCGCCCCCGCCTCCGCCGGTGCAGGCCGACACCGCCTCGGCCAGCAGGCGTCCGCGCAGGGCGTAGCCCTCGGGCCTGGCGTGGTAGCCGTCCTCGTAGAGCAGCTCGGGGGAGCTCGTGACCGCTCCGTACCAGTCCACGAGCTGGACGTTCGCCTGCTCGGACGCGAAGCGCTCGACGGCTCCGGACAGCCCCTCCGGCCCCACGCCGTTGTAGGGCGGGCGCAGGATCGTGGCCACGATCATGCAGCGATCGCCGCTGATCGAGCGCGCCTTCGAAAGGTCCTGATAGAGGGCGTCCGGCATTCGCGGATCGTCGTTCGTGCCGAGGTCGAAGATCACGATCGTGTGCTCGGGGCGCAGGCGCAGCTGGAGCCGCCCCACGCCCTCGGCGCTCCCGCGGCCGGTGCGCTGATCGAACTCGACCGGGATGCGTCCGAGCTCCTGCTCCAGGTACGGCCCGGTTCCGACCTGAAGGCTGTCGCCCACCACGAGCACGGACGGACCGGCGCCGTGCGCCGGCGCCACGGACGCCAGGACGAGCAAAACTGCCGACGCGCCCGACAGAATGCGCGCCGTGAGCTTCCCGACTATCGAGTTCGCGGCCTTCTTCGTGGTCGTGTTCATCCTGTCGTGGGCTTTCATGCCCCATCCCAGAGCCTGGCGGCCGTTCATCCTGGTCGCCTCCTACGTCTTCTACGGCTGGGTCGACTGGCGCTGGGTCCTGTTGCTCATCGCCTCCAGTGTGGTGAACACGGTGGCGGCGCGGGTGATCGCCCGATCACCGTCGCAGATCGCCCGCAAGCGCGCGCTGATCGTCGCCATCGTGTTCGACCTCGGCTTGTTGTGCACCTTCAAGTACCTCGGCTTCTTCGTCTCCGAGGTTGATGACTTCCTCGACTCGCTCGGCCTCGGCTCGCCGCTCCCGCTCGTGCAGATCGTGCTCCCCATCGGGATCTCGTTCTTCACCTTCCAGGCGATCTCGTACGTGGTCGACGTCTACCGCGGCGAGACGCGAGCGGCCTCGCTCATGGACGTGGCCATCCTCCAAGCCTTCTTTCCCCACCTGGTCGCGGGTCCTATCGTGCGCGCCAACGAGCTGCTGCCGCAGCTGCGCACCCCGCGCGACCCGCGCCAGGTGCTGGCCGGGCCCGGGCTGTTCCTCGTAGCGGGCGGCCTCGTGAAGAAGACCGTGGTCGCCGACGAGCTGGCGCGGCGCGTCGTCGATCCGGTCTACAGCGACCCGTCTGCCCACTCGGGCGGCGAGATCCTGCTCGCCTTCTACGCCTTCGCGGCCCAGATCTACTGCGACTTCTCGGGCTACACGGACATGGCGATCGGCATCGCCCTGCTGCTCGGCTTCCAGCTGCCGCAGAACTTCAACCGGCCCTACATGGCGCTCTCGCTCCAGGAGTTTTGGCGACGCTGGCACATGACCCTGTCGCGCTGGCTGCGCGACTACCTGTACATCCCGCTCGGCGGCAACCGCGACGGCCCGCGGCGCACCTACCGCAACCTCATGATCACGATGCTGCTCGGCGGGCTCTGGCACGGCGCGTCGTTTACCTTCGTGATCTGGGGCGGCATCCATGGCGGCGCGCTGTCGGTCGAGCGCTGGGCGCGCGAGCACTACCCGCGCTTCCGAATGCCGACCTGGGCGGCGTGGTTCGTCACGTTCAACGTCGTGTGCGTCGCCTGGGTCTTCTTCCGAGCACCCAACCTCGACATCGCCTTCCAGGTGCTGGGCGGCCTGGGGCTGTCGGGTCCCTCACCGCTCGTCACGCTCCCTATGGTGTTCCTGGTGCTGGCGGCGATTGGGGTTCAGGCACTCCCGTCGGGCTGGTGGAGGCAGGGCGAGGCGTGGATCGTCGCGCGGCCCGTGGCCGCGCAGGGCGTGGCGTTCGGCCTCGTGATCCTGATCGCGGACGCCGCGGTGGGACAGCAAGGCGTGGCGCCCTTCATCTACTTCCAGTTCTGACCCATGGACCCGAGACGCAACAGGGACCTCACGATGCCCGCCGGCAAGGTGCTCGGCGTGGTGCTGATCGCGCTCGTGTTCGCCGCGCTGTTCAACTCCGAGGCGATCGTTCGCGCCGGCGAGGGGATGGAGCAGGGCACCACGCGGGACGTGGTGCTCTCGGTGGGCCGGCCGCTCGATGACGTGGCCGGCACGATCGGCTTCCACCTGCCGCGCGAGGGGCTCGACCTCGCCTTCGGCCAGGAGGACAAGACCGCGTCGGGCACAGAGCTGGAGGAGGGCTCGACCGCCATCCTGAAGCGCCGGCGCCGCCAGGCCAGGGAGGAGAAGGAGGAGCCGACCTTCCGCCAGCCCGGCCCCGGGCGGCCGCTCGAGGTGCTCGTTACCGGCGACTCCGAGGCGGACTTCCTCGGGCAGCGGCTCACCGACCAGTCGCCCCCCGGGCTGCTCCAGGTCGAGACGGTGGCGCGCAATGCCACAGGGCTCACCAACCCCGCGTTCTTCAACTGGGAGCTGAACGCCCAGCAGGAGGTCGACGCGCGCGACCCGGACGCCGTGGTGATGGCGATCGGCGGCAACGACGGTTTCAACGTGGAGTCGGGCGGGAACCTCTACGGTCCTCATGATCCGGAGTGGGAGACCGAGTTCGCGCGCCGCGTGGCGGTGGTCGCGGGCGTGCTCTCCGGCGACGGCGAGCGGCCGGTCTACTGGGTGCCCCCACCCACCGCGCGCGATCCCGAGTTCAACGAGATCTACAAGACGCAGAACCGCGCCGTGGAGAAGGCCGAGGCCGCGGTGCCGGGGCTGCGCTACGTGGATGTCTACTCGACTCTCGGAAAGGGCAAGTACAGCGATGACCTCAAGATCGACGGACAGAAGGTGTTGGCGCGCCAGCCGGACGGCGTGCACTTCACCCGCGACGGGGCGGTGGCGCCCGTGCGCCTGATCCTGAGGGAGATGGCACGGGACTTCCCCGCTCTCGAGAAGGACTCGGGGCCGTGACGCGCGCTCTTCCGATCGCGGCCGTGGCCCTGGCGCTGTCGCTCGCGCCGGCCGGCGCCTCGACGGCGGACGAGCATGCGAGAGCGTCGCTCAGCCGCAACCTGCTCGTGAACGGCGACTCGCTGGCGGTAGGCACGCGGCCCTACCTTCCGAGCGAGCTGCGTCGCTGGCGGGTCTCCCAGTCGACCTCGGTGAGCCGCCATGCCTACGAGGGCCCGGGCGTGATGCGCGCCTACGGGAGCTCGCTGCCGCGCGTGATTCACGTGAGCCTCGGCACCAACGACGACCCCCGCCAGACGGACTCCTTCCGCACGGCGATCCGCCAGGTGATGGCGGTGGCCGGCCCGCGCCGCTGCGTCGTCTGGACGAACATCGTGCGCCCGCCCGTGGCCGGCGCGAGCTACGCCGGCTACAACCGAGTGCTGGCCGAGGAGTCACGACCCCGCGAGAACCTGCGGGTGGTCAACTGGGCGCGCATGATGCGCCAGAACCCGTCCTGGAGCGCGAGCGACGGCGTGCACGTCACGGCAACGGGCTACCAGGCGCGCGCGGACGCGATCGCGAGGTCGGTGCGGCGCTGCCGCTGAGCCGGCCCGTGGGCTAGTTGAGCGACGGGTCGGACGGCATCGTGGCCAGCACGCGGTACCTGCCGCCCTTCCGGCGCAGCGCCTCGGACCAGATGTCGTCCTCGCGGAAGGGGTCCTCGGACTCGGCGTCCAGCACGATCCAGGCGTCCTCCTCGAGCTCGCCGTCGAGCTGGCCCGCGGCCCACCCGGCGTAGCCCGCGTACACGCGCAGCCGCCTGAGCGACTCGTTCGGGCCGTCGGGGTCGAGCGTGCCGAGCGATCCGCACACGCGCGTGCCCGCCTCCTCGGGATGTCCGAAGTCACCGAGCGCCACCACCGCCTGCGGCGCCACCGGGCCGCCGATGCGAACGGCGTCGTCGGCGCCGGGCAGCTCCGCGAGCGCAGGCACCACGTCGGCCACGCGCGTCTCGGACACGCGGTTCAGCACCACGCCCATGGCGCCGTCGGGAGTGTGCTCGATCACGAGGATCACGGTGCGCCGGAAATAGTCGAACAGCGAGGGCGCCGCCACGAGGAGCTGTCCACGGAGGCTGTCGCTCACGGAGGTAGATTCTGGGGCATGCGCGTGCTCAGCGTCGTCCACCACGACAACGCCGCCGAGGGCGTGTTCCGCGATCCCGCGACAAACGCGGGGCACGAGCTCGTCGAGTGGCTGCCCGAGCAGGGCTCGCCGCCGGCGCTGGACGGCTTCGAGGCCGCGCTTGTGTTCGGCGGCGCGATGAACGTGGACTCCGAGGGCGCGAATCCCTGGCTGCGGCAGGAGAAGGAGCTGGTGCGCGAGCTGATCGCGCGCGGGATCCCCACGCTGGGGGTCTGCCTCGGGTCCCAGCTGCTTGCCGAGGCGGCCGGCGGCTCGGCCGCGCGCGCCACGGTCTCCGAGATCGGCTGGTACGAGATCGAGCTCACCGCGGAGGGGGTGGCGGACCCTCTGCTCGGCGCGCTGCCCGAGCGCTTCGAGGGCTTCCAGTACCACCACTACGAGTGGCAGCTGCCGCCCGAGGCCACCGCCCTCGCGCGCAGCAGCGCCTGCCTCCAGGCCTTCCGCGTCGACGACCGGCCGGCCTGGGGCCTGCAGTTCCACCCCGAGGTCACCATGCGCGACCTCAGCTCCTGGCTCGACACGTTCGGCGAGGATCCGGACGCGGTGGCGAGCGGCCTCGATCCCGAGCTGATCCGCAGCCAGAGCCAGACGCGGATCGAGGCCTGGAACGACCTCGGTCGCACGCTGTCCGAACGCTTCTTCTCGCTCGCGCGCTACTCCGGCGTCACGTAGGCGCCGGTCATACCGCCGTCCACGAGGAAGGTCTGGGCGGTCACGTACGAGGACTCGTCGCTGGCGAGGAAGAGTGCGCCGAAGGCGATCTCGCGCGCCTCGGCGAAGCGGCCCATCGGCAGGTGCACCAGGCGGCGCGCCGCCTTCTCCGGGTCATTCGCGTACAGCTCCTGAAGGAGCGGCGTGTTCACCGGCCCGGGGCAGAGCGCGTTCACGCGAACGCCGCGGCGGGCGAACTCCACCCCCAGCTCGCGCGACAGGGCCAGCACCGCCCCCTTCGAGGCGGTGTAGGAGATCTGTGAGGTGGCGGCGCCCACCACCGCCACGAACGACGCCGTGTTGATCACCGAGCCGCCGCCCGACGCAAGCAGGTGCGGGATCCCGTGCTTGCAGCACAGGAACACCGACCTCAGGTTCACGTCCTGCACGCGCTGCCACGCCTCGAGCCCGGTGTCGAGCACGGAGGCGTCGTCGGGCGGCGAGATGCCCGCGTTGTTGAAGAGCACGTCGATGCGGCCGAAGCGCTCGCGCGCCTGCGCGTACACGTCGCGGACCTGCGCCTCGTCAGTCACATCGGCCTGGATCGCGAAGTCGCCGGCGGAGCCCTCGGACAGGTCAACGCCCACGACCGTCGCTCCCTCCTCCTTGAAGAGCGTGGCCGTCGCAGCGCCGATACCGCTCGCCGAGCCGGTGATCACGCAGACCTTGCCGTCGAGCCTTCCCGCCACTCAGCTGCCTCCCGTCGCGTAATAGACGTTCTTGACCTCGGTGTAGTGGTCGAGCGCCCGCGGGCCGAGCTCGCGCCCGAAACCCGACTGCTTGAAGCCACCGAACGGGGTCGTCACGCGCACCGAGGTGTTCGAGTTGATCGAGATCACGCCGGTGTCGAGCGCGCGCGCCACCCGCAGCGCCTTGGCGCCGTCGCGGCTCCAGACCGAGCCGGAGAGCCCGTAGATCGTGTCGTTGGCGATGCGGATCGCCTCGGCCTCGTCGCGGAACGGGATCACGCAGGCCACGGGGCCGAAGATCTCCTCGCGCGCGGCGCGGTCGTCGTTCGTCATCGGCGCGAGCACGGTGGGCGGGTACCAGTAGCCCTTGCCGTCGGGCGCGCTGCCGCGAATCGCCACCGGCGAGTCGTCGTCCACGAACGACGCGACCGCGTGGCGCTGGTCCTCGGAGACGAGCGGCCCCATCTCGGTGGTCGCGTCGAGTGGGTCGCCCACCCGGATCGCCTCGACGCTCTCCTCGAGGGCCTCCATGAAGCGGTCCATCGCGGAGGCCTCGACGAGGATCCGCGAGCGTGCGCAGCAGTCCTGGCCGGCGTTGCCGAACACCGCCATCGGCGCGGCGCCGGCCGCCTGCTCGAGGTCGGCGTCGGCGAACACGAGGTTGGCCGACTTGCCGCCGAGCTCGAGCGTCACGCGCTTGATGGACTCGGCCGCCAGAGCCTGGATGCGGCGGCCGACCGCAGTCGAGCCGGTGAATGCCACCTTGGCCACGTTGGGGTGCTGCGTGATCCGCTCGCCCACCGTGCGGCCGGGGCCCACCACCACGTTCAGCACGCCGTCCGGCAGGCCCGCGTCGAGCGCGATGCGCTCGAGCTCGATCGCGGTGAGCGGGGTCAGCTCGGCGGGCTTGAGCACCACCGTGTTGCCGGCCGCGAGCGCGGGACCGAGCTTCCAGGACGCGATCGCGAGCGGGAAGTTCCAGGGCGTGATCAGCCCGACGACGCCGAGCGGCTCGCGGAACGTCACGTCCACCCCGCCCGCCACGGGGATCGAGTCGCCGAGCAGGCGCTCGGGGGCGCCCGCGTAGTAGTCGAACACGTCGGCCACCATCCCGACCTCGCCGCGAGCATCCGTGATCGGCTTGCCCACGTTGCGGGACTCGAGCGTGGCGAGGTGGTCGGCGTGGTCGCGCACCGCGGCGGCGAGCCGGCGCATCAGCTGTGCGCGGTCGCCGGGGCTCACCGCGCGCCAAGCGGGAAAGGCGGCGTTGGCGCGAGCGATGGCGGCGTCGGCCTCGTCCTGATCCGCCCGCGGGAGCTCCGCCATCACCGCCTCCGTCGCCGGTTCCACAACCTTGACCATGGACGCGGTGCTCACCGACACGGGTACCTCCGGACAAAAGGATTGGCGGAGAGACCTTTACACTCGCGCCATGGCGGTGTCAAGGTCGGACGGAGCACCGGTGATCGGAGTGTGCGCGGTGCGCGAGCGGGCACGCTGGGCCTTGTGGGACCAGACCGCGCATCTCGTGGCGGACACCTACGTGCGGGCGATCCACGAGACCGGCGCGCTCGCGGTGCTGCTGCCGGTGGGCGAGCGCCCGCCCACCGAGCTGCTCGACCGCGTGGACGGCCTCCTCGCCATCGGGGGCGCGGATCTCGACCCGGCGAGCTACGGCGCCGAGCCGGCCGCGGACGTGGAGGCGACCTACCCCGAGCGCGACGCCTTCGAGGTCGGCCTGATCCGCGCTGCGCTCGAACGCGAGCTGCCATTCCTCGGCATCTGCCGCGGCATTCAGGTGCTGAACGTGGCACTCGGCGGCACGCTGATCCAGCATCTCAACGGGCCGGACGGGATCAACCCCCACCGGCGCGTGATCGGAACCTTCGAGGGCGTGGACAACGTGATCCAGCTCGAGCCGAGCTCGCTCGTGGCCCGGGCGGTCGGGGAGACGCTCCACACCGTGCCCTGCCATCACCACCAGGCGGTCGGCGAGCTCGGGGCGTCGCTGCGGGTCACCGGGCGCGCGCGGATCGACGGCGTGGTCGAGGCGATCGAGCACACCGGGGTGCCGTGGGCGCTCGGCGTGCAATGGCATCCCGAGGCCACCGAGAAGCGCCAGCTCTTCGGGGCGTTCGCTCAGGCCGCCAGGGGCTGAGGGGTGCGCGCTGACAGCAGGCGAGTGAGGTCGCGCTCGAGCTCGCCGGACTGCAGGTCCAGCATCCGCCAGGTCACGCGGATCGTGCTCCAGCCGGCCACCAGCGCCCGGCGATCCCTGTCTCGGTCGCGCTCGAAGGCTCGGACCGTGTGGTGATGCGTTCGGCTGTCGAGCTCGACGATCAGCCGCTGCTCGCGCCAGAGGCAGTCGGCCTTGATCCAATGATCGCCGAGTCGCAGCCACACGTTCAGCTCCGGCCGTGGAAACCCAAGCGTGGCCACGAACGCGAGAAACGCCTCCTCGAGGCCGGGCGTTCGATATTGACGTCGATCACACGACCGTCGGCCATGCCTCCGATCGTGCCGGCGCCCGCGTTACAGGAAAAGTGCCGAGCGTTACAACTACGCCACGGAACCGCGCCGCGCCCGCGCCTCGTCCACCAGCGCCCCGATCACCCGCGAGCGCTCGTCCTCCTCGGGATGCCAGAGCACGCCCAGCGCGAAGCGGCGCTCGGGGAGCTCGATCGCCTCGACCACCTCGTCGCCCTCGGCCCAGCCGCTCGCGGTCACCCCCTCGCCCAGCTCGTCGACCCCTTGGTGGTGATGGGACTTCACGGCGCTCGAGGACTCGCCGACCACGCGCGAGGCCAGCGAGCCGTCCGCCAGCCGCACCGAGTGGTCCGCGAAGGCACCCGGCGTGTGGCGATGCTCGTCGCCTCCGGTGCGGTCGGGCAGGTGCTGGTCGAGCGTGCCGCCGGCGGCCACGTTCAGCATCTGCATGCCGCGGCAGATCCCGAGAAGCGGAATGTCACGCTCGAGGGCGCGGTGTCCCAGGGCGAGCTCGAAGCGGTCGCGCTCGGGCCAGGTGCCGCGCGTCGCGGAATGAGGCCGAGCCCCGTACGAGCCCGGATCCACGTCCGCCCCGCCCGCCAGCACGAGCCCGTCGACCAGATCCAGCAGCTCGTCCGGCGACTCCGCGACGACGTCGTCCGGGGGCAGCAGGACGGCCACCCCACCCGCCCGCTGTACCGCTTGGGAATACGACCGTGAGGAGAGATTGCAGACCGCCTCCCACGCCCCCCAGCGGGCTACCTCCAGAGCGCAGCAGATCCCGATAACGGGCCGCCGCAAACTCACAGACGCTCGAAGCCGCGGAACTTCTCCCAGTCGGTGACCACGGCCTCGAATGCCTCGAGCTCGATGCGCGCGCGGTTGAGGTAGTGGTCCACCACCTCCTGGCCGAACGCCGCGCGCGCCACCCCGGAGTCGGCGAACAGGTCGCGCGCGGCGTACATCGTGTGCGGCACGTGCGGCTTGTCGGACTCGTAGGCGTTGCCCTCGAACGCCGGCTCGAGCTCCAGCTCGTTCTCGATCCCGTGCAGCCCGGCGGCGATCATGGCCGCCAGCGCGAGGTACGGGTTCACGTCGGCGCCCGGCAGCCGGTTCTCCACCCGCAGGCCCTGGCCGTGTCCGACCACGCGCATGGAGCAGGTGCGGTTGTCCTCGCCCCACGCCACGGCCGTGGGCGCGAACGAGCCCGGCACGAAGCGCTTGTACGAGTTCACGTGCGGCGCGAAGAAGAGGGTGAGCTCACGCAGGCAGGCGAGCTGTCCCGCGACGAAGTGGTGGAAGGTCTTCTCGTCGTCCGCGAACACGTTGCCGCCGCCCTCGTGCGCGAGCGAGCAGTGGATGTGGCACGAGTTGCCCTCGCGCTCGTCGAGCTTGGCCATGTAGGTGATCGACATGCCCTCCTGGGCCGCGATCTCCTTCGCGCCGTTCTTGTAGATCACGTGCGAGTCCGCCGTGGCCAGCGCCTCGTCGTAGTGGAAGTTGATCTCGTGCTGGCCGAAGTTGCACTCGCCCTTCGAGTTCTCCACCTCGAGTCCGGCGGCCATCATCGAGTTGCGGATGCGGCGGATCAGTGGCTCCACCCGGGCGGTGCCGAGCATCGAGTAGTCGACGTTGTAGAGGTTGGCCGGGTCGAGGTCGCGGTAGGCCTTGCGCCAGGCGTCCTCGTAGCTGTCGCGGAACACGATGAACTCGAGCTCGGTGCCCGCGGTGGCCCTCCAGCCGCGCTCCGCAAGCCGCGCGAGCTGGCGCCGCAGGATCTGGCGCGGCGAGGCGAGCACGTCGGAGCCGTCCTCCCAGGCGAGGTCCGCCATCAGCATCACGGTGCCGTCGTGCCACGGCACCGGCCGCAGCGTGTCCATGTCCGGCACCATCACGAAGTCGCCGTAGCCGCGCGCCCAGCTCGACATCTCGTAGCCGTCCACCGTGTTCATGTCCACGTCGACGGCGAGGAGGTAGTTGCAGCCCTCGGCGTTGTGCTCCACCACCTCCCCGAGGAAGTGCTGGGACGTCAGCCGCTTGCCCTGCAGGCGGCCCTCCATGTCGGCGATCATGAGCAGGACGGTGTCGACCGACCCGTCGTCGTGGGCCTTGCTGAGCTCGTCGAGCTTCACGCGCCGGCCGTGACTTCGTCTTCCTCGAGCGTGCGCACCGGACCCTGGTAGCGGTCCTTGGCCGAGATCAGGTACCAGCCTCCGAAGATGAGCGGGACGATGATCGCCAACGGCACGTAGTTCACGACGCTCCAGTCGAACCCGTCGTTCCATGGCAGCCCGGCGGGCGTGTACGGCAGGAACACGAGGCTGTAGACCACGAGAGCCACGAACACGATCGCGAGGGTGTTCACCAGCTTGTAGCGGCTGCCGAGGGTCCACGGGCCGGGCTCGAAGTCGTCGCCCTTCCGCAGCCGCAGGTACACCGGAATGATGTAGGCGAGGTAGAGGCCGACGGTGCAGATGCCCGTGACCGCGAAGAACGCGAACGGGATGTTGTTCTTCCCGAACAGCGCCGGGATCGCGATCACGAGCGAGAAGAACGACACCGCGATCACGGCGTTGAAGGGCACCCGGTCCCGATTCACGCGCCGGAAGATCGCCCAGCCCGGCATGCCGCGGTCGCGCGAGAAGGCGTACCAGGTGCGCGATGCGCTGGTGAGCCCGGCCGCGCCGCAGAAGAGCTGGCCCACGGTGGCGATGATCAGGATCAGCTTGGCCGCCCAGGAGTCGAGCGCGCTCGTGAAGATCGTGCCGACGAAGCCGAACGACTCGTTCACGGCGTCGACGTCGTTGGCGGCGAACAGGAAGGCGAGCAGCACGAACCATCCGATCAGCGCCGAGAAGAACACCGACCGCCAGACGCCCTGAGCGGCCGCGATCGCCGCGTTCTTGGTCTCCTCGGCCGTGTGCGCCGACGCGTCGTAGCCCGTCTGCGTGTACATGGTGAGGAGGAAGCCGATCGGCAGCACGAGCAGCCAGAACCCGAGGCTGCTCGTGGACCCGTCGTGCAGACCGGAGTTGTTGATCCGCTCGCCGAACACGAAGCTGGCGCTCTGGTGATCGTCGGGGATGAAGATCAGGAGCCCGATCACGATCGCCGTGCCGAGCAGGTGCCAGCCAACCGAGATGTTGTTCATCATCGCGAGACCGCGGTCGGCGAAGATGTTCACCAGCGTATAGAGCACGAGGATCAGGAAGAACAGCAGCCACGTCTCGCCCAGGATGTGCGCGCTGTCGCCGAAGTTGATGCCGAAGATGTTCAGCCCGTAGAGCGCGAGCGTGGCGTTGAGGAAGATCGCGGCGCCGTAGCCCACCGAGGCCACGATCCCGATCAGCCCGACAATGTTGAACCAGCCCGTCATCCAGCTCCAGCCCTTACCGCCGAGATCGTGCGCCCACCAGTAGGGGCCGCCGGCGGTCGGGTACCTGGAGGTGAGCTCGGCCATCGAGACGGCCACCATCAGCACGAACCCGCACAGCACCGGCCATCCGATCGAGGCCGCGATCGGCCCGCCGTTCTGCCAGGCGTAGGAGAACGTCGTGAAGGTCCCGGCAAGAACCGAGATGATCGTGAACGAGATGGCGAAGTTGGTGAAGCCGGACCACGCCCGCGAGAGGTCCTGCTTGTAACCGAGCTCGTGGAGCCGCCGCTCGTCTTCGCTTGCGAAGTCCTGGGTGCCCTCGGTGGGATCCTTCGTCGCCACGGCGCAACCTCTCTTCCTGGCCTACACCGAATGGTGCGATCATCCGACCTATGCCGGACGGCGCGACGTTAACCCGGCCCGAGGACGGAGTCAATACGTGAATCGGCTGCTGCTGGGAATCGACGAGGGCACGTCGGCCGTGAAGGCGGTGCTGTACGACACCGACCTGCGCACGATCGCCGAGGCGCGCCGCGAGAAGCCGCTCAGCCATCCCCGCCCCGGCTGGGTCGAGCAGGACCCCGGCGCCGTGCTGGTCGCCGTCGTGGACGCCGTGGCCGAGCTGCTCCGCGACGCCGACGGCGAGGTGGTGACCTGCGGTCTCGACCACCAGGGCGAATCGGTGCTCGCGTGGGACGCCGAGAGCGGCGATCCGCTCACCTCGATCGTCACCTGGCAGGACAAGCGCTCGCAGGAGGTGCTCGACGCGCTCGAGGAGGACGGTGGCGCCGACCTCGTCCGCGAGCGCAGCGGCATGCCGCTCGACCCCTACTTCTCGGCCGGCAAGCTGGCCTGGCTGCTGCGCAACGACGCGCGCGTGGCCGGCGCGGTGGAGGCCGGCACGGCGCGGCTCGGCACCGTCGACTCGTGGCTCTGCGACCAGCTCGGCGCCGGCTTCGCCACCGACCTCTCGACGGCCGCCCGCACGCAGCTCGCACGGCCGGGCGAACCCGACTGGGACGGCGAGCTGCTCCAGGCCTTCGGCGTGCCGCGCGCGGCGCTCCCCGAGCTGATGGACAGCGCGGGCGAACTCGGCTCGCTGCGCCATCCGGACTGGGGCGCCGAGCTGCCCCTGCGCGCACGGGTGGTCGACCAGCAGGCGGCGCTAGCCGGTGCCGGCTGCGTGGAGCAGGGGCTGGTCAAGGCCACCTACGGCACGGGCGTGTTCGTGCTCGCCCACGTGGGCGACAGCCGCCCGCAGCCCGGCGACTCCGGGCTGCTGCCGATCGTGGCCTGGCGGATCGACGGGCGCGTGGAGTACGGCCTCGACGGCGGGGTGTTCACGGCCGGCGCGCTTTTGGACTGGCTGTCCGGGGACCTCGGCCTGGCCGCGAACGCGCCCGAGCTCGCCGCCGCCGCGGCGTCCGTCGAGGACGCCGGCGGCGTGCGGGTGCTGCCCGCGCTTGCCGGCCTGGCCGCGCCGTGGTGGCGCCCCGGAGCGCGTGGGGTGATCGCCGGGCTCACCGCCGGCAGCCGGCCCGCGCATGTGGCGCGCGCCGCGCTCGAGGCGATCGCCTGGCGGGTGGCGGACGTGCTAGCGGCGATGGCCGAGCACGGCCCGATCGACGTCCTCCGCGTGGACGGCGGGCTCACCCGCGACCCGCTGCTGCTCCAGCTCCAGGCCGACGCCGCGGGCGTGCCGGTCCAGCGCGGCGCGGTCGACGCCACCGCGGCGGGCGCCGCCGCGCTCGGCGCCGTGGGCGGCGGCGTGTGGGGCTCGATCGCCGAGATCGCCGAGCGCGTGCCCGTGGGCGAGCGGGTGGAGCCGCGGCGCGACGGCGCCTGGCGCTCCGAGCAGCACGAGGCTTGGCGCGCCTTCGTGGAGCGGGCCGCCGCGCTCTAGTCACAACCGTCACACGCGCGCGTACGGGAACATGCTGGCTCCGTGAGCGACGAGCAATTCATCCTCGCGGCCGGCCTGATGCTCGCCGCCGGCCTGCTCGCGTCTCTCATGGCGGGCCGCGTGCGGCTGCCCGGACTGCTGCTCTTCCTCGGCCTGGGGATGCTGGTCGGCTCCGACGCGCTCGGCTGGCTGCCGTTCGACGACTACCACCTGGCCGAGCTGATCGGCGTGATCTCGCTCGCCCTGATCCTCTTCGAGGGCGGCCTGACCGCGGGCTTCCGGGAAATCCGCCCCGTGCTGCGCCCGGCCCTCAGCCTCGCGGTGCTCGGCACCGTGGTCACGGCGGGGATCGCCGGCGTGGTCGCGATGCTCCTGTTCGACCTCTCCCTGCTCGAGGGCCTGCTGCTCGGCTCGATCATCGCCTCCACCGACGGCGCGGCGATCTTCGCGCTTCTGCGCAGCTCGTCCCTCAAGAGGAATCTCGCGTTCACGCTCGAGGGCGAGGCCGGCTTCAACGATCCCGTCGCCGTGCTGCTGGTGATCGGCTTCATCGACTGGATCCAGCTGCCCGACTACGGCGCACCGGACATGGTCTGGCTGTTCGTGAAGCAGCTCGGCATCGGCGCGGTCGTGGGGATCGCGGTGGGCTGGCTCACCACCGAGGGGTTCAAGCGCGCGCACCTCGAGACACCCGGCCTCTACCCCGTCGCGTCGCTGGCCGGCGGCGCGATCGCCTACGGCGCCGCGGCGAGCATCGACGGCTCGGGCTTCCTCGCCGTCTACCTCGTGGGGCTGATCCTCGGCAGCGGGAACATCCCAGCCAAGCAGACCATCACGAGCTTCCACGTCGGGCTCGCCTGGGTGGCCCAGCTCACCATGTTCCTCGCGCTCGGCCTCCTCATCTTCCCGCACGACCTCGTGGACGTGGCGATCGAGGGCACCGTGCTCGCGCTAGTGACCATTTTCGTGGCCCGCCCGGTCGCCAGCTTCCTGGCGCTCGCCTTCGAGAGCTTCACGGTCAAGGAGAAGGTCGTGCTCGGCTGGGCGGGCCTGCGCGGCGCCGTGCCGATCGTGCTCGCGACGTTCCCGATCAACGCGGGCCTCGACCGGCTCGGCCTCGAGTTCCTCAACATCGTGTTCTTCGCCGTTCTCGTCTCGACGCTGCTCCAGGGCACGACCTTCGAGGCGCTGGCGCGCCGGCTGGGGGTCACGACCAGCGAGCCGCTGCTGCCGAGCCCGCTGGCGGAGACCGGCACGGTGCGCCGCCTCGGCGCCGAGGTGGTCGAGTACCCGGTGCAGCCCGGCGACGCCATCGTGGGCCTGCGAACGCGCGAGCTCGAGCTGCCGCGCGAGGCGCTCGTGAACGTGATCGTGCGCGGCGACGAGGCCATCCCACCGCGCGGCTCGACGAGGGTCGAGGAGGGCGACCGCCTGCACGTGCTGGTCCGCCAGGAGGTCGCGCGCGACGTGCGTGCGCTGCTCGAGCGCTGGCACTCCGGCCCGATCGGCCCGGAGGCGAGGCCCAAGCCGCGGCTGGTGGGCGGCACGCTCGTGTTCACCGTCAGGCCCTGGGACGACGACGACGGGGACCCGGCCCGGCCGGACCAGGTGGGCGACCTCGCGGTGATCGACCGGCTCCGCTCGCGCCGGGACCTGCCCGGCTCGCTCGTGCTCCTCGAGGACGGCCGCTACGCCGTGACCGGTCCCACGCTCGCGCTCGGCTCGCGTCAGGCCGTCGGGGAATGGGTGCGGCGGCGCGTGCGGGCGGGCGTGCCTGAGAGCGAGCGCGTGTGGTGGGAGGAGGTGCTCGGCGCGCTGGCCCTCGAGGCAGCCGCACCGTAGCCGCGCCGGGGGCTCAGGCGGAGGGGTCAGGCATCAGCCCGGCGAGGATGTGCTCGGTCCCCTCGCAGTGCTCGCGCATCAGCTTCACGGCCGGCCCCATCTCGCCGCGTCCGACGAGCGCGACGAGGCGGCGGTGCTGCGCGTTCGATCGGGTGAGCACCTCGTCGGGATGTGCGATGCGCTGGATCAGGTCGCTCATCTGGCCCTGGACCTCCGTCATCGCCGTCACGAGCCGCGGCGAGTGCGAGGCCTCCGCAAGCCCGATGTGGAAACGCACGTCAGCGCGCCGGTAGACCTCGAACGTGGCCCCGCTGGTGTCCGCCATGTGGGCGGTGAGGGTCTCGAGGTAGGCGAGGTCGTCCTCGCCGGCGCGCTCCGCGGCCAGCACCGTGGCGCCCGTCTCGACCGCCACCCGATAGTCGAGCACGGCGCGAGCGATCTCACCGAGCGGCTTGCCGGCCTCCTGTCCGAGCGGGGGCTCCTCCGCGACGAAGGTGCCGCCCGCGCGACCGCGCACCGAGATCAGATGCCCGCTCTGGACGAGCGTCGTGATCGCCTGGCGCAGCGTGGAGCGAGAGATGGCGAGCTGGTCCGCCAGATCGCGCTCCGGCGGCAGCTGGCTGCCGGGGGCCAGGAGCCCGAGCCGGATGGCCGTGCCGAGCCTCTCCACGGTCTCCTCGAAGGTGGTCGGAGGCTGCACCGGCTTGAAGACCGCCTCGAGCGCTGAGCTGCGCCCGGCGACGGTGGTGCCCATGTCCATCAAGTCAAAGGTACATGTGTAGATTGCTCCGCCGTGGATCAACGCAAGGAACGTGTGGTCGTCGAGACCGACCGCTACCGCGTCGAGGGGATGATGACGCTCGCCCGCGAGGGCTACCGCAGCCGCGTGTCAGACCACGTGAACAGGCGCGACCAGGAGTTCTTCACGCTGATCGACGCCGAGCTCACGGCGCTCGACGGCTCAGGCCGCGACTGGAAGGCGCCGGTGCTCATGCTCTCCCGGCGACACATCCGGCTGATCGTCCCCGCCTCCGAAGGCGCGTAGCCGGCCGTTCCGTCCGGGCCCGTGCACAGCATGGGTCCCGAGATGCTGTACGCGATCCTCATCTGCACCGACCCCCGTTGCGCTGAAGAGTTCGAGGCCTGGGGCGAGCCGGGCGACTTCGACTCGCTGCTGTGCGACCGCTGCAACAGCGCGCTCGAGGCCGTGGGCTTCTCCGAGATGTCACGGGCCGCGGTCACCCAGCCGCGCCGGATGCCGTACGTGCAGCAGCGCCGCGCGGCCTGAGCGCGGCGCGGGGCGGGGTCAGGCCGCCGCGTAGCGCTGCGCCGAACGAGCCCGCGCCTTGGCCGCCTCGACCTCGCGATCCTTGGGCGGCGCGCTTGTCACGAGCTCGGAGAGCAGCGCAGACGAGGCGAGCGCCACGGCGTCCACCGCGCGCTCGAATGCCTCCGCGTTCGCCTGCGATGGCTTAGTGGAGCCACTGATCTTGCGCACGTACTGAAGGGCGGCCGCGCGAACCTCCTCGTCGGTGGCGGGCGGCTCGAAGTTGTGAAGGGTGCGGATGTTGCGGCACATGACGCTGAGGCTAGCGCGGCCGCGATAATCGACCGGTCGTGACCGTTGCCGCCGACCTCGAGCGGGGGCGCGAGGCCTACGCCCGACTCGCCTGGCAGGACGCCCATGGCGCCCTGACGGCCGCGGACGGCATCGCTCCGCTCGGCGGAGACGACCTGGAGCTGCTCGCCACGTCCGCCTACATGCTCGGACGCGAGGCGGAGTTCCTCGAGCTGATGATGCGCGCCCACCGGGCGCACGTCGAGTCCGGCGACGCGACGGCCACATTCCGCTGCGCGCTCTGGGTCGGAATCACCCTCGCTCGCCGTGGCGACATGGGCCAGGCCACGGGCTGGCTCAGCCGCGCCGAGCGGGTGCTCGATCGGGTTGACCCCGCGTCCGTGGGGCGCGGCTACCTGATGCTCCCGCTCGCGTTCGAGCAGGAGGCCGGCGGCGACTGGGAGGCGGCGGCCGCCACGCTCGCGGAGGCTGTCGAGCTTGGCGCGCAGGCGGGCGAGCACGACCTGTTCGCACTCGCCGCGCACGAGCAGGGGCACATTCTGATCATCGCCGGCAGGATCCAGGAGGGTCTGGCGCTGCTCGACGAGGCGATGGTCGCGGTGGTCGCGGGTGAGCTGTCGCCGATCGTCTCCGGGATCGTCTACTGCGGCGTGATCCTCGCGTGCCAGGACGCGCACCAGGTCGCCCGGGCGCGCGAGTGGACCGCGGCGCTGAGCCGCTGGTGCGAGCGCCAGCCCGACCTCGTGGCGTTCAGCGGGCGCTGCCTGATCCACCGCGCCGAGATCATGCAGCTCGGGGGCGCCTGGCCCGAGGCGCTCGAGGAGGCCCGGCGTGCGGGCGAACGCTGCGTCGAGGGCGGGAACCCCGACGCGGCCGGCGAGGCCGCATACCGGCAGGGGGAGATAAGGCGCGTGCTGGGAGAGGACGCCGCGGCGGAGGAGTGCTACCGCGATGCGAGCCGGCAGGGGCGCGAGCCCTACCCGGGCCTGGCGCTGCTCCGGCTCGCTCAGGGCCGGCTCGACGCCGCCGAGGCCGCCATCCGCAGGGTCGAGGCCGAGATCAGCGCCCCGGGCCTGCGCGTGGCCCTGCTGCGCGCCTACGTCGAGATCATGCTGGCCGTGGACGACCGGGCCGCGGCTCGCGCCGCCTGCGACGAGCTCGACGGGCTCGCCGAGGCGGACGGCGAGGGCGCGCTCGTGGCGATCGCGGCGCAGGCGCGCGGGGCACTCGAGCTGGCGGAGGGCGACGCGCGGCGCGCCGCTGCCGCGCTGCGTCGCGCCGGCGAGATGTGGAGGCAGCTCGATGCCCCGTACGAGCTGGCGCGAACGCGCGCCCTGGCCGCCCGGGCGTGCCGGGCACTCGGCGACGACGAGTCCGCGGCGCTCGAGCTCGACGCCGCCCGTACCGGCTTCGAGCGGCTCGGCGCCCGGCCGGATCTGGAGCGGCTCGACCCGCTCGCGGCGAGCGGCGGCTCCCGCCATGGTCTGACCGCGCGCGAGCTCCAGGTGCTGCGACACATCGCCACCGGTGACACGAACAAGGCCATCGCCGCCGAGCTGGTGCTCAGCGTTCGCACGATCGACCGGCACGTGAGCAACATCTTCACGAAGCTCGGCGTCTCCACCAGGGCGGCCGCCGTGGCGCGGGCCCACGAGCTCGGCCTACTCTGAGCGCCGCTGGGTGAAATCACCCAACTTCGCCGCCGCGCAGAGTTGGGTGATCCCGCCGATGCGCCCAGTGCCCGCCGGCCGTACGGTCGCGACACCATGAACGCACGCGAACGAATGCTTCAAGACCTGCCACTCTCCGAGCGCGTGGTGTCCGCGGCCCGGGTCGCCACGACCGTCCTCGAGGGCGGGGAGGGGCCGCCCCTGGTGCTCCTGCACGGCGGCATCGAGTGCGGCGGCACGGTCTGGGCACCGCTCATCCCCCGCCTCGCCGGCGCTCATCGGCTCATCGTGCCGGACCTGCCGGGACTCGGAGAGTCCGAGC
This sequence comes from Thermoleophilaceae bacterium, assembly GCA_035650215.1. Taxonomy (GTDB): domain Bacteria; phylum Actinomycetota; class Thermoleophilia; order Solirubrobacterales; family Thermoleophilaceae; genus JACVRW01. The sequence continues at coordinate 77,534 of DASRIC010000093.1, forward strand.
CCGTGGCGCGGCTCGACCCGCCCACCTTCCGGGCCTGGCTCCGCGACCTCCTCCGGCAGACCTGTGACGAGCCGCCCGTGCTTATCGCGCACTCGCTGGGCGGCGGTCCGGCCGCCCGCTTCGCGGCGCGAGACGGCGAGCTCCTCCGCCGGCTCGTGATCTACGGCAGCCCGGGCATGGGGCCCTACCGCATCCCGCTCGGGCTGAAGGTGATCGCGATCCGCTTCTCGCTGCGCCCGACCGAAAGGAACGACGAGCGGATGGGGCGCTACGCGCTGCACGACTTCGACGGAGTCCGGGACCGAGATCCGGGCTGGTTCGCAGCGTTCACCTCCTACAACCTCGAGCGGACGCGGGTGCCGCACGTGAAGCGCACGATGCGGGGGCTTATCGGAAGCGCTACGAAGCAGGTCCCGGATGCCGACCTGCGGCGGATCGGGATTCCCGTCGAGCTGGCGTGGGGGCGACACGATCGCTTCGTGCCGCTGTCGCACGCCACCGCCGCAAGCAGCCGGCTCGGCTGGCCGCTCGAGGTGATCGAGGACAGCGGCCACGCGCCGCACATCGAGCGGCCCGACGCCTTCGCCGCCGCCGCTCTCGGGACCGCCCTGAGGCCGGCATGAACTACCCGCTTGCCTACGCGCTCGGCATCCATCCCTGGGAGGACCTCGCGGACCATCCCCCGTTCGCCGAAAAGCTCCTCGAGCTCGTGGCGCGCGAGGAGAACGGGAGCGGGCCGCCCCACGGCGCCGCCCTCGACCTCGGCACCGGAAGCGGCGTCTGGGGCGTGCAACTGGCCGCGCGCGGCTGGAGGGTCACCGGCGTCGACCTCGTCGAGAAAGCGCTGCGCCGTGCGGACGAGCGCGCCCGCGACGCCGGGGTGGAGCTTCGCCTCGTGCGGGGCGACGTGACCGCGCTCGGCGACACCGGGGTGGGCTCTGGCTACCGGCTCCTGCTCGACACGGGCACCTTCCACGGGCTCGGCGACGAGCAGCGCATGGCGATGGGTCGCCAGCTGAGCGCCGTGGCAGCCGACGACGCCACCCTGCTGCTCGACTGCTTCGCGCCTCGCCGGCGCGGGCCGCTCCCGCGCGGCGCGAGCCGCGCCGACATCGAGCGCGCCCTCCCAGGTTGGACGATCACCGACGTCGAGGTGGCCGACTCGGAGCCGGACGCGCTGGCACGGCTGCTCCGCTTCGACGAGCGCTTCTACCGGCTGCGGCGCGTGGCCTAGGGGATACTCGCGCGGCTCTCGCAGCGCGAGGCGCTGTCGGTGCCCCGGCCGCCCACGCACCTGTCGCGCGCGGCGCCGCCGTTCAGCCGGTCGCCGCCGGGCCCGCCGGAGAGGCGGTCGCGGCCCGCGTTGCCGCTCAGGGCGTCCCGCCCGCCGCCGCCGCTCTCGGTGTCGTTCCCGCCGTTCCCCGACACCCGGTCGTTGCCGCCGTTGCCGGCGAGGCGGTCGCCTCCCGAGCCGCCGCCGATCCGGTCGTTGCCCCCACCGCCGCCGATCCGGTCCCGGCCGGAACTTCCGCAGATCACGTCCCGGCCGCGACCACCGCGGACGGTGTCGTTCCCGCCGAGTGCGGCGATCACGTCGCGCTGGCGGGTGCCGAGGATCACCTCGGCGCCGGCCGTGCCAACGATCGTGGCGGGGAGACCGCCGCAGGAGGCTGTCGGGCCCCCACCTCCGCCTCCGCCGCGGAGGCGGACGATGATCCTCACCGTGCTGGTGTCAGTCCCGAAGCCAAACTCGTCGAAGCTGCTCACCTGGAATGTGTCAGTGCCGCTGAAGTTCTGATTGGGGGTGTATGTGAAGGGGTCCCCGGCGAGTTCCTGCGCAACTGTCCCGTTCGCCGGGTCCGTCCGCTTGAACTCCCTCACCCTCGTCCGCTCGTAGGCGGGGCCCGTGTCCGTGCAGTCCACGCGGAACGTCACCGGTGTGTCTACGACGGTCGCGACCGTGGTGTTGGGGCACGTGGGACGCCCATCGGGGGCCCAGTCGGGGTTGCCGTCGTACAACCCGGGGGCATTGCTCAGGTTGATCGGGAACAGGCTCGACCCGTCCGCGTTCTCCATGTAGATCTCGCCGTTGCCCGCGTAGTTCTCGGCGTACGCGATCGTGGTTCCGTCCGGCGACCATGTGCAGTTGTAGTCACCGACGCCGCTGGCCGCGACCACGGTGAACGAGCCAGGTGCGCTGAGGGGCGCAGCGAAGATGGCGGCGCTGGTGGGGAGGGCCGAAGCTTGAGTGCTCGTCGTGTAGCAGAGCTTCGTCCCGTCGGGGGAGATCGCGGGCTGGAACACGTGGGCGCCGCTGATATGGAGGAGCTCCGTTCCGGGACTCGAGTTGTTCGCCGGCTGCCGGTAGATCTTGGCGTCGTTGTTGTTGCCGTTCGGCGCCACGGTGATGTCGCCTACCGAGTAGTAGAGGGTCTGCGAGCCCGAGCTCCAGGCCGCTTTCCAGGCTCTGGGAGCGAGCGTGGTGGTCAGGTTACGGTTGGTGGCGCCGTTGAGCGTGTGGACGATGATGTCGTTGCCGCTCTCGTACGCGATGCGGGTGCCGTCTGGGGACCAGGCCGGGCGGTCGTCGGTGACGCCGGAGGAGTTCGTGATGTTCCGAGGTGTCGCGCCCGGCGTCGTGAGGTCGAGGATGTAGATGTCGTAGCCGGCGGCACCGCCCGGACCCTCGGCGTACGCGATCCTCGTGCGGTCGGGCGACCAGGTGGGATGGCGGCGCTGCACCATCCCCGGCGAGAGCGGACCCTCCTTGGTCCCGCCACCCGTGCTGCCCGTCACCCCGCGCAGGAACAGCTGTGTGTTGGCGAAGGCGGGCCCGCTGATGTAAACGATTCGGCCGTTCTCACCGGGGAGCACAGCCGACGCCGACACGGGCAGCGCGAGCAGCGCTGCGAGGGCCAGCCCGAGGGCCAACGGGCGAAGGGGGGACACACGCGCAAGCTAACACGGCGGAAGGGCTGAAAGCTAGGCGCGTGCGGCGAAGGCGGAAGGTTGGGCTCACCTCTGCGCGCAAACCTCTGCACCGTCGATGCGGGCCCGGCCAATGTCGCGGCGATGTGGCGGATTCCGCCGCTCGGCTTGGCTCGGTCGCACGGCGTAGGGTCGATGTCGTGGCCGCCTCCGGGATGTCTTGAGATTCGTTGACGGCAGCGAGTTTCGGATCACGAAGGCGGCGGCCGATACCAACGGCGAATACTTGGAGATGGAGTGGTGGCTGCCGCCGTCGACGGAGACGCCCCCGAAGCACATCCATCCCAACCAGCGAGACTACGAGGTGCTCGACGGTGCCTTCGAGGTCTTCGTGCGCGATGGCCGGCGTACGGTGGCCGCCGGGGAGTCGGCCTCGGCGCCTGTCGGCAAGGTGCATACGTTCCGAGTCGGCGACCGGGCTGTGCGCGTTCGGAACGTGCACGCACCGGCGCTCGACTTCGAGGACTACTTCGCCGCGGAGTCCGCGCTGATGGAGGCCGGGAGGATCCGGAGCTCTTCGAGCCCGCGGGCGGTTCTGCACTACGCGGTGCTGCTCGACCAGTACCGCGAGTGCATGGTGATGGCGAGTCCGCTGCTGCGGGGTCTAGTCACAGCGCTCGCCCCGCTTGGGACGGCGCCGAGGTTTCGGGCGCCCATGATCTGAGACGCTGCGCCGGTGCGCAAGCAGTACCACTGCTGGCCTGGCGAGCGTGGACTCGATCCTTGTGATGTCGAGCGGCCGATCGAGCTCAGCCGTCCGACTGATCGAATGCCTCGGGTGGCACGGGTCCTTCTCGAGGGCAGCGCGACGATCGCAGCGGTGCGGTTTGTCCACAATCCTGACCCCGACTACCGCGACTGCCGGCGACCAGACCTTCCTTCCGAATGAGGCCGATTTTGAATCGGCGCGGCGATCGGCCTGGAGCTCCGTCCTGGACGAGAGGGGGTCTCCGCAGGCACGCGATCGCCGACGGCACGGCTCTCGGATCCGTTAAGGAGCAGCACTCCAAGCGTGAGCCGCAGGTCGAGCTTGTGCAGTACCGCTGAACGGCTCGTCGGAAATCTCCTGCTGATCCTCTGGAAACGGGTTTGACGTGTCGCCCGCGAGAACAAGCTGGCCGTGCTCGGACAAGGCCTGGAGTGCGCATACCAGCCCGATGAAGCGCAGGCGACCACGTCGACAGACCACTCACGGCCCGGCCGGTAGTCGAGAGCGAATGTGCCACTGTGCTGAAGGCCGGGCCCGTGCGCGCCCAAGGCGGCTGAGCGTGCCGCTCGTGCGGTAGGTGCCTCAGGCCGAGGGCTCGACGCGGACCGCGGTCCCGTAGGCGCAGATCTCGGTCCATGTGCTGCCGAGCTCGGAGGTGTCGAAGCGGAACGCGATCACGGCGTTCGCTCCCTTGGCCTCGGCTTCCTCGATGAGGCGCTGGGTGGCGTGCTCCCGGCCTTCGGCGAGCATCTTGGTCATTCCCTTGAGCTCGCCGCCTCTGAGCGACTTGACGGCGGCCCCGAGCTGCGAGCCGACGTTCCGCGAGCGGACGGTGAGGCCGAAGACCTCGCCGCTGACCTCCTGAATCCGGTAGCCGGGTAGGTCGTTCATGGTGCTGATCAACATGGTCTCTCCTCCTAGTTGTCGAGGAATGCTTTGTCAAGGAACGCGACTACCCGATTCTCGTATTCGTGGGGTCGTACGTCGAATCCATTTGTGTGTGTCCGCCGGCATGGGCGCGCGCCACGCGGGGGCTCGCGTGGGAGCGGCTGACCGGACGGCTTTCCTGAAGGGCGGCTGCGGGGCTCATCTGGCCTCCACCTCCCTGTCTCGGGATTGAGTCGCCTTGTCTCGGTCCTGCGCCCGGCGGGCAGCGACCTTCTCCGCCGCCTCGCGGTTCCAGCGACGACGCGGAGCTCGCGGTCGCCGATCGTCACGGTCCAGAAGCGGGGAGCCATCGTTCGCTCCTTCAGCCCACCTGGGGCCCGGACAGCTGGGCCCTCAGGGTCGCGATCTCGGTCACGGCCGCGCCGACGTAGGCGTGGCGGACGACGGCGATCTCCTTGTCGAGATCGGCCACGTACGAGGCCTGGTTTGCGAGCCCTTCGAGCGACGCCAGCACGCGCTCTGCCTGGAGCTCCTGAAGCTGGGTTTGCATCTCGATAGCGGACATGGGGCGATACTGCGCCTCCCCGAGTGCGCGGACATCGGTGCCGAACCCTGAACCTGGTTCAGCGCACCCTTAATCACCCTCGACTCCGCTCGCTGATCCGCGCCAGCCCTGGTCGGCCGCCCGCGGCGACGCCAAGATCAGGGTCGCGCCCTGATGTGCGCTCGCCCTCCACAGGCGATCGTTGGCGTATGGCGTTCTTCTTGTTACACAGCCGGCACAGCGAGTCCGAGTGCCCCGCGGCCTATGCCGCCTGGCGCGGCTTCGAGAGCCCACTCCGCCGGAGTGATCCCTACACGACCTGCATGGGGGGCGGTCACGAGCTCTGGTGGGCGACCGAGGCCGAGGACGAGACCACGGCGTTGCGCCAACTGCCGCCGTTCGTCGCCGAGCGCACGCGTGCGATCCGAGTCACGCAGGCGCAGTTGCCCTGACTCCCGTCAGGTGCTGGGTGGCATGGCCTCGATTGCGCGCGCGATGTCCACTCGCGATGAGACGCCCAGCTTTCCGAAGATGTTGCGGACGTGGCTCTCGACCGTCTTGAGGCTGAGGAACAGCTCAGCCGCGATCTCCTTGTTGGTGCGCCGGTCTCGGATGAGGGTGGCCACCTCCAGCTCCCGCCCACTGAGAGTCTCGACCCCGCGCCCGTCCGCCTTGCCGCGAACGGACTTCCGCGCGCGCCGCACACCGGCCTTGCGCAGAAGCGCCTCCGCCTGATCTCGGTAACGGAGAGCCCCCATGGCCTCGAGATCGCCCGCGGCGCGCTCGAGCAACGCGACGGCCTCCTCGTCCTGGCCCGCCGCCAGCAGCGCCCTCGCGGCCAGCACCCGGCAGGTCGCCGCCGCGGGCCGTGCGGCCACCGACTCCGCGCTGTCGATCGCGGCGAGCGCCAGCGAGGCTGCGGCGCCGCCTTCGCCCCTCGCCAGCGCCAGAGAGGCTTCAGCGCGGGCCGCCACCATCTCGGCGATCGGCAGCGGCACGGCCGTGGCCTGGCCGCGCGCGCGTTCCGCCGCTGCCGCGGCCTCCTTTTCGCGACCCAGCGCGAGCCAGCAAAGCGCCATGAACTCGAGATACGTCGCGCGCCAAGGCCCGGGGGCGATGAGGGGCAGATCCGCACCCCCGGCGCGCCTCAGCATCAGCTCGAGCGCACGCTCGTACTCTCCGATCTCCAGCAGCGTCGCCCCATGCACCACCCCGGCGTGTGAGGAAACGAGCCCGTCGGTGAAGTCGCGCGAGAGCTCCACACTCTCCTCGCCCAGTGCGTAGGCGGTCTCTACATCGCCGCCCATGAGCGCCGAGTAGGCGCGGTTGAATGCCCCCCACGCGATCGCCTGCGCGTTCTTCGTGAGCCGAGCGCCCTGAACCGCCGCGTCGAGGATCTCCGCCGAGCGCTCGAAGTCGCCGAGTACCCACAGCGACGTGCCGAGGGTCGGATTGAGGAAAGCGACGAGCTCGCCCTGGCCGCTGGCGCGCGCCACCCGCATCCCGCGCTCGGCGTGTTCTCGGCAGGCGGTGTAGCGGTCGAGATAGAGCTCGGCCCCCGCGAGGTTCCCGATCGCGTCGATAATGAGCGCGAGCTCGTCGTCGGCAAGCGAGGCCATCAGGCGCGACGCCTCGTCCGCCTCCTGCGCGCCCACGTCGATCCGGCCGGTGAAAGCCGCTCCCAGGGCGAACGCGGCATGTGCCGCCGCGGACACCGGAACCGAGTCGAGCTCGGCCGCGCTCTCCGTCGCGCTCTCGCCCCACGAATACATGCCGTCGCGTTCGAGGTAGAGCCCGTTCACGGTGAGTGCGATCTTCAGCGAGACGCCGACCTCGGACTCGTCTTCGCCCAGCTCGGCCAGGGCCGTCTCGAGGCGTTCCTTCGCCTGGAGCTGGCGGCCGGTCAGATGCTCGATCCCCACCAGGGCCAGCACCAGCTTGGGCCCGATCGGGTCGCCCGGCCGGGTGAGCTCGAGGGCACTTTCGAATGAGGCATGAGCCTCCTCGAGCTCGCCCGCGGCCGCCTGCGCCCCGGCCACCCCGACGATGAGATCTCGCCTGAACTCGTCCGGAGCCGTTGTGGGACAGAGCTCGAGGGCGGCGGCCAGCCAGCGGGCGGCGCTCGTCGGGGCGCGTGTCGCGTTCTGCTCCGCGGCTTCGCGCAGCAGCTCGACCGCCCCCATGTCGCCGTGCTGAGCCGAGCGCTCCACGTGGTGCGCCGACTCCGACGCGGGCGCTCCGCGAGAGATCAGGATCTCGGCCAGCCGGCGATGCGTGGCGATCGCCGTTCCCGGTGGAGCGGCCTGGTAGATCGCCGTGCGGACCAGCGGATGCCGGAACGCGAAGCGGCGCGGCGTGTCCCCCACCTTGATCAGCCGGCGGGAGGCCAGCTCGTCGAGCGCGCCCGTGAGATCGGCATTCGAGCGCTCCGACGCGGCCCGCGCCAGAGCCACCTCGAACGGGTCGCCCACCACCGCAGCCGCCTCGGCCACCGAGCGCGCGCCCGGCGACAACCCGTCGAGCTCCCTCGCGATGGCGGAGCTCACCGCCGCCGGCACGCCAATGCCAAGCGCGTGCCCGTCCGCAGGCACGCCCGCCGGGCTTCCGTCGCCGTGCGCCAGGGCCAGCAGGTAGAACGGATTGCCGCCGCTCTCACGCTGCAGGCCCTCCACATCCCCGGCTTCTGACCCGAGCAGCCGGGCGGAGTCCTCGAGCTCCAGCGCCTTCAGCTCGATCGTCGTGACGGCGCCCCCGGAGCGGTCCTGGATCGACCTGAGCATGGCCGCGTCGGCCTGGCCCGTCCGGTATGAGAGCGCAAGGGTCACCGCGGCCTGCGGCGGGCGCCGGACCAGATGCGTGATGAGCTCGAGCGACGCCCCGTCGGCCCAATGGAGGTCCTCCAGCACGAACAGGATCGGCTGCCGGGCGGCAAGGCGCTCGAGCAGCTCCCTCACCGCGTTGTGGATCCGGAAGCGCTCGGTCGCCGTCGCCGGCTCCTGTGCGACCTCCCCCAGGCCGTGGAGCGCGGGGAAGACGCTCGCGAGCTCGCCCACGCGGTCGCGGGCCAGCCGCTCGTATGCCTGGCTGTCAAGCGCCTCCAGGTAGGGGTCCACGGCGTCGATCACGAGGCCGAATGGGAGCTCGCGCTCATACTCGGCCGCCCGGCCGACCAGGGTGAGATGACCGGCCTCGGCGGCCCGCTCGGTGATCTCCTCGAGCAGCCGCGTCTTGCCGATGCCGGCCTCGCCGCTCACCACGGCCAGTCCACCCTCCTCCTCTCCGAGCAGAGCCGCCAGCTGCTCGATCTCGCGAGCCCTACCGACCAGAGGTGCGCGGTCTCTGCTCGTCGCCGGGTTCACCCCAGGCCAGCATAACCCGGGGCCACCCACCGGAGGCGTCTGTTTCAGGGTCCGCTCAGGGCCCACCCCTGATGTCCGCTCGGCTCCCAACCCCGACAGTGGCGATGTCGATCAACCACCCCAAGGAGATGGGATGCAATCACCGAGCAACACCACCGCAAGGATCGGGCGCTGGAGCGTCCAGAATCGTAGTAAGGCCATTCTTGGATGGCTCGCGTTCGTGCTCGTGTCGGTGGTGGTGGGCTTCAACGTCCTGCCGCAGAAGGAGATCGAGCCGAACGCCGCCGGTCCTGGCGAGTCGGGACAGGCCGGCAAGGTCCTGAACGACGCATTCGAGGACGCCGCGACCGAGCAGGTGCTCGTGCAGAGCGGGAAGCTCTCGACGGGCGACGCCCAGTTCAAGGCCGCCGTCGCCGACGTAGCCAAGCGACTGCGCAACACCGACGGCGTGGACAACGTCGTCGGCCCCTACGAGAGATCCGGCCAGGTATCGGCAGACGGGCACTCGGCGCTCGTCACTTTCGAGCTACCCGGCGACTCCAAGACGACCAAGAAGGCGGTGGTGAATTCGCTCGCCGCCGTGGATGCGGCCGCGGACGCGCACCCGGGGTTCCGCATCGAGGAGGCCGGCGACGCCAGCATCACGAAGGCCACGCTCGATGCGAGCAACGAGGAGATGGGCAAGTCGGCGCTGCTCACCCTGCCACTCACGCTGATCATCCTGGTGTTCACGTTCGGCGCGCTGGTGGCGGCGGGCATCCCGGTGCTGCTCGCGCTCACGAGCGTGCTCGCCACCCTCGGCCTGCTCGGCCCGGTCAGCCAGCTCGCGCCGGTGGACGCGCAGGTGATGCACGTGGTCTTGCTCGTCGGCATGGCCGTGGGCGTGGATTACACCCTGTTCTATCTCAAGCGCGAGCGCGAGGAGCGGGCTGCCGGACGCGAGAAGGACGCCGCCATCGAGGCCGCCGCGGCCACCTCGGGGCGGGCGGTCGTGATCTCCGGCCTGACCGTGATGGTCGCGATGGCCGGCATGTATCTCGGCGGGATCTCGAATTTCGCCTCGTTCGCCACCGGCACGATCATGGTTGTCGCGGTTGCTGTCGCCGGTTCCGTGACCGTCCTTCCGGCCGTGCTCTCGAAGCTCGGCGACCGGGTCGACAAGGGCCGCGTGCCGCTGGTCGGGCGCATCAAGAACCGGATCGGCGAGGCCGGCCTGTGGTCGCGCTTCCTCGACCGGGTGCTGCGTCGCCCGCTGCTCTCGGCGCTCGTGTCCGCCGGTGTGCTGGTGGCGCTCGCGGTGCCGGCGCTCGGCATGCAAACCACCCTGGGCGGGACGGAGGACTACTCACGCGACCTCCAGGTGATGCAGACCTACGACCGCATCGAAGCGGCCTTCCCCAGTGAGGGCAGCATGGAGATGGTAGTCGTCAAGGCCGACGACGTCACCGACCCCCAGG
>DASRIC010000094.1:0-24837 GCA_035650215.1 Thermoleophilaceae bacterium
AAGCGGGAGTTCGCCGGGCTGCTCCGAGCCGAGGCCAAGCAGGTCCCGCGCGGCCGCGCCTGGTACCTGCACCGCTTCGCTCTGAGCGACCTGAGCATTCGGCTCGCGCCCTTCCGCGATTGACGCGACCGCAACCGGCAAGGGTGCCGGCTGTGTGCGCTGACTCACAGAGACATATACCCCCCAGGGGTATAACTCCGCTCGATCCCGACTACAGGAGCAGAGATGGATCACGAGTCAACAGCAGGCAGCAGCGGCGTCGAGGCCTCGAGGGGCGCCAGCAAGCGCGCGTTCGCTCGTCATTTCGGCGAGATGGTTCTGGCGATGCTCCTGGGCATGCTCGTGCTGGGCGGAGTGACGGCGCTGGCCTTTGGCCTGTCCGGAAGCAGCCTGTCCGACCAACCGGGCGGCACCCAGGTGATGCTGATGGGATTCAACATGACCGTGCCCATGGTTCTCTGGATGAGCTACCGCGGTCACTCCGTGGCCCGCAACGTGGAGATGGCGATGTCGATGATCGTGCCCAGCCTCGCCGCCGCAGCGCTCGCATGGGCTGGAGCCCTGGAGTCTGGGGCGGCCCTCGGCGTCCAGCACGCGGTCATGATCCCCGCGATGCTCGGCGTGATGCTGTGGCGCTACGAGGAGTACTCGCACCCCGATTGAGAAAGGGGCCGCAGGGTCGCTCAGCTCTACTCCTCGACGTTGAAGCTGAACATCATGCCGCTCTCGTGGTGCTCGGCGATGTGGCAGTGAGCCATCCATAGGCCGACGTTCGTCACGTCGAGCAAGATGTCGACCGTCTCCCCGGTCCGCACGAGCACCGTGTCCTTCCAGACCAGGTTCGGCTCGGGCACGCCGTCGCGGCTCAGAATCAGGAAACGTCCCGCCCCGTGCACATGGAACGGATGGTGCATCGGGTGGTCCCCGGCCATCTCGTTGAGCAGCCGGATCTTCACGCGGTCGCCGACGCGGAAGCGCCAGTCGATCGCCACGTTCTCGGCGCCCGTGTCGCGATCGACAAGCTTCCAGCGCATGTTCGCGGGCGTCGTCATCCGGTTGACGTCGACCATGTCGTCTTCCCACTCGATCCCGCCGGCCGTGGCGTGGCCGTGCTCGTGCCCGTGGTCGTGGCCGGCTCCAGCGTCGACGAGCGCTGCCGGCACCAGCTTCATCTGGCACTTCGGGCAGTGGCCCGGCTCGTCGCTCACGATCTCGGGATGCATCGGGCACGCGTAACCGGCGCTCGGCGCGGCGACCGCCAGCAGCTTCATCGCGCATTTCGGACAGCTGCCCGGCTCGTCGCCCAGCACCTCTGGGTGCATCGGGCACTGGTAGACGACCGGCCCCTCGGGCGCCTCCATGTCCATCTCGGCGATGAACGCGAGCCTCTTGTCGGGCTCCGCGTCCTGATAGGGAGCGATCCGCTCGCGCTCGGCGACCATGTCGGCGTTCGTGCGAAGGACATCGAACTGCTCCGCATACGACGGCTCGATCCGCTCGTCGCGCACGTGGATGGCGGCCAGCGGGTAAACGCGCTCGGGCGTGCGGTGCTCGAGCGTCAGGTCGCCCGGATTGTCGAATAGGATGTCCACGACCACGCGCTCGGAGGGCGCGAGCACCACGTCCTCGACGAACTCCTCGTGCTCCACGTGGCCGCTGTCTCCGCCGACGAGCTTCATGCGTGCGCCCGGCAGCGCGACCTTGAACGTGCGCGTGTTGGCGGCGTTCGTGAAGTAGAGCCGGACGACCTCGCCTAGGTGGGCGTCCAGGGACAGGCCGGTCTCGCCGCCCACCAGCAGCACCTCGCCGAAGCGCCCCATGGCAACGTGGGTCGTCTCGGTGCGGCTGAACGGCGCGACCTTCCCGTCCTCGAGCAGGATGTCGTCGAGCGTCAGCGGGAGGTCCCTGTTGGCGGGCGCCCAATAATCGGGGTCGGCCGGCGTTACGAGACAGTTGCCGTAGAGGCCGAGCTCCTGGCCGTAGTCCTCGCGGATGTGCGGGTGATACCAGTAGACGCCCGCATCCGGGAAAGTCACCCGGGCCGAGAAGCGCCCGCCGACCCGGACCGGGGTCTGCGTCTCGTGGGTGCCGTCGTAGCGGTTCTCGAGCCGCAGCCCGTGCCAATGGACGGTGGCGTCCATATCGCCCTGGTTCTCGATGTTGACGACGATCTCCGCGCCTTCCTGGACCTGGAGAACCGGTCCGGGGATCGAGCCGTTGTAGGCGAGCATCCGCACGGTGTCGTCGCCGATGCGCTTGGCGACCGGCCCGATCCGGAGGTTGAACTCATCGCCGTCTGAGAGCTCGACCCGCTCGGGCGCGTGCGCCTCGGGCAGACCCTCGCCGTCGGTGGGGAAACGATCTGGAGTGGTGCTCATCTTGCGCTCCTGCAATTTCAGTTGGAGGTTGACGCGGGCGCGGCGGCGGTCGTCTCGGCGATCTTCGCGGCGATATAGGCCGCGTCGTCTTTGACCCAGCCCAGCAGCGCCGAGCCCCTGGTGTGCTGCCATAGCTGCCCGAGGAGGTAGAGGCCGGGCGACGTCGTGACGCCGCGCTCGTGCAGGGCGCTGCCGCTGTCACCGAACGCCGGGGCATCGATCCAGGAGTGGTCGACTCGGAAGCCGGTTGCCCAGATGACGCCTCGAACGCCCAGGGCGGCCCCGTCGGCGAAGCTGACGGTGGATCCCGCCGCGGCGACGACGCGGCCGTGGAGCTCGATGCCGTGCCGGCGTGCGCGACGCGGATTCGATCCAATCAGCGTGTCCTCGCGCTTCCGCATCAGCTTGCCGATTCGGGAAGCCGTCGTCTTGCGGATCAGGCCGGTCGCATCGAGATACCAGAACAGATCACGCCCGAGGATGCGCTGCGGCAGCGGCGTCTGGCGCGAACCGATAGCGAGATGCACCTCGCGGGAGGCCGACAACTCCTCCGCGATCTGAAAGCCGGTGTTGCCACCGCCGACGACCAGCACGCGGCCGTCCGGTACGGACTCCGGGGAGCGATAGCCCGTGCTGTGCATCTGCACGACGTCGTCGCCAAGGTTCTCGGCGATCCGCGGGACGAATGGCGTCTGGAACGGCCCGGTCGCGATCACCACCTGCCGCGCCTCGTAGGCACGGTCATCGAGCTCCACGACGTAACCGTCGTTCTGCCGCCGCACCGCGCGGACGCGGCTGTTCAGCTCGACAGGAAGATTGAACTCGCGCGCATAGTCGGTGAGGTAGTCCGCCACCTCGTCCCGCATCGGATAACGATCCGGATCCCCGGGGAACTCCATGCCAGGCAGCGAGTCGTAGCGCGCGGATGTGAAGAGCTTCAGCGAGTCCCAGCGCTCGCGCCATACGGCCGCCGGCTCTTCGGCGGCCTCCAGAATCGTGAAGTCGGTGCCCTGCTGGGCGAGGAAGTAACCCACGGCCAGGCCTGCCTGGCCGCCGCCGACCACGACTACGTCACGGTGGTTGGTGATGGTGCTGGTCATGATCCTTATCTGAGGGACCGCCCGAGTGAGTCGATGCCGGCGGATCCCGTCCGGGCTGCGAGTCCAATCGGGCAACGCGTCCCGCGCGAGCCTAGAGCCGACGAGGACAAGCGCCTACGGCCGTGGGGCGGGGCCGCAAGCCGAAACCCAGTCGTCCCGCCCCGCCCTACGCCGGCGTGTCCGCCTGCTTTCGCTCGCGCTCCTGCTCGCGCAGCTCCACGCGGCGGATCTTGCCGGTGAGCGTCTTCGGCAGGTCGTCCACGAACTCGATCTCGCGCGGGTACGCGTACGCCGAGAGGTGGTTGCGCACGTGCTGCTTGATCTCGTCCGCCAGCTCGTCGGATGGGTCGTGGTGGCCGGCGAGCACGATGAACGCCTTCACGATGTCGCCGCGGCGGGGGTCGGGCGAGGCCACCGCGGCGGCCTCCTTGACCGCCGGGTGCTCGACGCAGGCGGACTCCACCTCGAACGGCCCGATCCGGTAGCCGGCGGAGATGATCACGTCGTCGGCGCGGCCGGCGTACCAGACGTAGCCGTCCTCGTCGACCGTGGCGGCGTCCTTGGTGTGGAACCAGTCGCCGCCGAAGACCTCCTCGGTGTCCTCGGGCCGGTTCCAGTAGCCGAGCGGGTAGTGCGGGTTCGAGCGGGCGCGCAGGCAGATCTCCCCGCGCTCGCCGGTCGGGAGCGGCTGCTCGTCCTCGTCGAGGATGGCCACCTCCCAACCGGGCATCGGGCGCCCCATCGACCCCTCGCGGACCTCGACCGTGGGGAAGTTGCCGCACAGCGGGTAGCTCTCGGTGAGCCCGTAGTAGTCGAGCACCGTGAGGCCGAACTGGTCGCGGAACCAGCGGATCACCTCGGGGTTGAGCGGCTCGCCGGCCGAGCAGGTCACGCGTAGCTTGTCGAGCGGGTAGCGCTTGCCGGCGTCCTCCACGCCGGTCATCGCCCGCAGCGCGGTCGGCGTGGTGAAGATGTTCTCCACCCCGTGCTTCGAGAGGAAGCGCAGGTGCTCCTCGGGGTCGTAGCCGCCCTTGCGCGCCTGCACGAGCGCCACGGCGCCGTAGCGCCACGGCCCGAGCAGGGGGCAGATCCCGGCGGCCCAGGCCCACTCGCCGGAGCCGTGGAACAGCTCGCCGTCGCGCACGTCGTGGCAGAACTCGAACTCCTCGTGCGCGAGCAGGTAGCGATGGGCGTGCAGGATGCCTTTGGCCATGCCGGTGGTGCCGGACGAGTAGTAGAGCTGCGCCGGGTCGTCCGCGGCGGTGTCCACGGTTTCGAACTCGGTGGAGGCGGCGGCCATCTCGTCGAGCAGGCCGTCGTCCAGCACGAGCACTGTCTCGGCCAGGTGGTCGGGAATGCGCCCGCGGTTGGCCGCGTTGGTCACCACGACCTTCGCCTGCGAGTCGCGCAGGCGGTGCTCGATCCCCTCATCCCCGTAGAGCACCGAGAGCGAGAGAAGGATGGCTCCCGCGCGGTAGGTGCCGATGAAGGCGGCCGCGGTCTCGGGCAACGAGGGCAGCAGCGTGGCGACCCTGTCCTCGCGCTCGACCCCGTGCGCACGGAGCACGCTCGCGAACCGGTTCGACAGGTCGCGCAGCTCGCCGAAGTGCACTCGCCGCTCGGTCCCCGTCCAGTCCTCCCAGACCATTGCGAGGCGGTCGCGCGGGTGCTTGTCGCACACGTCGTGAGCGATGTTGTAGCGCTCGGGCACCTCCCAGCTGTGCCCCGCGCACATCTCGTCGTAGCTGCCGAGCTCGTAACGTCTCATGTCTCTGCAAATGCCCGGACCGGGAAGGTCCCGAACGCTTTCACCTTGACCGGCAGCGCGTAGAGGCGCGCTCCGGACGCGGGCAGCGCCTCGAGCCCGGTCAGATGCTCCACGATCGGCACCTCCTCGCGCCGCGATGGTGCCACCTCGCCGGCGCCTGGGGATGGTCGTGCGATCGACGTGAATATCCAACGTGGATCGCACGATCGACGACGCGAGATTCGCTCGCGCGCCGCCCGGCTCAGACCCGCCGCACCGACAGCGCCGCGGGCACCGCGGCGCCCGTGAGGATCGCGTCGGCCACGATGCGGGCCGTGGCGGGCCCGGTCGAGATGCCCCAGGGACCGTGGCCGGCCGCCACCCAGAGGCCGTCGATGCCGGCACCGATGAGCGGCCGGCCGTCGAGCGACTGGGGGCGGGCGCAGGCCCGCAGGCCGCGGATCTCGGCGTCGGCGAGCGCGGGCAGGAACGGCACGCCGCCGCGCCGGATCGCGCCCGCCCAGGCGTGCGGGTCGGGCTCGTGGTCGAGGAAGGTCGAGCCCACCGAGGTCACGCCGTCAGCCGTGACCGCGCTGAACACCGTACCGCCGGGCCGGTCCACGGTGCCGGGGCCCGCGGCCACCGCCTCGACGCCGGCCTCCTCGACGACATGGCGCGGCGGGTGGGAGAGCTCGACCTCTACCACCACGCCCCAGACCGGAACGATCGGCCGCCAGCCGCCGGTCGTGTCCACCACCTCGGGGGTCCACGGACCGGCGGTCACGAGCACCGCGTCGGCGGGCCGCCGCACCCCGGCGGCGATCACCCCGCGGGCGCGCCCCGACCCGACCCAGGGCCACGCCACCTCGTGCTCGCGGAAGACCACGCCCAGGGCGTGTGCCCGGCGCGCGAAGGCCCGCGTGGCGGTGGCGGGACGGACGGGGTAGCCGGTCTCGAGCCTGCAGCCGTAGAGGCCGCGCCCGAGCGCCGGCTCGAGCTCATGGACCTCGTCCGGCCCGAGCAGCTGCGGCGAGAGCTCCGGGGTATCGCGCCCGATCTCGAGCGCCGGCCCGGCCAGCTCGGCCGGCTTGCGGGCGAGCATCAGCACGCCCACCGGGTCGTCGGGCAGCCCGAGGCCCTCGAGCTCGCGGTAGAGCGACAGGGTCTCGGCGTGCAGGCCGGCGAGCACGCCGTCGAACGGATGCTGGACGACGCCCGAGTTGCGCCCGCTCGCCCCGGCGGCGACCTCGTCCCGCTCGAACACCTCCACCCGGGCCCCGGCCTCGGCCATCAGGGCGGCGGCCGCGCAGCCGACGATGCCGCCCCCGATGATCGCGACGTCAGGGCTCACTCGCCGCTGGCGTAGTCAACGATCGACTTATCGATCAGCCACTCCACGGGAGCTTTGTCGTCCGTGTACACGGCCCCGCCGCGGAGCCGTGGCTCGAGCCGCCGGGCCGCCTGGAGCGCGGTGCCGCGCAGCTCAGGCGTGAGGTCGGGCACGGCGTCGCGCAGGCGCTCGGCCGACAGCGGGCGCTCGCTCGCCACGATCAGCGTGTTGGTGTCCTCGATCGGGTCGCGCACCACGTGCGGGAAGACCTCGCCGATCGTCGCCGTGAGCACCTTCTCGAGCTCGTCTTGACCCTCGGGATGGCCCGCGTTCACGATCAGCACCCCGCCGGGCGCGAGCCGGTCGCGCACCGTCTCGAAGAACTCCACCGTGGTGAGGTAGAAGGGGATGTAGGGCTGCCGGTAGGCGTCGACCGAGATCACGTCGTAGTTGGCGTCGATCCGGCGCAGGAACGGCCGCGCGTCCTCGTGGTAGAGGTGCAGGCGCGGGTTGTTCATGTCGAAGTACTCGCGCCCGATCTCGGACAGCTCGGGATCGATCTCGACCCCGTCCACGCGCGTGCCGGGGAAGAACTCCTCGTACGCGCGCGAGGTGGTTCCCGCTGCGTTGCCCAGGATCGCCACCCGCCGCGGCGGCTCGTCGCGGGCGGCGAACGGCAGGACCAGATGCCCGTCCCAGACGTCTCCGGTGAGCACCGAGCGCGGATCGCGCGGGCCGCCCGGCCCGGGGTCGCACTCCGCCTCGCAGATCGAGTGCTGCGCCTGCCCCTCGTTCAGTTCGAGCGTGCGCGTGCCGTCGTCGTACTCGATCACGCGCGCGTACTGGTACTCGGTGTCGGTCTCGTGGATCACGCGGCCGCTGCCCTCGGTGTCGGCCTTGAGCGTGCCCACCGGCAGCGCGATCAGCGCCGCGATCGCCGCCGGGGCGAGCGCCCAGCGCTTGACCGGCCGCAGGCCCGCGACCGCGATCAGCGCGATGGCGAGCGCGAAGATGAGGAACGTCCTGCGCGTGCCGACGAGCGGGATGAAGAGCAGCGCCGACAGCAGCGTGCCCACGAGCGAGCCCGCCGTGGAGAGCGCGTACAGACGGCCGGCCACCGTGC
This sequence comes from Thermoleophilaceae bacterium, assembly GCA_035650215.1. Classification (GTDB taxonomy): domain Bacteria; phylum Actinomycetota; class Thermoleophilia; order Solirubrobacterales; family Thermoleophilaceae; genus JACVRW01. The sequence continues at coordinate 7,679 of DASRIC010000094.1, forward strand.
CGGCCTCCTCCACCGAGGAGACCGCGAGCCGGATCGCGTAGGGCGACACCGCTCCGAGCAGCAGCACGGGGATCGCCACCAGCACGAGCACGCCGACGAGCGAGCCGAGAAAGGCGCCGGCGGAGATCTCGTCGAGAGCGTCGACCGCGAGGTCGAGCATCGGGTCGGCCGCGAACGGCACGAGCGCGAGCAGGCCGGCCGCGGTGAGCGCCAGCAAGCAGAGCGAGCGCATCTGCGGGTTGCGGTCGGCCATCCGCCCGCCGAGCCAGTAGCCGATCGACAGCGCCACGAGCACGATCCCGATCGTGTTCGCCCAGACGACCGTCGAGGCGCCGAAGTAGGGAGCGAGCAGCCGCACGGCGGCGATCTCCGCGCCGAGCGAGCCCGTCCCCACCACAAAGACGAGGATGGGCAGAGGGGGCATTGCGCCCCGGAAGATAGCTAGGGCCGGGTGTACCCCCGGGCGAAGCAGGGCCCGCCGCCGCACACGTCGACGATGGTGCCGCCCACCTTCAGGAACTCGGACTTCTGCACGCGCGCGGCCGCCTCGTCGCGAGGAGCGCCGTGCGGATCCTGCCCGGCCCGGTTCGGCACGTTCGTCAGGGGAGCCGGCGGCGTTCCGGCGTCCCAGTAGACGAGGCCCGACCCGGTCGACGGGAAGCCGAGCCGCTTCAGGCCGAACCACGGGTTCGAGAAGGGCGAGCGGCCGGGCGCGAAAGCGGGCTGCCGGATGCCCGCGCCGAAGGTGCGGGCCATGATCGCCGGCGTGAAGTCCGCCACCTGGTGGTCGCCGAACGCCACGTGCATCAGCACCGCGTGCGCCGGCGTGTTCGGCAGCGGCCTCGTGGTCACGTGGTGGGCGTAGCCGTTCGCCTCGCCGCGGTCCCAGAGCAGCTGCAGGTAGGCCAGCGAGAGCTGGCGCTCGATCTGCTTCGGGTAGTTCGGGTAGAGCAGCTGGGCGTAGGCGTCGAAGTCGACGCTGCGCTGGAGGAGCGTCGAGTAGTTCATGCCGGGTACGCCGAGCGCGGCGCGCTCGAAGTCGGGCGCCAGCGCGGTCAGCGCGGCGCCCATGATTCCACCCTGCGAGTTGCCGTCATAGAACAGCCGCTGGGTGTCGATCACGCCCTCGCCCGCTCGCTGGAACGCGGCGTTCGAGGAGAAGCCCTGCGGGTGGATCATCGCGCGGCCCAGGTAGAGCTGCTGGACGAAGCCCTGCTGCATGCGGTCGGTCAGCGCCTGGAAGCCCGACGCGTCGTTGATCACCGAGTTGACGATGAAGGGCAGGTCCGGCGCGGAGAAGCCGGCCCAGTCGGTGGCGCAGAACACGAAGTTGTGCTCGTTCGACATGGCCTCGACGTCGTCGTCGTCGATCTCGTCCGACGCCTCGCCGAGCAGGCCGTGGCCGACGAGCGCGGGGCGCGCCTTCGGCGGTGCCGCCGGGTCGAACGCCGAGCGCGGGATCTGGCAGTAGTACGGGAAGCTCGTCGTGCCCTGCTGCGTGGGCAGCCCGCGCCGGTCGAGCACGAAGCGCCCGCCCGTCTGGCAGCCGTTCGTGAGGAAGCAGGGCGCGGTCACGGTGCCCTCGATCCGGCGGGCGATCTGCGGGTCGTCGGCGAGCGCGAAGTCGCGCACCACGTCGACCGTGAACTGCGGTGAGCTGCCCTGCACGGTGAGGTCGGCGAGGTTCGTGTCGCCGAGAGCCGCGAAGGCCTGGTCGCGGATGTGGAGCGCCCGGCCGGTCAGGCTCTGGCGGCTGGCGACGGTGAAGTCCCAGGCGAGGTAGAGGCTCCGGCGCGCGACTCCGGCCCGCCGCAGCTTTCGGAACAAGTCCTCGAAGTGCTTGCGCCGGCCGTTCACGAGCCGGCTCGTGCTGCGCAGCCGGTCGCGGTAGATGCGGAAGTTCCGCTGCGCGCCGATTGCCCTGCCGCGCGCGTTCTTCAGGTTGCGCAGGGCGACGATGTAGCGAGCGCCCTCGTCGAAGTTCTTGCCTGGTCGGATGATCAGCACGCGGTCACGCGCGCGCGGCGGGTTCGCGTCGATCTCGGCGAACACGGGGTGGCGCTTGCCGGTGCGCGCGTTGATCACCACCACCGGCGAGCGGCGCGCAAGGCTCTTCGAGAGGTCGCCGATCGGCGGCAGGCCGCTGCGCCGCGCCGCGCGCGGCGTGTCCAGGCCCGGCACCTTGGTGAGAAGGGCCGAGCCGGGGCTGAAGCCGTCGGCGCGGTTCGCGTCGGTCGGGTCGAGCGGCTTGCCCGCCTTGTTGCGCGGCATCGAGGCGCGCGCGAGGTTGAGCCGCTTGCCCGTGGGGGTCGAGCGATCCCGCTTGGTGAACTGGTCGTTCGGCCAGGGCAGCAGGCACACGGCGGGATCGGTGAAGTCGCAGCGCTTGGACGGCTTCGCGCCCTGAGCCTGTGCGGCGGTGGGAATCGACATGGCAGCGAGCAGCGCGACGGCGGCGAGTCCACGAACCATGCCGCGGGACTGTAGATGATGGCGTCCTCCACACGGGGTACCTTCGGGCGCAATGGACCTCGCCGCCGCCGACCACACTCACCTCTGGCATCCGTTCACCCAGCAGCGCGGCTGGACCGAGGAGGAGCCGCTGATCATCGAGAGCGCCGAGGGCACCGACCTGTTCGACGTCCACGGGCGCCGCTACATCGACGGCGTCTCGTCGCTGTGGTGCAACGTGCACGGGCACCGCCACCCCCGGATCGACGCCGCCGTGAGCGATCAGCTCGACAGGGTGGCGCACTCGACGATGCTGGGTCTCACGCACCGGCCGGCGATCGAGCTGGCAGGGCGGCTGGCGGAGCTGGCGCCGCCAGGCCTCACGCGCGTCTTCTACTCGGACTCCGGCTCGACCGCCACCGAGATCGCGCTCAAGATGGCCTACCAGTACTGGCGTCAGCGCGGCGAGGACCGGCGCCGCTTCGCCTGCCTCAAGATGGCGTACCACGGGGACACGATCGGCTCGGTGTCCGCGGGCGGCATCGATCTCTTCCACTCGATGTACCGCCCGCTGCTGTTCGACACGCTCAAGGCCGAGCCGGGCGACGCCGCCGACATGGAGCGGCTGCTCCGCAACCACCCGGGCGAGGTGGCGGCCGTGATCGTCGAGCCGCTCGTGCAGGGAGCCGCGGGCATGCTCGTCCACCCGCCCGGCTACCTGCGCGCGCTGCGGCAGCTGTGCGACCGCCACGACGTGCTCCTCATCGCCGACGAGGTGGCCACCGGCTTCGGCCGCACCGGCCGAATGTTCGCCTGCGAGCACGAGGGCGTGGCGCCCGACCTGCTCTGCCTGGCGAAGGGGATCACGGGCGGCTACCTCCCGCTGGCGGCCACGCTCGCGGGCGAGCGGATCTACCAGGGCTTCCTCGGCGAGTTCGAGGAGTTCCGCACCTTCTTCCACGGCCACACCTACACCGGCAACCCGCTCGCCTGCGCCGCCGCGCTGGCCACGCTCGACGTGTTCGAGGAGGAGCGCACGCTCGACGCGCTGGCACCGAAAGTCGAGCTGCTCGCGGAGCTGCTGGAGCCGCTCGCCGGTCACCCCGCGGTGCGCGAGGTCCGCCGGGTGGGCTTCATGGTCGGGATCGAGCTGGCCCAGTTCCCTCTGGCGGCGCGGATGGGGCATCGGGTCACGCTCGAGGCCCGCCGCCGCGGCGCGATCGTCCGCCCGCTGGGCGACGTGGTGGTGCTGATGCCGCCGCTCGCGATCACCGAGGCGGACCTGCGCCGCCTGGTCGACATCACGGCCGCGGCGATCGCCTCGGCCACGGCGGCCGGCGAGCTGCCCCGCGCCGCTTAGCCGACGGCGGCGCTACACCTCGTAGGGCTCGAAGTCCCGCTTGCGCGCGCCGCAGACCGGACAGAACCAGTCGTCCGGGATCTCGTCGAAGTCGGTGCCGGGCGGGATGCCGCCATCGGGGTCGCCCTCGGCCGGATCGTAGATGAACCCGCAGGAGGTGCAGATCCATTGCTTGGTGGCGGTCGTGCTCATGGGGCGCGGAATATACGCTGCGCCGGTGCGAGTCGATCGGCCCCCGCCCGGCGAGGAATGGAGCCACGGGGAGATCACCGAGCCCCGGCTCGCCGCCTCGCTGATCCTGCTGCGCGACGCCCCTGACGGGCAGCAGGTGCTACTCGTGCAGCGCACCCCGGCGCAGCGCTTCATGGGCGGCGCCTGGGTCTTCCCGGGCGGCGCGGTGCATGCCGATGACGCCGACGAGGCCGCCGCCGCGCGCCGCGAGCTCGAGGAGGAGGCGGGCGTCGCCCTCGGGGCGGACACCGAGCTGGTGCCGTACTCGCGCTGGATCACCCCCGTGGGCGTGAAGATCCGCTTCGATACGTGGTTCTTCGCCGCCGAGGCGCCGGCCGAGGTCGAGGTCGAGGTCGACGGCGGCGAGTGCGTCGACTTTCGCTGGATCACGCCCGCGGGCGCCCTCGCGGCGGGCGAGCGCGACGAGCTGATGCTCGTGTTCCCCACGATCAAGCACCTCGAGCGCCTGGCGGAGACGGGCACGGTGGCGGCGACGCTCGCGGCGGCCAGGGCGCGGCCGGTCATGCCTGTGTTGCCGAAGGTCGTGCCGTCGGGCGAGCGCGCTCGCGTGCTGCTGCCCGGAGATCCCGGTTACGACGACCTGTGAGCGCCGCAACCGGCGGCCCCGCCGGCTGTTAGAGAGGCGATGAAGCGCAGGATCTCCATCCTCACGGTCGCGCTCGCCGTCCTCGCGGTGCCCGCGGCCGTGGCCACCGCCGCCACCCTGATCGGCACCGACGCCCCCGACCAGCTGACCGGGACGGCGGGGCCGGACCAGATCTACGGCGAGGGCGGGGCCGACGCGATTGCCGGGGCGGAGTCGAACGACTACCTGGAGGCGGGGAGCGGCGACGACCAGGTGGACGGCGGCGACGGCCTGGACCTGGTGATCGCGGGGACCGGCGGCGACCGGGTAGACGCCGGCGCGGGCGGCGACGTGGCGTACGCCGGCGCCGGCGAGGACCTGGTGCTGGGCGGCCAGGGGGACGACACGCTGTTCGGGCAGGCGGACAGCGACCGGCTCTTCGGCGGCGCGGGCCGCGACCGCATCTACGCGAGCCTCGGCGCCGACGTGGTCGACGCCGGCTCGGGCGCCGACCAGGTGAGCGCCGACGGCGACGCCACGATCATGGCCGGCCGCGGCGACGACGTGGTGACGGCGGCCGCCGGGGTCGCCACCGTGAGGGGCGGCGGCGGCAACGACCGCATCCGGACGGGCGACTTCGGCGACACGGTGTCCGGCGGTCGCGGCAGCGACGCGATCGCCACGAGCGCGGGCGACGACATCGTGAACGTCCAGGACGGACGCCGCGACCGCGTGGACTGCGGCCCCGGCGAGGGCGACTCCGTACAGGCAGACCCGTTCGACGTGCTCACCGGCTGCGAGCAGGTGCTCGACCGCCCCGCGCAACGCGCCGTCCGGTAGAAACCCCACATGCCCGCCCAGCGCGGAGCCACCGGGCTCACGGTTGCCGTAACCGGCCCGACAGGCGACCTCGGGATCGCCATCGTGAACGCCCTGGAGCGCGCGCGCTCGGTGCGGCGGATCGTGGGAATGGCGCGGCGCGAGTTCGATCCCGGCGCGCGCGGCTGGAGGAAGGCCGAGTATCGGCGGGGCGACGTGACCGACCCCGCCAGCGTGCGCGACCTCGTGAAGGACGCCGACGCGGTGGTGCACCTGGCGTTCGCGATCCTGAGCGCGAGCGAGTCCACGCGCGAGCTGAACGTGACCGGCTCGCGGCTTGTGTTCGAGGAGGCGGCCAAGGCCGGCGTGGAGCGCATCTGCTACGCGTCGAGCGTCGCCGCCTACGGCTTCCACGACGACAACCCGGACTGGCTCACCGAGGAGATCCCGCCAAACGGCTCGCCCGAGCATCCCTACTCGCAGCAGAAGGCCGACGTCGAGCAGGTGCTTGCCGAGGTGCTGATGCGCCGCTCGCGCACCGTGGCGTACGCGTTCCGCCCCTGCATAGTTGCGGGCCCGGACGCGCGCACGCTGCTCGAGGAGATTCCCTATTACCGGCTGAGCGAGGCGATGCCGGACGCCGTGGTGCGCCTGCTCGGCTCGCTGCCGGTGCTCAAGCCGGTGATCCCCGACCCCGGCACGCGCTTCCAGCTCGTTCACGAGGACGACGTGGCGAGCGCCTTCGTGGCCGGGGTGCGGGGCCTGGGCGAGCCCGGCCCCTACAACCTCGCGGCGTCGGGCACGCTCACCATGTCGGACCTGGCGGACGCCCTCGGCTGGTACTCGATACCCGTGCCGAAGCCGATCCTCGGGGCCACCGCCGAGGTGGCTACGCGCGTGCCGCTGATGCCCGACGCCGTGGCCTGGATCCACGCGGTGAGGAAGCCGGTGCTGATGAGGACCGACCACGCGCGCAAGCAGCTGCGCTGGAGGCCGAAGCACACCTCCAAGCAGACGCTGCGCGCGCTCGTGGACGCGCACCGCGCCGAGCTCGCGCCGCGCTGATCAGAGCGCGGCGCGGTACAGCGCGGCGTAGTCCTCCTCGTCCATCTCGCGCGGGTTCAGGAGCGTGGTCCCGTCGCCCAGCGCACCCTCGACCAGCGCCGGGATCCCGTCCTCCGGCACCCCCACCTGCGACAGCCGCGTGGGCAGGCCGATGCTCGCGCTCAGCTCGGTGAGGTAGCGCGCCAGGGCGTCGCCGATCTCGGGCTCGTGGATGTCGAAGAGCTCGCCGATGTCGCGGTAGCGGCCCGCGATCTCCTCGCCGCCCGCGGCGTTGTGGCGGATCACGTGCGGGAGGTGAATCGCGTTCGCCACGCCGTGCGGCACCCCGAAGTGGGCCCCGGCGGGGTGCGACATCGCGTGCACGGAGCCGAGGGCGAGCGTGATCGCGAGATTGGCCGCGACGAGCATGTTGCCGCGCGCCTCCTCATCCTCCTCCCCGCGCTCCACGGCGCGCTCGAGGTTGTCGCGGATCATGCGCAACGCCTGAAGCGAGCGAGCATCCTGGTGCGGGCTCCAATCGGCGGACACGTAGCCCTCGATGGCGTGCGTCATCGCGTCCATCCCGGTGGCCGCGGCCACGGCGGGCGGGAGCGTCCGGGTGGTCTCCGGGTCGAGGATCGCGAGCCGCGGGAAGAGCGGGAAGTCCGCGATCTCGAGCTTGACCTTGTGCTCGTGGTCCTTGATCACGGCCGCCATCGACACCTCACTGCCAGTCCCCGCCGTTGTCGGGATGCAGGCGAGCGGCGCCACCTCGAGCGGCCGCCCCATGCCGTCGGCCTCGCGCGGCATGAGGAAGAAGCCCTCCTGGTCGCGGGCCGTGCCGCCGTGGGTGAAGAGCGCGTCGGCCACCTTGGCGGTGTCCATGACGGAGCCTCCGCCCAGGGCCAGGAACGAGTCCGCGCCGGCTCCCTTGGCGGCGTCCGCGCAGCGCTCGCAGATATCCGTCGAGGAGTCCTGCGGCACCTCGTCGAACACGCCCGCCAGCTCGAGGCCGCCGTCGCGCACGCCCGCCTCCACGCGTTCCACGAGCCCGGTCGAGCGGATCACGGCGTCGGTCACTAGGAACACCCGGCTCGCGCCCTCCTTCTGGAACTCGAAGCCGGTCGACTCGAGCAGGTCGCGGCCCGCGATCACGCGCGTGGGCGAGGCGTACTGGTAGAAGTCCTTGAAGCCTGAGAGCGGCCCCGCCCCGAGGGCGGAGCCGGGCCCCGAGAGCTCGTCCATCAGGACGCCTCGAGCAGGTCCTGCCGACCCGCGTCCTCGAGGATCTGGCGGTAGCGGGGGAAGACCGGCTTGACGAGTGGCACGAGCTTGAGGATCTTGGCCACCGGTCCCTTCGCCTTCATCTGGCCGCGCGCGAGGGCAACGGTCACGTTCACCTGGCCGAGCCAAAAGCGGTGGGCGGTGTCGGCGTCCATCGTCATCACGACCTCCGGCTCCATGGCGGTGGTGCCGCAGTCAACCTGCCCGTCCTCGCCGTCGATCATCTTCACGGTGATCTGCGACTCGGGCTCGCGATACCGGTACTGCACGATGGTGTTCGCCTTGCGGAACTTCGGTGCTAGCTCGTCGTCAGCGGCCAGCTGCTCGAACAGCCGGCCGATGTACGCGTAGACCTCGTCCGGGTCCTTGAAGTACGCCACGCTCAGATTTCCCCTCTTCGGCCAGAAACGACGCGGCAAGTGTAGGGCGTCAGCGGGGCCTGACGAGCAGGGTCTGCGCCGCGCGGCCGATGCGCCCGCGCTCGTCGTAGAGGGCGGTGTCGCTCAGGCCGAGCCCGTCCGCGTGGGTTACCGCATCGAGGCAGACCCAGTCGCCCTCCGGCTCGCGCAGGAGGTGCACGCTCAGGTCGGTGTTGATGAAGAGGAAGCGCTTCCAGTCGAACGCGGCGCTCACCCCGTTGCCGGAATCGGCCGCGATCAGCACGCGCTCGAGCGGCGTGGTCTCCTCGCCCGCCACGAGCGGCACGCGGGGGCGCATCCAGACCACGGCCGGGCCGGGCTCCACGAAGGCGCCGCGCAGGAAGCGGTACTCCATCGCCGTGTGGTAGCCCACGGGCTGCCCGGTGGCGAAGAAGTCGCGCGCGTCGCCCGCGTCGGGCCCTGGCGGCGGCGGGTCGTGCTCGTCGAGCCTGACCTCTCCAGGGGTGAGTCGCCAGGCGCGCGCTCGCATCAGCTCGCCCTCGGGCCCCCAAAGGGCGGCCTCGAGCAGCTCCACGCTGCGGCCGGGGCGCACCACGGCGGCGCTCACCGACAGCGGCGCGAGCGGCACCGGGCCCAGGATCTCGATCGTGATCCGCCCGACCCGCATCTGCTCGCGCGGCTCACAGCGGTCGATCGCGCGAGCGATCAGCGCCGACGGCGGGCCCGCGTGCTGCGAGCCGGGATCCCAGGGGCCGCGCGTTAGCTCGCTCGGCACGAGGCGGTCGCCGTCCGCCTCGTAGAAGGCGTGGCTCACGCGCCGATCGAGAACATCGCCTCGAGGTCGTGCTGGGAGAACGCCTCGAAGGCGACCATCGTGTAGGTGTCGCGCACGCCCGTCACGGCCGAGAGCTTGCCGGTCACGAGCGGGGCGAGGTCGTCGGGGCGGCGTACGCGCAGGATCGCCACGAAGTCCCACTCGCCCGTGACCGAGTACACCTCGGACACCCCTTCGACGTCGGCCAGCTTGCCGCCGAGACCCCCCATCGCGCTGCGCTCCGCCTTGATCAGGACGATGGCGTTGGTCATGGCGGCGAGGGTATAGCGTGCGCTCTCCGATGAGCGACGACAGGGTCGATCGCGGCATGACCGCGCAGCTCCTTCGCCGCCGCCGGATCCTGTCCAAGGGAGCCGAGCCGGTCGGCTGGAAGATCGGCTTCAACCTCCCCGAGGTGCAAAAGAAGCTCGGGATCGACCGTCCCCTCGCGGGCTTCCTCACGAGCGACGGGCTGCTCGAGGACGGCGACACCTGGTCGCTGGGCGAGGACGGCGAGGTGATCGTGGAGTCGGAGGTTGCGGTCGAGCTCGGCGACGACGCCCGCTCGATCGTGGCCCTGCTGCCCGCCATCGAGCTGGCGGACCCTCCCGACCTCTCGATCGACCTCGAGCAGATCCTGGCCGGCGACATCTTCAACCGCGCCGTGGTGTTCGGCCCGCGCGTCGAGACGGCCTCGCCCGGCGCCGCGCGCATCCTCGTGAACGGCGACGAGCAGCATGCGGTGGACGCCGAGCGCGCCGGCGGCAGCCTCGAGGCGATGGTGGAGGCGGCGGCCCATCGGCTCTCCCAGGCGGGGGAGGCCCTCGCGCCCGGCGACCGGATCATCACCGGCGTGCTCTGCCCGCCTCACACGGCGCAGCCGGGTGACCGCGTGCGGCTCGAGCTCGAGGCGGTGGGCGCGGTGGAGCTGGCGTTCTCCGAGTAGCGCGGCGTAGCCTTCGCTCCATGACCACCGCTCAAGCCCTGCCGGAGGCGCTCTCCGATCCCGCCCGCTCGTTCGTCGCCGGCCCGCACCGGCTGTTGATCGGGGACGAGCGCCTCGAGGCGGCCGACGGCCGCACGTTCGAGACGCTCGACCCGGCCACCGGGCGCGTGATCGCCACCGTGCCGTATGCAGGCGCCGAGGACGTGGACCGCGCCGTGCGGGCCGCGCGCGAGGCGTTCGACGACGGGCGCTGGACCGGCATCGCAGCGGCGGCCCGCACGCGGGCGATGCTCGCCTTCGCGGACGCGATCGACGAGCACGCCGACGAGCTGGCCGAGATCGAGTCGCTCGACAACGGCAAGCCCGTCAAGCTCGCCCGGCGCGTGGACGTGGCGCTGGCCGCCGAGCACCTGCGCTACTTCGCCGGCTGGCCCACTCGCATCACCGGGGAGTTGCTGCCGGTGGCCCAGCGCGACATGCACTGCTACACGCGCAAGGAGCCGGTTGGGGTGTGCGCGCAGATCATTCCCTGGAACTTCCCGCTACTGATGTCGGCCTGGAAGCTCGGTCCGGCGCTGGCGGCGGGCTGCACTGTGGTGCTCAAGCCGGCCGAGCAGACGCCCCTCTCCGCGCTCCGGCTCGGCGAGCTGGCGCTGGATGCGGGCCTGCCGCCGGGCGTGCTGAACGTGATCGCGGGCGACGGCGAGACCGGCGCTGCGCTCGTTGACCACGAGCACGTCGACAAGATCGCCTTCACCGGCTCGACGGTGGTCGGTCGCGAGATCGGCTCGAAGGCCGGACGCGCCCTCAAGCGCGTGACCCTCGAGCTGGGCGGCAAGTCGCCGAACATCATCCTGCCGGACGCGAACCTCGAGGCGGCCATCCGCGGCGCCTACCAGGCCATCTATTACAACACCGGCCAGGCCTGCAACGCCGGCTCGCGCCTGTTCGTGCACGCCGACCAGTACGACCAGGTGATGGCCGGCCTGGTCGAGGCCGCCGGCAAGGCGCGGCTCGGCCCGGGGCTCGACCCCGGCACCCAGCTCGGCCCGCTGATCTCCGCAGAGCAGGAGGAGCGCGTGCGCGGCTACATCGAGAAGGGCAAGTCGGAAGGCGCCGAGCTCGTGACCGGCGGCGACGGGCCCGCCGGCGAGGGCTTCTTCGTCGAGCCCACGCTGTTCAGCGCCACCCGCGACGACCTCACGATCGCGCGCGAAGAGATCTTCGGCCCGGTGCTGGTCGCGCTGCCCTACGACTCGATCGAGGAGGTGGCCCGGCGCGCCAACGACACCGATTACGGACTCGCCGCCGGCGTCTGGACCACGGACCTCGCCCAGGCGCACAAGCTCGCCGCGCTGCTGCGCGCCGGCGACATCTGGGTGAACACCTGGAGCGCCGGCGATCCGTCCGCGCCCTTCGGTGGCTTCAAGGCGTCGGGGGTGGGACGCGAGCACGGCCGCGAGGGGCTCGAGGCGTACCTCGAGAACAAGACGGTCTGGATCAACCTCGGCTAGCCGGCCCGACGAACGTCCCGGAGTGGTCGCTATAGGGGGTACTCAGGGACGTTCGAGGCGCCGGCGGCGGATGCGGCGCCGAAGCGGTCCGGGTCGAAGGGCGCCAGGTCGAGCTCTGGCTCCTCGCCGCAGATCGACTGCGCCACGAGGCGGCCGCTGAACGGCCCGTGCGCCACGCCCGCGCCCTCGTGCCCGGTGGCGAGGAAGAGCCCCTCCGCCGCCGCGCTCGGGCCGAGGGCGGGTAGTCCGCCGGGCAGCCACGGGCGAAGCCCGGTCCAGGCGTCCTGGCGCTCGAGCGCCGCCACGCCCGGCGCGAGCCTGGCCGCGCGCTCGATCAGCAGCTCGCTCACGGCTGGGTCGACGCTCAGGTCGAAGCCGCGGCGCTCGCGGCTCGAGCCCACCAGCACGTGCCCGTCCAGGGTGGTCTCCATCACGGTGCTCACCTGCAGCCCGGCGTCCGCGCTCGCCACGCTTGCCATGTAGGCGCCGTCGATCACCTTGTGGCGCATGAAGCCGGGCCGGCGCTCGAGACGCACGAGCTGGCCCTTGCGGGGCTCGAGCGGCAGCTCGAGCCCCGCCCTCGCGGCGAGCGGCGCGCTCCACGTGCCCGCCGCGATCAGCACGCGGTCGGCGGCCAGCCGGCCCGCGTGGCCGGCGAGCTCGACGCCGCCGACCCGGCCGCCCTTGACCGCGATCGCCGCGACCTCGCAGCCCGTGACGAGCTCGGCGCCGAGACCCGCGGCGGCGCGCGCCAGGCCGCGGGCGATCGCCTGGGGCGCGCACTGAAGGTCGCGCGGGAACCACGATGCGCCGAGCAGCGCGCCGCGCAGCTCGGGCTCGGCCGCCCGCACCTCCTCGGGCGCCAGCAGCTCGCACTCCACGCCCGCGGCCCGCAGGCCGGCCACGCGCGCCCGCTCGGCGTCCCAGCCTGCCGCGTCGGCATGCGCCACCAGGGCGCCCTTGCGGCGGATGCCAGCCTCCGCGCCGAGTAGCTCCTCGATCTCGTCGTACAGGGCGAGGCCGTGGAGTGCCAGGCCGAGCTCGGGCCCCGGTTCCTTGTCGCAGCAGAGCACATTGCCCTCGCCCAGGCCGGTGGTGCCCACCGAGAGCTCGGCCTCGCGCTCCAGGAGACGCACGCTCACGCCGCGCCGGGCGAGCTCGTAGGCGGCCGCGCAGCCCACGATCCCGGCGCCCACGACGGCGACCTCGCAGCCGCCCGAGCTCAGAGCGCGAACCCCGCCGGGAAGGGATCGTCGGGGTCGAGCAGGTACTGCCCCATGCCGGTGAGCCAGGCGCGGCCGGTGATCTCGGGCGTGACGGCCGGCAGCCCTCCCACCTCGGTCTCCGCCACGATCCGAGCGCCGAAGCGGGTGCCGATCACCGAGCGGTTCACGAACTCCTCGCCAATCCCGAGCTCACCCCGGGCGTGCAGCTGCGCGAGCTTGGCGGAGGTGCCGGTACCGCACGGCGAGCGGTCGAGCCAGCCCGGATGGATCGAGGTGGCGCTCCTTTGCGAGCGCGGTCCGTCCTGCCCGGGAGCGGTGAACACTACGTGGCGGCAGCCGGCGATCCGCTCGTCGGCGGGGTGCACAGGCGGCTCCATGTCGTTGATCGCGGTCATCAGCTCGAGCCCGCGCTCGATCAGCTCCGCGGCGCGCTCCGGGTCAACGGCCAACCCGGCCGACTCGGCCGCCACGAGCGCGTAGAAGTTGCCGCCGAACGCCATGTCGTAGCGGAGCGAGCGCCCGTTCAGCCGCAGCTCGCGGTCGCGGCTCAGGAGGAACGAGGGCACGTTCCGGAGCGCCACCTCGCGAGCGCGCCCGTTCTCCACGCGCACGCGCGCCTCCACGAGCCCGGCGGGCACGTCGAGCCGCACCACGGTCTCGGGCTCGCTCACCTCGACCATGCCGGTCTCCACCAGCACGGTGGCGACGCCGATCGTGCCGTGGCCGCACATCGGCAGGCAGCCGGACACCTCGATAAAGAGCACGCCGCAGTCGGCGTCGTCGCGAAGCGGCGGCTGGAGGATGGCGCCCGACATCGCGCCATGGCCCCTCGGCTCGCGCATCAGGAGCAGCCGCAGGTGGTCCATGTGCTGCTCGAAGTGGACCTTGCGGGCAAGCATCGTGTCGCCCGGGATCGGGCCGATGCCGCCCGTGATCACGCGGGTCGGCATCCCCTCCGTGTGGGAGTCGACCGCGTGGAAGACGCGGCTCGACCTCACCCGGCCACGCCGGCGCCGAGCGCTCTCACCGCCTCCTCCACCTCGCGCCGCTCCTCCGCCGACAGCTCGAGGCGCGGCGGCCGGCAGGGACCGCCCTCGCGGCCGACGAGATCCTGAGCCGCCTTGAAGAACTGCACGAGCTTGGGGCGCATGTCGAGCCGCGCCAGCGGCAGGATGCGCTCGTAGATCTCGCGCGCATCGTCGAGGCGCCCCTCGGCGCACAGGCGATGGAGGTCGACGCACTCGCCCGGCGCAACGTTCGCCACGCCTGAGATCCAGCCGCTCGCACCGGCGCAGAAGCCCTCGAGCGCCCAGTCGTCCCCGCCGACCAGCACCTCGAAGTCGTCGTCGGTGGCGGCGATGATCTCGGCCAGCCGTCGCGCGTCGCCCGAGCACTCCTTGACCGCCACCACGCCGTCGATCTCCGCGAGCCGCGCGATCAGCCGGGGCCGCATGTCGGTGCCGCTCGCCTTGGGGTTGTTGTAGGCCATGATCGGCAGGTCCGTGGACTCCGCAAGCGCGCGGTAGAAGGCCTCAATCTCGCGGGCGTCGCCCTCGTAGCCCAGCGACGGCAGCATCATCAGCGCACCCGCTCCGGCGGCGGCCGCGTCGGCCGCGTAGCCGATCGATGTCGCCGGCGTCTCGCTCGACACGCCGGCCGTCACGGTCACGCGTCCGCCGGCCGCCTCGACGAGCGTCTCGATCACCAGCCGGCGCTCGGCGGCGGACAGGCTCTGAGCCTCGCCCATCGTCCCCGTGCCCACGAGGCCGTTCATACCGTTGTCGACCAGCCACTCGGCGTTGCGCGCGAGCGCCGCCGTGTCGATCTGCCCGTCGTCGTCGAACGGGGTCATTGCCGCGGGAACAACGCCTTCGAAATGCACGTCCGGGCCTCCGGATCGGGGACCCGGAAAGCTTCTCATGCCGGAGTCGCGGGCCGGCGTCAGCGTCGCGCGAGCCGGTACACGGGGCCGTCCAGCGAGATCGCGTACACGCGCCCGCGCCCGTCCTCCCCGAACGAGACCAGGTTCGGCACGCGGAGCCGCGTTCCCCGGGTGGGGGCCCTGCCGCGACGCAGCGCCGCCACCCTGATCACCGGGTTGCAGAGGTCGCCGTACACGTAGCGCCCGCTCCAGCCGCGCCCGAGCGAGCGGTCGCGGATCTCGTAGCCGCCGATGACCGAGCAGAAGCCGCCGCGGTCCTGGGAATGGGCGATCACGGGCGGCACGTGACCGGGCGCCGATCCGCCCTCGTAGCGGTTGCGGCCCTCGAACACGTCCCAGCCGAAGTTGCGCCCGCCGCGCGGCACGCGGCCGCCGCCCGGGCTCGGCAGGTAGTCGATCTCCTCGACGGCGTCCTGGCCCACGTCGCCGATCGTGAGCGCGCCGGTGCGCCGGTCGAAGGAGAAGCGGTAGGGGTTGCGCAGGCCGTAGGCGTACACCTCGGCGCGCGCCCCCGACCGCTCGCGGTAGGGGTTGCCGGCGGGGATCGCGTAGCCGCCGCCCGGCCGCGGGTCGATCCGCACGAGCTTGCCGAGGAGGCGGCCGAGGTTCTGGGCGTTCTCGTCGGGATCGCCGCCGCCACCGCCGTCGCCGAAGCCCGCGTACAGCAGGCCGTCCGGGCCGAATTGGAGCTGGCCGCCCTTGTGATTGGAGCGCGGGTGCGGCACGCGCATGGTGGTGCGCCGCGAGCCCGGGTCGGCGCGGTCGGGGTCGCTCGAGCGCCGGAACTGGGCGATCGTGATGAAGCCCTGCTGGTCGATGTAGTAGACGTAGAGGAGGCCGGAGCGCTCGTAGTCGGGGGCGAACGCCATCGAGAGCAGTCCGCTCTCGCCGTCCGTGATCACGAGATCCGAGATGTCGAGGAACGGGGTGTCGAGCACCCGTCCGCCCTTCACCACCCGAATCCGGCCCTCGCGCTCGACCACGAAGCGCCGCCGATCGCCGCGCGGAGCGGTCAGGTAGGTCGGCTGGTCGAAGTTGCCGAGCTTCAGGAGCCGCACGCGGCGCGCGGCCGCATCGGGCTCCGCGCGCTCGGTGGCAGCGCCGCCCGCGCCCTCGGTGGCCGCCATCGGAGCGCCCCCGTCGTCGTCGCCATCCGAGCAGGAGAGGCCCAGGACGACACATGCGATCAGCGCGGAGAGGACGGCGTGGCGGCGGGCGCTCACGCAACCCGAGTATGGCAACGCCGCTCGGCCGCCGATCGGTCTTGGCGCGCTAGGCTTGCGTCCTTCGGGCTGTAGCGCAGCTTGGTAGCGCGCTCCGTTCGGGTCGGAGAGGTCGCTGGTTCAAATCCAGTCAGCCCGATTGCCGACGCGACTGCGAATGGCAGCGCACACGGGCGATCTCGCACAGCCTGTGCTGGGGTTCGCCCTCATTCGTAGTAGTTCGCACCCTTTCTCCAACGCATCTCCGACGCCGCGCACCCGAGATGCGTCGGACGCTGAGGACCCGCCGAAATGGCCGTGAAACAGGAGGGCGCCCGCCTCCGTGTGGGACGCGCCGGGCAGGCAGCCTTAACACACTCGCGTCATTGGGATGGCCTTCGCGCATGTCGTCCAGGGCGACGTGCCGGCCCCGGGTAGGCAATGAGATCGCTACTGCCGTAACCCCACGGCTTCGAGGGCTTCTTCACGCGTGCCGTACTCGACTCCGCGCGTGATCATGCCATCGCGGATCTGCAACACGATCGCGAAGTACTCCGGGGGCACCGCGATGCCGCTCAGCTTCGAACGGCCGCCGTAACGCAGAGAGAGCACGACGCGATCCCCAGGGGCGTCTATGACCTCGATGGGCTCGGTTCTGAAATCGTCGAACAGGTCGACCAGCTCCTGCAAATAGGCACGCCCTGCCGGCTTGCCGGACCAGCTTGCCCTCATCGTCGTCCACTCGATGTCGTCCGCCCAGTACTCGGTGAAACCATCGAGGCCCCCCTGGCTCAACGCCTCGTACGCGGCCTCAACGACCCTCACGTTGTCCTGCGACATCGGCCGCCCAGTATCCCCTTCTGGCGGCTCCGCGGTCTAGGGCTGTTTGCGGGTGGGAGTCAACGTCTCGTCTCTCGCCCGCCCCTGAACGCTCCGCTCGAGCTCGTCCACCGAAGGCGATGTCGACCCGCCGGCATGCCGAACGATCCGTACGACCTGGCGAGCGCCTCCGCACTGACAGCGATCGGCGGGAGGCCCGTTGGAGGAGGCCAGGCCCTCGCTGTGAGCGCCGCAGCCCTGACAGATCATGTGTGCAATAGCCGGCATAGAGCGATGCTCACCCAGGGGTCGCTCTCCTGTTGCCCGAGGAGAGTTGTCTCAACCGAGGCAGGGGGCGTTCGGCGGAACGCCTCGGCGACCGGAAGCCCGCTCGCCTACTCCCGCAGCCCGGCTGGCTTCGTGGGCATGTGTGCCGTCCCCCTCTAGGGCTGCTGCTGTTCGACGGTCTCCAACCGTTGCTCGAGTGCGTCAACGCTGTCCTGGAGCCCCTCAACCTGGCTGGCCGTTTCCTCGGCGTCCT
>DASRIC010000095.1:0-14603 GCA_035650215.1 Thermoleophilaceae bacterium
CCCGGCGACCCGTTCTCCCCGCCGGCCCGCACAGACGACTACGCCGCCTACGCCGCGGCGCTCGCCGCCCGCTACGGCACCAACGGCAGCTTCTGGTCAGAGCACCCCGAGCTGCCGCGGCTGCCGGTCACCCGCTACGAGATCTGGAACGAACCCAACGCCGAGCTGTTCTGGCACCCAAGCGCCGGCGCGCCTGAGCGCTACGCCGAGCTCTACCAGGCCGCCCAACAAGCGATCCGTGGGGCCGACCCCACAGCACGTGTCGTGATCGGTGGACTGGCCCCCGGGGGCCCCGACGTGACCGACGAGCGCGCCTTCCTGAAGGACATGGTCGGGCACCGGCCCAAGCTGCGCGAGACGATCGACGCCGTGGCGCTCCACCCCTACGCGCCGGATGTAGACGGCGTGCTGAAACGCATCCGGGCCTTCAGGGAGACGATGGAGGCGCTCGGACTCGGCCAGGTGCCGCTCGAAATCACCGAAATCGGCTGGACCACCACGGAGACCCCTGAGCGCCGGCGGGCGAGCTACCTGCGTCGGCTTGCGGAAGACTTGCCGGGAGCCGATTGCGACGTAGCGAGCCTCATCCCCCACACCTGGCTCACAGCGGAGCAGGACAGCGCCGACCGCGAGCAGTGGTTCGGGATCGCGGGCGGGGACGGGTCGCTCAAGCCGTCGGGCGCGGCCTACCTGGGCGCGGTAGGGCGAATGGGCGACGGGTCGACCGAGACGGTCAGCGTTTGCGGACGCGGATGACGCAGTTCCAGGTGGCCACCTCGCGCAGCAAGGGCACCCGGCAGATGACCGCGAGTCGCGGCCAGTAGCGCGGCTCGACGCGCTGGATCGCCAGCCGCGGGCGCGACCGGACGAAGCGCAGGGTCGGCCCGATGTGCACCGGCCACAGCCCGGTGCCGTAGGCGTTCTTGCGGGGTGGCCCGTGCAGCCGCTCGTGGAGGCGCGGGCCGAGCCGCGGCCCGAGGTACTGGTAGGGAGTCATGTTGTGCCCGCCCCACGGCGAGTACCAGTTGGTCCACGAGATGAAGGCCCAGCCGCCAGGCCTGAGCACCCGCTCGATCTCCTCGATCACGGGCTCGGGGCGGGGAGTGTGCTCGAGCAGGTTGGAGCAGAGCACGCCGTCCACGCTGTCGGCGTCGAGCGGCAGGTCCTCGGCGTCGGCCAGCAGGGCGCCCTCCGGCGGCCCGCCCGCCGAGGCCAGCTCGTCCGGGTCGTTGTCGACCGGGATCACCTGAGCGCCGAGGCTCCTCAGGGCGCGGGTGTAGAACCCCGGCCCGCAGCCGAGGTCGACGATCGTGCGGCCGGCGAGCGGCCCGTAGCGGCGCTCGCAGTCGTGAGCGACCTCCTCGCCCAGCAGGGCGTAGAAGCGCTCGGGGTCGACCGTCTCCCGCCGCCAGAGCCGGTAGAGCGTGATCGCGTGCCGGATCCCGCGCGGGCGTGCGGCGAGCGCGCCCAGCTCGCGCTCGTCCTCGGGCGCGAGGGTCGGGTCAGGGTTGGCGCGGGCGACGGATGGCACTGGGCGAGCGTAGTTCGTAGATACTCGTGTATCGGTACCGGGCCAGCCGATCTGCAATCGCGGGCCCGCGCAGCCGCACGCCTGCCGCCTCCGCCAGCCGTTCGGGCCGCTCCGCGCCGTTGACCGTGAGCACGGCGAGGCGACCGCCCGCCGGAAGCGGTCGCAGCCGCCCGTCCGGGTAGCCGGGGATGGGCTCCTCGGAGGTGAGCCCGCGCACGCCTTCGCGGCGCAGGTAGTAGGCGGCGGCGAGCGCCCCGGTGGGGCTCGCCAGGAGCGGGTCGCCGGGCAGCTGCTCGCGTTTCAGCTCGGCGACCTCGGGGTCGCCGCGGGGCGGGTCGAGGACCAGGGCGTCCTCGCCACGCACGGCAAAGGCCAGCGTGAGCGCTACGGCCACGATCACCGGCAGGCCGGCACCCACGACCGGCCGAGCCGTGGCGGGCAGTCGCTCGAGCACGATCCCGGTAGCGAAGGCCAGGCCGGCCCCGGCGGTGACGAGGTAGAGCGGCAGCAGCTCGATCCAGTTGCGCGCGAACACCGGCGCGTCCCACAGGAGCACGATCGGGACGGCCACCATCAGCGCGACCGGGGCTAGCGGCACCCGGTGGCGGCCGAGCCGGCGGTGCCACACGACCGCCAGCACGGCGGCGGCGAGCAGCGCCAGCCTCAGGGCGAACGGGAGGCCCTCGCCCGCGAAGCCCCAGATGTCGCGCAAGAGACGCCACTTCTCGTCGAGCGTGTCGGCGCGGGGCACCACGTCCTCCGGCGGGGTCCAGCCGGGGTCGCCGAGCGTTGGCGCGTAGAGGGCGGCCCCGGCGAGCGCGGACAGGACGAGGGTCAGCCCGAGCGCCCGCAGGGTCCGCCCCGGAGACGCCCCGGCCAGCGCGTTCAGCGCGACCCACACCGCCGCCACGCCCACCCCTACCGCCATCGAGGGCACCGAGTAGACCGCGAGCACCGAGCAGACCCCGAACCCCGTCCAGGCGAGCGCCCGCTGCGTGCGGGCCGCCCAGCCGGCGCACGCCATCCCCGCCACCACGAAGAACGTGCCCGGCATGTACCCGCGCCCGTTGGCCGAGTACTGGATCAGCGCGGAGGAGCCGGCCACGAGCGCAGCGCCCCACAGCGCCGCCTGCCTGTCGTAGAGCTCGCGGCCGAGCGCGAAGGTGGCCGGCACGGTGGCGATCCCGGCGAGGAGCGCGAACAGGCGCAGCGTCCACTCCTCCTGCCCGAACAAGCGCCAGCTCGCGTGGACGGCGAGCGTGTTGAGCAGGTGGTTGTTGGGCAGCGAGTAGTCGGAGAGGCCCTCGTGCCAGGGCTGCGAGGCGTAGTCCAGGAAGGTGAGCGCCTCGTCCGGGCGCACCGGCACGGAGATGAACCCGAGCCGCACGGCCGCGGCCGCCGCGAGGATCGCGCCGAGCGCGAGCACCGCCAGGCGCCGCACGGCGGTCAGCTCCGCGGCTCGCGGGTCTCGAGCCAGGCGCGACAGGCGGCGCGCGAGCCGATCCGCGTGGAGCGGCCGCTCGCGACGTCCACGAAGCGGGTGCGGCCGTACGGCAGCTCGGCGTCGTCCTCCTCGCCGGTCACCGCCACTCCCCCGGCTGCGCAGGCCAGCGACCTGCCGTTGTTCACCGGATAGGCCTGCAGCGCGTCGTCGTCCCAGAGCAGGCGCGCGGCGCCCGTCATGTCCCAGGACTGGTGGAACACGGGCACTCCGGGAGCCGCGAAGGCGGGCACGCGGAAGGCGGCGAGATAGCCGCCGGCCGGCGGCGCGGGTCTGCCGGCGAGGTCGTCGAGCACGCGCTCCTGCTCGTCGGCGGCGTCGCGCCAGCTCGACTGGTCGGACTGGAGCCGCACCGCGTAGCCAACCACCAGCAGCGCCGTGAGCGCTATCGCGATCGGCGCCACCGGGCGGCGCAGGCGCTCTCCGAGCTGGAGCGCCGCGAGCATCACCAGCGCGTACACGAACATGGCGATGCCGAGCGCGGCGAAGACGTTCACGCGGTTGGCGATCCCGCGGTGCGCCGGGTTGTAGCCGGCGGCCGCGATCAGCACCACGTAGCCGGCGGCGGCCACAAGCGTGCCGGCGGCGGCGAGCAGCAGCCAGGGCCGCAGCTCGGCGCCGCGCCCGCGCCTCACGCGGAGGAGCGCCGCGCCGAGCACCACGATCACGATCAGGCCCCCGATCACGCGGGCGGGCGAGACGTCCGCCGTGTCGCCGAGCGGGAACACGCTCCAGCTGATCACGGAGAGCGCCCCCGCGCTGACCTCGACCGCGCGCTCGGGAAGGGCGGAGAGCGGCTCGCGCTCCAGGGTCGTCTGCGCGGTCGCGAGGCCGAGCACGGCAGCCATGGCCAGCACGTCGGCCCCCCAGCGCCAGAGCGCGGGCCTGCCGGGGGCGCGGCGCCAGTAGAGCAGCACCGACAGCAGCACCGGCACGAGCGTGAACTCGTAGGACATGAGGCTGGCGGCGTAGAGCAGCACCGACCCCGCGTGCATGGCCAGTGCCAGCGGCCCGCGCCGCGGCAGCGCCTCGAGGGCCAGCAGCAGCCCTGCCAGGTAGAGGCAGATCGCGAGGTTGGCGGCGCTTCCCGAGGACCACAGGCGCACCGAGTCGGCAAGCGGGAAGAGCAGCACAAGCAGCGCGATCGGCCCGGCGTGCAGCGGCCGCATGCCGAGCACCCGCAGCACCGCGTAGAGCAACAGGGCCACCCCGAGCCCGAGCGCCGCCGAGACGATCAGATGGCCCGTGGGATCGAGGCCGAACAGCTCCGCGCGCAGGGCGGCGTAGAACGTCCCCACCGGCCGGCTGACGGAGATCTCGAGCAGGTTGCCCACGCCGGCGATGAAGCCGTCGGCGGAGGCCACCTGATAGTCGGCCGCGAAGTTCCAGTCGTCGGAGTAGAAGCCGCCGTCGAGCGTGTAGGGCCCGAACGCGAGGAGGGCGACGAGGATCAGGCCCGCCACCACGGCGGCGTCGGTGCGCCGATCGCGGCGGGCCGCTGCGGGCGCGGGCCGCCCTCGCGGCCGTGCGGCGGCTGTATCGAGCAGCGACACGAAGCGCTCACCAGCATGGCAGTCCCTTCGGGGGTCGGCCAGCGCCGCCGCGCGAAGCCGCGCGGGAGGCCCGGCACCCGTCTTACACTGGACGCATCCAGGCGGTGGTCGCGAAGCGGGCGCAGGCGCGCGATATGGGCCTTCTGGCCTGGCTGGCGGTGGGCCTGGCGCTTCTCGTTGCGCTCGGAATCAGGCTGTACCAGATCGACGAGCCGCCGCTCGACTTCCAGCCCGAGCGGCAGCTGCACGGCGCCATCCTCGCCCGCTGGTACTACCTGGAGACGCAGGACTCCGCGCCGCTCCGGGAGAGGCGCGTGGCCGAGCGCAACGCGCGCGACGAGGGCAACGTGGGCGAGCCGCCGATCATGGAGTTCCTGTCCGCGCAGGCGTACCGCGTGGCGGGCGGCGAGCGACTCTGGATCCCGCGCGGGCTCGCCACGCTCTGCTGGCTCGCGGGCGGAATATTCCTGTTTCTGATCGCCCGCCGGCTCGCGTCGATCTGGGCCGCGCTGTTCGCGCTCGCCTTCTACCTCTTCGCGCCGTTCGGCGTCTCGGCGAGCCGCAGCTTCCAGCCCGACCCGCTGATGATCGCCCTGATCCTGGCGAGCGTGCTCGCGATCCTCCGCCACCACGAGCGCCCCGACGCCGGCAGGCTCGCCGCCGCCGCGCTGCTGGCCGCGCTCGCCCTGCTCGTCAAGCCGGTGTACGCCGGCTTCCCGATCGCGGGCGCCTTCCTGGCGCTGGCTGTGGCGAGACAGGGCGTGCGCCGGACGATCGCGGATCCCCAGGTCTACGTGTTCGGGCTGGTCGCGCTCCTGCCGAGCCTGGCCTACTACCTCTGGGGAACCGTGGTCGACGACTTCCTGGAGGGCCAGGCCGGCGGCCGGGTGCTCCCTGAGCTCCTGCTGGAGTCGGCGTTCTGGCGCGGCTGGTACCACCTGGCCACCCACGCCGTGGGCAGCGTGGTCGTGCTCGCGGCCGGTTTCGTGGGGCTCGCGCTGGCCCGCGGCACCGCCCGCGCGCTGCTCGCCGGCCTGTGGCTCGGCTATCTCGCCTTCGGCCTCACCCACACCTATCCGATCTACACCCACGACTACTACTCGCTGCAGCTCGTCCCGATCGTGGCGCTCTCCCTCCTCCCGCTCGCCGACCTGGCGCTCGGCTGGCTCGGGCGGCTCCCGCGCGCGCCCCGAGTCGCACTGGCCGGCGCGGCCGTGGCGCTGGCGCTGGCGGTCGGCGTGGCCGAGCTGCGCCGGCACGACGACGACGTGCCGCGCATGCGAGAGGCCGCGCGCACCTACGCGGAGATCGGCGACGCCGTGGATCACAGCCGCAGCGTGCTCTTCCTCGACACGCTCTCGGCGGCCCCGATGCGCTACTACGCGTCGATCGCCGGCGCGTCCTGGCCCAACCGCGGTGACATGGACTTCGAGGAGCTGTCCGACGGGGCGCGCCCGATCGGCGCCGCCGAGCGCCTGGCCGGCCGCAGCCCGGACCACTACCCGAACCGCAGCTCGCTCGAGTGGCCGCCCGAGTACTTCGTGGTCACGAACCTCGCGGAGCTGGATCTGCAGCCTGACCTCAGGCGGGTTCTCGGGCGCTACCCGAGGGTCGCTCGCACACGCCACTACGTGATCTACGACCTTCAGTCGTGAGTGTCCGCGTAGCGCTGCTCGCGCCACTTCTCTTCGCCGTGCCGGTGGTGAGCGGCATCGTGGCCACGCTGGCGAACCTGGCCGGAACCGACGATCCGTTTCTCGGCTTCAGCACCACGGCCACCAGCGTGGACGCCAAGGCGGTTTTCCTCGGGGAGCCGCTCTTCCAGGACCCGAACGACGGCTACACGGGCCTGCCGCTCTCGCCGCTGTTCCCGCTCCTGCTCGGGGCGGTCCACCATCTCTCGTCGTGGAACGGCTGGGGGATCGTGCTGAGCACGGCGGCCGGCGTGTCGCTGAGCGCGCTGGCCGGCGCGCTCGGCTACCGCGGCGCCGTGGGCGCCGGCGCCGCCCGCTGGGCGGCCGCCGCAGGCGCGGTGGGCATCGGTGCGCTCGCCTGGTGGCTCGTCACGTTCGTGCCGATCGACTTCCTCTTCGAGTTCCGCTCGGACCAGCTGGCCTGGGCGCTCGCCCTCGGCGGCCTCGTGCTCGTGCCGGCGGCCCTCGACGGGTCGCGCCGGGCGCTCCTCGGCGCCGTGCTCCTGCTCACGGCCGGCGTCTGGACGAAGCAGCCCGCGGGCGTGGCCATCCTGGCGGCCCTGCTGTGGATCGCGTTCGAGGCGGCTCGCGGCCAGGTCGCCGGGCGGCGCGCGGCGGCACTCGCCGGCGCCCTCGTGGGGCTGAACGCGGCGCTGCTGGCGCTTGCGGCGGCGCTCACCTCCGGCTGGGCGTTCACGTTCATCGTCGAGATCCCGGCGCGTGAGACGCGCGAGCAGGGCCTCGTGCCGTCGACCCGCGAGTTGCTCACCTCCACGGCCGGCGCGGCGGTGTTCGCGGCCGCGATCTGGGCCGCCTACCTGTTCGCGGCTCGGCGGCGGCCGCCGGCCGGGCGCCAGGGCCGGACCGCCGGGGCGCTCGTGCTGTTCGTGGCCCTCGGGTCGCTCACGGCGGTGGTGGCGAACACCAAGCAGGGCAGCTACGACAACCAGTTCCTCGGCGTGACCTGGGCGCTCGTGTTGCTCGGGGCGATCGGCTGGGGCGAGGGTGCGGCCCGGCGCGGAGCGGCCGTGGCGAGCGCGGCGGTGATGGCCCTGCTGTTCGCGCTGGGGATCGCGGGCGGGGTGCGCGACTCGGTGGCCGACACGATCGACGTGTCCGTGCCGCCGCTGCGCGACGTGACGGATTGGGTGGAGCTGTCGCCGGCGCTCCGCGAGCTGGCGTCGTCGCGGTCCGTCTACCACCCGGTCTACTCCGACTTGAACGTCGAGCCGCGCGGCCAGGTTTTCCCGAGTCACGTGCACATCCAGGACGTGCTCGCCGGCGGCGAGCGGCCCGGCTTCCTCGTGGACGCCCTGCTCGACCGGCGCTTCGACGTGGTCTACGAGTTCGACGAGGCCGAACGCTTCGAGCTCTACGCCTCCGCCTACGGCAAGCAGGAGGAGAACTTCCTGTGGAAGCTGAACCGCGCGATCGAGGCCCGCTACCGGCCCGGGCTCGACTTGCCCCGGGAGGTGCGATCGGCGCGGCTGCTGCCGGACGGGGCGTATGCCTCGCCGGGCGTGCGGGTGCGCCGGCCTGGGGCGGAGCGCGCGCGCTGGATGCGGCACTGCTTCGGGCCTTTCCGGATCGGCTCCGAGACCTGGCGGATCCGCAGCGGCGGGGGGTTCTGGTGCCGGCCCCGCGGGCGCGGCCCCGTGCTTCGGCTGCGCGCCACGCCGGCCGCCTTCTCCGAGATCCGCTCCGGCTCCGGGGTCGACCGGGTGGAGGGCCGCCTCACGGCCGTGCTTCGCCCCCGGGGCGTGCTCGAGCTTGCCTGCGTGGACGGCGAGGAGACCGGGCTCGCGCGGCGCTTTCGGGGGCGGCGGGTGAGCGTCCGGCTGTCGTCGCCGGTGCTTGGCGACACCGATTGCGGCGCCCTCAGCATCCGCGCCTCGCGCGGCAGTGACGCTCGCGTGCGCCTCGACGGGCTGCGGCTGCGCTGAGGAGAGCCGACCCGGAGCCTGACTACACTCATCGCGTGCTTGCCCTTCCGGCCGGGTCGGGCCGAACGGCGGTGCTGCTGCTGGCCTTTGGAGCGCTTCTCGGCGTCGCGGTGTTCGTGGCCTGGTGGCGCCGGCTTCGTCCCCGGTTCCCCGACGATCGGCTGGGGGCCGCCGCGCTCGCCGTGGTGCTGCTGGCGTTCTGCTCGGCGCTCGCGGTCGTGCCGTACAGCGCCTGGCGGATCGCGGAGGACATCGATCACACCAGCTCGCTCACGCGCACGGAGGCCGAGACCACCGGCGCGTCCCTCAACTCGCTGAGCCCGGGTGTCTTCGATGAACTGCGGCGGGCGATCCCGCCCGGCGACTCCTACTTCGTCGACGTGGCGCCGGACATCGGCTCGCCGCCCAGCGACGCCTTCCCCGAGTGGTCGGCGAGCGCGCTGCTGCCGCGGTTGCCGGTGCGGAGCCCCGAGCGCGCCGACTGGATCGTGACCTGGGGCATCCCGCCCGAGCGCTACGACGTGCCGCTCGCCGGGGTGCGCGTGGTGGGTCATGCCAGGGAGCGGCTCCCGGAGGCCTACCTGGCGCGGGTGGCCGGTTGATCGCCGACGCCCTCGGGCTGCTCGCTGCCCAAGCCTGCTTCCTGGCCGCCGGGGCCGGGGTGGTGCGCCTGCTGGGCCGGCCCTGGCCGAGCTCGCTCGCGGACGGCGCGCTCGCGTACATGGCGGGCGTGGCGGCTGTGGGCCTCCTCGGGCAGCTGCTCCTGATCGCCGGCCTCGCGCTCACCGTCTGGCAGGTGGTGGCGCTGTCGGGGCTCCTGCTGGCGGCCGGCCTCGTGAGCTCCCGTGCCGGGGGCGGGAGCCGGGAGCCGGGGAGCTGGCGCCCGAGCGGCGCTCTCGTGCTCGTGGCCGGGCTCGTGCTCGCCTTCCTCCTGCTGCTGGCGGTGGACTTCTTCTTCCAGCCGCTCTGGAAGTGGGACTCGTGGGCGATGTGGACCGCCAAGGCGCGCTCGATCGTGCTCCTCGACGGGCTCGACGCCGGCTACTTCCAGCGAGCGGCTTTGGTGCCCGAGCACCCGCTGCTGCTCCCGGTGATCGAGGCGATCGACTTCCGCTTCATGGGGCTGAACGAGCAGGTGCTGCACGTGCAGTTCTGGCTGCTCGTGGCCGGCTTCCTCGGATCGCTCGTGGCGCTGCTGCGCGACAGGGTGCCGCCGCTCGTGCTCTGGGCTGCGGTGGCGGTCATCCTGTTCGCCCCCGCGTTCTCCTACCAGGCGGCCACCGCCTACGCCGACGTGCCGCTCGCGATCTTCTTCGCCCTGGCCGGGGTGTGCGCCTGGCGCTGGCTCGCGCTCTCGGACCGGACGGCCCTCGGGCTGCTCGCGCTGTTCGCGGCCGCCACCTGCGCCACCAAGTTCGAGGGGCTCGTGTTCGTCGCCGCGCTGCTGCTCGTGCTGGTCGTGCTCGTGGCTGCCTCCTCCCCGCGCCGGGCCGCGCTCACGGCGGGCGTCGGGCTTGTTGCGCTGGTGGGCCTGGTGCCGTGGCGGATCTGGATGGCGGCCAACGACGTGGAGCAGTACCACTCGGTCACCGAGGGGCTCGACGCCGGAACGCTCTGGTCGCGGCTCGAGCGGATCCCCACCGCGCTCTGGGCGCTCGTGCGGGAGATGCTCGACCCCACCTCGTGGCTCCTGATCGTGCCGCTCGCCGCGGCCGCGATCGCGCTCGCCTACGCCGCGCGGGAGCGCCATGCGAGCGCGCTCGCGCTCGCCACCTCTATCGCGATCGTGGTCGCCCTCACGGCGATCTACTGGCTCACCGCGCTGCCGTTCGCCTTCCACGTGGAGTCCGCGCCGCGCGTGGTGGCCGCGCCGGTGCTGCTGCTGGCGTCGCTCACGCCGGTGCTGGTGGCCGCGGCGCTCGACCGCGGCAGGGAGACGGCTTGATCGACCGGCGGCTGCTGCTCGGGGCGATCGTGCTGCTGGCGGTGCTCTGCCGCGTGGTGGGGCTCGGCGACCGGCTCAGCGGCGACGAGGGCTACACGTGGCTCGTGGCCAGCGCGCCGGACGTCGACCTCTTCCTCGAGCGGCTGGCGATGTACGAGAACACGCCGCCGCTCATCTACGCGCTGCTCGCCCCGCTGCCACTCGACGACGAGGCCTGGATCCGGCTGCCGGCCGTGCTCGCCGGCGTGGCCGCCGTGCCGGTCCTGTACGCGATCGTGCGGCCGCTCGTGGGCACGCCCGCCGCGCTGCTCGCGGCGCTCGGTCTGGCGGTGGCGCCGCTCCACGTGGCCTTCTCGAACTACTCGCGCGGCTTCACGCTGGCCGGGCTCGGCATGCTGCTGGCTCTCTGGGCGGTGGCCCGCCTCGCGCAGGGGGCGCGGCGGGGCTGGTGGTGGCTGTACGCGCTCGGCGCCGTGCTGGCCGTCTACTCGGAGTACTACGCCGCGCTCTTCCTCCTGCCGCTGATCGGCGCCCTGCTGGCGCTCCGCGCCCGCCCCTGGCGGGAGGTGCTCCTGCTCGGGCTGGCGCCGATGCTGCTGATAGCGGCCTGGCTCCCGGAGATCCTGCATGGTCTCGACTTCGACGGGGAGACGAAGATCGCGCCGAGATTCCCGGAAGCCTCGCCGGCCACGGTCCGCGACGTGGTGGTGGCGCTGTTCCTCGGCAACGACGGCGCCACCGCGGCGGTGGGCCTGCGCCTGCTGCTGTTCGCCGGCCTCGTGGCGGCGCTCGCCGTCTCGGTCGCGCTGCTGCTGCGGCGCTCGGCGCGCGAGCCCGGCGCTCGGATCCTGCTCTGGCTCGTGGCGGGCAGCGCGGCGGGCGCGCTCGTGCTGCACGCGCTCTCGCCACTGGCGGACCTCGGCGTGTTCGAGCAGCGCTACCTCACCGGCCTGATCCCGCTCGGCGCGGCGCTCTTGGCCGCGGGGGTGGACTCGCTGCCGTGGCGGGCGGCGGTCCCCCTCGCCGCGCTCGCTCTACTCGCCGCCGGGGCGGTGGTCGTCGTGCAGCGCTACGACCGCGAGACCGAGCCGGACTTCGCGCGCGTGGAGCGGATCGTGCGCGGCGCGGACGCGGACACCGTGCTCACGAACAGCGCCGTGGCCGCCTACTACCTGCGCGACCTCGACACGACGCTCGACCGGCCCTTCAACCTCGGCCGCAGTCGCGAGGCGGGCGCCGAGCCACCCTACGCCGTGGTCGACGAGGCCTGGCGCGCCCGGCCCGGCCCGGGCGAGCGCACCGACGTGGACGGGATCTCCGTGCGAATCGTCAGGTAGCCCTGCGCGCCGAGAGCAGCAGGTTCATCGGCAGCCGCAGGCGGCCGCGCACGAAGCGCCGGTCGAGGCCCTCGAGGGCGAGGCCTAGGCCGTTCACCGCCAGGTAGGCGGCCGCGAAGAGCGGCTTGGCCAGCGGCCGCAGCGCGGGTCGCGCCCCGGCCGACTCCTCCAGGTGGTTGAGCAGCGTGGCGCTCACCGCCGCCCAGGACACGCCCCAGCCGCCGCTCTCCACGACCACCACCTCGTCCCAGCCTTCGAACAGGCTTCGCAGGAGCGGCTCCGTGTAGTGGTGCTCGGGATTCTCGCGGTCGTACTCCCAGACCACGGGCAGGGTGAGCAGCACCGTGCCGCCCGGCCGCAGCACCCGGGCGATCTCGGCGATCGCGGGCTTCGGCTCGACGATGTAGTGGAACGCCTGGGTGCAGAGCACGGCGTCGAAGCTCTCGTCCTCGAATGGGAGGAACTCGTCGCTCACCACGTCGGCGACGCCGTAGCGGTAGCCCGGCCGGTCGGTGTCGAGACCCACCACCTTGGCGCCGGCGGGGAACAGGTCCTCGTAGGGACGCGTGCCGCAGTACACGTCGAGCACGTCGCGCACCTCGCCGAGGCCGGCGATCGCGGCGCCGAGATCCTCGGCCAGCCGCTTGACGTGCAGGTAGTCGTACTGCGTCGGCCGCGGGTGGCGGCGCGAGCGGCGGATGCGATCCACCACGGCGGGCGGCACCGTCTCCGTGCTCACGGGGCCGGCGCCCGCCGCCGCGCGGCGAGCCAGTCGGGGTCCGGCAGCCCGGTCGCGGGCCGGAAGCGGCGCGGCTGGCCGGCGGCGAGGACGCGCAGCCCACGGACCGCGTCGGCCGGGCTGCGGTGGCGAACGGCGGCCGCCACGTAGGCGCGCGCCGCCGCCAGCCGGCGGCCGGCGCGGCCGTGGCCGCGCGCCACCCAGCGCGCGAAGTCGAGCCGGTCCGGCTCCACCGCAATCGGCGGGCTGGCCACCGCGTGCTTGTGAACGAGCAGGTCGAGCTCGGCCTGGAGGTCGGTGTGCTGAGCCACCGGCATGTTGCTCGCGTGCTCTACGTAGGCCACCAGAACGTCGGGGCAGGCGGCGGCGCGACCCGCGTGCGCCAGGCGCAGCCAAAGGTCCCAGTCGTCCAGCTCTCGGAAGCGCTCGTCCAGGCCGCCCAGCGTACGCAGAAGCTCGGCCCGCACGATCACGTTCGAGGACCCGGCCGGCATCACGTTGGCCCGGCGCAGCTGCTCGGCGAGCAGCTCCGGGTCGGGCAGCGCCGGGGCGTGGAACGGCAGGTAGCGCTCGTCGACGACCAGCGCCGCGGCATACGCGAAGTCCGCGCCGGCCGCGACCGCGGCCGCCAGCTGAGTGCGCAGCTTGAGCGGCGCCCAGAGGTCGTCGTCGTCGAGGAAGGCCACCCACTCGCCGCGGGCCTCCCCGAGCCCTCGGTTGCGCGCCGCCGCCACGCCGGGCGGGGCCTCGTTCGACACGACCCGCAGGCGCTCGTCGCCCAGCTCGGCGAGCCGGGCCGCGGTCTCGTCGCGCGCTCCGTCGTCGACCACCACCACCTCGAGCTCGACCCCCTCCTGGCCGAGGGCGCTCGCGAGCGTGACCGACAGGAGCGGCCAGCGACCCCTCGTGGGGATCACCACGGTGACCTCAGGCGCTGCGGTCACGCTGGGGGCGCCGGGCGCTGATCAGCAGGTTCATCGGGAGCCGGAGCGAGCCGCGAACGAAGCGGGAGTCGAGCGCCTCGAGCCCGAGCCCGATGCAGTTGATCGCCGCGTACAGGAGCGCGAACGCCGGGCGCGCGAGCGTGCGCAGGACGAAGCGCGCCGCCAGCCGCTCCTGGATGCGCGCGAACAGCGAGCCGGTGACCGCCGCCCACGACACTCCCCAGCCGCCGTTCTCGACGACCGTCACGTCGTCCCAGCCGTCGAACACCCGTCGCAGGCTCGGCTCGGTGAAACGGTGCTCGAGGTTCCCCCTGTCGTACTCCCACACGACCGGCACCGAGATCAGCGCGGCGCCGCCCGGCCGCAGCACACGGCGCAGCTCGAGCGCGGCCGCGCGCGGATCCTCGAGGTAGTAGAAGGCCTGCGTGCAGAGCACGGCGTCGAAGGACTCGTCGCCGAACGGCAGGAAGTCCCGCGAGACCACGTCGGCCACGCCGAACCTGTCCTCCACGTCGAGGCCCACGATCCGCGCGCCAGGCGGGAACAGGTCGTCGTACGGGCGCGTGCCGCAGAACACGTCGAGCACGTCGCCCACCTCGCCGAGTTGGGCGATCGCGGCGCCGAGGTCGTCCACCAGCCGCCTCACGTGCAGGTAGTCGAACTGCGTGAAGCGGGGATAGCGGCGCGTCCGCCGGATCCGCTTGGTCACCGCCCTATGGACGCTTGGCTCGTGCACGTGTGGTGGTCGGCTCGCTAGACCTCAATGCCCAAGGAGCGGCCCAGGTTCGCGGTGGTGGTCAGTCTAGGTGGCACGGCCAAGGGGGAGCATTTCTTCCACCTTGGACGCCTTCCTCAACCGATCAGGGGAGGTTCCCATGGTTCTTGGCCTACCAACTGGTTGTCAGGTGTGTCGGCCTGCATGGGCGATGCTGTTGTCCGCCGCGGCGCTGGTCCTGACCGCAGCGGTATCGGCACCT
Source organism: Thermoleophilaceae bacterium (assembly GCA_035650215.1). Taxonomy (GTDB): domain Bacteria; phylum Actinomycetota; class Thermoleophilia; order Solirubrobacterales; family Thermoleophilaceae; genus JACVRW01. The sequence goes on from DASRIC010000095.1 coordinate 14,165, forward strand.
CGCGCGTCGGCCGCGGTCACGATCGGCAGCGACCTCAGCGTCGAAGGTGCCCCAACGCCGTGTCCCTTCGGTGACTGCACCGTCGTGCAGACCGTCCTGCCCGGCCGCCAGGTGACATCCCCGATCGGCGGCGTGGTCGTGCGTTGGCGGGTCAGGAACGCCTTCTCGCCGGGTCCGGTCCGTTTCCGGGTCGTGCGCGGGGTGCCGGGGGCAGCATTCACGGGGGGCGGCTCGGCGGCGTCGCCAGGGTTCTCATGTACCGCGACCTGCACGGTGAACGTGCGCGTGCCGATCAGCGCGGGCGACCACATCGGCATCGACGCGCCGGGCGGCGCGCTTGCGGGCACCCGCGCGGTGGCAGGCGCGGGCCTCGGGATCTGGTCGCCATTCCTCGGAAACGGCGAAGCGCGTCTGGCGACCGCCTCGATCGGCGACCTCG
>DASRIC010000096.1:0-26502 GCA_035650215.1 Thermoleophilaceae bacterium
GCCCGTGCGCCGCGCGCGTCCCGTGGTGGTGCCGAACTCGCCGCCGGCGTCGCGGATGCGTTCGCCGAGGTCGTCGTCGAGCTCGGTGGGGAACGGACCGGCGCCCACGCGGGTCGTGTACGCCTTGGCGATCCCCCATACTTCGTCGATCGAGCGCGGCCCCACACCGGCCCCGGCGCAGGCGGCGCCGGCCACCGTGTTCGACGAGGTGACGAACGGATAGGTGCCGTGGTCGATGTCGAGCAGCGTGCCCTGGGCGCCCTCGAAGACCACCAGGCCACCCTCGTCCAGGACGCGCCAGGAGATCGGCGCGGTGTCGGCGATGAACGCCTCGAGCCGGTGCCCGAGGATGCGGTAGTCCTCGGTCATCGTGTGCAGGTCGAGCTCCGGCAGCTTGGCGTAGGGGCGCAGCATCATCCGCTTGGGCTCCAATGCCGCGTAGATCTTCTTGCGCAGGATCTTTTCGTCGAGCAGGTCCTGGACGCGGATGCCGAGGCGCGAGGCCTTGTCCGCGTAGCACGGGCCGATCCCGCGTCGCGTGGTGCCGATCTGGAGCTTGCCGAGCTTGGCCTCGCCCTCCTGATCGAGGAGCTGGTGGTACGGCATGATCAGGTGCGCGTTCGCCGAGATGCGCAGCCCACTGATGTCGATCCGGCGCCGCCGCAGCTCGTCGATCTCCGCGGTGAGGACCTTCGGGTCCACCACCACGCCGTTGCCGATGGCGCACAGCTTGCCGGGGTAGAGGATTCCCGACGGGATTAGGTGGAACTTGAAGGTCTCGCCGTCCCGGACGATCGTGTGACCGGCGTTGTTCCCGCCCTGAAAGCGGACAACGAGGTCGGCGTGCTCGGCGAGCAGGTCGACCACCTTCCCCTTGCCCTCGTCGCCCCACTGGGCGCCCACGATCACGAGACCTGGCATGGCGAACCGAGTGTACGGCCGCGCGCGGCTACGCGCCCTGGGCAGCCATGCGCAGGTCCGGGCCCATGATGGGGATCGGGTCGTCGCAGATCTCGACCAGCCGGGACACGGTGCGCGCGCCGACCTGCCGCCGCAGGCGCGCGATCGGGTCGAAGTCGGCCGCCACCTCCTGGGCGCCGATCTCGCCCATCACCCGCTCGAGCCGGTCGAGCACGCGCTGGAGGTCGTCGATCACGGCGCCGTCGACCCGTCCGCCCGCGATCCGGTCCCGAAGCTCGCGCGCGCTCGCGCGGAGCATCCGGCCGGGCGCCTCCGGGTCGGGATCGGGGATGTTGGTGGTGACCACGATCGAGCGGCGGTCCTGCCAGCGCTCGTTGACGATCGAGTAGAGCTGCTCGAGCACCCACTCGGTCTGCTTCTCGGCGCCGAGGTCGTCGAGCACCAGCACGTCGACGGAGCAGAGGCGCCGGAAGACGGCGAGGTACGAGTCGCTCGCGTCGCGATCGAAGGTTCGCTTGATCTCGGCGAGCAGACGCGGGACCGGATAGACCGCGTACGAGCGCCCGCTGTCCTTGGCCGCCTTGGCGACCAGGATGGCCAGGGAGGTCTTCCCGGTGCCCACCGGCCCGTCGAACCAGAGACCGCGGCCGGCGTCGAGGTTGTCGTCGATCGAGTGCACGAAGCGGCGCACCTGTCGAAGCACCATCGCGTCCTGGGAGACGATCGGCTCTCGCTCGAACGACACCTCGAGAAAGCGCCTGCCGATGCCCGTGCCGACGCCGCCGCTCACCGAGCGCCGCACGCGCTGCGAGCGGCAGCGGCAGGGACGCGTCTCGTTCGTCTCCTCGTCGAGGACCCAGGTGCTGCCATCGCACTCCCCGAACGGGCAGGTGCCGGCGGAGTCGTCGACCTCGCGCAGCATCTCAGCCGCCCCCGTTGTCGGACTGCGGCGGGGCGATGCCCTCGCGGTCGCGGTAGAGGCTCGCGAACTTCGGATACTTCGGCAGGAAGGACAGCGTCACGTCGCCGATCGGCCCGTTGCGGTGCTTGCGCACGAGCAGATCGGCCTCCCCGAGCCGTTCGGTCTCCTTGTTGTAGTACTCGTCGCGGTAGACGAACATCACGACGTCGGCGTCCTGCTCTATCGAGTTGTGGACCACCATGTCCTCGGCAACGAAGTTGTGGAGGCCATCAACCGTCAGGTCGAAGACCTCCTCGTGTCCGTCCGGGATCACGGAGACCACGCGATCCCAGTAGACGTCGCTCGTGGCCAGCCGGGCGAGATTGTCGGACTGGACAATCCGCGCGGCTCGGGCCGCACGCTCGCGGGACAGGTTCGACCGATATAGCGAGCTACCGCAGTAGGCGTTCCCGAGTCCCGCCTGCAGCTGTCGGGTGCTGATGGCCGGCGCGGCCATTGCGGGTACGACGTGCTCCCGCCACGCGGCCGCGGGAATCACGTCGCGGTTCGGATTGGATGAGCTAGCGCCGAGAGCCTCGAGGATCAAGCGGCCGGTGGCTGTTCTGCTCTCACCCAAACAGCCCACCATCTGGAGGAAGCGCGTGACGTCGGGTGCACCGGTGAGCTTGACGTGAAAGTGGGGGCGGCCCTTCGAAGCGCGCACCGGCGAGCGGATCGCGTTGATTCCCAGGCGTAGGAGCAGGGAACGAACGTCGGTCGCGAGCCCGGGGCTGCTCGTGGCGTAGTAGACGATTGGCGCTCCGCCTCGCTTGCCGCGGCTCAGAAAGACGCAGCCGTCGGTAGCCCAGAGATGGCGAAGGAAAAGCGCGATTGCCTTGACCGGTTGCCGGAAGACAGCCGCGGGCACCCGCTTCTCGTAGGAACGAAGTCCGAAGCAGCCGAGGTCGTCGAGCCAGGAGGCGATCGGGTTGCGCCGGCCGCGGGCGAGCCGACGCGTAGCGGGCAGGTAGACCTGATACCAGGTTCGCTCGCGGTTGATTCGTGGCCTGATCGCGTCGCCGAAGACCCGGTCAGCCAGGTCGCCGACGGTCCGAGCGATCGCTGCCTCCCTCGTCGTGTACTGGATGACGTGACGCGGAAGCGTGCAGCCATCGCCGATCAGGTGGCCAAGCAGCGCGAGCTCGTCGTCCGTCATCGTCGCTTCGGCCGGGCCTGGCAACGTTCGAGGAAGGGCGATGTGCTCGCCCTCAGCGAGCTCGTCGAGGTGCTTCCAGCCGTCGAAGGCCAGGAAGCGGTGATTGCCGGTCGCCCTGATCGTCCGGCCGAGCGCCGTGGTCAGGCGGAGAACCGGCTTCGATCCGGTCGAGAACGCCTTCGTGCCGCGGCGCCGTTCGAGCTTCAAGGTCGCTGGATTCACCGCGACGACATCGAATCCCGACTGGCCCACCAGCTCGCGGATTGGGCGATACTCCCCAGTTTCGGGCAGATACACGCGGGAGTCGCCGGTCAGGCAGCCGCTTTCGCGAAGGTCAGACAGCATCGGCTCGGGCGGGTTGCGCGACTCCACGGCGCGTGAGAGCTGTGAGATCGCTATCACCGGCACGTCGAGCTCGCGGGCGAGGATCTTGAGGCCGCGGCTCATCTGCCCGATCTGCTCCACGCGGCTGTCGGCGCGGCCGTCGGGGCGCATGAGCTGGAGGTAGTCGACGATGATCAGGCCGAGGCCGTGGCGGTTCTGCAGGCGGCGCGCCTTCGCTCGCAGCTCGAGCACCCCGAGGTCGCTCGAGTCGTCGATGTAGAGCGGGGCTTCGGCGAGCTTGCTCGCCGCCGCGTTGACCTTCGGCCAGCGGTCGGAGCGGACCTTGCCCTTGCGCAACTCGTCGCTCGACACGCGCGCCCGCGACGCGAGGAAGCGATGCGCGAGCTCGGTCTCCGACATCTCGAGTGAGAAGAACGCGACCGGCACGCCCGCCTCGACGGCCGCGTTCTCGGCGATGTTGGCCGCGAGCGCCGACTTGCCCATCGACGGCCGGGCCGCCAGCACGATGAGGTTCCCGGCCTGGAAGCCGCCCGTCACGTCGTCGAGGTCCGCGAAGCCCGAGGTGACGCCGGTGAGTCCCACGTCCTTGCGCGAGAGCTCGACGAGCTTGTCCATCTCGTCGTGCAGCACGTCCTCGAGGGAGCGCATCTCGCCCTTGCCGGTGTCGTGGCCGATGTGGAAGAGGGCCGTCTCCGCCCGTTCGATCAGCTCCTGCGGCTCGCCCCGATGGGCGAGCACCTCGGCCTGGATCTGGCGCGTGGTCTCGAGGATGCCGCGCATGAGCGCGTCGTCGCGGACGATCCGCGCGTAGTCCAGCACCGCGCCGACCGCCGGCACCACCGCCGGGAGGCCATGGACGTAGCCCTCGCCGCCGGCGCTCTCGAGCTCGCCGTGGCTGCGCAGGTCGTCGCATACCGTGAGCGCGTCGACGGCCTCCGGCTCGGCTTTCTCCTTCAGCCGGATCATCGCGTGGAACACGAGCTGATGTCGCGGCCGGTAGAAGTGGTCGGGCCGCAGCCCGACCTCGAGCAGCACCCCGTCGAGGGCCTGCTCGGTCATCAGGATCGCGCCGAGGACAGAGGCCTCGGCCTCCTCGTTGTGGGGAGGGACGCCCCCGGGGGCGCTAGACGACGTCGCGGTGGCCATCGCCCGGGTCAAGCTTGACCAAGGCGACGCTTCGCGGCGTCACAGGTCAGGCTTGAGGCGTGACGATGGTCTTGATGTCCGCCGTCACTCCGTCCGTGACCTCGACGGAGACCATGTGCGTGCCGGTGGTCCGGATCGGCTCCTCGAGCTGGACGCGGCGCTTGTCGAGCCGCACCCCGCGTGCCTGGCGAATCGCGTCGACGATCTCCTGCGAAGTGACAGAGCCGAACAGCCGGCCGTCGTCACCCGCCTGGTGGGAGATTGTGAGCACGGTCTTGCGCAGGAGCGCCGCGGTCTCTTCCGCCTTCGCGGCCGCCTCGGTGGCGGCCCGCTCGGCCGCTTCCCGCCGGCGCTCGGTCTCGGCGATCGCAGCCGGCGTGGCCGGCTGAGCGAGCTGGCGCGGCACGAGGAAGTTCCGCAAGTACCCCGATGACACATCCACGACGTCGCCCCGCTCACCGAGCGTGTCGACGTCCTGAAGGAGGATTGCCTGAGCCATGGTCTTCGTCCTTACGCCGACAGGGAAGGTGATTGCGAGAACCGAGCAGTCCAAGGACGCCGGGAGCGGACAAGGCTCTGCCTGTCCGCGACCGAGGACGCCGGAATGCGACGGTTCGCAGCCATCACCTGTCGGAAACGTACGGGAGCAGGCCGAGCTCGCGGGCGCGTTTGACGGCGATCGCGAGCTGGGTCTGGTGGCGGCGGCAGGCGCCCGTCACGCGGGAGGAACGGATCTTGCCCTTGTCGCTGATGGCCCGCCGCAGGGCGGCGAGGTCCTTGTAGTCCACGACGTCGATCTTCTCCCGGCAGAAGGGACAGGGCTTGAACCGCCCGGTGCCGGGCAGGCTCTTGCCACGGCCGCGTCGGCGGTCCCTGGTCGGCCCTGAGCTTCCACGCTGCTTTGCCACTTGTGCTCCTGCGTACTCGCTACTTCGGGGTCAGAACGGAATGTCGTCGTCCGAGCCCCCGGCGCCCGCGGGCGCCTGTGCGAAGTCCGCGGTGTCCGCGGGAACGTCGCTCTGCGGCGTGAAACGGCCACCGTTCTCGCCCGAATCACGGGAACCGAGGAACTGGACGGAGTCGGCAATGATATCCACCGCCTGCCGCTTGTTGCCCTCCCTGTCGGTGAACTCGCGCCACTCGAGCCGTCCGTCGACCGCCACCGGCCGCCCCTTGGAGAGGTACTGGGCGCAGTTGTCGGCCTGCGCGCCCCACACGGTGACGTCGAAGTAGTTGGGCTTTTCGCCCCATTCCCCGGTCTGGGGGTCCTTGCGGCGGGTGTTGACGGCCACCCGCAGGCTGCACACCGATGTGCCGCTGTTGGTCGAGCGCAACTCCGGGTCGCGCGTGAGGTTGCCGGTGATGCAAACCCGGTTCAGATTGACTCCTGCCATGAGACTGCTTCCTCCTGTCCCGCTTGGTCGGGGCGGCTGATTCGCGTTCGATCGAGACTACAAATGGGGTCGGCGGGGGTGGGCGGTTCCTGACGGAAGTGGCCGCGAAGTGCGGGTTCTTTCGCGGGCGCGTGACGTTCGTTGCTTGGACGTCACACCACGGAACGCCCGCGCTGAGGCCGTGCGCAACTACGCCTCGTCGGAGGTGCCGCCGGCGGGCGGCTCAGCGTCCGGCGTGACCTGCTCGGCCGGTGCCGCGGGAGCCCGGGCGGCCTGCTCAGCAGGGGCGGCGGCCTCGGCGGGCGCGGGCGCGTCGGACGGCGGAGCCTCTGAATCCGTGGCCTCGACCGCGCCGTCGGCCGCCGGGGCGTCGGCGGCGGCGCGGGCGGCGACCTTGGTGTCCTGCGGCTCGCGCTCGTCACGCCGGCGGAGCGCCTGCTGGTCGGGCGGGGGCGGCACAGGCTGGCCCGGCTTCGCCTTGATGATGCGGAAGCGCAGGACGCCGTCGAGGATCCGGAGCCGCTGGTTGAGCCGCTCGAGGAGGGCCTTGTCGCCCTCGAACTGATAGAGCCGGTAGTCGGCCTCGGGCCGGTGGTCGATCTCGTACGCCATCCGGCGCTGGCCCCAGTCGTAGCTCCCCACGAGGTTGCCGCCGGTGTTGATCATCGACTCCGCCTCGGTGACCGCGGCGTTGCGGCGGTCCTCCGGCGCGGTCGGATCGATCATGAGCATGAGGTCGTACAGGCCTGCCATTGCGAGCGGGGCACGATAGCAGCGGGAAAGCGGCAAACCGGGGGCGAAGGCGCGGGCTAGAACGCTTCTCGTGAGCGTGGACAGGCGGCGCGCAGGCGGCACTCCGGCGCTCTGGCGGCGGATTCGATGGGGCAACCTCGCTCGCCTCTGCGCCGTGCTCGGTGCCGCCGGCTTCCTGATCGTCGTGGCCGACCGGGGCGGACAAGCGCCGCCGTCGCCGGCTCCGCCCGCGGCGCTGGACCCGCCGCGCGACGGGTCAATCCGGCAGCCCTCGGAGAAGTCGAAGAGGCGCCGCATGGCGCGCCCGCGAGCGCCCGAGGCCCGCCGGCCCCGCGAGCGGCACAAAGGCAGACCCCGGGGCCACCCGAGGTCCGACGGGGCGCGCCGCCCGGACGGCCCGGCGGTGGCCGGTCGCCCGGTCACGACCCTCGTCACGGCCCCCGCTCCCGCGGCGGCGCTTCCGGCCGCGCCCCCGCCCCGGCCCCGGCTCAGCTCGAGCGAGTTCCTCCCCGACCCTGGTCCCTGACACCGGAGGCGTGCAGACGCAGCGGGCCGGACGCGCAGGCTAGCCTGGTCCCGACATGCCAGGTGCCGAGACGTTCCTCGTGGCGGCCGAGGCCTACGACCGGCATATCGGTCGCTACGGCCGCCAGCTGGCCTCGGCGCTGACGGCGTTCGCCGGTGTCGCGACGGGCATGCGCGCGCTCGATGTCGGCTGCGGGCCGGGGGCGCTCACGGGGGTGCTCGCCGAACGGCTCGGGACGGACGCCGTGTCCGCCGCGGAGCCGTCGGAGCCGTTCGCGGAGGCCTGCCGGGCGCGACTGCCCGGCGTGCGGGTGGTCGTGGCCGCGGCCGAGCAGCTGCCGTTCCCCGACGCGGCCTTCGACGCCACTCTCTCGCAGCTCGTCGTGAACTTCATGCGCGACGCGGATGCGGGCGTGCGCGCGATGGCCCGCGTGACGCGGCCGGGTGGCGTGGTGGCCTCCTGCGTCTGGGACTACGCGGGGGAGATGACACTCCTGCGCGCGTTCTGGGACGCGGCCCGCGAGGTGGACCCCGAACGCGGCGCGGCCTCAGACGAGGGCGTGGTGATGCGCTGGTGTGCCGAGGGCGAGCTCGCCGAGCTCTGGCGGAGCGCCGGGCTCGAGGACGTGCGCTCCGCGCCGCTCGTGGTGCACGCGAGCTACACGAACTTCGAGGACCTCTGGGCGCCGCTCCTGAGCGGAGTGGCGCCGTCCGGCGCGTTCTGCACGTCGCTCGACGACGCTCGCCGCTCCGCGCTCCACGACGCCCTGCGCGGCCGCCTGCAGGTGGGCGACGGCCCCTTCGCCCTCAGCGCACGGGCCTGGGCCGTGGCGGGCACGGCCCCCGCCTGACGGGCCGCCGGCGCCACTCCCTGCCCTGAGGCTCCGTGGGGACGGCAGTCCTTCCCGTTCGATGGCGGTCGAGGGTCGCCTGGTGGCGGAGTGCGCCCGCGGCGATCGTGCTCGCCTTCGGGCTTCTGTACCTGATCCTCGAGCCGCGGCCCGGCGACCTCGGCGCACGTCTTCCGGGCCCCCGCCCGACCAGGACGGGCAGCGACGGCAGCGAAGTCGATCGACACCAGGCCGATCCGGGTCGCCAGCCGGGCTACTCCCGCAGCCGGACGGCTTCGAGGGCCTGGTCGCGGTCGAGGAAGAACTCGAGCCTCGTAATCACCCGGTCCCGGACCGTCCAGACGATCGCCATCGAGATTTCGCCCTGCGCCCCGCTCGTCCTCCCTCGCCCAGACCAACGGACGAGCGCGACGATCTTGTCGTCCGCGGCGATGAGGTCTTCGGTCTGCTGGTCGAAGTCCAAGGTGTCCATGCGGTCCAAGAGCACCTGCCGGACTTGCTCGACACCTCGGTACGCAGCGGAGCCAGGCCAGGCCGGATCCTCCCGCAATTCGATGTCCGGGTGGGCCGCGTCGAGAAAAACCGGAAGGGCGGCCTCCATGCCCTCGGCGTCCATCACGTCGATAACTCGACGCACGATCTCCACGTTCTCCTTTTGCACCGCCAGACGAGTATCCACCCGGGAGGGGGAGGGTCGCCAGTGAGACGGACCTGGCCAGCAGACCGCCCGGTGCTCGCGCGTGCAGAAATGCAAGTCTGCACGGAGGGGTGTGAATGCCGTAGTTGAGAGCCAAGGTGGGCCGGTTGCGGGTCGATTTCAGCGCCCGAAGGAGGTCCAGCGACTCGCTGCGGGTGGCGACCTGGGAGCGCTGGTCGGAGCTTGTGACGGGCGTGGAGCCCGGGCGCGCGCTGATCGAGACGGGCCAGCCCTACCTGCGGCTGCGCTGGCGCTCGGAGCATTGGCGCGTCTACGAGGTGCTGCTGCCGGCGCCGATGTTGATCCGAGGAGCGCGCGCGGATCGTGTTGGAGCAGCTCGGCTCGGACGAGCTGCTGCTCGACGTCAAGCGGCCCGGGAGCGCGCTCGTCCGCGTGCGCTGGACGCCCTACTGGTTCGCTGCCGGCGGCTGCGTGGAGCGAGCGGACGCGTGTGTGGACCAGGGTGACCGCCCGCCGGCGCGGCGCCTCTGCGACGACGGCTGAGTCAGCTCGCCACCGGCTCGCGCCCGTGGCGCTTAGCGTCGATGTCGGCGAGCTGCGCGTCGACCCAGTCGCCCGGGTCGCGCGAGGTCACGATCCGCTTGAGGCCCTGGGCGCGCCAGGAGCGCTCCTCGGCCGACATGGTCAGCGCGCGGTAGATGGCGTTCGCCTGGTCCTGCACGTCGAAGGGGTTGACGGACAGGGCGAACTCCGCCAGCTCCTCGTGCGCGCCCGTGTTCTCGGACAGGAGCGACACGCCGTTGCGCTCGTTCACGAGCGGTCCCTCCTTGGCGATCAAATTCATGCCGTCGAACATCGCGTTGACCATCAGCAGGTCGTAGTGCTTGTACGCCGCGATCGCCTCCTCGAGGTTCTCGCGCAGGCGCAGGTCGATCGGCATCCAGTCGGTGGTGCCGTGCCGGTGGTTGACCACGGCCACGAGCGCCTCGATGCGCTCGAGGTACTCGGCGTACTCCGGCACGTCCTGGCGCGAGGGGATCAGGTGGGCGATGAAGGTCACCTGCTCCTTGAACTCCGGATGCTGCTCGAGGAACAGGTCGAACGCGGTGAAGCCGCGCAGCACGTTCTTCGAGAGGTCGGCCCGGTCGACGCGCAGGATCAGGTGCTCGCGTCGCCGCCGCAGGATCTCGCGCTCGTATTGGTGCACCCGCGGGCGCTGCGCCGTGCGGTGGAAGGTCTCCGCCGAGATCGGCAGGGGATAGGAGCGCACCCAGACGTCGCGGCCGTCGAAGCGCACCACGCCGAGCTCCTCGTCCACGTCCAGGTCGAACAGCTCACGGCAGCAGAGCAGGAAGTTGCGCCGATAGGAACGGGTGTGGAAGGCGATGATGTCGTTGGAGAGGATGCCCTCGTAGATGTCCTCGCGGATGTCCGCGGGCAACACCCGCCAGGCGTCCGGCTGGGTCCAGGGGATGTGGACGAAGTGGTGGAGGAAGAGGTCCGGGCGCGCGCGCCGGATGTCCCTCGGCGCGACGTAGAGGTGGTAGTCGTGCAGCATCACGACGGCATCCTCGTGCTCCTCCACCTCCTCGAGCACCGCCCGCGCCAGGTCGCCATTGACGACGCAGTAGCCGTTCTCGTAGGCGTCCACCTCGTGGCGGCGGATGTCCGGCGCGTTCGAGAGGTCCCACAGGTAGTGCTGGATGAACCAGAGGAGCGGGTTGGCCACGACGTTGTAGAAGCCGTCGTAGGCGTCCGGCTCGCTCGACACGAGCCTGATCCGGTAGGTGTCGCCGTCCAGCTCGACCTCGAAGGAGCCACCCCCGTGCTCGTCCGAGACCCGGGCGTCCTCGTCGCTCATGGCGGAGGCGACCCAGACCGCGTCGCGGTGGTGTACGAGGCCCTGGAGCGCAGTCACGAGCCCGCCGCCGCCTCGCTTGGCCTCGCCGTCCTCGAACGTCGCGGGACCGCGGTTCGAGACGAGGACGAGCGGTATCTGCGAGGTCACCTGTGTTCCCGGAAGAGCCTCAGCCAGTCTCGCAGGAGTCGCGGGGTAAGGAAATGGCTGCGCACGTGTTCCTTGCCCGAGCGGCCGAGTCGCTTGCCGAGCTCGGGCTCCCGCAGGATGCGCAGCGAGCGCTCGGCGCACTCCTCGGGCGAGGAGACGAGGAAGCCCGTTCGCCCGTCCTCGACCTGGAGCGGGATCCCGCCGACGTCGCCGCCGATGAACGGCCGGCCTTTCCAGAGCGCCTCGCTCACCGTCAGGCCGAAGCCCTCGCGGGTCGACTTCTGGATCACCACGTCGGCCTGCGACTGGAAGGCGTTGACCTCGATCGCGCCCACGTTATTCAGGTTGTTGAGGATGTGGATGTCCGGGTCGGCGTCCGCGTAGGCCATCGTCGAGTTGAAGAACTCCCAGCCCTCGGGGTCGTCGGTGGCCATCGAGCCCACCAGCGCGAGCTGCACCTCGGGCATCTCCTCCTTGACCTTGCGGTAGGCGTCGATCACGCCCATCGGGTCCTTCCAGGGGTCGAAGCGCGACACCTGGCAGAGCAGCGGCCGGTCGACGTCGATCCCGAACTGGTCGCACACGAACGCGGCGTCCTCGGGCGAGAGCGCCATGTTCTTGGGCGACAGCGGGTCGATCGCGGGGGGGCAGATGTGCACGCCCGGCGCCGCGCCGTCCAGGCTCGCGGGCACGTACTGGTCCACATGCCAGACCGAGGCGTCGTACTCCTTCACGTACGGGATCAGGTGGTCGATCGCGGCCGGGTTCGGGGTCGAGAGGTCGATGTGGCAGCGCCAGACCCACGTGTGCGCCTTGCTCGGGTCGTGCCGTCTCATCGCCGCCGGCTGCGGGTCGTGCACAATGATCACGTCCCAGCCGCCCGAGAGCTCCTTGGCGTTCATCTCGTTGTAGCGCGCGAAGATCTCCCATTCCTCGTCAGTGAGCGAGTCGGGGTTGCCCTGGAGCGCGTTGTGGAGGCGCTTTGTGGCGTTGTAGAACTCCTCGCGCCCCAGCATCACCTGCCACTCGGCCGACAGCCCGGCGTCGTTCATCAGCGGGATGAGCGTGTAGAGGATCTCGGCCACGCCGCCGCCGAACGCGGTCGCCGAGAGGTGGAGCACGCGCAGGCCCTCGAGACCCTCGGCGAGCTCTCTGATCTCCTGCACGAGCGGGCGGCCGACCAGGTGGGTGTAGTCGGCCAGGCTCTTGTTGCCTACGGAAACCGGCTGAAGCACGCGCGGCAGGTTAGTGGCTCACGCGGGGTTGAGGTACTTCACGAGGTGCGTCTGCCCGTCCGCGAAGCGGGCCTGGTCGACCGTGGCTTCGATGATCGCCCGGCTGAGCTCGTGCTCGGCGCCTGCGGGCGGGCCCGTGGGCCCGTCGAGGGACATCTCGAGCTTATCGTCGCTCAGCGTGAACGAGAAGGCGAGGCTCGCCTCGTCGTCGGGGTTGGCGCTCTGGTCCACGAAGTCGTTGGCCGCCTCGGTGATCGCGAGCTTGAGGTCCGCCACCTCCTCCGGCGACAGGGGCGTGAGCCTGCAGACGGCGGACAGCGCGAGGCGCGCCAGGACGAGATAGTCGGCGCGTGCGGGGATGGTGAGCGACACATCCCGACTGTCCGATGCCTGGGGCGCCTGGGCCACGCTTTCACCCTACCCAGGTCGCCGGAAAAGGCGCCCCGCGGCGACCGGGCGACTACGGCCCGGCGCCGGCCGGCCTGGTGCCGAGCTCGATGTCGAACGTGCGGCGCTTGCCGTCGCGCAGGATCTGGAGCGAGACCTCGTCGCCCGTGCGGTGCGCGCTGATCACGTCGGCCAGGTCGTTCTCGCGCGTGAGGGCGCGACCGTCGACGGCCAGCACCACGTCGCCGCCCTTCACGAGGTCGTTGCCCTGGAAGCTCACCTGGTCGCTGCCCTGGCGAATCCCGGCGTCGTCGGCCGGGCTGCCGCTCTCGACCTCCTGCACCAGGGCGCCCTCCCCCTTGGGCAGGCCGAAGCGCTCCGCGAGCTGCGGCCAGAGCGAGACGGTGGTCACGCCCAGGTAGCCGTAGCTCACCGAGCCGTCGGCGCGCAGCTCCTCGAGCGAGCGCCGGACGGCGTCCACCGGGATCGCGAAGCCCACGCCCTCGCCGCCGCCGGACTGCGACTTGATCTGGGCGTTGATGCCGAGCACGCGCCCGCGCGCGTCGAGCAGCGGGCCGCCCGAGTTGCCCGGGTTGATCGGAGCGTCGGTCTGGACCGCGTTGCCGATCGCGAAGCGGGTGAGCGACTGGATGTTGCGGTCGATCGCGGAGATGACCCCGATCGTGAGCGACTGGCGCTCCCCGAACGGGCTCCCGATGGCCGCCACCGGCTCGCCGACCGTGATCGAGCGCGACCTGCCGAGCGGGATCGGCGTGAGCGAGAGGCCCTCGGGGTCGACCTTCAGGAGCGCGACGTCGGCATTCGGGTCGGTGCCCACGATGTCGGCGGGCACGCGGTTTCCATCGGCGAACTCGACGTACACCTCCTCGGCGCGGTCGCCGCCTCCGGCCGAGGACTCGGTGGTCACCACGTGGGCGTTCGTGGCCACGTAGCCCTTCTCGTCCACGACGAAGCCTGAGCCTTGCCCGCCTTCGCCGTCCTCCTGGAGCAGGCTGGCGCCGTCGCCGAAAATCGAGATGATCGTGACCACTCCCGGCGCGAGCCGCTCGTAGATCTGGGCGGGGTCGAAGCCGCCGTCGCGGCCGAGGCCCTCGACCACCTGCACCCGCGTGGTCGTGACCTTCCGCGTGTCGGACGACGGCTCGTCGCCGCCGTCACAACCCGCCGCTCCGAGGGCGACCGCGAGCGCGGCGAGGACCGGCCCGGCGATGCGCGTCACCGGTGCGGCCCATTCGCCGGCAGCTCGAGCGTGAAGCGCGTGTTGCCCGGGGCCGAGCGGAGTGTGAGCCTGCCGTCCATGCGCTCCGCCAGCTCGCGCGCGATCGCAAGCCCGAGACCGGCGCCGCGTGCCGCGTCGCCGGTGTAGAAGCGCTCGAAGACCTTGCCGCCGGCGCTGGCGGGCAGGCCCGGGCCGGTGTCGGCGACCGTGACTTCGGCGGCCCCGTTGTCGCGGTGTGCCCTCACGGTGACGTCCGTGCCCTCCGGCGTGTGACGAAGGGCGTTGTCAAGCAGGATACGCATGATCTGAGCGACCCGCTCGCGGTCACAGCGCGCCTCCGGACCGCTCTCCGGCACGTCGACGGCGAGCTCCGTGTGGTGCTCGGCGAGCGCGGGGCGAAACTCGCCGACGATCGAGCGCGCCAGCTCGGAGAGGTCGACGGGCTCGGTCTGGAGCTGGACCGAGCCGGCGTCGAGGCGCGAGAGGTCGAGCAAGTCGACGGACAGCTTCTGGAGCCGCGCCACCTGCTCGGCCATCACGTCGAGGAACTCGCGGCGCGTGTCCTCGTCGAGGTCCTCGTCCTGGAGCAGCTCCACGAAGCCGCCGAGCGAGAAGATCGGCGTGCGCAGCTCGTGCGAGGCGGTGGCGATGAACTCCTTGCGCGCCACGTCCAGCTCGCGCAGCTGCTCACCCATGCGGTTGAACGTCCGCGTGAGCTGGCCGAGCTCGTCCTCGGAGTCCACCGGCAGCGGGTCGATGTAGCGCCCGCGGGCCACCTCGGCGGCGGCGTGCTCCACGCGCCGGACGCGTCGGGCGAGCCGGCCCGCCACCAGCCAGCCGCCGAGGAGCGCGATCAGGAGCGCGGCGCCGGTGGCGAGCAGCACCCGGTCGCGCACGAACGCGACGGTGGCGGCCACGTCCTCGAGGTCGATCGAGTAGACCACGGCGGCCTCGGGCTCGCCCTCGTTCAAGAGCGGCTGCACGACCATGCCGATCTCCTGGCCCTTGAAGGTCTGGAAGGCCCGCTGCTGGCGCCTGGTGCGCAGCGCGCGCCGGGTAAGCGCGTCGTTGCGCGGGAAGGCGCGCTCCTCGCGGGAGTCGAAGATTGCGTAGAAGTCGAGGTTGAGCAGGCCGGTCTGCGGCCCGTCCGGGAGCACGTCCCAGTTGAGGAAGGTCAGCCGGGCGTCCGTGCTGTCGGCCACCGAGCGCACGCGACGCTCGAGCGCCCTCGTCGAGACCTCGCCCAGCACCAGTCCCTCCAGCACCGGCTTCGACGCCTTCGCGTCGGCCTCGAGGCTCGCGAGGCGGCGTTCCTTCAGGTTCTGCTCGAGCTGCGGGACGACGATGAAGTAGATGGCTCCGAATGCAGCGGCGGTGATCAGGAAGAAGAGGAGCGCGACCTTGTTGCGCAGCGACCGAAGCGGGATCATCGATCGCGGAACCGGTAGCCGACCCCCCGCACGGTCAGGATCAGCTCGGGCGTCTTCGGCTCGGATTCGAGCTTCTCGCGCAGGTGGCGGATGTGCACGTCGATGGTGCGCGGGTCGCGGTAGGACGAGTCGCCCCACACGCGCTCGAGCAGCATCGTCCGGGACAGCACCCGGCCGGGCGAGCGCGCGAGCGCCGCCAGGATCTCGAACTCGACGTAGGTGAGCCTTACCGGCTCGCCGCGGACCTCGACGGTGCGCTTCTCGAAGTCGATCCGCAGGTCGCCCTCGTCGATCGGCTCCTCGAACTGCTCCTCCGGCGGGGCCAACGCGGCCCGGCGCAGCACCGCCTTCACGCGGCTGCGGAACTCGCGGACCGAGAATGGCTTGGTGATGTAGTCGTCGGCGCCCAGCTCGAGGCCGAGGACCCTGTCGAATTCCTCGGTCTTGGCGGTGAGCATGATGATCGGCACGGTGCTGCGCTGACGGATCGCCCGGCAGATGTCGAAGCCGTCCATGCGCGGCAGCATCACGTCCAGCACCACGAGGTCGAAGGTGTCGTCCTCGAGCCGCTCCAGAGCTTCGTGGCCGTCGAGCGCGCCGACGACGTCGTAGCCCTCCTTGCGCAGCGGATAGGTGAGCAGCTTCTGGACGGAGTCCTCGTCGTCGACCAGAAGGATGCGGGGTGCCGTAGCCGCCACCTTCGGAATTGTAGGTTGAGGTCGAATGATCGAGCCGCGTGTGTATAGAGCGGCGTTCATCCCTGCGCTCCTGGCCGTGCTGCTGACGATGTTCTCGTTCCAGTCGCGTCCGCGCCCGCTGCCGCAGGGACTGGCCGCCGACGTGCTCTTCGACGGCGCCCAGGCCGCGGACCTCGCCGCGCGGATCGCGACGGAGCAGCCCGACCGGCGCGCCGGCCGTCGCGGCGACGCCGCGACGGCTCGCCTGGTGGCCGAGAGCTTCGCCGATCGCGGCTTCGTGGTCGACGAGCCCCAGCGCTTCACCCACGCCGGGCGCCGGCTCGTGAACGTGATCGCCCGCCGCGCGGGGGCCTCGCGACGCCAGGTGGCCGTCGTCGCCGCCCGCGACGCAGCCACGGTGCCGGATGCGCCCGGCAGCGCGTCGGCCACCGCGGCGCTGCTCGAGCTCGCGCGCGTGTTCCAGGGGCGGCCCTCCAGCAAGACGCTGGTGCTCGCCTCGATCGACGGCTCGAACCTCGGCCAGGTGGGAGCAAGCGAGCTGGTGGACGAGCTGGGCGACTCGAGCCTCGTGGACGCGGTGCTCGTGATGTCGGACCTGGGGGCCGGAACGAGTCGCGGACCGCTCCTCCAGACCTGGTCGAACAGCTCCCGGCGCACCAGCATCGGGCTGCAGCGCACGGCCGCGGACTCGATCCGGCAGGAGCTCGAGCGTTCCGCCGGCAGCAGCGGCGCCGTGGGCCAGCTCGCGCGGTTGTCGTTTCCGGTCGGCATAGGCGCGCAGGGCGTGTTCGTAGCGGAGGGCTATGACGCCGTGCGGATCTCTGGCAGCGGCGAGCTGCCGGCTCCCGGCGACGGTCCAGTCGAGGAGATCGACGAGGAGCAGCTGGGCGCGCTCGGCCGCGCCACGCTGCGAACGGTCACGGCGGTCGACCAGGGCCGGCGGCCGCCGGAGCACGGCCCGAAGTCCTACGTGCTCGCCTTCAACCAGGTGATGCCGGGCTGGGTGCTGGCACTGCTGGCCGGCAGCCTGCTCCTGCCGGCGCTGGTCGCGTCCGTCGACGCCTTTGCGCGAGCGCGCCGCCGGCGCATCGACGTCCTGCCCTGGCTGCGCTGGGTGGCCGGCTGGACGGCGCCCTTCCTCGCCGGGCTCGCGATGGCGGAGGTGCTCGCGCTCGCGGGCGCCACGCCCGCGCCGCCGCCGGCCCCTGTGCCGCCGGACGTGCTGCCGCTCGACGGACCGGCGCTCGGCGTGCTGGGCGGCGTGGCCGTGACGATGGTGCTCGCCTTGCTCCTGGCCCGCTGGCTCGCCGCGCGCCCTGATCCTTCGCTCACCATGCCCGACCAGCCGGGCGCCGGCGTGGCCGTGGCGCTGGCCGTGAGCGCCGGCTCGCTGCTGCTCTGGCTTCTGAACCCGTACGCGGGGCTGCTCGCGGTACCGGCCGCGCATCTCTGGCTGCTCGCGTGCCTCCTGCGGCCTCTGCCCCGGCGCCGGGTCCGCCTGATCCTGATCGGGCTGGGCCTGCTGCCGCTGCTGTTCGTGGCGGTCTACTACCTGTTCGCGCTGAAGCTCGACCCGCTGTCGGGCGCCTGGTACCTGCTCATGCTGGTCACCGGCCACAGCGTGGCGCTGCCCATCTCGCTGCTCGCCTGCCTGCTGATGGGCGCGGCCTGCGGCGCGTTCGAGATCGCCTGGCGGGCGCCGGGCGAGGAAAGCAGCCCGCCGTCCGGCGAGCGGCCGTCGGTGTACGGGCCCGGCGCGTACGCGGGGCCCGGCTCGCTCGGGGGAACGAGGTCGGCGCTGGGGCGCTAGCCCGGCTCGGCGGTGGCCAGGGCTGGGCGCGGGGGGGCCGCGGCGGCGCGGGCGCCCGGGTGGGTGAACGTCCCGGACTGGTCGCTATGGGGGGTCATCAGGGACGTTCAATGGGCTGGAGCTAGGTGTGCTCGTACCCGCGCAGCCCGTCCACCGGCCCATCCGGGCCGAGCAGCACCAGCCCCTTCCCCGCCCCGACCTCGCCGATCACGGTCAGCGGCGCCGCCGAGTGCGCCGCGTCGAGCAGCTCCGGCGCCACGGTCACCAGCAGCTCGTAGTCGTCGCCGCCTACGGCGGCCTCCTCCGCGCTGACCCCCGCGGCGCGGGGCAGCCGGTCGAGGCTCACGCGCAGCTCCACGCCGCTCGCGTCGGCCACGTGGCGGGCGTCGGTGGCGAGCCCGTCGCTCAGGTCGACCATCGCCGACACCCCCGCCCGCGCCAGCGCCACACCCTCGCGCAACCGCGGCACCGGCCGCAGGTGACGCGTCACGTGGGCGCCGTCGCGCGAGCCGGCCTCCAGCTCGAGCCGCCCTGCCTCCGAGCCACCGAGCTCACCGGTGACCGCCACTAACTGGCCGGGCAGGGCTCCGTCGCGGCCCACCAGCGCGCCCTCGTCGTCGGCCCAGCCCGTCACGGCGACGGTCACCACGAGCGCCGGCCCGCGCGCCACGTCACCGCCCGCGATCGACACGCCCGCGTCGCCCGCAAGCTCCTCCATCGCGCGCACGAGCTCGAGTGCGCCGTCGAATCCCTCCGGCAGGACGAGCGACACGTAGGCCTCACCCGGCTCGGCGCCCATTGCGGCGAGGTCCGAGAGCGCGGTGGCGAGCGCCTTCCAGCCCACGTCGCCGGGCGCGTGCGTGGAGAGCCTGAAGTGGGTGCCCTCGACGACAGTATCGATCGAGGTGACCGCCAGCGGCCGGGAGCGGACCACCGCGGCGTCGTCCCCGGAGAAGCGGACGGTGCGCTCGCCGCGATCCGTGAGGGCGGCGCGGATGGCGGCGATCAGCTCGAGCTCGCCCAGACCTACCCCTGGCCCGGTGGTACTCCGCCGTTCCCGACGCCGTTCCCTTGCCCGTTGCCGTTGTCCGGCGCGGGCGCCACCTGCTCGGGCGGCGTCTCGACCTGCGGCGCCTCCTGCGGCGGCGACTCGTAGTAGCGCGGGTCGTACGTGTTCCCGCCCGTGGTGGGCGGAGTGGTGGTGCCGCCGTAGCTGTAGTCGCTTGCGGTCGGCGCGCCCGTCCTCGAGTACTTGCCGAAGAAGGGTGAGGCCTGGAAGGGCTCCTGGGGCGCCGGGAAGTCGTCGCAGAAGTCGCCGTGCGCCGGGCTCATGAACGCGTGCCAGACGGGCGCGGCGTAGGTGCCGCCCTGCGCGCCGGGCATGGCCACGCCGGCGTCGGGGTAGCCGACCCATACCGCGGCCGAGAGCTGCGGTGTGTAGCCCACGAACCAGGCGTCCTTGGCCTCGTCGGTGGTGCCGGTCTTGCCGGCCGCCGGGCAGCCGTAGTTGGCCGCCGTGCCCGTGCCGGAGGTCACGTTCATCTTCAGGATCTTGGTGACCTCGTAGGCCTCGCCGTCGCTGAGGACGCGCTTGCCCTTGCCGCCGGCGAGCTTGTCGCTCTTTCCGTCGGGGAACACGACCTTGCGGATGCCGCTCGGCCGGTGGCGCACGCCGCCGTTGGCGAGGGTCGCGTAGGCGCCCGCCATCTCGAGGGTCGTGACTCCGCGGGTGAGCCCACCGAGGCCCTCCGCCGGGTAACAGTCGAGCTTGGTGGTGATCCCGAGCAGCTTCGCGGTCTTGCAGACGGCCTGGGGACCGATGTCGAGGATCAGCTGGGCGAACACGGTGTTGTCCGAGGAGAGCGTGGCGCGCGTGAGGCTGACCGTGCCGATGTAGCTGTCGCCGAAGGTCTTGACGTTCCACTCGCCGAACTTCGGGTCGTTGATGGCGAGCGGCTTCGAGGTGTAGGTCGTGGAGTCCGGGTCGACGCCCTTGCGGACCGCCGCGGTCAGCACCATCGTCTTGAACGCCGAGCCGGGCTGGCGATGCCCCTGCGCGGCGAGATTGAAGTTGCGGTCGTCGTAGCTGCCGCTCGACGCCATCGCGCGGATCTTGCCGGTGCGCGGATCGATCGCCACGATCGCCGACGCGGGGCCAGCCGGATCGCCGTAGTAGGCGTTGATCGCGTCGCGCGCGGACTCCTGCATCACGGGGTCGATCGTGGTGAAGATCTTGAGCCCGCCGCGGCGCACCACGCCCACCCCGTACTTCTCGATCAGCTGCTCCTGGACGTAGTCGAAGAAGTAGGGCTCTCGGCGGGTGATGTAGCGGGTGCCGCGCTTGAGCTTGATCGGCTTCTGGATCGCCTCGAGGTACTCGTCCTGGGTGATGTAGCCGTTGTCCCTCATCGCGCGCAGCACCTCGTTGCGGCGACCCAGGGCGGCGCTCTTGTTGCGGAAGGGGTTGTACTGGGAGGGCGCCTGGGGCAGGCCGGCCAGCAGCGCCGATTCGTCGAGGGTGAGGTCGTCGACGTTCTTGTCGAAGAAGGTCACCGCCGCCGCCTGCACGCCGATCGCCGTCCGGCCGCCGACGGTGCCGTAGGGCACGGAGTTCAGGTACTCGTGGAGGATCCAGCGCTTCGAATGCTTCTCCTCGAGCTCGGAGGCGAGCTTGGCCTCGCGGATCTTGCGCTCGAAGTCGCGCTTCGGGTCCCGGATGTACAGCGCGCGCACGAGCTGCTGGGTGATCGTCGAGCCGCCCTGAACGGTCTTGCCGGACTCGAGGTTCTTGATGCCCGCGCGGATGATCGCGTTGAAGTCCACGCCCTCGTGCTTGTAGAAGCGCTCGTCCTCGATCGCCACGGTGGCCTGGCGAATCGCGGGCGGCATCTCGTCGAACGTCACGACCCGGCGCAGCACGTCCGACTGCACGAAGCCCAGGCGGGTGCCATCAGAGGCGAAGACGGCCGACACCTCGCCCTTGTCGTCGGCTCGGAGCTCGCTCAGGTCGGGCGCCGAGGACGCGATCGCGAACACGTAACCGGCGGCAGACAGGATGCCGATCATGGCGAGGGTGGCGATCACGCCGAGTCCGAGGAAGACCTTTGGCCTGGCGCTCGGGCGCTTTCGCCTCCGTGACTTTCGCTGGCGGTGGCTCATTGAGGTGCGCTTAGGAGGAGGCGACCGCTTCTGAGGATAGACCGTGCTCTCGGAGCAGCCGGAGCCAGCGCCGGCGCAGCTCCGCGCCCAACGCGCCGCGCTCATCCGGGTTCGAGCACCAGGTGGTGGCGCTGAGGCGCACGCCGTCCGCGTCGATCTCGGCGACGGAGGCCGTGATGCCCTCCTCCGAGTCCACGATGAGGTCGAGCGCGCGATCCACGTCCGAGCCCCGGGGCAGCCAGATCGACACCTCCACCTGCACGCGCGGGTCGAGGATCGTGTGGTTCTCGATCGAGCTCTGGGCGAGCAGCTCGTTGGGCACGATCAGCCGGTGCCCGTCGTCCAGCCGGATGTAGGTGTAGCTGAGCTTGACGTCCTCGACCTCTCCGGTGCGCTCCTCGAAGGTCACGAGGTCGCCGATCCGGATCGGCTGGGTGATGGCGAGCATGATGCCCGCCACCGCGTTGGCGAGCGTGGCGCGGGCGGCGAACCCGATCACGATGCCGAGCACCGCCGAAGAGGCGAGGATGCCGGTTGCGAGGCGCTTGACGCTTGGGAACTGGGCGGCCGCCAGCGCGAGCCCGATGATGATGATCAGCGCGAAGATCAGCCGCCGGATCAGCCGCAGGCGAGTGCTGGCCACAGGCGAGAGCTCGCCGCCGGCGATGGCCGCCGACAGTCGCTGGCCACGGCGGGCGAGGGCACGGTCCACCACTTCTGCGAGGGCGATCGCCAGGATCACCGTGACCACGGCCGTGATCCAGTTGCCGTTTCGGTCCAGCCAGGATTCGGCCGCGGTGTAGAAATCGAGTTCCGGCATGACGTTCCAGGCTACCCCCGCGCGGGCGCGGTCATTCGCCGCGAGGCTCGCGGCGATTCGCCGCTCGGAAGCGCTGCGCGCCGCTCTGCGCGTGGCGTTGCCCACCCGCGCCGCGGTGCTCCTCGTGGCGGTCTTCGCCGCTGTGTCCTTCGGTCCTGCGACCGGCGGTCTGGCCCGCGAGAACGCCGACAAGTTCGACGAGCCCGCCCTCACCGCCCCGCTCGCCGAGCCGCTGCTCGCGCCCCTCGCCCGCTGGGACTCGGTCTGGTACCTGACGATCGCCGACTCTGGCTACCGCGAGTCGGCGCCGCGGGCCGCGTTCTTCCCGCTCTACCCCCTGCTCATCCGCTCGATCGGCACCCTGTTCGGCGGGTCCGAGGCGGCGCTGCTCGTGGCCGCCTACCTGGTGTCGCTGGCGGCGTTCGCGGCGGCGCTCGCGCTGCTCTACAAGCTCGTGGTGCTCGAGCGCGGGCGGCAGGTGGCGCCGGCCACGCTGCTGCTGCTCGCCGTATTCCCCGCGGCGGTGTTCTTCGGCGCTCCCTACTCGGAGAGCCTGTTCCTTCTGCTCGCGGTAGGGGCGTTCTACGCGGCGCGGACCGACCGATGGGCCGCCGCCGGCGCGTGCGCGATGGCCGCCGCCGCCACCCGCAGCGCGGGCCTGATCCTCCTCATCCCGCTGGTCATGCTGTGGTGGTCCTCGTCCGGGCGGCGCCCGCGCGACGCCGCCTGGCTCTGCCTCGCGCCCCTCGGGCTGGTCGCCTACGCCGCGTGGCTCGGCCTGATGGAGGGCGACGCGCTGCGCTTCCTCGACGTGCAGGACGCCTGGTCGCGCGAGCTCACCGTGCCGCTCGCTGGCGCCTGGCAAGGTTTCACGGCGGCGCTCGACGGCGTGCGCCAACTCGCGTCAGGATCGCGCACGCCCGTGTACTTCGACGTGGCGGCGGGCGACTCGTTCCGTATTGCCGGGCTCAACATCATGCTGTTCGCCACGCTCGTGTTCGCCGTGTGCGCGTGCGTGGGGGTGCTTCGCCGCCTGCCGAAGGCCTACGGCGCCTGGGTGGGGGCCTCGCTGGTGCTGCCGCTCACGTTCCCGGTCACGCCGCAGCCGCTGATGTCGCTGCCGAGGTTCGTGGCCGTGCTGTTCCCGATCTTCGTCTGGCTCGCGATCGTGTGCGACGAGCGCCGGATCACCACGCCGGTGGCGGCGTTCTCGGCCATCGGGCTCGGGCTCTTCACCGCCCAGTACGCGAGCTGGCATTGGATCTCATAGTGCCGGCGCGGGCCGTGCTGCTCGACGCGCTCGGCACGCTTGTCGAGCTCCAGCCGCCGGCGCCGCGCCTGCGGGCGCTGCTCGCGCGGGAGGGTTTCGAGGTGAGCGAGGAGCGGGCGGCGCGCGGCTTCGCGGCCGAGATCGAGTACTACATCGTCCACCACGGGGAGGGCGCCGATCGGGCGTCGCTCGACGAGCTGCGCGACCGCTGCGCGGAGGTGATGCGGGCGGCGCTCGACCTGCCGAGCCTCGATCACGCGGGCGCGCGCCGGGCGATGCTGGGCGCCCTCGAGTTCCGGGCCTTCGACGACGTGGCGCCGGCGCTCGCAGCGTTGCGCGAGCGCGGGCTGGCGCTCGTAGTGGCGAGCAACTGGGACTGCTCGCTGCCGGACTGGCTCGGCGAGGCCGGGCTGCTGCCGCTCGTGGACGGCGTGGTCACCTCGGCGGAGGTCGGCGCCGCCAAGCCCGCCGCGGCGGTGTTCGAGCGGGCACTCGAGCTCGCGGGCGCCGCACCGTCGGAGGCCGTGCACGTGGGCGACTCGCTCGACAACGACGTGGAGGGCGCGCTCGCCGCCGGCGTCCGGCCGGTGCTCGTCGTGCGCGACGGCGCTCCGGCGCCGCCGGGCGTGACCGCAGTCGGCTCGCTCGCGGAGCTCCCCTCCCTAGTCTGAGGGCCGTGGAGGCTCCGCTCGTCCAGCCAGCGCCGCCGCCGGAGCACCCCGAGCTGCCGGAGGCCGCCGCGCCGCGCTGGCCCGCCTGGTACGCCGGGGTGGGCTTCCTCGTAGCGCTGATCGGCACGCTGATCGCGGTGGGGATCGTGGCGGCCGCCACCGGAGCGACAACGGGCGAGGACGACCCCACGTTCACGGTGATCGCCACGTTCATCCAGAGCCTGATCTTCGTGGGCACCGCCGTGCTGTTCGCGTCGTTCACGCGCAAGCCGAAGGCCTGGCACTTCGGGCTCAGGCGCTCGCGCTTCTGGCCCACGGTCGGCTGGGCGGCGCTCGGGCTGTTCAGCTTCTACCTGCTTGCCGCGATCTACTCGGCGGTGGTCCAGCCGGACGCCGAGCAGACGGTGGCGCAGGACCTCGGCGGCGACGAGGGCACGATCGGTCTGATCGCCGCCGGCTTCATGGTGGTGTGCGTGGCCCCGGTGGCCGAGGAGCTGTTCTTCCGAGGCTTCTTCTACCGAGCCCTGCGCAGCCGCTACAGCGTGCTGGGCGCCGCGCTCATCGACGGGCTCGTGTTCGGAGCGATCCACTGGGACTTCTCGGGCGACGGAGCCCTGATCCTGCCGCCGCTCGCGACCCTCGGGCTGATGTTCTGCCTCGTCTACGAGAAGACCGGCTCGCTCTATCCGGTGATCGCCCTGCACGCGATCAACAACTCGATCGCCTACGGCATTGCAGTGGACGAGGCGTCCGTCTCGCTTGTCCTCGGGCCGCTGATGCTCGTCGCCTGCGCCGTCGTGCCGCGCCTGTCGGCGCCCGCACCCGCACCGGGATGAGCGCGGTCCGCGGTCGGGGGCTTCGCAAGCGCTACGGCTCGCTCACGGCGGTGGACGGCATCGACTTCGACGTGGCCAGGGGCGAGTGCTTCGGCTTCCTCGGGCCCAACGGCGCCGGCAAGACGACCACCATGAAGATGATCTACGGGTTGGCCGCCATCGAGGAGGGCGAGCTCACGGTGCTCGGGCTCGACGTGCGCAGCGAGCGCAGGGCCGTGAAGGCGCAGATCGGCGTGGTGCCCCAGGAGCAGAACCTCGACCGCGAGCTGACCGTGCGCGAGAACCTCGAGGTCCAGGCGATGTATCACGGCGTGCAGGCCGACGGCCGCGTGGACGAGCTGCTCGACTTCGCGCTGCTTCGCGAGCGCGCCGGCGCGCGTCCGGCGGAGCTCTCCGGCGGGATGAAGCGGCGGCTGCTCGTGGCTCGCGCCCTCGTGAACCGGCCCTCGCTGATCGTGCTCGACGAGCCGACCACGGGCCTCGACCCTCAGGCGCGGCGCGCGGTCTGGGAGCTGCTCGCGGCGCTGCGGGCCCGCGGCGTCACGCTGATCGTCACGACCCACTACATGGAGGAGGCCCACCGCATCTGCGACCGCCTGGTGATCATGGACGAGGGCCGCATCGTGACCGAGGGCACCCCCGACCAGCTCCTCGAGCGTTACTCCGAGGCCACGCTCGAGGATGTGTTTCTGCAGATCACCGGCCACTCGCTGCGCGAATGAGCGCTCTCACGCAGACCGTGACGGGCGCGAGCAGGCTCTGGCGGCGCAACCTGCTCTGGTTCTCGAAGGTCTGGAAGGGCGCGCTGCTCCCGCAGTTCATCGACCCGCTCTTCTACCTGCTCGCGATGGGCTTCGGCCTCGGCACGTACCTGGCGGTGATCGAGGGCATCCCCTACGAGCAGTTCGTGGGACCGGGCCTTATCGCCTCGGCGGTGATGTGGGCGGCGTCGTTCGAGACCACCTGGAACATCTTCTTCAAGATGGAGGAGACCCGGCTCTACGACGCGGTGCTCACCACGCCTCTCGAGGTGTCCGACCTCGTGCTGGGCGAGGTGGCGTGGGCGGCCACGCGGGCAACGATCTACGGAACCGTCTTCACGATCGTGGTGGCGCTGTTCGGGCTCGTGGACTCCGCCTGGGCGATCACGATGCCGGCCTTCCTCGTGCTGGGCGGCGCCTGCTTCGGGATGCTCGGCCTCGCGTTCACGAGCTCGATCCCGTCGATGGACTGGTACAGCTTCTACTACACGCTCTTCATCACCCCGCTGTTTTTGTTCAGCGGCATCTTCTACCCGCTGGACGAGCTGCCGGGCTGGGTCTCGGTGGTGGCCTGGTGCACCCCGCTCTACCACCTCGTGGAGATCACCCGCGGCCTCGTGCTCGGGCCGGACGCCCTGTCGCTGCTCGGCAACGTGCTCTGGCTGCTCGCTCTCACGGCCGCCCTCTACGTCGTTCCGGTGCGCGCGCTCCGGCGCCGCCTCGTGGCATAGTGGTCCGCGTGAACGCTCGCTCGCTGCTGCCAGCCGCCCTCACCCTGCTGATCCTCGCTCCCGCCGCCCAGGCGCAGACCGCGCCGGCCACGGGCACGGTCCCGGCCCTGGGGGCGGCGTCGCTCTCCGTCCACGGCGGCGTCGCCACCAAGAAGCTGCGCTACTACGCGCCGGCGCAGCGGATCACGGTGCGGGGCGTCGTCAAGCCGTACGTGGCCGGCGAGGTCGTGACCCTGTACGCGCTGCGGCGTGGTCGCGTGACCAAGAGGGTGCGCCGCACGGTGGACGCCCTCGGCCGCTACTCCTTCCGCTTCCGGGCGGGCAAGCCCGGGCTCGCGCGACTGGTGGTCAAGCACGCGGCGTCGGCCGCCCAGGTGGCGTTCAAGACGAAGAGCGAGATGGTGCGGGTGGTCAACTGGAAAGCGGGCCAGGGCGACAGCGGCGTGAAGGTGCTGCTACTCCAGCGCCAGCTGCTCCGGCTCGGGTTCGCCACCCCGGTGTCGGGCTCGTTCGAGGGCCTCACCGCGAACGCAGTGCTCGCCTTCCGCAAGACCAACGGCATGGGTCGCACCAACTACGCGAGCAGGGCCATGTTCGTGAAGCTGCTCCGCGGCGAGGGCGCGTTCAAGCTGCGCCACCCCAAGGCCGGCAAGCACGTGGAGTTCGACTGGTCGCGCCAGGTTCTCGTGCTGGCCGACAAGGGCAAGCCATACCGCACGTACCACACGTCGTCGGG
>DASRIC010000097.1:0-5435 GCA_035650215.1 Thermoleophilaceae bacterium
CCAGGTCCACCCGCTCGTCTGCCACGCGTTCAACGCGGACTTCGACGGCGACCAGATGGCCGTGCACGTGCCGCTGTCAGCCGAGGCCCAGGCCGAGGCGCGGCTGCTCATGCTGTCGGCGAACAACATCCTGTCGCCGGCACACGGGGCGCCGCTCGCAACGCCGACCCAGGACATGGTGCTCGGCTCGTACTACCTCACCTTCGGCCCGGACGAGGCGGAGCTCGAGGGGCTCCAGGCGCTCGAGAAGGCCGGCAAGTGGGACGACAAGAAGCACGGCAAGCGGCCGCACGTGTTCCGCTCCGCGCAGGAGGCCGAGCTCTCCTACGAGAGCAAGAAGGTGAAGCTCCACGACCTGGCCGAGCACCGGCGCCGTCACCGCACGGACCACACGCTCACCACGGTCGGGCGGATCATCTTCAACGAACGCATCGAGCGCGCGCTCGAGGATGCGCTCGGTGGCGAGTACGACCCGGCCACGTACGAGTTCGTGAACAAGCCGCTGCGCAAGCGCGACATGGCCGAGGTGATCGAGCGGCTCGTGGCCGTGCACGGCCCGTACGCCACGGCGCTGGTGCTCGACGCGTTCAAGGAGCTCGGCTTCCACTTCGCCACGCAGGCAGGTATCACGATCTCGAAGAACGACGTGGTGATCCCGCCGACGAAGGAGGAGATCCTCGACCGCATCGAGACGGACGTCGCGGAGATCCAGGACCAGTACGACATGGGCCTGATCACCCAGGAGGAGCGCAGGGAGGCGGTCATCGAGAAGTGGACCGCCGCCACCGACGAGGTCGGGGAGGCGATGCAGGACAACCTCGATCGCCTGAACCCCATCTTCATGATGGCCAACTCGGGCGCCCGCGGCTCGTTCAAGCAGATCCGGCAGCTCGCCGGAATGCGCGGCCTGATGGCCAACCCGAAGGGCGAGATCATCGAGCGCCCGATCAAGGCCAACTTCATGGAAGGCCTGACGGTGCTCGAGTACTTCATCTCGACCCACGGCGCCCGCAAGGGCCTCGCGGACACCGCGCTGCGCACGGCGGACTCGGGCTACCTCACCCGGCGCCTCGTGGACGTCGCGCAGGACGTGATCGTGCGCGAGGAGGACTGCGGCACCGCGGAGCACATCGAGATGCCGGTGCTCGGCGACGACGGCCGCGGAAACCCGCAGCTCGAGGGGCGCTTCGCGGCGGTCGAGTTCAAGACCAAGCGCGGCCGCGTGCTGGTCGAGAAGCACGAGCTGATCACCCCGGTGCACATCGAGGCGATCGTCGAGGCCTACGGCGACGACGCGAGCGCGTCGGTGCCGGTCCGCTCGGTGCTCAAGTGCCGGGCGGAGGGTATCTGCCAGCGCTGCTACGGGCGGGCCCCGGCCACGGGCAAGGTCGTGGCGATCGGGGACGCGGTGGGCATCATCGCCGCGCAGTCGATCGGCGAGCCGGGCACGCAGCTCACGCTGCGGACCTTCCACACCGGCGGTGTGGCGGGCGCGGACATCACGCACGGCCTGCCGCGCGTGGTGGAGCTGTTCGAGGCTCGCAAGCCGAAGGGCCAGGCCGAGCTGGTGACCGTCGAGGGCACGGTCTCGATCGAGGAGACCGAGAAGGGCCGCCGGGTGGTCGTCACGGATGCCGCCGGGGACGAGCACGCCTACACCTTCCCGCGCCGCACCCGTCTGCTCGTCGAGAACGGCAAGAAGGTCAAGCAGGGCGATCAGCTCAACGAGGGCTCGATCTACCCGCACGACCTGCTCGCCTTCGGGGCGGAGGACCAGCCGGCCCGGCGCACCGCGACCGAGGTGTACCTCGTCAAGGAGGTGCAGAAGGTCTACAAGTCGCAGGGCGTCGACATCAACGACAAGCACATCGAGGTCATCGTCCGCCAGATGATGAAGAAGGTGCGGGTGGACCAGAAGGGCGACACCACGTACCTCCCGGGCCAGTTCGTGGATCGCAACGAGCTACTCGGCGTGAACGCGGACCTGAAGAAGGGCAAGAAGGAGCAGGCCGAGTACGAGGAGATCATCCTCGGCATCACCAAGGCGTCGCTCGCCACCGACTCGTTCCTGTCGGCGGCGTCCTTCCAGGAGACGACCAAGGTGCTCACGGACGCGGCGCTCGAGGGCAAGACCGACCGGCTCCTCGGCCTGAAGGAGAACGTGATCATCGGGAAGCTGATCCCGGCGGCCACGGGCCTCAGGCGCTACCGCCGGCTCGAGATCGAGCCCACAGAGCCGATCCGGCGTCACACGCCCGAGGAGCTCACGATGCTCGAGGAGTCCGAGCTGCTCGGCCTCACCGACAGCGGCGAGATCGAGGGCTTCGGCTTCTCCGGGGGCGACGGCGAGGCCTTCGGCGACCTTCCGGACCTGGAGCCCGCCGAGGGCGACGGGTCGGAGAGCTAGAGGCCGCCCGCCCAGCTGAGCAGCAGCGAGACGTGCTCGTCGGTCAGGCCGACCGACGAGCTCGTCTCGACCAGCAGCGTCGGGGCCGAGCGGCCCTCGGCCCAAGCGATGCAAGCCTCGTCGAGGTTGTCGTCGATCCACGCCGCGGGCCGCTCGCCCGCGAACTCGGCTATCGCGTCGACCTTCCAGTGAGCGGAGCCGAACACCGCGCGACCCTCGAAGGTCAGGCAGGGAAGGTCGCCGAAGGGGAGCTTCAGCACAAACGGCAAGTGCTCGTTGGCACGTTCTTCCCAGCCGGTGGCCCAGACGAGCTCGAACGCGTCAGCTAGCCTGATCAGCCTCTCCCCGACGTTTTCTGGGATACAGTGGGCTACACCGTCGATCCAGTGCATTGGACCGGGCAGGGCCTGCCCGTCCCCGGGGCTGAAGCCGAACAGGCTGATCACCCCGTCGACGTCCAGGAACAGGATGGGTAGTTGTTGCTTGCTGTGTTCCAACGTTTCGTAATTGTGTAACTGCGGGACCATCAAGTTGACGAGTGGCTCGCCTTCTCATTCAAGCGGGAGGCAAGCGGGCCGATAGCTCGAACTAGGAATGCGGTAGGGACGCCGCCAGGCCCTACCTGAACCAGACCCCTTCTCACTACGTGATCCAGCTAGGAATTCTTCTTGCGCTGCTATGCGCATTTGCCACCAACGTCGGCTTCCTCCTGAAGCATCGCGGCGCCTGCGCCGCGCCTGACGTCAGCCTCAGGCATCCGCTGCGGAGCGCGGTCGGCCTGTTCCGCTCGAAGTGGTTCGCGGTCGGCATGCTCGTCGCGCTCGTGGCCTGGATCTTCCACGTGGCCGCGCTGGCGCTCGCCCCGCTGTCGCTCGTCCAGGCCGTGATCGCGGGCGGGCTCGTGTTCCTCACCGTCCTCGCCGAGCGCTTCTTCGGCTGCTCGGTGGGCACGCGCCAGTGGCTGGGCGTCGGCCTCACGGCCCTCGGCCTGGTGCTGCTGGCGATCACGCTGCCCACGGGCGGCGACCACTCGAGCTTCTCGCTCGCCGGCATGATCGCCTTCGAGTCGGTGCTGCTGGCGCTCGGCACGTTCCTCGTGCTCTCCAAGAAGCTCGGCTCCCACGAGCATCACGGCGTGATGCTCGGCACCGCCGCGGGCATCCTGTTCGGCGTTTCGGACGTAGCCATCAAGGCGCTCACGACGTCGGTCGGCGGCGCGGGAGTGGCGGGAATGATCTCGCCCTGGCTCGTGACCTGCATCGCCGCCTCGGTAATCGCCTTCTACGCGTCCGCGCGCGGGCTGCAGAAGGGCGAGGCCGTGCCGGTCATAACGCTCACGAGCGCCGCCGCCAACGTGTCGGCGATCAGCGGCGGGATCCTCGTCTTCGGCGATCCGATGCCGGGCAACACGATCGGCATCGTCCTTCAGAGCTTCGCCTTCGTCCTTGTGATCGTGGCCGCGGCGCTCACGCCGGCGCCGCTGCGGGCCGCGCGGGCGACGAGCTAGCCGCCCGGGCCCGGGCAGCGAACTCGGCATTGGCGCAAAGTACGCGCTGCTACCATCACGCGCCGCATGCCAAGCATCAATCAGCTCGTACGAAAGGGCCGTCGCAAGCCCCGCAAGAAGGTGTCCACGCCCGGACTCAAGTCCGGCCAGGGTCAAAAGAAGCGGATCGCGGCGCCCCAGCGGCGCGGAGTCTGTACACGCGTCTACACGGTCACGCCGAAGAAGCCGAACTCCGCGCTTCGGAAGGTGGCGCGCGTGCGGCTGACCAACGGGATGGAGGTCACCTCCTACATCCCCGGCGAGGGCCACAACCTCCAGGAGCACTCGGTGGTGCTCGTGCGCGGCGGCCGCGTCAAGGACCTGCCTGGCGTGCGCTACAAGGTCGTGCGCGGCACCCTCGACGCCGCCGGCGTCTCCGATCGCAAGAAGGCGCGCTCGCAGTACGGCGCCAAGGCTCGCTGATGCCGAGGCGCGCGGCAGCCGGGGTCCGGCCGGTCGAGCCGGATCCGATGTACGGCTCGAAGCTCGTCCAGCAGGTCATCAACAAGGTGATGGTGGACGGCAAGAAGTCGACCGCCGAGACGATCGTCTACGACGCGCTCGACATGCTCTCCAAGCGCACCGGCAACGACCCCGTGCCGGCGCTCGAGGAGTCGATCAAGGCGCTCACCCCCGTGCTCGAGGTGCGCTCGCGCCGGGTGGGCGGGGCCACCTATCAGGTGCCCGTCGAGGTGCCTTCGCCGCGCGCCCGCACGCTCGCCGTGCGCTGGCTGATCGAGTTCTCGCGCTCGCGCCGCGAGAAGTCGATGTCGGAGCGCCTCGCCGGCGAGCTGGCCGACGCCCAGTCGCAGCAGGGCGGCGCCTACAAGCGCAAGGACGACATCTTCCGCATGGCGCAGGCCAACAAGGCCTTCGCCCACTACCGCTGGTAGACCCTCAGCCGGCCGGCAGCACCGGTAGGGGCGGCGGCCGGAAACGGTCGAGCGCCAGGGCGTCGAGCAGCTCGAAGAACGCGCGCCGCGCGATCCCGTCCGCGGAGATGAAGCCGGAGTCCCAGCGCTTCACGTGTTCCTCCGCGCGCCAGTTGTAGAGGTAGACGCGCTTGATGCGGGGCGAGATGGCGGCCAGCCTGAACACGTGGCGCACGGCCCGCGCCGCGCGGCTCTCGTCGTAGGGCCAGCGCTTCGCGAAGCGCACGATGCCGCCCGTCTCGGTGAGCCAGACCTCGCCGCGCGGCACCTTGCGCAGGAAGATGCGTGTGTTGAGGAAGCGCAGCCGCGTGACGTCCGGGTAGTTGTGCAGGCCCCAGATGTGCGGCCCGGGCCCGGCCGCCTCGCGGAAGCGGCGGATCCAGCGGAAGCTTCGCCAGGAGCGTCGCAGCAGCACCTCGACCGCGATCACACGGCAGCCGGCCGCCCGGCACTGGCGGCGCAGAGCGCGGTAGTAGGCCGCGGTCCGGCGCGGGTGGCGGCCGGTGGGCTGGACGGCTGGGAGGTTGGCCTCGTTCCAGGTTGCGTACTG
>DASRIC010000098.1:0-20804 GCA_035650215.1 Thermoleophilaceae bacterium
AGGTTCACGCGCGGGAGCGGCCCGAGCGAGTCGCGCTCGAGCACGGGCCGCTCCGGCCAAGCGGGGGCGGCCGCGCCGAGCGTCTCCAGCGCGTCCAGGCAGCGCTCCGCGTAGCGGTCAGCCTCGGCCTGGGTCACGGTGGCCTCGCCGAGCAGGTCGAGCGACACGGCGGCGCCGTGCTCCCAGAGGTTGCGGATCGATCGCACCGCCGCCTTCGGGGTCTCGCCGACGATGAAGCGGTGGGCCATCCTGCGCACGCCCGTTGCCGCGGCCGCGCCGAGGGCGGTTCGGCCTGCCTTCGTGCCCGACATGCGCATGGCGGCGGCGATCGGCGGGGGGTGGTCGTCGACCTCGTCGAGGTAGTCGGTGAGGTGGCGGGCCAGGTCGTCGAGCGAGCGGCAGGCGGGCGTCACGTCGACGAACCGGAACAGCGCGGCGCGCAGCTCCGCGTCCTGGGAGGCGAGCTCCATGGCCTTCTGGTCGAGCGCCCGGAGCGGATGCCGCGACCTGCCCGGGAACGCCGAGTGGATCGAGCGCCCGACTCGTTGCAGCTCGGCCTCCGTCACGGTCGAACCGTATCGCCTGGCGTGCGCACGAATGGCCGGCCGCTGGCTAGTCTTGCGCGCCCATGGCGCGGCTCGTACTCGGTCCAATGCTCCGGTTCGTCGGCGAGACGGACGCCGTGATCTGGGTCGAGACCGACGAGCCGTGCGAGGTCGAGGTACTCGGCACGCGGGCGCGCACGTTCTGCATCTGCGGCCACCACTACGGGCTCGTGTGCGTGGCCGACCTCGAGCCGGGCACCTGGCACGAGTACGAGGTGACGCTCGACGGCGAGCGCGTCTGGCCGTTCGACGACTCGGAGTTCCCGCCGAGCGCCTTTCGCACCTATCCGGGCGACGGGCCGCACGAGGTGGCCTTCGGCTCCTGCCGCGTGGCCGCGCCCCACACCCCGCCGTTCTCGCTGCGTAAGGACGAGGACGAGCGCGGCCGCGAGATCGACGCCCTCTACACGCTCGCCCGGCGCATGCGGGACGAGCCCCGCGAGCGCTGGCCC
The DNA here is from genome assembly GCA_035650215.1 of Thermoleophilaceae bacterium. GTDB lineage: Bacteria > Actinomycetota > Thermoleophilia > Solirubrobacterales > Thermoleophilaceae > JACVRW01. The sequence continues at coordinate 1,058 of DASRIC010000098.1, forward strand.
GGCGCGCTCCTGTTGCTCGGCGACCAGGTGTACGCGGACGAGGTGTCGCCCGCCACGCTCGCCTTCGTGGAGACTCGCCGCGACCCCGACGAGGGGCCCGGCCGGCGCGTGCTCGACTACGAGGAGTACACGCGGCTCTATCGCGAGAGCTGGTCGGAGCCCACGATCCGCTGGCTCTTCTCCACCGTGCCGACGGCGATGATCTTCGACGACCACGACGTGCACGACGACTGGAACATCTCCGCGGCGTGGCTCGAGGAGATGCGCCGCAACGAGTGGTGGCACGAGCACGTGATCGGCGCTCTGATGTCGTACTGGGTCTACCAGCACCTCGGCAACCTCTCGCCGGCCGCGCAGCAGGAGGACCCGGTCCTGCCGCGCGTGCGCGACTCGGAGGACGGCGAGAAGATCCTCCGCTCCTACGTCGAGGGGGCCGACCGCGAGAGCACGAGCAGCCGCTGGAGCTACTGCCGCGACCTCGGGCGCACGCGCGTGATCGTGATCGACTCACGCGCCGGCCGCGTGCTCGAAGAGGGCGAGCGGGACATGGTCGAGAGCGCCGAGTGGGACTGGATCGTGGAGCAGGCGAGCGGCGACTACGACCACCTGCTGCTCGCCACCTCGCTGCCCCTTCTGCTCGGCCCGGGAATGCAGGAGCTCGAGGCCTGGAGCGAGGCCGTGGCGGGCGGCGCCTGGGGCGAGAGGTGGTCGAGCGTGGCCGAGCGCGCGCGGCGCTCGGTGGACCTCGAGCATTGGGGCGCCTTTCAGCGCTCCTTCCACAAGATGGTCGAGCTGCAACGGGCGGTCGGCTCGGGTGAGCGCGGCGAGGCGCCGGCCACGATCGTCACGCTATCCGGCGACGTCCATCACGCCTACCTGTTCGAGATCGCCTACCCGCGCGGGTCGGGCGTGAAGAGCGCGGTCTACCAAGCGGTGTGCTCGCCCTATCGCAACCCGCTCGACGGGCGCGAGCGCAAGTTCATCCGCTTCGGGATGTCGCGCCCGTTCCACCTCGTCGCGCGGAGGCTCGCGCGCGCGGCGGGGGTGAAGGATCCGGGGATCCGCTGGCGGCTGACCGGCGACGGACCGTGGTTCGACAACCAGGTGGCGACCCTCTCGATCGAGGGGCGTGAGATGCGGATGCGGCTCGACAAGGCGGTTCCGGTGGACGAGAACAGCGCCAGGCTCGAGTGCGTGCTCGACCGGCGGCTGGCGTAGCTTCTCTCTTCATGGAGTACCCGGTCGAGAGCTTCAGCCCCGAGGAGCAGACCCTCCTCGCCCCTCACTTCACGAACCTCGACCGGCCGGTGTTCGCGCTGGTGAACCTGCCGGAGACGGTGAAGGGCGCGATGTTCGCGCGCTATTCGCGCTACCAGGGCACGCTGCGGCGGATGTACCTCGACGAGTTCGCGGGCAGTGCGCGAGGGGCCGGGCTCGGCCCGGACCGGAGCGATGCTATTGACTCGACCGGCCAGGGAGCCGCGAGCTTCGACGGCGAGGAGGGCGAGCGCGCCCGCCAGCTCTACGAGCGCATCTTCCTCGGCTACGGGGACGACTCCGTGGCCCAGCTCGGCGGCGCGCACATCGCCTGCGAGTTCGTCTCCAACGTGATGACGAAGCTGCTGCAGCGGGGGCGCCTGGCCGCCTACCTCGAGCAGTCCACGCGCTACATCCCCTACGACAGCCCGATGGCCGAGGGCCTCGGCTATCGCTACTGGCGCCACCCTGGGCTCGGCCCCGAGTACGAGCGGGCCATGGACGCGCTCTTCAGCGCCTATTCGCAGGCGCTGCCGCGCGTGCTCGCCTGGGCCGAGGAGCGCTTCCCGCGCGCGCCGGACCAGCTTGAGGCGGCGCACCGCGGCTCGCTCAGGGCCAAGGCGCTCGACCTGCTCCGTGGGCTGCTCCCGGCCGCCTCGCTCTCGCACATGGGCATGTTCGGCACCGGCCAGGCCTACGAGCAGCTGCTGCTGCGCCTCTACGCCTCGCCGCTCCCCGAGGCGCGCCACTTCGCCGACATGATCCTCGCGGAGCTCAAGGTCGTGATGCCGAGCTTCGTGGCCCGCGTGGAGCGCCCGGACCGCGGCGGCGAGTGGATCTCCTACCTCGAGCAGCGGACCGACCACGCGGAGCGCTGGGCGCGCCGGCTCGGCCTCGATCGCGAGCCCGGCGGCGAGCCCACCGGGCCGGCGGTGCGGCTGCTCTCGGTGGAGGGCGGCGAGGAAGAGCTGCTGGCCGCGCTCCTGTTCGAGTCGGCCGCCTGCCCCGAGCACGAGGCGCGCGCGGCGGTCGGCGCCCTGCCGCCCGACGAGCGCGCCACCATGCTCGCCGAGCTGGTGGGCGAGCGGCGCAACCGCCGCCACCGGCCGGGGCGCGGCTTCGAGGCGCTCCGCTACCGCTTCGAGGTGGTGTCCGACTACGGCGCCTTCCGCGACCTCCAGCGCCACCGCATGCTCACGGTCCAGTGGCAGACGCTCGGCCCCGAGCTGGGCGCAGGCGTGCCCCAGGAGCTCGAGAGCGCGGGCGTGGCGGACGCATACCGCGAGAGCCTCGAGCGCTCACGCGCCGAGCACGCCCGCATCGTGGAGCTGGGCCGGCCCGAGCTGGCGCCGTACGCGCTCTGCCTCGGCTACCGGATCCGCTACGTGCTCGACATGAACGCGCGCGAGGCGATGCACCTGATCGAGCTGCGCTCCGGCCGCGAGGGACACCCCGGCTACCGCGCGGTGGCCCACGCCCTGCACGCCGAGATCGGGCGCGTTCACCCCTCGGTGGCGGCAGCGATGAGCTTCGTGGACAGCGACACCGAACCGCGCCTCGAACGCATCCTGAGCGAGATCAGAGCGCACGCCAAGCACGCCTCACGCGCCTGACCCGCTCGCGGCGCGCGTGTACCGAAACTCTCGCGGCGCACAACGGTTAGAGGGGCACCCACCACCACAAGGAGGATGCCCCTTGAGCCAGCGTAGCAACAGGCTCCTGCTCGGCCTCACAGCCGTGGCAGCACTCTCGCTCGTGATCGCCTCGGTCGCAATGGCCGCCGTGATCATCGGCGACAACGGGCCCAACGTGCTGAATGGCACCGAACGGGCCGACCTCGTCCGCGCCAAGGGCGGAAACGACACGGTCACGACGCTCTCGGGGCCCGACCGCGTACTCGCCGGACGCGGCGACGACACCATCGACGCCGGCGCCGGGCACGACTTCGTGCGCGGCGGGCGCGGCGCCGACACCATCAACGGGGGCGACGGCCCCGCCGGCCGCCGCGGCGACCGCCTACACGGCAACGCGGGCAACGACGCGATCGACGGCGGCGGGGGATTCGACCTCATCACAGGCAACGCCGGCGCCGACCAGATCAACGGCGGCGCGGGCTGCGACCGCGTGTTCGCGGGTCCGGACGACGACGTGGTCGACGGCGGCGCCGGCTTCTCGTTCCGCCGCTTCCGCTGCGAGCGGCTGCACGGCGGCCTCGGCAACGACGCGCTGTTCGGCGGCCCGGGTCGCGACTTCATGTCGGGTGGCCAGGGCGAGGACGTCCAGAACGGCGGCGAGGGCAGCGACAAGATCTACGCCAACCGCGGCCGCGACAGGTCGGATGGCGGCCCCGGCTCGGACCGGCTCTGGGCGCTCGCGCGGCTGGACGTGACGGCGATCGGCGATCCCGACGGCGACGAGCTCACCGGCGGCGAGGGCCGTGACCTGTTCTTGGTCCGCGACGGTGAGGTCGACGTCGTGCACTGCGGTACCGGCGCGGATCTCGTGATCAGCGACCAGTTCGACGTGCTCGACGCCGACTGCGAGTTCGAGCGGCAGAGCGACATCACCTCGCTCGACCAGGTCGACGACGGCGAGGAGAACCGGACCGAGAATCCGGACGAGGATCGGGACGAGGGGTAGAAGAACGGAGGCTCACGGCGCGCGGGGATCGTTTACTCTCGCGCGCCGTGGCCGCGCCCCTGTTGCACGACGTCCGCGTAGCGCCCTCGATCCTCGCGGCCGACTTCGCCCGCCTGGGTGCGCAGGTCGAGGCGGTGATGGACGCAGGGGCCCGCGTGATCCACGTGGACGTGATGGACGGGCATTTCGTGCCGCCGATCTCGATCGGCGCGATCATCGTCGACGCCCTGGCGGAGCTCGTGCACGGGCGCGGCGGGGTGCTCGACGTGCACCTGATGGTCGAGCGACCCGAGCGGCGGGTGGAGGAGTTCGCTGCCGCGGGCGCCGACACGCTCATCGTGCACTGGGAGGCCACGCCGCACGTGCACTACGCACTCCAGGCCGTGCGCGACGCCGACCTCGACGCCGGGCTGGCGCTCAATCCCGCCACCCCGGCCGACGTGGTGGCGGGCCTGACCGAGATGGTCGACCACGTGCTCTGCATGACCGTGAACCCGGGCTGGGGCGGCCAGCCCTACATCGAGAGCTCGACCGCCAAGGTCGCGCGGCTGCGCGAGCTGCTCGGGCCGGGGGTCCCGATCGAGGTCGACGGCGGCATCGACCTCAGCACCGCTCCGGGCGCGGCCGCCGCGGGCGCCACGCTATTCGTCGCGGGGTCCTCGATCTTCGGCGCGGAGGACCCGGGTGGCGCCTACGCCGAGATCGCCGCGGCGGTCGGCGCGGTCTGAGGCCTACAGCAGCCGGCCCTCGAGCCGCGGCGTCGTCCCCTTCAGCCGGCAGAGGCTCACGCTGTCGACCTGGCCCGGGTCGACCTCGAGGTGCTGGTGTGGATCGAGCAGGCCGTCGTCGGTCTCCGTGAACGGCCAGGGATAGGCCTGGCTGTAGATGACCGCGCCGGCCGTGTTCACACACTCGACGGTCACTCGCGCCCGGCCCCCCGCCGTCTCCGCCGTGTTCAGCTCGGGATCCTCGACGTAGACCACGATCTCGGGGAACCCGGGGGCACGCTCGACCTTGATGCTCGCGGTCTCGGGCTCCTCGCCTTCCTCGCCCCCGTCGCTCGCGAGCGCCAGGACCACGAGCGGCACCGCGACGACCACGAGCGCCGCGAGCAGAGCCCAGAGGATGCGCGACCTGCCCTCCACGGGCGCTCAGCGACGCTTCTTGCGCTTGCGGGAGCTCGGCCGCTCGGGCACGGGCTCCGGGTCGCCGCCCGGCTCCGCGCTCTCCGCGGCCTCGGCGGGCGTCTCCCCGTCCTGCTCCTCGCGCTCCGGCATCGGCTCGAGCCCGCGCCGCTGCGCGGGCGTCGGCCAGGGCTCGGCCTCGCCGGTCTCCCATGCCGGACCGCGCCCCCCGGGCCACTTGTCGAGGTAGAGCAAGCCGACCGCGACGAGCCAGAAGGCCTGCACCACCACCGGCACCAGCGGCACCAGCTGCAGCACGAGCAGGGCTCCCGTGATCACGCCGAGGATGCCCATGAACGGGCTGAGCAATCCCGCGCGCCGTGCGCGCAGGGGCAGCATCACGTACGAGAAGGCGACCGCGATCGAGCCTGCGAACGAGAGCGCGAAGACCAGCACGTTCGGGTCCTCGCTCACGAGGTCGTCGGCACGGTCCTCGCCCGCCTGCCCGCGGATCACCTCGCCGGAGGCGAACTGGTCGGCCAGGTCGATGCGGTCGAAGGTGCCGAGCAGGGCCGAGAGCGCGTACAGGAGCGGGCCGATCACCACCAGGTAGACGAACCAGTTGGGCATCCCGGCCCCGCGCGCGATCGAGGCCCGGAACAGGAAGAGGAACACCGGCGCCAGCAGCAGGCCCCCGAGCGCCTGCACCACGCCCGAGCCGAGGAACAGGCCCGAGCGCTCGTTGACGGAGAGCAGGAAGTCGGGCAGGCCCTCGATCCCGGGGCGGTCGTCGAGGACCGCCTGGAACATCAGCACGTTCGCCAGCAGGAACGCCCCCGCGACGAACGCGCTGATGGCCGCGGGACGAGACCACTGGGCCTCCCAGTCGAGCTGCTCCTGCCTCGTCACGGGGCCTTGGGAGGAGCGCTGCGCTCGCGAGGCGGGCGCGGGCGCGGCGGGTAGTACTCGACGTCGTCCGGCTCCACGATCCGCGACACGCGCTCGCCGACCGCGAGCACGGCGTCGAGCGCCGGCGCCATCAGGCGAATCACGCCCTCCACGCGACGCCGCGTGCGCAGCTGTCCGGGTGTCATCGGGGGCATCGCCGCGTCAGCCGCCGCGCTGGTGGAAGTAGAATTCGGGCAGCGCCGCCTTGGCCACCTCCGCGGTGATCTGCTGCGCCTGGTGCAGGTCGCCGGCGCGCACCGCGAGGTCGTCGATCGTCACGATCCCGACCAGGTCCTCACCGCGCGTGACGGGCAGGCGCCGGATCCGGTGGTTGATCATCAGCGCCACAGCCTCCTCGAGGTCCATCTCGATCTCACCGCTTACGAGCGGCCGGGAGGCGTGGTCGCCCGCGCTCGCGGCGGCCTCGACCTCGTCCGCCACCACCGCGATGGCCAGGTCGCGGTCGGTGATCACCCCGACCGGCCGACCACCGTCGCAGATCACCACGGAGCCGACGTTCCGGTCGCGCATCAGCTCACCCACGCGCCGCAGGCTTTCCCCGGTCTCGGCGGTCACCACGCCGTGCGTCATCACCTCGGAGATGTGCACGGGGCGACTGTATCGTGCCGCCGGTGAGCGTCGTCCTTTACGGCGCGACCGGCTACACGGGCCGCCTGGTCGCGCAAGAGCTGGCCAGGCGCGGGCTCGACCGCGTGTTGAGCGGGCGCGACCCCGAGAAGCTCGCGCGGCTCGCCGACGAGCACGGCGTGCCGGTGCGCGCGGTCTCGCTCGACGACCCGGACGGGCTGCGCGCCCTGCTCGAAGACGCCCGGGTCGTGATCAACTGCGCCGGTCCCTTCACCCTGGCGGGCGACGCCCTCGTGCGCACCGCCATCGAGACCGGCACGCACTACCTCGACTCGACCGGCGAGCAGTCGTTCATCCAGATGATCTTCGAGCGCCACGGCGCAGACGCCGAGCGCGCGGGGGTGGCGCTCGTTCCGGCCGCCGCCTTCGACTACCTGCCAGGGGACTGCATCGCCCGCATCGCCGGCGAGGGTCACGAGCCGCTCGACGAGCTCGTTCTCGCCTACGCGGTCAGCGGCTTCGGGCTGTCGCGCGGCACGCTGCGCTCAGGGCTCGAGATGATGCAGGGGCGGGACGTCGTCTACACCGACGGCGACTGGCACCCGGCCCCGGCCGGCATCTTCCGGGCGAGCTTCGACTTCCCGGAGCCGATCGGGCGCCAGGCCATGTCGCGCTACCCCTCCGGGGAGCCGATCACGGTGCCGCGCCATACCCGCACCCGGCGTGTGGTCTCGCTCCTAACGACGAGCACCGCGGCGCCCGGGCCGGCCGCCCACCTGATGCCCTATGTCCAGCCCGGCCTCCAGCTCGCGCTGCGCACGCCGCTGCGCGGCCTGCTCGGCCGGGCGGTCGGGCTCCTGCCGGAGGGACCCTCGGAGAGCGCACGCCGCGGGGCCGCGTTCACGATCGTCGCAGTCGCTCGCGGCTCGGGCGGCTCGACCGGCCGCGCCGTCGTGCGCGGCTCCGACGTCTACGGCCTCACGGCCGTCACGCTCACCCACGCCGCGTCGCTGATGGCGGACGGCGGGTACTCCCAGGCGGGCGCGCTCGGGCCGGCCGCCGCCTTCGACCCGGTCGCCTTGCTCGACTTCCTGGGCGATCACGGGGTGAGCTGGGAGCGCTGAGCACCGGGCCCGGCCGCCGTTCCCTACCCTTTGGGCATGTCCTCAGAAGACCCCTTCGGCGGCCTCTTTGGCGACCCTGATGAGCTCCGGCGGCGCATGGAGCAGTTCGCCGAGCAGATGCAGGGAGCGCAGAAGGTGGCCTGGGCTGACAACGCGATCAAGCTCGCGGTCGACATGACCGTCGCGGGCATCAGCCGCATGAACCTCCAGGGCAACGCCGAGCAGCAGGCGAGCGACCTGCTCCAGGCGATGCGCCTGATGTTCCCCGAGGCAGTGATCCTCGTGCGCGAGGCGCGCGAGGGGTTCGGGACTTAGGCGTCCCCCGGCGCCGGCTCGGCGGGCGCACCGCGCGCGCGCTCGGCCTCGCGATCCTCGCGGCCCAGCGCGATCACCTCCTTGAAGCTCCGCACCCTGAAGATGAACACGAGCGCGGTGAAGCCGATGCCGAAGGTGAGCGCGCCGATCGCGATCTGCTGACCAACCGAGTACGAGGCCACGACCGATCCCGCCGCGGTGCCGGCGAACACCTTCGCCAGCAGCGCCTGCTGCACGCCGGCGCCCTGCGGCGTGAACGGAACCGCCGCCGAGACGGCGTTCACGCCCAGCACAAGCAGCACGTTCTCCACCGAGCCGCCCACGTTGAAGGCCTCGAGCAGCATCCAGAACGCCGCGAAGCGGAAGCACCAGGCGCCGAACTGCACGGCGAACACCTCGCGGAAGTAGCGGCGCCGGTCCTGGAGGATCGTGAGCCCCTGGCGCACCCGCTCCCAGAACGCCTTGACGCGGACGCTCAAGAGCGCGAAGGCGATCATGCCGCCTACCGCGAGCACGGTGAGCAGGAAGAGCGTGAAGCGCGGGTGCTGCGCGAGGTATGAGAGGTCGAACGCGTTCAGCTTTGCGAAGTCGGGAGGCTTTGGGAACACGCCCTGCGTGAAGGCGAAGATCAGGATCAGCGATCCCATCGCGATGTCGAAGCCGAGCTCGACCACGAACGAGGCGGCCACCGCCGGGTAGCTCGAATGAGGCACGGAGGTCTTGGTGAGGAACAGCCGCACCACGTCGCCGCCGCGGGCCGGGATCACTGCGTTGAAGCCGTAGCCCGCGAAGTAGGCGCCCCAGATCTCGCGGAACGGGATCCGCTCGGTGGGATAGGCCGCCCTGAGGATGTTGAAGCTGGCCCGCGCGCGCAGCGTCAGGTACGCCGTGAAGAACGCCAGCGCGAGCAGCAGCGGCAGCAGCTGGACGGACGCGAGGTTCGAGAGGAACTCGTCGACCGCGTCGAAGAACGAGTCGAACGAGTCGCCGATGGCGGCCGCGGGCATGACCTACGCGGCGAGCGCGGCCAGCACCTGCTCGTCGTGCTTCTTCGGCTTCACCTTGCGCAGCACCCTGGCCACGCGGCCCCCGGCGTCGATCAGGAAGGTGGTGCGCTCCGCGCCCCAGTACTTCCTGCCGTACATCGACTTCTCGACCCAGACGCCGTACGCTTCGCAGACGGCGTGGTCCTCGTCGGCCAGCAGGGTGAAGTTGAGCGACTGCTTGTCGTGGAACCTCTTCACGCGGTCGACCGGGTCGGGCGACACGCCGAGCACCACCGCGTCGGCGTCCTCGTAGGCGGGCAGGTGGTCGCGCACGCCGCACGCCTGCGTGGTGCAGCCGGGTGTGTCGGCCTTGGGGTAGAAGTAGAGCACGACCCGCCGCCCGCGCAGGGAGGAGAGCGCGACGGGCTCGCCGTCCTGGTCCGGCAGCTCGAATTCGGGTGCCTGGTCGCCCGGCGAGATCACTTGAGCAATCGTGACAGGCGCCGGTCCTTGAGCACGCGGCCGCCGGTCTGCTCCTCGGGGCAGTAGCACATCACGTAGTCCTTGAAGTGGATCGCCTCGATGCGGGTGCCGCAGCGCGGGCAGTCCTCGCCGGCGCGGCGGTGCACCTGGAGAGGCATCGGCAGCTTGTCCGGGATCGTGTTGTCGATCACCCGCTCGTAGTGCTTGAGCGCGCCGCCCAGCACGTCGTCGCAGGCGCGCCGGAGCTCCTCGATCTGCTCGCCGCTCAAGTCGGAGCCCTTCTGGAAGGGAGACAGGCGCGAGGTCCAGAGCAGCTCGTCGACCCAGGAGCGGCCGATGCCCGCGATCGTGCGCTGGTCGCGCAGCAGCGGGTGCAGGTGGCGCGGCTGGCCGACGATCCGCGCGAACTCGTCCGCCGGCGGCGCCGGGAAGGCGTCCGGCCCGAGCGTGGCCACCGCCTCGTCGGACGCCACGTCGGCGGAGCGCAGCAGCTTGGCCCAGGCACGCTGCTGGGTGCCGAACTCGCGCAGGCGCAGCTCGCGGCCGTCCTCGATCCGCACGAGCACCCGCGAGGCGCGGTCGCGCAGCGAGGCCCGCTTGTCGAACAGCTGTAGGCGCCCCGCCGACATGAGGTGCACGAGCAGCGTGAGCTCGCCGGTGTCGAGGGCGAGCATCTTGCCGATCCGCCGCACGCCCGCGATCTCCTCACCGGCGAGGGCGTCGAGTGGCGGGTCGAAGGTCTTGAGCGCCACGAGGCCGGGCGCCAGCGCCGACTCCACACGCGCGCCGGCGAGCTGGCCGTTCAGGCGGCGCGCGGCGATCTCGACCTCGGGCAGCTCGGGCATGGGCGACCAAGACTAGGGGCGAGCTACGCTGCCGGAATGCGCATCGCCGTGGCCGCCGACGAGCTCACCGGGGTCGCCGAGGCCGTGGTCGCCGAGCTGCGGCGGCGCGGGCATGAGCCGCTCGTGCACGGCGCGCTGAACGACGCCGAGCGCGACGACTGGGCCTGGGCCAGCGAGGCGGCGGCCCGCGACGTGGCGGAGGGCCGGGCCGACCAGGGGGTCGTCTGCTGCTGGACGGGCACCGGCGCGTCGATCGCCGCCAACAAGGTGGCGGGCGTGCGCGCCGCGCTCTGCGCCGACGCCGAGACCGCCCGCGGCGCCCGCCGCTGGAACGACGCCAACGTGCTGGCGCTCTCGCTGCGCGCCACGAGCCCCGCCCTGCTCGAGGAGATCCTCGACGGCTGGTTCGAGGCGGCGCCGAGCGGGGACGCCGACGACGTGGCGAACGTGCGCCACCTCGACGAGATCGACTGAGCCCGAGGAGGGCTCAGCGCCCGAGCGCCAGGCGCGACGACAGCCCGCGCAGGCGGCCCTTGCGGGCGAGCACCGCGTAGCGCCCGGGCTCGGCGAGGCTTAGCCGCAGCCGCGCGACCCCGCGGGCGTCGGTGCGTGCTCGCCCGCTCGCCACGGTCACCGACGCGCCCGCGACGGGCGCACCCCGGCGCGTGACGCGCACCGAGACGCGCGAGCGGGCGGTGGCGCGCGCCCGCACCCGCAGCCCCGGCGTGCCGCTCGCCCGCGCGAAATGCAACAACCCGACCTCCGGCCCGAAGGTGGGCTTGCTCGCGAGCGGGGCGATCAGCCACTGAAGCTCCCCGTTCAGGAGACGCCCCGCGTGCAGGCCCTCCGCCTCGCCGGCCACGTTCCGCAGCTCGAGCTCGAGCCGGCGGCTCCCGCTTGCGGTATCGACCGACCAGACCTGGTAGGTCGTGCCGGTGGCACCGGCGAGCAGCAGCCGGCCGCGGTGGAACGCGGCGCCGGTCACGCCGCTCGGCGGCACGGCGCCGGCCAGCCGGCGCACCGCGCGGATCGGCGCCGCCGCGGGCGCGGCGCCCGCCGGGTTCACGTCCGCGGCTCGGTAGGCCAGCAGGTCGGGCCCACTCGAGGTCCAGAGCAGCTCGCCGTCCGGGGAGGCCTCCACCCACATCGCCTTGGCGATCTCGGCGGGGTCGAGCTTCACGTAGTAGCGGAATGCGAGCGAGGCAGGATCGGCAGAGCCGATGGCGCCGGTGCCGCACGTGTTCCCTCCGTTCGGGCCGCCCGGCTGGTAGCACTCGAGCGGCAGGAGCAGGCGCCCGCCCTCGGCACGGTCGTAGGAGATGTCGCCCACGTGGTTGTAGCCCTCGGTGGCCAGCACGGAAGCGGGGATCGCCGGGTCGATCGCGGCCACCTGCCGGAGCGAGGAGCGCGTTCTGTAGGCGCCCTGCACCGGGCCGCTGAAGAGGAACGAGCCGCCGGGCGCGGCGGTCATGCCCTGCCAGTAGGAGATCGGCACCGACGTGTAGCCGGTGAGGAGCCAGCGCCCGGGATCGCGCGCGGAGGCGGGTGCGGCGCAGACAGCGAGCAGCACCGCGCTCGCGACCAGACAGCGAGCGATCACTAACCCACGCCCGCCGAGGCGTGGGCGACGGTCTTCTTGTCGAAGTCGTCCGTGAACGTGACCGTGCCGCTATACGAGCCGCCCTCGAGCCGCGCGAACGCGAGCGAGTGGGGGCCCGGCCGCAGGCGTCGCTTCGTGACGGAGCGGCGCTCGGCGCCGCTCAGCTTGGCCACCACGCGCGCCGGCTCGCGGAGGGTGAAGTTGAAGATGATCTTGTTGCCCCTCACCACCCGCCGGAAGCGTGAGTACGAGCGCGCGAAGCGGTCGCTGCCCACCGTCACGACGCCCTTCATGAAGGCCTGGTGCGGGATGCAGATGTAGCTGTAGCGACCCGGCGTCTTGAAGGTGTGGGCGAAGGCCGTGCCGGCCTGGTTCGTCTCGTTGTTCGGCCCCGCCGAGCTCCAGGACTCGGGCTGGCCGCTGTCCGCCGTTGTGGTGTGACCGGAGGCCTCGAAGCTCCAGGTCACCGTGTCGCCCACTTCGACGGCGGTGTTCTTCTGAACGAACTCGAAGTCGATCACGCGCACGGTCGCATCCGAGGCGAACGCGGGCGAAGCGAGCGCGAGAAGGGTGAGCACGGAGAGGGGGAGGAGCAGGCGCCGGGGTCGCATCAGGTGGAGGGTAGTGTGCGCGCCAATGGCCTCGCCCGAGCTCCCACCGCTCGTCGCCCGCGAGCCGCTCGAGGCCTTCCTCGACGCCCGTGGCATCGGCGCCGGCCGGCTCGAGGCCGAGCGGATCGGCGAGGGGCATTCGAACATCACATTCCTCGTCCGGCGAGGTGAGGCCCGGGTTGTGCTCCGCCGCCCGCCGCGGCCTCCGCTGCCGCCGTCCGCCCACGACGTGCTCCGCGAGGCGCGCTTGCTGCGCGCCCTCGAAGGCACGCCGGTGCGCGTGCCGCGGGTGCTCGCGGCCTGCGACGACGAGTCCGTGCTGGGCGTTCCCTTCTACGTGATGGAGGAGATGCACGGCAGCGTGATCACGAGCGACATCCCCGCCGCGCTCGACGAGCCCGGCGAGCGGCGACGCCTCGGCGAGGAGCTGGTCGACCGGCTGGCCGAGATCCACTCGGTGGACTGGCGCGCCTGCGGGCTCGAGGGATTCGGCAAGCCGAGCGGCTATCTCGAGCGGCAGCTGCGGCGCTTCGGCGGGCTCTGGGAGCACAACAGGACCCGCGACCTGCCGGTGGTAGAGGAAGTGGGCGAGTGGCTGGGGGCCAACCTGCCGGACTCGCCGCCCGCCACGATCGTGCACGGCGACTACCGGCTCGGCAACGTGATGGTTGCCGACAGCGCCCCGGCGCGGCTCGTGGCGATCTTCGACTGGGAGCTCTCGACGATCGGCGACCCGCTCGCCGACCTCGGCTACTTCACGATCACCTGGGCGCAGGCGGGCGATCCCGAGGACATGTCGTTCTCGAGCCACACCGCGGCCACGCGGCGCGATGGGTTCATGACGCGCGAGGAGCTGATCGCCCGCTACGAGGAGCGAAGCGGTCGCTCGATGTCCGCGCTGAACTGGTACCAGGCGCTCGCGATGTGGAAGGCGGCGGTCTTCATGGAGGGCAACTACAGGCGCTTCACGATGGGCAGCTCGGACGACGACTACCTCGCGCTCTTCGACGAGGGCGTGCCGGCGCTCGCCGAGAAGGCCCGCGCGGTGGCGCACTCCGGGGGCCTCTAGATGATTGATTCCGAATCCGCGTGCCTCTGGGGGCGCGCCAGACCGAGCTAGGCGCCGACGGCCGACGAAGCCGATAGCTAAGAGCTATCGGCGAGGAGGTGGGTGGCGCCCAGCGAAGGTAAGGCGCGTCATCCAGAGGTGCGGGGGTTTGGAATCAGTCATCTAAACGCCGGGCAGCTTCTTGAGCAGGGTCTGAAGGCCCCCGAGCGCCTCGTTCACCCCCGCGAGCGCCCGCTCGAGCGCCTCGGCGGTGTCGTCCAGGTCGGTTAGCTCCTTGTGGAGCGGCTCGAGCCATGCGCGCATGGCGCCCACCTCCTCGCGCAGCTGCCGGATCTGCTCCGAGAGCTCGTCCTCCACGCGCGGCAGCTCGGCCACGCCGCGCGCCAGCCCCGCGAGGTCGCCCTCGCTGTCCGCAAGCTTCCTCAGCTCCTGCGCGACGGTGTGCAGGTCCTCGATGGCCTGCATGGCAAGCTTGGGCGGAAGCGTGAGCGGTCCGAGCATGGGGCTGGAGTCTGCCAGGCTCTGCGGGTCATGCTCCTCGTGCTCTGGGACGTCGACGGCACCCTCGTCCATACCGCGAGCCACGGGCGCTACGCATTCGAGGAGGCGTACGAGCGCGTGGTGGGCCGGCCGTTCGAGGGCGACGCCACCTATGCCGGGCGCACGGACCACCAGATCGCGCTCGCGATGCTGAACGGGGAGCGTGACCACCTCCCGCGGGTGCTTGACGAGCTGGCCGGCGCGCTCGACGCCCGGCGTGAGGCGGTGGCGCGGGAGGGGCGCGCCTACCCGGGCGTGCCCGAGACGCTCGAGGCGCTCCACCGGCGTGACGACGTGATCAACGCACTCCTGACCGGAAACATCGAGGCCAACGCGGCGCTCAAGGTGAGCGCCTTCGGCCTCGAGCGCTGGCTCGACCTCGAGGTGGGCGCGTACGGGTCCGACCCGCACGAGGAGCGCTACGAGCTGGTGGCGATCGCCCGCGAGCGCGCGGCGGCCAAGTACGGCGAGACGACCGGGGCGGTGCTTGTGGGGGACACGCCACTCGACGTGCTCGCGGCCCGCGAGGCCGGAGCGCGGGCGGTGGCCGTGGCCACCGGCTTCGCCGACCTCGACGAGCTGCGCGGGTCGGAGCCGGACGCGCTCTTGGCCGACCTGCGCGACACCGCGGCGGCGGTGCGCGCCATTACGGGCGTGTGATCAGGTCTTCCACTTGACCGAGCAGCCCACCGGCTCGGTCTCCGGGCGGGCCACCTCCTGGCCGCCGAGCACCGCGTCGAGCGCCTCCCGCAGCCAGGCGGCATCCAGGCTCGGGTCGCCATGATCCGCGTCCGGCGCCCCGCGGTAGCGCAGGCGCCCCTCGGCGTCGATCACGAACAGGTCCGGCGTCACGCGCGCGCCGAACGCGCTCGCCACTTCCTGCGACTCGTCGTGGAGGTAGGGCATCGGCCAGTCCTCACCCGCCACGCGCTCCTGCATCGCCTCAAACGAGTCGCGCGGGTAGCGCTCGGCGTCGTTCGAGTTGATCGCCAGGAAGCGCACGTCCGGGTAGTCGCGCGCCGCCTGGGCGATGCGGTCGTGCCAGGCAAGCGCGTACGGGCAGTGGTTGCAGGTGAACACGACCACGCTCGCGCCCTCGGCCGAGTGCCGCGTGCCGTCGGTGGCCGGCAGCTCGAACGCCGGCGCCTGGTCGCCGATCTCGATGCTCATGACTGCTTTATCGCAGATGCGCTCCAAAGCGCGCGGGGACGGCGGTCGTGAATCGAGGAGGACGCTCGCGTCCGAGGGTCAGCGGGCCGCCCGCACCGCGTCGCGCACGTCCGCAGGGTCCGGCGTGGGCGAGGGTCGGCCGTCGCGCAGGCGGTAGACGCGGCAGCCGAGCCCGACCGGCTCGCCCGCGGCGGGCACGATGTCGCGCCCGTCCACGAGGATCGTGGGCGAGCCCAGGAAGCGCTCGCGCTCCGCCTGCTCGTCGGAGTCGATGTGACGCTGCTCCACGAGGTCCGGGTCGAGGCCCTCGGTGCTCAGCACGTCACGCAGCTCGCGTAGCGCCTGCGGGTGGGACGGGCAGCCGTCCCACCAGAGCAGCTCAACCCTCATGCACCTCGACTCGCTCGATCTTCGCGTCCTCGACCGGCCGGTCGCCGGGCCCGGTCTCGAGCCCCTCGATCGCGTCGACCGCTTCCATGCCGGAGGCCACCTGGCCGAAGACGGTGTGCTTGCCGTCGAGCCAGGGGGCCGCGTCGGTGGTCACGATGAAGAACTGGCTGCCGTTGGTGTTCGGCCCGCGATTGGCCATGGCGAGCGCGCCGCGCACGACCTTGTGCTCGTTGAACTCGTCCTCGAACTCGTAGCCGGGGCCGCCCGTGCCGGTGCCCTGCGGGCAGCCGCCCTGGATCATGAAGTCGCGGATCACGCGGTGGAAGACCAGGCCGTCGTAGTAGCCGTCCCCCGAGAGCTTCACGAAGTTCTCCACCGTCTTGGGCGCCTCGCCCTCGAACAGCTCGATCTCGATCGGGCCGTGGTTCGTGTGCATCGTCGCCTTGCTCATCGTCTCTTCGTCACCTCCAGCCGGAGCTCCGCGCCCCGGACTCGATTTCCGCTTACCTTGTCCGCCACCTCCTGCGCGCGCTCGGCGGGCACCTCCACGAAGCTGAAGCGCTCCAGCACGCGCACGTTGCGAACGTCGTCGTTCTCGAGGTGGGTGTTGTCCACCACCGCGCCCACGACGTCGGCGGGCTCGATACCCGCGGAGCGCCCGGCGCCCACGATCAGCTTCGCGTAGGCCACGCCGTCGCGCTCGTGGGGCTTCGTGTGGCGCGGGCGGCGCGCCTCGCGCTCGCGCGGCTTGCGCGGCTGCGCCGGGGCGGCCGCGCCGTTTCCGGCGCTCGTCCAGTCCTCGATCTCGGTCTTGGCGTGGCGCTCGATCGCCGCGATCTCGCGCCGCTGCCGCGGCGTGACGATCGTGATCGCGCGGCCCGACTCGCCGGCCCGGCCGGTGCGGCCGATGCGGTGCACGTAGATGTCCGGCGAGTTCGGCACGTCGTAGTTCACGATGTGCGAGACCCCCCGGATGTCGAGCCCGCGCGCCGCGACGTCGGTGGCCACCAGCAGGCGCTCGCGCCCGTCCTTGAAGGCGATCATCACGCCGTCGCGCTGGCCCTGGGTCATGTCGCCGTGCAGCGTCTTGGCGCGCACTCCGGCGTCCCCGAGCCGTCGCGCCAGCCGGTCGACGCCGATCTTCGTGCGCACGAAGACGATCGCCTGGTCGGGGCGCTCGCGCCTCAGCACGTTCACGAGGGCGTCGGGCTTCTCGCGGTCGGGCACCTCCACGAAGTACTGGTCGACCGTGTCGATCGTGAGCGTGGCGGCGCGCACCTTGATCTCCACCGGGTCGTGCATGAACGTGTCCGCCAAGCGGCGGATCTCGGGCGGCACGGTGGCGCTGAAGAGCGCCGTCTGGCGGCCCATCGGGCAGCGCCTGAGGATCTCCTCCACGTCCTCGAGGAAGCCGAGGTCGAGCATCTCGTCGGCCTCGTCGAGCACCACGTAGCGGGCCTGGTCGAGGAACAGGTGGTGGCGCCCGATCATGTCCATCACGCGCCCGACCGTGCCCACCACGATCTGCGCGTCCTTCAGCCGCACGGCCTGCTCGCGGATCGGCGCTCCGCCGAACACGGCCACCACCCCCACGCCGCTGGGCCCGCCGTAGGCGCGCAGCGCCTGGGTCACCTGGATGCAGAGCTCGCGCGTAGGCGTGAGCACGAGCGCTTGGACGTCCGGGTCGTCGGGGTCCGCGTACTGGACCATCGGCAGGCCGAAGGCGGCGGTCTTGCCGGTGCCCGTCTGGGCCTGGCCGATCACGTCGCGGCCCTCCAGCAGCGGCGGGATCGTCTGCTCCTGGATGGGGGTCGGACGCTCGTAGCCGAGGTGCGCGAGCGCCTCGAGCACCTGCGCCGAGAGGCCGAGATCGGAAAAGGTCGTCATGCCGACGGCCCAGACTACCCACGAGGAGACCGACGTCACCCTGATGCCCAAGATCGTCCGCAACCCCACCGGAGCCGCCCTCGCGGCCCTGCTCGTCGTAGGCGTGGCCGTGCTCGTCTTCCTCGGCATCGACGGCTGGGCGGACGGGGAGGGCCGCGGCGAGCGGCGCGTGCTCGAGATCCGGGCGCAGAGCGCGTCGCTGATCGCCGCCGACGTGGCGCAGTTCGAGGAGCGCCGGCGGCGCGAGGGCGACGGCTACGCCGCGGGCGAGACGCTCCTGGCCGACTGGCTCGGCCAGTTCCCGAGCGCCGAGCGCGAGCGGATGCTCGACTGGAGCCACTACCACGCGCTGCGCGCCGACACCCGGCCCGGCGGCTTTGCCGTGCGCACCTCGAGCGGGCCGGGCACGAGCGGCTTCTTTCGCGTCGAGATCGACCGTGAGGCGGGCACGGTGAGCGCGACCTGCGGCGGCGACCCGGCGCCGCGCTGCGTGAACGGGCGCTGGCGGGTCGAGCAGCACGGGCTCGAGCGCGCCTACCTGCTTGGGCGCTGAGCCGGCTTAGCGCGCCGGGTCGAGCAGGAGCTTGCCCGAGGTGCGGCGGCCCTGCATGTCCTCGTGGGCCCTGCGCACCTCGGAGAGCGGGTAGGTCTCGCCCATCTGCGGCACGAGCTCGCCGCGGGCGGCGCGCTCGAACAGGTCGGCCAGCGGCTCCTCCATCATCTCGCGCCGGCCCAGGCAGTGCATGAGCCAGAAGCCCACCACGGCCCGGCTCTTGCGCATCAGCCGGCCGGTCTCGAGCGTGTTCTGCTCCCGGCCCGCGATCCCGTAGGCCACGATCCGGCCGAAGGGCGCCAGCGCGTTCGCCGACTCCTCGAACACCCGCCCGCCCGACATCTCGAGCACCACGTCCACCGGCCGGCCCTCGTTGGCCTCGATCAGCGCGCCCTTCAGATCCTCCTCCGCGGTGTCCACCGCGGCGTCCGCGCCCAGCTCGAGCGTCTTGGCGCGCTTCTCCTCGGTGCTCGCCGTGGCGATCACGCGGCCGGCGCCGAACGGCTTGGCGAGCTGCACGGCCAGCGAGCCCACGCCGCCGGCGCCCGAGATCACCACCGCCGACTCGCCGGGCTGGAGCTTCGCGCTCGTCCTGAACAGGTGCCAGGCGGTGAGCCCCTGGATGAGGAGCGCGAGCGCGGCGCCGTCGTCGAGACCGTCGGGGATCTCGTACACGGCCGACTCGTGGGCCACCGCGTACTCGGCGTAGCCGCCCGTGGCCAGCAGCGCGATCACGCGCGTGCCGTCGGGCGTGGTGCCGGCCACCTCGCCGCCGAGCACGAGCGGCACCTCATAGCGGGCCAGGTACGAGTTCTCGCGCTGGTGGGTGTCGGCGAAGTTGATCCCCGAGCGCGACACCTCGATCAGCACCTCGCCCTCGCCCGGCTCCGGCGTCGGCAGGTCCGCGACCTGCAGCACCTCGGGCCCGCCGAACTCCTCGATCTGGACGCATCGCATGGGTCCCGGATCCTATGCCTTCCACTAGCCTCCCCGGCCGCATGTCGCTCACGGTCGTGGGATCGATCGCCTTCGACGCGATCAGGACACCGTTCGGCGAGCGCGAACGCGCGCTCGGGGGCTCGGCTACCCATTTCTCGCTCGCCGCCAGCTACTTCACCGAGGTGCGCCCCGTCGGGCCCGTGGGCGACGACTTCGGCGAGGACGAGTACGGGGTGCTCCACCGGCACGGGGTGATCACCGACGACATCGAGCACGTGGAGGGCGGCAAGACCTTCTTCTGGTCGGGCGAGTACGAGTGGGACCTCAACACGGCCAAGACGCTCGACACGCAGCTGAACGTGTTCGGCGACTTCCAGCCGAAGCTGTCCGACGCCTCGCGCGACTGCGACCTGCTCTTCCTGGCGAACATCCAGCCGGACCTCCAGCGCGAGGTCCGCGAGCAGTGCGGCGGCGTCCAGGCGGCTGCGCTCGACTCGATGAACTTCTGGATCGAGAAGACGCGCGACTCCCTGATCCAGACGATCGGCGTCGTGGACATGGTCCTCATGAACGACGCGGAGCTGCGGATGCTCACCGAGGAGCCGAACCTCGTGAAGGCGGCCGCCTCGGTGCGGGCGATGGGCCTGCGCGTGGTGATCGCCAAGCAGGGCGAGTACG
>DASRIC010000099.1:0-15418 GCA_035650215.1 Thermoleophilaceae bacterium
GCTGAGCTCAAGCGCGGACAGCACGGGGGCGGCGTCGGACTCGGCCGGCGGCGCGGACTCGGCCGGCGGCGGCGCGGGCTCGGGCGGCACGGCCGGCGGGCCGGGCTCGGGCGGGATGGGCTCGGACGGCGCCGGCGGCGCCGGCGGAGCGCCGCAGCCCGGGCCCGACGCCGCGACCTCGATGTCGTCGATCCCGACCCACTCGTCCTGCCCGATCGCGTTCGTGGTGATCACGCGCACCTGGACGAGCGGCTGATCGTCGGCCTCTTCCGGCAGCTTCGCCTGAACGGGAGTGACGAGCGTGGCCTGGCCAGGCCCGGACGTGGCGTCGGGGACGTAGCCGCCGGGCAGCGAGGCGAAGCTGCCGGCGCCGCCCACGCGGTACTGCAGCGCGACGGGTTGCACGGCGTCGGAGCTCGAGGACGCGTCGACGTCGCGCAGCGTGAGCCGCACGCCCACGCCGCGCCGGCCGCGCGTGTCGAGCGACAGCAGCAGGTGAGGGGCCGCCGCCGTGGCCGAGCCCTGGAGAGCCACCACCGGGTCCGCCAGCTCGAACTCCGCCACCCCGGCGGCGAGGCCGATCGCGGTCGGATCGGTTCGGTTGGCAGCCACGTCGACGGGCGTGGACGAGCCGTCGGTCGTGACGCCGCGCGGGTCGACGCCCGGCGCTGCGGTGAGCCCGTCGCCCCGGTGGCCGACGATCCCCGGCAGCGACGACCAGTCGTCGTCGGCCGCGATGAGGCCGGGGTCGGACCAGCTCTGGAGGTAGGGCAGGGTGGGGGGCGCGGCGGGCGCGCCGCCGGTGACCGCGAGCGCGGCGAGGAGCAGGGTTCGCATGGTGAGCTAAGGCGCGGCCGCCGCGGACTCACCCCTCCCTCTAAGCTCCCGCGCCGTGACCGAGCGCGTGCACGCCGCGGGCGGGCTGATCGTGCGCGACGGCCTCGTCGCTCTCGTCCACCGGCCGCGCTACGGGGACTGGACGCTGCCGAAGGGCAAGCTCGACCCGGGCGAGAGCTTCCGGGAGGCGGCGCTGCGCGAGGTGGAGGAGGAGACGGGACTGCGCTGCCGGCTCGGCCGCGAGCTCGACGCCGTGAGGTACGCGGATGCCCGCGGGCGCTCGAAGATCGTGCGCTACTGGCTCATGGAGGTGGAGCACGACCCGGGCTTCACGCCCAACGACGAGGTCGACGAGCTGCGTTGGGTCACCCCGGCCGAGGCCGAGGAGCTCCTCAGCTACCCGCGCGACGTGGCCGTGCTCAGGAGCTCGGCTCCGTAACCGAGAGCGCCGGGCGGCGCTCGTCCCACGGGCTGGCCGCCTCGAGCTGGGCGGCGAGGGCGAGCAGCGTGACCTCGTCCGCCGGCCGGCCCGCGAGCTGCACGCCGGTGGGGAGGCCGTCGGCCCCCTGGAACAGGGGCAGGGACACGGCGGGCTGGCCAGTCACGTTGAAGAGCGCGGTGTAGGGAGTGAAGCGGCTCGAGCGCGCGAAGTCCTCCCATGGGGCGTCGCTGCAGGTGTCGATCTCCCCGATCCGCACCGGACGCTCCCCCAGCGCGGGGGTGAGCACCACGTCGCAGCTGTCCCAGAGCGCGACGATCCCGCGCGAGGCGCCGGTCAGCCTCGTGCGCGCGAGCAGGTAGTCGAGCGCGCTGCGCTCCCGGACGGCCTCCCAGATCGTCCAGGTCAGCGGCTCCAGGAGCTCGGGCGAGGGCTCGCGGCCGGTGAGCATCCCGCCGTAGAAGGCGCCCGTGGCCACCGGCGTGCTGAACACGAGCGTGAAGGCCTGCATCAGGTCCTCCCCCTCCCACGGCGCCGCGACCTCCTCGACCTCGTGGCCGAGCGAGGCGAGCAGCTCGGCGGCCTCGCGCACGCCGCGCTCGCACTCGGGGTCGAGGCCGGTCTCGATGGGCCCCGCCGTGGTCACGCCGATCCGGAGCCGCCCGGGGTTGCGGGCGGCCGCGCGCGCGAACGACTCCGCCGGCGGCGGCGCCCAGCTCGCGTCCCCGGTCTCGTAGCCCGCGAGCACGTCGAGCAGCTGCGCCGTCTCCGCCACCGTGCGCGTGAGCACCCCGTCCTGGACGAGGAAGTCGTCGCCGAGCTCGGGCCCGCGCGACACGCGGCCGCGGCTCGGCTTCAGGCCCACCAGGCCGCAGCAGGCCGCCGGGATGCGGATCGAGCCGCCGCCGTCGCTGCCGTGGGCGAGCGGGACAATGCCGGCGGCGACCGCGGCGGCGGCCCCACCCGAGGAGCCGCCGGGAGTGCGCTCCGTGTCCCAGGGGTTGCGGGCCGGCCCGAGCCGCCGCGACTCCGTGACGGGCACGATGCCGAACTCCGGCAGGTTCGTCTTGCCGACCAGCACGAAGCCCGCCTCGCGCAGGCGCCGCACGAGGAAGGCGTCGTGGCCGGGCACGAAGTCGCCGAAGATGTCCGAGCCCATCGTGAACGGCATACCGGCCACCGCCGCGGTGTCCTTGATCGCGATCGGCACCCCGGCAAACGGCCGCGGATCGCCCGGCGCCACCGCCTCCGCCGCCGCGAGCGCGCCCTCGGGATCGACGTGGACGAACGCGCCGAGCTCGGGGTTGAGCGCCTCGATGCGCTCGAGGCAGGCCTGCGTGAGCTCGCGCGAGCCGAGCTCGCCGTCGCGGATCAGGTTTGCCAGCTCGCCGGCCGGGCGGGTGAGCAGCTCGTTCACGCCGGCGCCAGCTCCAAGCGCAGGTCCCTCAGCCGCCGGCGCGCCTCGTCGAGGCCGTCGAGGCGCGCCAGCACCTCGTCGGCGAGCGCGAGGTAGTCGCCCCCGAGGTCCGGCGCGTACTCGATAATCGACACGCCGCGCTCCGCCGACTCCGCGTAGCGCACGCTGCGCCGGATCACGGTGTCGAACAGCTTCGACCCGAAGCGCTCCCGCAGCTGCGACTGCGCCTCGCGCGCGTGCACGAGCCGCATGTCGGCGATGTTCAGCACCACCCCGAGCCAGTCGAGCTCGGGGTTGAGCGACTCCTTGGCCAGCTCCACGACCTCGAGCGCCTGCTCGACCCCCTGGAGCGAGAAGTACTCGGCCTCGCTCGAGATCAGGGCGTGGTTGGCGGCCACGAGCGCGTTCACCGTAAGGAGCCCGAGCGCCGGCGGGCAGTCCACCAGGATCAGGTCGTAGTCCTTGCGCAGCTCACGCAGCGCCCGCTTGAGCGTCAGCTCGCGGCCCATCTTGCCGCTGAGCACCAGCTCGGCCTCGGCGAGGCCCAGGTTCGCGGGCAGCACGTCGTCGTGCACGGCGTCGGCGGCCTTGGCCTGACCGGCCAGCACGTCGGCGACCGTGGGCGACGCGTCGGGCGGCACGTCGAAGTAGTCGGAGAGGTTTCCCTGCGGGTCGAGGTCCACCACCAGCACGTCGAGGCCGAGGCGGCGGAAGGTGTCCGCCAGGCTGCGGACGGCGGTGGTCTTGCCGGTCCCGCCCTTCTGCGAGAGAACCGTGATCGTCTGAGCGGTTGGGAGCATCGCCATGGCTTTATAGTTTCGCGCCCCCAGCTCCGTCGCGCGGTAACTCCGGAGATGCCGCGGACGGCCCCCAAGGAGGTGAGAGACCCTGCAGGCAGCGCGCGGCCTGTACGACCCGAGCTACGAGCATGACGCATGCGGCGTCGCGTTCGTCGCGCGCCTGCGCAGTCCCGCCTCCCATGCGGTGATCTCGCGCGCCCTGTGGGCGCTCGAGCACCTCGAGCATCGCGGGGCCGAGGGCGCAGACCCGGACACTGGCGACGGCGCCGGGATCCTGGTCCAGCTGCCCGATCGCTTCATGCGCGCCGAGGCGGGCGTGGCGCTGCCGCCGTACGGCGAGTACGGCGTGGCCTTCTGCTTCCTGCCCGCCGGCAACCCCACCGAGGCGATGCGCCTGCTCGAGCGCGCCGTAGAGGCAGAGGGGCAGCGCGTGCTCGGCTGGCGCGACGTGCCGGTGGCCGAGGCCGCCTGCGGCACCGCGGCGCGCGCCTGTGCGCCGCGCATCGCGCAGCTGTTCGTGGGCGCGGGCGACGGCGTGGCGGACCAGGACGCCCTCGAGCGCAGGCTCTACGTGATCCGCCGGGTGGTCGAGCGGGAGGGGCTCGCCGAGCTGGCCATCCCGAGCTTCTCCTCGCGCACGATGGTCTACAAGGGGATGCTCACGGCGCCCCAGCTCTCGCGCTACTACCCCGACCTCCGCGACGAGCGGGTGGTCAGCCGGCTGGCGCTCGTGCACTCCCGCTTCTCGACCAACACGTTCCCGAGCTGGGAGCTCGCCCACCCGTACCGGATGCTCGCCCACAACGGGGAGATCAACACGCTGCGCGGCAACCGCAACTGGATGCGAGCGCGCGAGCTCACGCTGTCGTCGCCGTTGTTCGGCGACGACGTGCGGAAGATCCGCCCGCTGCTGCGCGACGACATCTCGGACTCGGCCTCGCTCGACGGGCTGCTCGAGCTGCTCGTGCTCGGTGGCCGCTCGCCCGAGCATGCGATGTCGATGCTGATTCCCGAGGCATTCCGTGGGCGCCCCGAGCTGCCGGAGGAGGTGCGCGACTTCTACGCCTACCACTCCTCGCTGATCGAGCCCTGGGATGGCCCGGCCGCGGTCGCATTCTCGGACGGGCGCGTGATCGGCGCCACGCTCGACCGCAACGGCCTGCGCCCCGGCCGCTGGCTCGTGACGAAGGACGGCTGGGTGGTGTTCGCCTCGGAGGCCGGCGTGCTCGACGTGCCGCCCGACGAGGTGGAGGCCAAGGGCCGCCTCCTGCCCGGCAAGCTGTTCCTGGTCGACCTGATGCAGGAGCGCATCGTGCCCGACCCGGACATCAAGCTCGAGCTTGCGCGCCGCCGCACCTACGGCCAGTGGCTCAAGGACCGCGTGGTGCACATCGAGGACCTCCCGGAGAAGGCGCCGCGCGTGCCGCGCGTGGAGCCGCTGCGCGCCAAGCAGCTCGCCTTCGGCTGGACCGAGGAGGACCTGCGGGTGACGCTCGTGCCGATGGCGCGCGACGCCGCCGAGCCCACAGGGTCGATGGGCAACGACACCTCGCTGGCGGTGATGTCCGACATGCGGCCGCCGCTCTTCTCCTACTTCAAGCAGCTGTTCGCGCAGGTCACGAACCCGGCGATCGACCCGATCCGCGAGTCGATCGTGATGAGCCTCGAGGCCTGCATCGGCCCTGAGATCAACCTGCTCGGGGAGACCCCGGACCATTGCCACCAGCTCGTGATGTCGCAGCCGATCCTGCGCAGCCCGCAACTCGAGAAGCTGCGCCAGGTCGACCACTCGGTGTTCGAGGCGCGCACGATCGACATGACCTGGCCGGTGTCGCAGGGCGCGCAGGGCATGGAGAAGCGCCTCGAGGAGATCTGCGAGGAGGCCACCGGCCTCGTGGCGCGCGGGGTGAACATCATCATCCTGTCCGACCGCAACGTCGGCGACGAGCGGGCGGCGATGCCCTCGCTGCTCGCGGTCTCGGCAGTGCACCACCACCTGGTGCGCGCCGGCACGCGGCTCCAGATCGGCCTCGTGGTCGAGACCGGCCAGGCGAAGGAGATCCACCACGTGGCCTGCCTGATCGGCTACGGGGCGGCGGCGGTCAACCCTTACGCGATGTTCGAGTCGCTCTATGCGCTCCACCGCGACGGCCGGCTGCCCGAGGACATGAGTCCCGAGGAGGCCGTGCAGCGCACGATCAAGGCGATCGGCAAGGGCCTTCTCAAGATCCTCTCGAAGATGGGGATCTCGACGATCCGCTCCTACACGGGGGCGCAGATCTTCGAGGCGGTCGGCCTCGGGCAGGAGCTCATCGACCGGCACTTCACCGGCACGGCGTCGCGGGTGGGCGGCGTGGGCTTGAACGAGCTGGCCTGGGAGGCGCTCGACCGCCACGCCCGTGCCTACCCGGCCGCCAGCTCCGAGCTGCTGCCGGCGGGCGGCGTCTACGCCTGGCGCCGCGACGGCGAGTTCCACGGCTGGAACCCGGAGACGATCGCCTCGCTCCAGCACGCCGCCCGCAGCGAGAGCGGCGCCGACGCCTACGACCGCTTCGCCACGTACGTGAACGAGGTGGCGGTGCCGCGCTCCTCCCTGCGCGGCCTGCTCCGCTTCCGCGAGGACGCCGAGCCGATCCCGGTGGCCGAGGTGGAGCCGGCGGCCGCGATCGTCAAGCGCTTCAAGTCGGGCGGGATGTCGCTTGGCGCCCTCTCGCCGGAGGCGCACGAGACGCTCGCGGCGAGCATGAACCGCCTCGGCGGCAGGTCGAACACGGGCGAGGGCGGCGAGGACGCGGCTCGCTTCGAGGACGACCGTCGCTCCGCGATCAAGCAGGTGGCCTCCGGGCGCTTCGGCGTGACCGTCCACTACCTCGTGAACGCCGACGAGCTGCAGATCAAGGTCGCGCAGGGCGCGAAGCCGGGCGAGGGCGGCCAGCTTCCCGGCCACAAGGTCGATCGCTACATCGCGCGGCTGCGCTACTCCACCCCCGGCGTGGGGCTGATCTCGCCGCCGCCCCATCACGACATCTACTCGATCGAGGACCTCAAGCAGCTGATCTACGACCTGCGCTGCGCCAACCCGCGCGCGCGCGTGTCGGTGAAGCTCGTGTCCGAGGTGGGGGTGGGCACGGTGGCCGCGGGCGTGGCCAAGGCCAACGCCGACCACGTGGTGATCGCCGGCCACGACGGCGGCACCGGCGCCTCCCCGCAGGCCTCGATCCAGCACGCGGGCCTGCCCTGGGAGATCGGCCTCGCCGAGACCCAGCAGACCCTGCTCCTGAACGACCTGCGCTCACGCATTCTCGTCGAGGTCGACGGTCAGATGCGCACGGGTCGCGACGTGGCGATCGCGGCGATCCTGGGCGCCGACGAGTACGGCTTCTCCACGGCGCCGCTGATCGCGCTCGGCTGCGTGATGATGCGCGTCTGCCACCTCAACACCTGCCCGGTGGGGGTGGCCACCCAGGACCCCGAGCTGCGCGAGCGCTTCGAGGGCCAGCCCGAACACGTCGTGAACTACCTCGTCATGGTGGCCGAGGAGACGCGCCGGATCATGGCGCGGCTCGGTGTGCGGAGCCTCAACGAGCTGATCGGCCGGACCGACCTGCTCGAGCCGCGCGACGCCGTGGAGCACTGGAAGGCGCGCGGTGTGGACCTGCGCAGGCTGCTCGAGGAGCCCGCGGGCGTCGAACCGGACGCGCCGCGCCGCTGCGTGCGGCGCCCGGAGCCCGTGCTCTACGACTCGATAGACGTGGACCTGCTCCAGCGCTGCCGGCCGGCGATCGAGCACGGTACGCCCGTGCAGCTCGTGCGTCGGGTGGAGAACAAGAACCGCGCCGTGGGCGGGCTCCTGTCGGGTGAGATCGCCCGTGTGCACGGCGCCGACGGGCTCCCCTATGGGAGCGTCGAGCTGCGCCTCGAGGGCTCGGCGGGCCAGAGCTTCGGCGCCTGGCTGGCCCATGGGGTGGAGCTGCTGCTCGACGGCGACGCCAACGACTACTGCGGCAAGGGGCTGTCGGGCGGCACGATCGTGGTGCGCCCGCCGGCCGGCAGCACGTTCGTGGCCGAGGACAACGTGATCGTGGGCAACACGGTGCTCTACGGCGCCACCTCCGGGCGCGCGTTCTTCCGGGGGCTCGCGGGCGAGCGCTTCGCGGTCCGCAACTCCGGCGCGATCACGGTGGTCGAGGGCGTCGGGGACCACGGCTGCGAGTACATGACCGGCGGCCGCGTGGTGGTGCTCGGCCCGACCGGGCTCAACTTCGCAGCCGGGATGAGCGGCGGCATCGCCTACGTGCTCGACGCGCTGGGGGACTTCCGCGCGCGCTGCAACACGGAGCTGGTGGGGTTCGACGCCATCATGCCCGAGGAGTCCGAGGATCTGCGCGGCTGGGTCGACGAGCACCGGCTCCGCACCGGGTCCGAGGTGGCCGAGCGCGTGCTCGCCGACTGGCAGGCGTCGCTCAACCGCTTCGTGAAGGTGATGCCGCACGACTACAAGCGGGCGCTCGCCGAGATGGCGGCCGAGGGTGAGCACGAGGTCGCAGCCGCCGCCGCCGGCCCGGATGCGACGCCCGGCTACGCGGCCAGCGCGCCCGTGGAGAGCGGGGGCTAGTGGGCGAGCTGGGTGCCTTCCTGCGCCTCGAGCGCGTGGGCTTCGACAAGCGCGACCCGGAGGAGCGGACGGCCGACTACCGCCAGTACTTCTCCCTGCCCGACGACCGGACGCTGCGCGAGCAGGGCGCACGCTGCATGGACTGCGGCGTGCCCTTCTGCCACGAGGGCTGCCCGCTCGGCAACCTCATTCCGGACTGGAACGACCTCGTGTACCGCGACCGCTGGCGCGACGCGCTCGCCAAGCTGCACGCTACGAACAACTTCCCCGAGTTCACCGGGCTGATCTGCCCGGCGCCGTGCGAGTCGGCCTGCGTGCTCGACATCAACGACGACGCGGTCACGATCGAGCAGATCGAGCTGGCCATCGTCTCGCGCGGCTTCGACGAGGGCTGGATCGTGCCCGACCCGCCGGAGACGCGCACCGACCGGCGCGTGGCGGTGATCGGCTCGGGCCCGGCGGGGCTCGCCGTGGCCGCGGAGCTCAACAGCCTCGGCCACCTGGTGACCGTGTACGAGCGCGACGAGGGGCCCGGCGGCCTGCTGCGCTTCGGAGTGCCGGACGCGAAGCTCGAGAAGTGGATCATCGACCGGCGCGTGAAGCTGCTCGAGGAGGAGGGCGTCGAGTTCCTCTACGACGTGGCGGTCGGCGCCGACGTGAGCGCCGACGAGCTGCACCGCGACCACGACGCGGTGGTGGTCGCGATCGGCTCGCGCGTGCACCGCGACCTCGAGGCCCCCGGCCGCGAGCTCGGCGGCGTTCACCTGGCGATGGAGTACCTCTATCAGCGCAACCGCGCCGTGGCGGCGCTGGAGGGCCGCCCGCACCGCGAGACGCCCGCGCACGAGACGATCAGCGCCGCCGGCCGGCGCGTCGTGGTCGTGGGCGGCGGCGATACGGGCATGGACTGCATCTCGAACGCGCTTCGCGAGGGAGCCGAGGACGTGCTGCTGCTCGACGTCTACCCGCAGCTGCCGCCGGGCGGCCGCCCCGTGGGCACGCCCTGGCCGCTGCCGCCCAAGCGCACGCAGACCACCTACGCCCTCGACGAGGGCGGCAAGCGCCGCTTCGGCACGCAGGTCACGGAGATCGTGGGCGCGCACGGGCGGGTCACGGGCGTGCGCGGCCGGCGCGTGGAGGGCACCTCCTCGCGCGACCTCCACGCCATCCCCGGGAGCGAGTTCGACGAGCGCGCGGATCTCGTGCTGATCGCGATCGGCTTCAGCCATCCCGAGCACGACGGCGCGGTCGGCGAGCTCGGCCTCGACCTCGACAAGCGCGGGAACGTCAAGGCGCCCGTCTACGGGACGAAGATCGAGGGCGTGTTCGCGTGCGGGGACGCCCGCGTGGGCCAGTCGCTGGTGGTCACTGCGATCGCCGAGGGCCGCCGCTGCGCGCGCGTGGTCGACCAGTACCTCGGTGGCTCCGGCGAGGTGCGGCGGGTGCGCGCCGAGCGGATGTTCGCGTACGAGGACGGGGACCCTCACTCGCTCCGCCATCAGGCGGAGATCGCGCGCACGGTCACGGTCGGCGACGCCTTCTGGACCGGGCCGCGCGACGTTCGCTGACTAGCCTGGGGCCATGCCCACCGCATTGGTGACAGGAGGCTCGGGGTTCATCGGCGGCGCTCTCATCGAGCGGCTGCGCCGCGAGGGCTGGGAGGTGCGGGCGCTTGCGCGCTCGGACGCCGCGGCCGAGCGCGTCCGCGAGCGCGGCGCCGAGCCGGTGCGCGGCGACATCGGCGAGCGCGCCACGCTCGAGGAGGCCGCCGCGGGCAGCGAGGTGGCCGTCCACGCCGCCGCGAAGGTCGGGGACTGGGGCGACCCTGCCGAGTTCGAGCGCCTCAACGTGGGCGGCACCGCGAACGTGATCGCCGCCTGCCGCGCGGCGGGCGTCCGGCGGCTCGTGCACGTGGGCACCGAGGCCGCGCTGATGGCCGGCCAGCCGCTCGTGAACGTCGACGAGAGCGCGCCGCTGCGGCCCGACTCGCCGGCGCTCTACTCGTCGTCCAAGGCGAAGGCCGAGCAGGTCGTGCGGGCGGCGAACGGGGACGGCCTCGAGACCGTGGTGGTCCGCCCGCGTTTCGTGTGGGGCCGCGGGGACACCACGCTCCTGCCGGCCATCACCGAGCTGGTTCGCGCGCGGCGCTTCCGCTGGATCGGGGGCGGGCGCCAGCTGACCGACACGACTCATGTGGACAACACCGTCGAGGGCCTGTGGCTCGCCGCCACCAAGGCGCCCGCCGGCGGCGTGTACTTCGTGACGGACGGCCAGCCGGTGGTGTTCCGCGAGTTCGTGACGCGCATGCTCGCCACCCGCGGCGTGACGATGCCCAACTCGACGGTGGCGGCCGGGGTGGCGGGCGCCGCGGCGCTCGTGAGCGAGCGGATCTGGCGCGCGCGAAAGCGATTCGACTCGCCCCCGCCGATAACGCGGTTCGCCGTCTGGGTCTCCTCCCAGGAGTGCACGATCGACATCTCGCGGGCGAGGCGGGAGCTCGGCTACGCGCCGGTGACCTCTCACGAGGAGGGGCTGGCCGAGCTGGCCGACGGTTCTCACGAGTAGTCCTCGCGCGGGATCCCGGTCGACTCCGGGAGCGCCTTCATCGACGCCGAGGGTCGCGCCTTCGGCGTGCTGAGCACGCTCCAGATCGCCGACCGTGGGCAGCAACGGCGTGAGCGACGTGAGCCGCGCGACCGCCTACATGGAGGCGAACGGAGGTCCGGACGTGACGCTGGCGCTCAGCACCGAGCCGTTCAGCGGGCCACTGCCGTAGGTCAGGCGAAAGCGCTGCCGGCCGTGGAGCCGCTGCGCTCGCTGCTCAGGCTCACGAAGAAGAGCCGGAAGCGGCCGATCGCGACCTCGTCGCCGTCGGACAGCTCGGCGAGCTCCACGCGCTCGCCGTTCTTGAACACGCCGTTCAGGCTGCGGTCGTCGAGGATGCGCGCCCCGGCGTCGTCGCGGTAGAGCAGCGCGTGCCGGCGCGAGACGGTGGGGTCGTCGAAGCGCAGGTGCGCGGACAGGCTGCGGCCGATCCGGGTCCAGCCGTCCTGCAGCGAGACCACGCGCACGCGGTCGTCGTCCTCGAAGGCGAGGTAGTCGCCGGTGCGGATCAAGGCGTCGCGCGCCTCGTACAGCCAGTCGGGCGCATCGTCGACCTCCTGGCGCCGCCGCCGCCGTATGTCGTCGCCGAACAGCGAGGCACGGCGGAAGCTCGTGCCACCGCACTCGGGGCAGGTGGGCACGGGATCACGTTCGTGGAGGGCGATGCCGAATCCGCATGAGTCGCATAGGAAGGAGCCGGCGCCGACCAACGTTCCGGCGTTGAAGGCTTCCATCGGATGTCTCTCCTCGGGAGTGGGGGTGATGCCGATGGTAACGAGCGGACCTCCATCTCCAAGAAAAAAAGTCGCTATTAGCGGGCTTTTTCCGGCCCCGGACGTATGCAAGCGGTCCGCCAGAGCGAAGGAATGGCGCCCGCGTGGACGAAGAGGGAAGGCATGCCCGACCTGTCCGCCCTGCTCATGCGCCGCAGCGTCGGCGCTCTCGCATCGTCCGGCGGACGGTGCGCCGAGTGCCGCCGGATGCCGCTGGCGGGGGAGCATCTGCTCGAGCTCGACTCCGGCCGCACGCTGTGCGAGCTGTGCTTTGCCCGGCTCCCCGACGAGCGCCGCCACGCGGTCCGCTCGGAGCGCATCCACGCGAGCGACCGCCCGCTGTCGGTCGTCCGCAGGGCCGCCTGAGCCCCCTTCCGCTCGCCGCCGGACCGCCGATGCGAGCCGGTACGATGGCGCCCGCGATGCGCGAGGTCACAGTGTCCACGAACATCTCAGCTCCGCGGGAGGCGATCTTCGACTTCGTGAACGACCTCGCCGGGCGGCCCGCCTACACCGACCACTACCTGCGCGACTACCGGCTCGCGCGCGTGAACCCGGTGGGCGAAGGAGCGGCCTCGCGCTTCCAGCTGAAGGCGCCGCTCAGCAAGCAGTACGCGGAGCTCACGATCCGGGAGGCCGACCGGCCGCGGCGGATCATCGAGGAGATTCGGGTCGGACGGCGCGGGCGCAACCGCTCGCTGGCGGTCTACGACTTCAGCAAGGAGTCCGCGACCGTGACCCGCGTGGAGCTGACTACCTTCTCCGAGCCCGCCACGTTCTCCGACCGGCTGTTCGAGGTCGGGGCCGCGGGCTGGATGCGCCGCCAGACGAAACGCTCGCTCGAGCGCCTCCGGATGATCTTCGAAGAGCCACCCGACGGCCCGCTCAAGCGGGTCACGATCGCCGCTTACGAGCCGGCCAAGGCCGCGCGCTTCGGAGGGCCCAGCGGTATGGACCCGGCCCGGGCCACCCGTCAATAGACTGCCGCGCGTGCCTGCCCGCCGACTCGTCGCGTTCGCCTGCCTCGCGGTCCTCGCGCTCGGCGCGAGCGCCTGCGGCGACGAGGAGCCGGGCGTGGACGAGCCCGCCCGCGAGGGCCTGGCGCTCGAGCTCGACGGCGTGGACTACAACGTGTTTATCACCCGCCAGCTCAACCCGGCGATCCCGCCGGACGATGCCTACGTCGAGGCGCCCGAGCCCGAGCCGAGCGACACGCTCTACGGGATCTTCCTGCAGACGTGCAACACCTCGGACGAGCCCCAGGGGACGGCAGAGGAGTTCATGATCGTCGACGCCCAGGGCAACGAGTTCGAGCCCGACGAGTTGCCGCTCAACAACCGGTTCGCCTATCACCCGCGCGAGCTGCTCCCTCAGGAGTGCATCCCGGAGGCCGGCAGCGTCGCCCAGCTCGGACCGACCGCCGGGTCGATGCTGCTCTTCACGCTCCCGCTCGAGAACACCGAGTACCGCCCGCTCGAGCTGGAGATCAACGGCGGCGGCGACGAAGGTGGCCTCACCTTCGAGCTCGACATCTGACTCGCGCGCGCCCCGCTGGTCGAGGCCGGTTCAGCGTTACCTGCTCGCAGCCGGCACGAGCGGTACCGCGAGCGACCGTGGCGGGAAACCGACGTCGATGTGGCGGTGATACCCACTGTCAGGGCGGGCGCTCGTCTTGCAGCATGGGTCACATGAACGCGATCCGCAGGCACCTCCCCTCACCGTCCATGCTCGTGGCGTGCACCGCCCTCGTCATTTCGCTCGGTGGCGTGAGCTACGCGGCGACCGTGCTGCCCAATAGCTCCGTCGGCACGCAGCAGCTGAAGAAGAAGGCCGTCACGGCGTCCAAGCTGCGTGTGAACGCGGTGACAGGCGCCAAGGTCAAGGACGGGACGCTGCTTGCCGCCGACTTCGGCGAAGGCCAGCTTCCCGCCGGCCCGCAGGGGCCTAAGGGCGAGCAGGGACCGCAGGGTGACCCCGGGGTCCAGGGACCGAAGGGCGACCCGGGCGCGACGAAGGTCGTCACGCGCAGCGCGACCGGTAACTTGGCCGCGCAGGGGAGCTTCGCCGCCGCGCACGCTCTCTGCGCGGAAGGCGAGACCCTCGTCGGAGGCGGCTTCGCCACCGCGTCGACAGGGTCGGCGGAGCCGGTGGTCATACAGAGCTCCCCGAACAATCCGGGCAACGGATGGGTTGTGTTCGTGAGGAACGGGGGAACGGCAGCGGGAACGGTCACGCCGTACGCACACGCGCGCTGCGCGTCTCCGTAGAGGACGGGCGATTCTCCGCACGGCGCCGGAGGCCGCGGATCGGGTCCCGTCGCTCGCTGATTCGCAAGCGGTTCGCGGGTCCACGGCTCTGGCGCTCATGCCGAGACCTGCACCGACTTCGCGTTGCCGACGCCGCGGACGGTGTCGGCGTCCGGCGGGGCCTCGAGGCCTTAGAAAGCGATCCAGCGGCCTCGCCGGCCGTTTGTACGACAGCCCCGCCTCAACGCGCGCGCGACCGCCGCGGACGGTGTTGAGATTGCCCGCGCTGGGCTGGTCGGCATCTCGTAGCGGGCCGTCATGGCGCTTGTGATTTCTCTCGAAGTTCGCGCGCCACGCGGGACGTCAGCCACGCCGCCGCCGGCCTCTTTGCGAGCCAGCGGCCCTCCTCAGCCCAGGCCCACGTTCGGGCAGCCGCCAACGCCGCTTGGCCGCCGCGCGCGTCGTTCGCCGCAAACCAGTCCAGAGCCAACCGCAGGGAATCGAGCACGAGAGGCGCGGGGAGCTCCGGGAAGACCTCGGCCGGCGGGGGGCCGGCGAGAGCACGCCCGGCATCTCGGCCGATCGCGACATCGAGTACGAACCAGAAGCGCGGGTCTTCGCTTGGATCGTAGGCAACGTGCTGAGACATGCGCGGCCCGGTGTTGAGATTGAGCTGGAAGGCCGGGCCAAGCGGGTCGGCGAGATCTTCCTGCGCGTACAGGACGAGCTCGAGGCCGCGCACCGGGCACGCGAGTGCGGGGTGCGAGAGACGGACGGCCAGGGCTTCGCGTTCGGCGCGGGTGAGTCTGACAGTCGTCACCACCTGGACGTCGAGGTCACTCGTCGCGACATCGAAATCCCCGAGCGCGCCCGAGCCGAACAGCCAAGCACCAACCAGCCGGTCGCCCAGCGCGTCGCGTAGCTGTGCGACCAGCGCAGCAAGGTAGGTCTCAACGTCCTCGCCGAGCAGCACCACGCCATTCTTGCGTGAAAGCAGCCCACCCCTGCGGTGCTGCTCTCAGCGAGCTTCGTCCCCCGTTGCGTGGTCGGTGACCGCGCCAGCGTGGCTTATCGCTTGGGCACCAGGATCTGCGCCAGGGCTCCGCTCGAGAAGCGCTCCTCTTCCACGACGTCCAGCTTCAGGTGCTCTCCCAGTTCGGCGAATGGGCTGCGGCCCGCGCCGATCGCAATCGGGACGGTCGTCAGCTGGTATTCGTCGACGAGGCCCAGGCGGGTCAGCGACTTGGCGAAGTCGGGGCCGCCGTGGACCAGGACCGTTCCTTCGTCGTCCCGAGCCTTCAGGTCCGCGATCTCCGCGCCCAGGTCCCCCCCGAAGATTTCGACTGGTCCCCATTCCGCCTTCTCCAGGGTGTGGGAGAAGACGGCCTTCGGCTTCTCGTTCATCGCGGTTGCGATCGGCCCCTCGGACGCGGCCCAGTGCGGGCCCATGGTCTCGTAGCTGCGGCGGCCCATCGCATGAACGCCGGCCTGCTCGAGGGCGCGGCGGTTCCACTCGCCCGAGTCGTCGCCGAACCACTCGAACATCCACTCATGGGTTCCGTCAGGGCTGGTGACGAAGCCATCGAGCGACATCACCATCTTGAGAATGACTTTTCGATCGGGCATGTGGACAGAGACGCGCCCGCCGGCACGAACTCATCGCGAGGCTCGTATGACCGGTGGGCCT
>DASRIC010000100.1:0-33436 GCA_035650215.1 Thermoleophilaceae bacterium
GCCTCGTAGACCACGAGGGTCCGATGCTTCAAGGGCTCCTCCGAGTAGACCAAGGCTCGCTCGGAGCCGCCTGTGAGCGCGTGGAACGCCCCCTCCGGGAAGAACCGGAGCACCGTCTCGACCATGTAGCTCTTGCCGCCCGACGAGGGGCCTTGACGGCGGCGGACACGGGCCGATCCAACAGCCGGCTCACCACGGCCAGGTAGACCAGCATCGCGGCCTTGTCCTCGCCCACCAGTCCGCAACCTGCGAGATCGGCAACCAGCCTGTCGAGGATGTTCCTTTCGGTTGCGAGGCTCGCGCATTTCAGCCATGCCGCCTCGGGATCGGGCTCCTCAGGCTCGCCCTCGGGCGGTTGCGCGGTTGCGCGGTTGTCGGAGGGGGACACCCTCTCCATCGAGGCCTCCTCGCTGCTGGCCTCGGAGTCGGCCAAGAGGTTCGCGAGCCACTCGGCGCGGGCAGACGGCTCAACCGTGGCCAGGCAGTCAGCGAGGTCGAGCCCGTCGGAGAGCCCCACCACGGTGGCCGTGCTCGACGGCGCGGAGGCGGTGATCGCTCCTTGAGCTTGACCGCACCCTTACGGCCGGCGGCGTCACCGTCGAGGACGATCCAAGCGTCGGCTACCTCCTCTGCAAGGAGGACCGCGACCCCCTCATGCGCGGAGCCCGCACCGGGGATCGCGATCGGCACGACCCCCTCGAGGACGGGCGGGAGACCACGGCGTCGATCTAGGGTCACACCGCCCTGCTCATCCTCAACGGCCTCGTAAATGACGCTTGCCGAGGCCATCAAGTCGCTCTCGCCCTCGCAGATCAGGTACACGCCGTCATCGGGGCAGGGCATCCACGGGACCAGCTTCTTGCCGCGTGGCTGGAAGGTCCGGTTCCCGTCGAGCGGCCGGCGGCGGACGTACGGGTTGGCGTAGTTGTCCCGGTAGGGAAACCGCAGCTCGCCGTTCTCCTCGGTCACCCCGAGCGCTCGGGACACGTCGGGGTCGATCCCGTGGTCGACGAAGTAGCTGAGGGCCCGGGAGCTCCAGGCGCTCATGCCGACGCCAGCTTCCGGAGGAACCCGTAGAACGGGGCCGGTGGCCGTTTCGGGCCGGCTCCGTAACACCAGTGCCCGCACCAGAAGCACGTCTCGTCCTTCTGGTCGGCGGTGTGGGCTCTGGTGAGGCGGTGTCCGTTAGCTCCGTTGCACCGGCAGCCAACCTCCGCCCGGGCCTTCAGCTCCTCGAGCGTGACGATGTGAGGAGGCTCGCCAGGCCCGCGCCAGAGCTCGGTGTCGAACAGCCTGTACGGGTCCTTCCGGTGGCGATCCCAACCGTCCTCGACCAGGAGGCGGTCGCTGAACCGGAGGACACCTCCCTGGCGCTGCTTCGCCCGCTCCCGCCGCTTACGTCCCGTGGCGGCGTGCTTCTTCGTGCAGTACTTGCGCTTCGCCGGCTCCGAGCAGCCGGGAAGCTGGCAGGTCTTAGACGGAGGGTCAGAGCCTCCGTCGTCGGGGTCGGGACCGGCTCGCGTCGGGCTCGAGGTGCGATGCGACCCTCGGCGGCGGGCATTACGAGCCTCCCGGGGAGCGCGGCCAGTCGCCGGCCTCGGGCCTCGCCTCACCATCCCGGCACGGTGAGCGTCGAACGCCTTGAGCGCCGCAGCCCCGTGGGTGGCGGTGCCGTCGTTGGCGATGAACGTCTGGGTGGGTCCGCCAGCTCGCGCACGACCCCGTGCCTCGCTCTGCTCCAGGAGCGCCTGCGCGAACTCGTCGAACGCCGGAAGCGGCTTCAACCCCAACCGTGACCGCACGCTTACCAGCGCGTCATACACGCTGACGGTGAGGTCGGCGGCGGCTTTCTTCATCAGGAGAGCGTGCTCGACGATGTCGGTGCCCTCCCGGGCCTCGCTTCCGGAGATCGTGGTCCCGATTGTTGGGTGGTCGTCAGTACTCATAAGGTGCTTGGCCTTCTGTTTGGGTTTTGCGAACCGGCCGATTCTAGGCGAGGCGGCGGCGCATCTTCCCAGTGAGACGCCGGCCCCCCCGGGGATTGGGGAGGCCAGCGTCCTCACCGAAGAGAAACGGTCGGCCAAGCACGAACGACCACGATCAGCGTCGCACACGCCCTGTCACGCTTCGTCACGCGGAAAATTGGTGGACGGTTGGTAGCACGGGACTGCCCCAGAAAGGCGGAAACCCGCTTCTGGAGCGGGTTTCCTTGAGGTGGAGGCGGCCGGTACTGCCCCGGCGTCCGCGGAACACCCTCCCGGTGCTTGCTACGAGCGTTCCCGCGGAGTCTCATCTCGGCGACCGGGTTGGTCTGTCCGCGGGATACGTTCCCGGCGCCATACCCTCGAAGGATGTCCCCGGCCGGCTGAGGGTCCGGCCGCCCGGGTGAGCCCGCTATCTGAAGCCGCTTGACCGGGCCGCGGGCTGCCCGGGGCGACTCCTCACCTAATTAAGCGGCGAGGGCGAACTTGTGGTTCTTGTCCGCACGTATTGGTTTCCGGGGTCATTTAACGAGGCCAACCCGGAGTCCTCGGCTCGCTACACCGAGACGAACACGCTCCACGTCGAAGCTGATTCGCCCCCTGGCCAACACCTTGAGTCTAGCGAGGGTCTTCCCCTACGGACCATTCCCAATAGGCAGACTGACGGGGTGACGGCAGCCTCCATGGCGACCTTGAACGAGCCATCGGAGGACCCGTGATGACCATGGATGAGAACACCCGCAACGAGCCTGACGAGGAGCGCGAGGGGCCGCAGGCGCCGCCGCCGGAGCCTGAGGGCCCGCAGGCGCCTGGGCCCGAGGCCCCCACCGAGCAGCTCGGACGGGCTCCGCGCAAGCGCCGCCTGGTGCGCTCGCGCTCGGAGCGCGTGATCGGCGGCGTGTGCGGCGGCCTCGGCCGCTACTTCGACGTCGACCCCGTGATCTTCCGGATCGCGGCGGTGGCGCTCGCGCTGCTCGGCGGCACGGGCGTGCTGCTCTACCTGGCGGCGCTGCTGCTTGTCCCGGCGGACGACGGGACCGCCGCGGCCGCCGCGCCGGGGGAGGGCCGCAACCGTGCTCTCGTGATCGCGGCGGTGGTGCTCCTGCTGCTCGTCGGCTGGCCCTTTCTTCTCGGCGGCGGACTCCTTGCGGCAGGGATTTTCTTCCCGCTCGCCATTCTGGTCGGTGCCGGTGTCCTCGTCTGGTGGCTCGTCTCCGGAGAGGGGCCGTCCGGCGACGTCGGCGACGTCGCAAAGCGCGCAGCGCTCGGCCTGGGTGTCCTCATCCTGTGCGGGCTGCTCGCCATCGCGGCCGCCTGGGCCGCGGCCGCCGGTGGCGACACGGTGGTGGCGGTGATCGTGATCATGGCGGGCGTCGCGGTGGTCGCCGGCGCCTTCCTCAAGCCGGTGCGCTGGCTGATCCTGCCCGCCGTGGTGATCGGCCTGGCGGCGGGCACGGTGTCCGCCGCGGGCTTCGACCTCGACGGCGGCGTCGGGGAGCGCAGCTACCGGCCGGCGTCCACGACGGATCTGCGCGAGCGCTACGAGCTCGGCATCGGCGAGCTGGTGCTCGACTTGCGCGACACGGACCTGCCCTCGGGCGACGTGCCGGTCGAGATCGACCTCGGGATGGGCTCGGCGCGAGTGTTGGTGCCCGACGACGTTTGTGTGGCCACCACGGCCGAGGTCGGCATGGGCGAGGTCCGCGTGCTTGGACACTCGAACGAGGGCATCGACGTGGACTACGAGGAGGCCGCCTCGGCAGCGGGCGACGTCACGCGGCTCGTGCTCGACGCGAACGTGGGTATCGGCGAGCTGCGCGTCAGCGATCGCCCCTGGGACGGCTTCGACGAGCACGGCTTCGACTTCGGCCCGCGGGACCGCTTCGACGAGCCGTTCGGCGACGAGCCCGAGGGCAACCTCGCCTGCGACAACGTGGGAGAGACCTCGAGTGGGTAGGCGGCCCGAGCTTGCGTCGCTGGTCGCCGGTCTGGCGATCGTGGCGCTCGGCGCCGTCCTCTTGCTGGCCTCGACAGACGTGATCGAGCTGAGCTTCGGCGTCTTCGCCCCCGTCGCGTGTGCCGCGACGGGGGCGATCCTGTTGGCGCGCGGGCTCACGAGGCACGAATGACGAGGCTCGCCCGCGACCGCCAGAACGGCTGGCTCGGAGGGGTCTGCGCGGGAATCGGCCGTCGCTACGGCGTACAGGTCTGGCTGGTCCGCTTCGCGTTCGTGGTGGCCACCACGGCCGGAGGGCTCGGCATCGTGCTGTACGCGCTCGGCTGGCTCGTGATTCCCGCCGGCGAGGGCGCGCCGGGGCGGCGGCGCCTGCCCACCGGGCGGGCCGCCGTCGAGGTGGCCCTGGGCACCGGCCTGCTGCTGCTGAGCGTGCTCCTCACCTTCCGCGCCCTCGGCATCTGGTTCTCGGACGCATTCGTGTGGCCGCTCGTGCTCGTGGCGAGCGGCGGCGCGCTGATCTGGCGCCAGTCCGCCGAACGGCCCGCTAGCGAGCCGGCGCCGGCGCCGCGTCAGCCGGTGAGCGCGCCTCCGAGGCTGCCCGAGGGCGAGGAGCGGCGGCGCGTGGCGGCCGCGATCTCGCGCACCGGCGTGGGGATCGTGCTCGTGCTGGCCGCCGGGTTCGTGTTCCTCCAGACCACGGGCGCGCTGGGCGCGGCGCGCGACGTGCTGCTCGCGCTGCTCGTTGCCGTGGTGGCGCTGGGGGTGATCTTCGCCCCCTGGATCATCCGGCTGGTGCGCTCGCTGACCGAGGAGCGCTCGCAGCGGATCCGCTCGGAGGAGCGCGCCGAGGTGGCGGCGCACCTGCACGACTCGGTGCTGCAGACGCTCGCCATGGTCCAGCGCCGGGCCGACGATCCGGGCGAGGTGGCCGCGATCGCCCGCCGTCAGGAGCGGGAGCTGCGCGCCTGGCTCGCCGGGCGCCCGCGGCCGGGCCAAGCGGCACGACTCGCGCCGGCGCTCGAGGCGGCGGCGGTCGAGATCGAGGAGGCTCATGGCGTGCCGGTGGAGGTCGTGGTGGTGGGCGACGTGGATCTCGACGAGCACGTGGAGGCGCTCGTGGCTGCGGCGCGGGAGGCGATGACCAACGCGGCCAAGTTCGGCGGAGGCTCCCCCATCGACGTGTACGCCGAGGGCGTCGACGGCCGGCTGCAGGTGTTCGTGCGCGACCGCGGGCCCGGCTTCGACACCGCGCGGGTCCCGGACGATCGCCGCGGCGTGCGCGAGTCGATCGTGGGACGGATGGAGCGTCACGGCGGCCGGGCGAGCATCACGAGCTCGCCCGGCGCGGGCACGGAGGTCGAGCTCGTGCTGGAGTCCCCGTCGTGAGCTCGCCGCGGGTGCTCATCGTGGACGACCACCAGCTGTTCCGCTCCGGCGTGCGAGCAGAGCTCGAGCCCCTGCTCGACATCGCGGGCGAGGCGGCGGGAGTGGAGGAGGCCGTGCGGGGCATCGCGGCCACCCGGCCCGACGTGGTGCTGCTCGACGTGCACATGCCCGACGGCGGCGGCGTGGAGGTGATCCGGCGCGTGGCGGCCGGGAGCGACCACGCGCCGCTGTTCCTCGCGCTGTCGGTGTCCGACGCGGCCGAGGACGTGATCGCAGTGATCCGCGCCGGCGCCCGCGGCTACGTGACCAAGAACATCTCCGGCCCGGAGCTGGCGGACGCCGTGCGGCGGGTCTCGGACGGCGACGCCGTGTTCTCGCCGCGGCTCGCCGGCTTCGTGCTCGACGCATTCGCCGGGCCGGCGCCGCAACCGGAGTCGGAGCTCGACGCGCTCACGCCGCGCGAGCACGAGGTTCTTCAGCACATCGCGCGCGGCTACATGTACAAGGAGATCGCCCTGCGGCTCGACATCTCCCCCAAGACGGTCGAGGCGCACGTGTCCTCGGTGCTCCGCAAGCTGCAGCTCTCGAGCCGCCACGAGCTCACGCGCTGGGCGGCGGAGCGCGGCCTCGGGCTATAGCGCCAGCGAGCTAGTAGCGCTCGGACAGCGCGCGCTCGATCTCGCGCTTGGTGTCGCGCTCCTTGATAGCCCGGCGCTTGTCGTAGAGGTCCTTGCCCTGCGCCAGCGCCAGCTCGACCTTGGCGCGCGACCCGTTGAAGTAGACCCGCGTGGGCACGAGCGTGAGGCCCTTCTCGGCGGTCCTGCCGGTCAGGCGCTCGATCTCGCGCTTGTGCAGCAGCAGCTTGCGCGGCCGGTCGGGGTCGTGGTTCTCGCGCGCGGGCTTGTAGGGCGCGATATGCATGTTGCGCAGCCAGACCTCGCCGTCGCGCACCTCGGCGTAGGCGTCCTTCATCTGCACGCCGCCCTGGCGCATCGACTTGACCTCCGAGCCCTGGAGCACGATCCCGGCCTCGACCTTCTCGAGCAACTTGAACCGGAATCCGGCCTGCCGGTTGGTGGCCACGTCGCCGGGCGCCGCTTTGCGCTTCTTCCTCGCCATACGGCCTACGAGTATGGCGAGGTCAGGCGGCGACCTGCCGCGAGTTGGCCAGCAGGATCGCCAGGCCCTCGGGACCGAGCGGCCCGCCGAGCAGGTGACCCTGACCCAGATCACAGCCGACCTGGCGCAGCTCCGCGAGCTGCTCGGCGCGCTCCACCCCGGCAGCCGCGGTCTCGACGCCCAGCGCCTTGCCCATGGCCACGAGTGCGGCGGCGAGCGTGGCCTCGGACGTGCCGGAGCGCAGCCCGTGCAGGAAGGCGCGGTCGAGCTTGAGCGCGTCGACCGGGAAATCGCGCAGCGAGCCGAGCGCGGACGGGCCGCTGCCGAAGTCGTCGATCGCGATGCGAACCCCCACCGCCCGCAGCGCCTCGAGGCGGGAGCGCGCTCCCGCCGAGTCGGCCACCAGTGCGCTCTCCGGCAGCTCCAGAGTGAGTGCGGCAGGCGCCATCCCGGAGGCCAGCAGGGCGCTGCGGAGGTTCCCGACGAGCCGGGGATCGTGGAGCTGGCGGGCCGACAGGTTCACGCCCAGGCCGAGCCGGGCCCAGCCGGCGCCGGCGTCGAGCCAGGTCCGCCACTGGGCGCAGCTCGCCTCCAGCACCCAGGCGCCCAGCTCGAGGATCAGGCCACTGGCCTCGGCGACGGGGATGAAGTCCGCCGGCGGCACGTCGCCCCGGACGGGGTGGCGCCAGCGCACGAACGCCTCGACCGACCGGATACCGCCGCGTGCGAGGTCGAACACCGGCTGGTAGGCGAGCGTCAGCTCCCCCCTCCCCATCGCCAGGCGAAGGTCGGCTTCGAGCCCCAGACGCTCGTTCGCGGCCTCCTCCATTCCCTCCGTATGGAGCTCGATCCCCCGGCCCGACGAGCGGGACGCCTCGAGTGCCGCCCGCGCGCGTCCGAGCAGCTCGCCGCCCTGCGCACCGGCGGTGCCGAGCGCCACGCCGATCGACGCGGACAGCGTTGCCTCCCCGCTCTCCGTGACGAACGGGTCGCGCAGCGCGAGCTCCGCCCTGTGCGCGAGCGCCAGCGCCCTCTCCTCGCCGTCGATCCCCGGAGCCAGGACTGCGAACTCGTCGCTGCCGAGCCGGGCCACGGTGTCGCCGCCGCGCATGGCGTTCGCAAGACGCCGGCCGACCGCCACCAGCAGCTCGTCGCCGGCCGCTTCGCCGAGCGACTCGTTCACCTCGCCGAAAGCGCTGAGGTCGATGCAGAGGATCGCGCTGCCCTCGAGGGCGAGCCCGCAGCGGCGCAGCAGCAGGTCGCGATTGGCCAGGCCCGTGAGCGGGTCGTCGTAGGCGTGCGAGGGGCGCTCCTCGAAGCGCGGCGCGGCGCCTACCCGCGGGGAGCCCGCGGAGAGCGAGCGCCAGAGCGCGATCGTCTCGACCCGCGCCAGTCCCTGGCGCGCAAGCCCCAGGAGCAGCACGGCGAGCCCCAGCCAGACGAGCGTGTCGGGGACCGGGCCGGGGCGCGCGAGCTCGAGGGCGCCCGCCACGAGCGCGCCCGCGAACGGAAGTGCGGGCACGAGCACGCTGGCGCGTGCGGGCAGGCGCGGCTCGGCCGTCAGCGCCGGATCGGCGGCCGCTCCCGCCCGGGCCGCGAGCGCCACCAGCAGCCAGCCTGCGGCGCCCGCCGCGGCCGGCTCCGCGTTCCCGCTCACCGCCCCGGCCGCCTGCGCGGCGGCGAGGATGAGAAAGCCCGCGCTCAGGAGGGCGAGTCGAGTCCGCGGTGCGCCCGTCACGCGCGTGCAGAGCGACAGCGCCGTGCCGGCGGCCGCCGCCCCCATGAGCGCCGGGGCGATCACGAGCCAGGCGGGCTGGGTCGAGAGCAGCCATTCGTCGGCCAGCGAGTCGAGGCCGGCGACGTACGCCATGAAGCCGAGCGAGCCGGCCACGATCAGCCCGTCCGCGAGCGTGCGGGCGCGGCCGGCGAGCGTGTCCGGGGCCTCCCGGCCCAGGACGAGGGCCAGCATCGCGAGCGCGAGCGCCGCCGCCGAGCCGATCAAGTGCAGGCTGGTTTCGGCCACGGCGACCACGCCCCATACGAGGGCGGAGGCGGCAAGCAGGCGCTGTCCGGCCGAGGACTCCCCCTCGGCCGGCATCACCCAGGCGCCGGCGGCAACGAGCGCGCTCGCCACCGCGATGAGCGCGAGCGCTGTGTGCATGCTTCTTCCAGCATCGAGCGCCCGGCCCCCCGGCTTGAGTCCTGAATAGGCCGCTGGACTGCTACGCCGGCTCGCTCGCGGGCGCGAGATCGACCCGCCCGCGGGCGGTCTCGACGCGCTCGACCACCACGCTCACCGCGTCGCCGAGCCTCAGCCTGCGGCCGGAGCCCTCCGCCTCGAGCTCCGTGCGGAGCTCGTTCAGGGTCCACCAGCCGGGCAGGCGACGCGAGGGCAGGAGCCCCTCGAAGCCCTGCTCGCCGAAGCGCACGAAGGCGCCCTTCTCGATCAACCCGACCACCTCGCCGTCGAAGGCCGGCGGGCGTGTCGGATCGGCCTCCGCC
This sequence comes from Thermoleophilaceae bacterium, assembly GCA_035650215.1. Taxonomy (GTDB): domain Bacteria; phylum Actinomycetota; class Thermoleophilia; order Solirubrobacterales; family Thermoleophilaceae; genus JACVRW01. The sequence goes on from DASRIC010000100.1 coordinate 8,947, forward strand.
AGCAAACGCTCCAGCAGAAAGGCCAGGCAGATATCGTCGGCAGCGCGCTCCACCTGCATGGCCGCGCGCTCCGTGGCGGAGCTCGACAGTGCGGCCTCCTCGAGCTCGTGCGGCGGGGGTGCCGTGTGGTCGATCCCGAGGCCCTGGAGCAGCGCACGGTGTATCACGACGTCCGGGTAGCGCCGGATCGGCGAGGTGAAGTGGCAGTAGCGCGGGCTGCCGAGGCCGGCGTGGCCGACGTTCCGCGGGCTGTAGAAGGCCTGCTTGAGCGAGCGCAGCACGAGGAACCCGTACGCGCGCTTGCCGGCCCCCTCGCGCGAGACGATCCGCGACACCTCCGCCGCCAGGTCGGCCGCCTGCTGCGAGGTCATGTGCGTGGGCGTGGGCGGCGTTGGCACGTCGAGGCTAGCCAGCTGCTCCACGAGGAAGGCCACGGCGGTGGGCTCGGGGCGCTCGTGCACGCGGTAGAGCGTGGGCAGGCGGCGGTCGGCGAGGTAACCGGCCACCTGCTCGTTGGCGAGCACCATCAGCTGCTCGATCAGCGTGTGCGATTCGGTCTGCTCCTCGTGGCGGACGCCCGTCACGTGGCCCTCGGCGTCGAACTCGAAGCTCGGCTCGGGAGCGCCCAGCTCGAGCGAGTCGCGCTTCGCGCGCAGGGCCCGCGCGGCCTCGCGCGCCACCGCGAGCGGCTCGGCCCAGGGCTCCTCTGCCCGCGCCCGTCCGGCGAAGATCTCGTCGACCTCCCCGTACGTGAGCCGCCGGTCGCTCCGAACGCGGGACCGATGGAAGGACACCGAGCGCGCCTCGGTCCCGTGCAGCTCGAGCTCGACGGTCACGGCCAGCTTCTCCTCGCCGGGACGCAGCGAGCAGGCCCGGTTCGACAGCGCCTCGGGCAGCATGGGCTCGACGGCGCCCGGCACGTAGACGCTCGTGCCGCGCCGGAACGCCTCGCGCTCGAGCGGCCCGCCCGGGCGCAGGTAGGCGGTCACGTCGGCGATGTGGATCCAGAGCCTGATCCGCTCGCCCTCGCGGCTGGCGGACACCGCATCGTCGAAGTCCTGCGCGTCGTCGGGGTCGATCGTGAAGGTGGGCAGCTCGGTCAGGTCCACGCGGGCGTCGCGCGCGTACGGCTCGGCGAGCGCGTGCTCCGCCTCGCCGCCGGCGGCGCGGGCGTAGTTGCGGTGGAGGCCGCGATCGAGCATGAGCCCCTCGAGCACGTCGCGGGCGCGGTCCGGCCGGCCGATGCGGCGGACCACTCGCGCGCCGCGCTTGCCCGCGCCCACGAGCACGAGGTCGCCCTCGCCGGCGCCGCCGCGCTCGACGGCGGTGCGGGGACCGCGGCCGAACAGCGGCTCGCCCACCAGGAAGCGCCCCCGCTTCTCGAGGACGGCCACCAGCGGTTGGTCTATACGGCGGGCGGGCCGCCCGCTCATCGAGCCTGGTCGGCCAACGTGTCGAGCGCTTTCGGCAGCGCCTCGTCGCGCTCGGTGTCCGGGTCGTCGACCGCCCGCACCTCGGGCGGGATGCCCTTCGTGCTGATCGTCTTGCCGCCCGGCAGGTAGTAGTTGGCCACGGTGATGTCGAGCACGCCGCCGTTCGAGAGGCGCTCGACCTCCTGCACCAGACCCTTGCCGAAGGTTCGCGTGCCCACCACCGTGGCGCGCTTTCGGTCGCGCAGCGCGCCGGTCACGATCTCGGAGGCGCTGGCGCTGCCGCCGTCCACGAGCACCGCCACCGGGATGTTCCCGTCGATCGCGTCGCCCTGGGCCTCCTGGACGCGCTCGGGGCGCGAGCGACCGCGCACCGACACGATCTTGCCGTCCTCGATGAAGATGCTCGACACGAGCACCGCCTCAGTGAGCAGGCCGCCGCCGTTTCCGCGCAGGTCGAGCACGATGCCCTTCGCTCCCTGCTTGAGCACCTTGTCGACCTCCTTGCGGAGCAGGCCGTGGGCGCCCGAGCTGAAGCCCAGCAGCTCCACCACGCCGAGCTTCTTCCCGTCGCGCTCGACCACCTTCGCGGTCGTGACCGGTACCTCGATCCGCTCGCGCTCGACCTTGACCGTGCGCGTGTCGTCCTCACCGGGCGTGAACACCTCGAGCTCGACGCTCGTGCCGGCGGGGCCCTTGATGCGGCCGGTGGCCACGTCGCTGTTCACCCCCGCGATCGAGCGGCCGTCGACGGAGAGGATGAAGTCGCCGCGCGCGACGCCCGCCCGCTTTGCGGGCGAGCCGTCGAACACGCGCAGCACCTTCAGGCCGCGCCGGTCCTCCTCGACGTTCATTCCCACACCCTCGAACTCACCGCTCACGGACTCCTCGAACTGCTTCGCCTCCTTGGGGGTGAGGTAGTGCGAGTAGGGGTCGTCGAGCGCCTGCACGATTCCCTTGAGCGACGCGTCGTCGAGATCCTCCTCGTCGACGGTCTTGTAGAAGTTGTCCTCGATCGAATCGATCAGCTCGGCGCGCAGCGCGCGGTCCTCCTCGACGAAGGCGTCGGCCACCGGATCGGGCAGCCGCTCGGGGTGTCCCCCGAGCCAGATGCCGGCCACGAGCGCCAGAACGGCGCAGCAGAGGGCGATGAGTCCGGTCCGCATGCGACCAATGAGGGTAGAGGCGGCGCCCTAACGGGGGGATAAAGCTAGGCGTTCTCCTCGATCGTGGTCCACAGTCGGTCGACGTGCTCCGCGGTCGTCCACGTCTGGCCGATCGACACGCGGATGTAGCTGCGCTCGTCGATCGTGGAGGCCGTGACGTGGGAATGCCCCGACGCATTGATGGCGGCCGCGAGGCGGTCGGTGGCCTCGTCGCCGTCTGCGTGGCGCAGGTTCACGAGCGCGAACGACGTCGGCGCCGCGTGCTCGAGGCGGGGATGCTCGCTCACGCGCTCGGCGAGCTCGCCCGCGAGGCGCAGGTGCTCGCCCACGTGGTGGCGCAGGCCGCGCGCGCCGTAGGAGCGCAGCACCCACCACAGCTTGAGCGCCCGGAAGCGGCGGCCGAGCGGCAGCTGCCAGTCGCGAAGGTCCACGACGGCGCCCGACTCCGACGCCGGGTTGCGCATGATCGCGGCCGTGTCCGACAGCGCGGCGCCGAGCGGCGCGCGGTCGGCCACCCACAGCACGTTGCAGTCGAAATTGGTGAACAGCCACTTGTGCGGGTTGAACGTGTACGAGTCGACGCGCTCGACGCCGGCCTGATGGACGCGCTGCTCCGGCAGCACCATGGCCGAGCCCGCCCAGGCAGCGTCCACGTGGTGCCAGAGGCCGTGGGCCTCGGCGATGGCGCCGATCGCGCCGATCGGGTCGACCGCGCCGGTGCCGGTGGTCCCGACCGCGCTCGTGACGATGGCCGGCACGAGGCCGTCCGCCACGTCGGCCTCGATGGCCGCCTCGAGGGCGCCCGGGTCGAGCGCGTGGCGCTCGTCTGTGGCCACCTTGCGCACATGGCCGAAGCCCGCCACCCGCGCGCCGCGCTGCACCGAGAAGTGGGCCTGGGAGGAGCCGTAGGCCACGAGCCGGTCGGCGGGCGCCGCGCTGCGGTGGCGAGCCACCACGTGCATGAGATGCGTCGAGTCCGACGCGCTCACCTGGATCGAGCCGCCGCCGGGGCCTACGGCCATCTTGAAGTGCTCGGGCAGGCCCAGAAGGTCCACGAGCCAGTCCACCACGCGCAGCTCGATCTCGGTGCATGCCGGGCTGGTGGCCCAGAGCATGCCCTGCACGCCGAGGCCCGCGGACGCCAGCTCGCCGAGGATGCCGGGGCCGGAGACGTTGGCCGGGAAGTACGCGAACCAGCCGGGCGACTGCCAGTGGGTGATGCCCGGCATCACGATCTCGTCGAGGTCGCGCAGGATGGCCTCGAAGGGCTCGGGCTCCTCGGGCGGGCGGAGCGGAAGCCTGGCGGCGATGTCGCCGGGCTCCACGTCCGGCGTCACCGGCAGGCTTGCAACGCGCTCCATGTAGTCGGCCACCCAGTCCACCAGGGCATGGCCGTGCCGGCGGAACTCCGCCGGGTCCATGTGGAACGAATCGCTCACGGGCGGCGAGCCGGGCGCGCGCTACACGCGCAGGAAGCGGCGCAGCGTGATCCCGCTGCCCACCGCCGAGACCGCGATGCAGGCCAGCATCAGGACCACGATCAGGAGCGGGAAGTCGATCGTCTCAGGCGCGGCGAGCAGCTCGAAGCGCTCGGAGAGTGGGTCGATGAAGGTCTCCTTGGCGATCGTGAGCAGCAGGATGGCGAGCAGGCCGCCGAAGAAGCCCACGATCACCCCCTCGATCACGAACGGCCAGCGGATGAACCAGTTGGTGGCGCCCACTAGCTTCATCACCTCGACCTCGCGCCGGCGCGCGTAGATCGAGAGCCGGATCGTGTTGGCGATCAGCGCGATCGAGGCCACCAGGAGCAGCACGGCGAGCCCGGCGGTGAGCGCCTTCACGAGGCCGGTGGCCGAGAGAATCTTGTCGGTGTCCTCCTCGCGGTCGCGCACCTCGTCGATCGCGGCCAGCGCCGGGCGGCCGTTCGGGGCCAGGGCGCTCACAACTTCGTCGAGGCGGTCGGGATCGTCCGGCGTGACGCGGAAGGACGCCGGCAGCGGGTTCGACCCGAGCAGCTCGGCCCCCGCCTTGAACGCCTTGGGGTTCTTCGCCTGCGCGCGGGCGAGCGCCTCGCCCTTGGAGATGAACTCGACCGACTTGACGCCCGTCGTGTCGCGGATCGCCTGCTCGAGCTCGGCCTGCTCGACCTGGGTGGCGGACTCCTTGACGTACACGTCCGCCACCACGCGGCTTCGCACCTCGTTGGCGGTGCCGGTCGTGGCCTGCACGATCGGGATGAACACGCCGAGCACGAGCGCCGTGAGCAGCACGGTGAGCAGCGCCGCCAGGGCGGGCGCCGAGCTGCGCCGCAGGCCACGCATCGCCTCCCTCAGGAAGAAGCCGGGGCGCATCAGTTGGGGTGGCCCTCGGGCCCGACACCCAGCTCGCCGCGCAGGCGGATGGCGAACTCGGTGGTGGACTCGTCCGGGCGGTAAAGGCCCGACTGCTCGTCGCGCACGATGCGGCCCTCGCGCAGCTCGATCACGCGGCGGCGCATCTTGTCGACCATCTCCTTGTCGTGGGTGGCCACGACCACCGTGGTGCCGGTGCGGTTGATGCGGTAGATCAGCTGCATGATCCCGATCGAGGTCTCGGGATCGAGGTTGCCGGTGGGCTCGTCGGCCAGGAGCAGCGGCGGGTGGTTCACGAACGCGCGCGCGATCGAGACGCGCTGCTGCTCGCCACCCGACAGCTCGTCCGGGAAGTTGTGGAGCTTGGTCGAGAGCCCGACGAGCCGCAGGATGTCCGGCACCTTGCGGCGGATGTCCTGGCGTGACTCGCCGATCACCTGGAGCGAGTAGGCCACGTTGTCGTAGACCGTGCGGTTCGGCAGCAGCTTGTAGTCCTGGAAGACGACGCCGATGTTGCGGCGCAGGTAGGGCACGCGGCTGCGCGGGATCTCGCCGAGCACCCTTCCGGCGATGGAGATCTCGCCCTCGCTCGGCTCGATCTCCTTCTGCAGCAGGCGGATGCAGGTGGACTTGCCGCAGCCGGTCGGGCCCACGAGGAACACGAACTCGCCGCGGCCGATCCGCAGCGACGCGTGGTCCACCGCCACCGAGCCGCCGTCGTAGACCTTGGTCACGTTCTTGAGCTGCACGACGGCCACGTCGGGCTCGGGGGCCCGTGTGCGCTTCCGTGCGCCCGCGGCTGCGGGACGTGCCTCGACGCTCGCCATGAGGACGCTCATTAGTAGCGGCGGGGCTTCAGATTGGCGAGGTTTGCAAGCGTTTCTGCACCCGCCACCGGGTGAACAGGTCGCCCCCGCCCTCCGCGACCGACACGAGCTCGAGCTCGGCCGGCTCGACCAGGTCGCGCCCCGCCACGATCGTGAGCGCGGCGGCGCCGCCGGCCACCTTCGGATTGAGCGTGAGGAACAGCTCGTCCACGAGCCCGGCCGCGAACAGGTGCGAGTTGAGGGTCGGTCCGCCCTCGCAGAGGATCGAGCGCACCCCGTGGTCCTCGCCGAGCAGGGCCACCAGCCGCTGCAGGTCGTCGCCGCCGCGCACGTACTCGACCTGGTCGCCCAGGCCGGGCAGGTTTGCGTCGGAGGCGGTTGCGATCACCACGCGCTGCTCGGGCTCGTTCAGGAGCGGGAGGTCGGCCGGCAGGTCGAGGCGGGCGCTCACCACCACTGCCAGCGGCTCGGGCGCCAGCCCCTCGGCGAGCCGCCGCTCACGCAGCTCGTCGCTCTTCGTCATCCGCCCGTAGCGCTCGAGCCGCAGGGTGCCGGCGCCCACCATCACCGCGTCCGCCTGCGTTCGCAGGCTGTGGAAGAGGCGCCGGTCGAGCTCGGTGGACAGCCCCTTCGTGCGCCAATCGATCGTGGCCTTGCCGTCGAGGCTCGAGACCATGTTGAGCCCGAGGTAGGGCCGCTCGGGCGGCGCCAGCTCGGCGAGCCGCAGGCCGGCGGCGAGCTCCTCCGGCGTGGTGTCCCGGCGCTCGGGATGGATCAGCCGCACGGGCGCACCCTACAGGGATGTGTAAAGTGAACTTGACATCGCATTGGTGTCAAGCTAGCTTTACATCGTGGACAACGACGTGCGGCAGCGGCGCGCCGAGCAGGGCCTCTCGCAGGCCGAGCTCGCAACGGCGATGGAGGTCTCGCGGCAGACGATCAACGCGATCGAGACCGGCCGCTACCTCCCCTCCCTGCCGCTCGCGATGGCGCTCGCCCGCTACTTCGGCACGAGCGTGGAAGAGATGTTCTCGGACAACGGAGACCCGGCATGAGTGAGACCATGAGGAACAACTGGAACGTGCAGGTTGCGGGCATGGCCCTGATCGCCATCGTCGGGACCGCGGTGTTCTGGGTGGCCGAGGGGTTCGCTGTCGCCTGGCCGTTCGCGCTCGTCATGCTGGCGTTCATCGCCGTGGTGCACTTCGGTCGCCGGCGGTCGAACGTGCTCGAGGTGATGAGCGGAACGGGCGACGAGCGGGTGCGCACGCTCTACATGCGCGCACTTGCGTTCGTGGGCGGCGTGCTGATCTGGGTGATGCTTGTCTGGTGGCTCGTGACCCTCCTCATGGGGGATCCGAACGAGACTCTCAGCATCCTCTGCGCGTTGGCCGGCGTCCTGTTCGTCCTCGCCGTGATCCTGCTCGCGCGACGCAACTAGTTGGTCCGCACCACGCAGTAGCCGGGGAACTCGAAGTTCTTCGAGCTCAACCCCCGCCCCGCCCGGTAGATGCCGCCGTCGCTCGGCTGCTCCATCACGAACGCGTTCTCGGCTCCGCAGCATTCATCCGACTGGTCGATGCGGATGCGGCGCGAGACCACCTGGAGCAGGCCCGCGGCGGCCCGGGAGCCGTAGGCGTCGGTCCGGAAGCGGCTCTTGCCGCGGTTCCGGAGCTGCCACTGAGGGTGGAGCACGGTGCGCTTGTCGCCCTTGCAGAACGAGTCCCAGCCGGCGGGATCGCCCGGCCCGCACGCCAACGACTTGTTGAACACGACCCTCGTGGGGTCGGACGGGTCGAACTGCGTGATCGCGTTGTCGATCCCGAACCCGGGGCGGCCCCGGAAGACGCCGCCCACGTCGAAGGCGGTGGCCCACTCCTCGTACACCGACCGGCAGGCCGGGCTCGGCAGGAGGCGCATGCTGGGGGCCAATGGAGCGTCGCGGCAGTTGGCGATCGCCTCGCCGAAGTCGGCCATGTGGCGGGTGTGAGCCGCGAGACGGCCCCCGCGGCGGCGGAACAGCCACGTCTCGAGCGAGTGGTGGCGCACGGTGCCGCGCCGTGGCGATCCGGACCCCTGGTGGAGCACGACCATCCAAGCGAGCCCCTTGCGGTCACGGTTCGTGACGAACACCTTGAAGCCCGCGTGCGCCTCCTCGCTCTCCGCGACGGCGCCGATGTGGCCGAATGCGGGCATGCCGGTGCGCCGGAAGAAGGCAAACGCGCGCGGGTTCGAGCCGTGCTCGTGGCCGAACGCGCAGCGGTAGTCCGGGTCGCGCGGCGGGTGCCAGGTGGGCCAGCTCTGCCCGTCGCGCGTGACCGTGTAGCGCTCGTGCACCCAGGCGGCGCAGATCGGCGTGCCGTCGGGCGCGGGCGGCTGCGAGTGGTCGATCGGGTCCGGGCCCGCCGACGCTGCGGCGGGCGCCGGCAGCGCGACCAGGAGCAGCGGGATGAGAGCGAGTCGGGACACCCGCACCAGCGTAGGGTGCGGCCGGGCCGGCTACCCGATCGCGACCATGCGGTCGATCGGGACGCGCGCCCGCTCGGCCAGCAGCGGGTCCACCTTGACCACCGGCGCGAGGTCGCGCAGGGCGTCGCGCAGCTTGGGCAGCGTGATCATCTTCATGTAGCGGCAGGCCGCGGCTCGGTTGGCCGGGATGAACGTCTTGCCCGGGTTCTCCTTCGCGAGCGGGTGGAGCATTCCGGTCTCGGTGGCCACGATGAACTCGTCCGCCCCCGACGTGCGGGCGAAGTCGAGCATGCCACCCGTGGACAGCATGTGCGTGCGCTCGGGATCCACGTCGCCGGCGGCCACGAACTCCATCACCTGGGTGGTGCAGCCGCACTCGGGATGGATCATGAACTCGGCGTCCGGGTGCTCGGAGCGCACGTTGTCGATGTCGCGCGGCCGGATACCGGCGTGCACGTGGCACTCGCCGTCCCAGACGTGCATCCGCCTGCCGGTGGTGCGCTCCACGTAGGCGCCCAGCCACATGTCCGGGCCGAAGAGGATCTCCGTGTCCGGACCGTGCTCGCGGTAGATGTGCTCCACCACTTGCACGGCGTTCGACGAGGTGCAGCAATAGTCGGTCTCCGCCTTGACCTCGGCCGTGGTGTTCACGTACATGACCACGACCGCGCCCGGGTGCTCGGCCTTCCAGGCGCGCAGGGCGTCGGCCGTGATCGAGTCGGCGAGCGAGCAGCCGGCGTCGAGGTCGGGCAGCAGCACGGTCTTGTCCGGCGACAGGATCGAGGCCGTCTCGGCCATGAAGTGCACGCCGCAGAAGGCGATCACGTCGGCGTCGGCGCTCGCCGCCTGGCGGGAGAGCCCGAGCGAGTCGCCCACGAAGTGCGCCACGTCCTGCACCTCGGGCACCTGGTAGTTGTGCGCGAGAATCACCGCGTTCCGCTCCTGCGCGAGCGCACGAACCTCGTCCCGGAGTCGGGTGGCCTCCTCGGCGCCGAGCGCGCCGGGCGACAGGGTGGGCAGCTCGATGGGCTTCATCTCGACGTGGCCTCCGGCCGGTTTCTGCTCTATGATCGAAAACCGTGTCCCGGCAGGATACCAAAGTCTCCGACTCGGAGTCGGAAACCTCCCCCGGTTCTCAGCGCCACTCGCCCACGCACGTGACGCTGGCCGTGGTGCTCCAGGTGCGCATGGAGGGTCTCTGCGTGCTGCTCTGGCAGCGCGGGCGGGCCCCGTTCGAGGGTGCCTGGTCGCTCCCGGGCGGCTATCTCGAGAGCGGCCGGACGCTCGAGCAGTCGATCCGGGGCCAGCTGGCGCGGAAGGTCGACGTGGCGGAGCTGTCGTGGCTCGAGCAGCTCGAGACCGTGGGCGATCCCGCCCGCCACCCCGGCGAGTGGCAGCTCGCCACGGCCTACCTCGGGCTGGTGCCGCTCGGGCTCGACCCGGCGCTGCCGCGGGACACGTCCTGGCACCCGCTCGACCGCCTCCCAGAGCCGGTCGCCTTCGACCACGAGCCGATCGTGCTCGCTGGGCGCGAGCGCCTGCGCGCCAAGCTCTCCTACACGAACATCGGCTTCGCGCTCGCGCCGAAGTCGTTCTCCATCTCCGAGCTCACCGCGATCTACACGGCCGCCCTCGGCTACCCCGTGGATCCCACCAACCTGCGGCGCGTGCTCGAGCGCCGCGGCCTGCTCGAGGCCACCGGCGAGCGGCGCCCGTCCGGGCCAGAGGGCGGCCGGCCGGCCGCGCTCTACTCGTTCCGGTCGAAGGAGCTGGCCGTGACGGACCCGTTCGCGGTGCTGCGGCCGCCCACGCGCCGAGCGCCGTCGCTCACAGCGGATCGAGCAGCAGGCTGACGTCGAGGGCGGGCGCGGAATGCGTGAGCGCACCGATGCTGATGAAGTCGACGCCGGTGTCGGCCACGGCGCGGATGGTGTCGAGCGTGATGCCGCCGGACGCCTCGAGCTCGGCCCGGCCCGCTACGACGGCGACCGCCTCGCGCAGCTCGTCCGGGCCCATGTTGTCGAGCAGCAGGCGCGGCACGCCGGCCTCGAGCGCCGCGCGCAGCTCGTCGAGCGTGGCGCATTCCACCTCCACGGGCACGCCACCGGGGCTGTTCCGCATCGCGAGCCCGGCCGCCTCCCCCACGCCGCCCGCCAGCGCTGCGTGGTTCTCCTTCACGAGCACGGCGTCGTACAGCCCGGCGCGGTGGCTCACGCCGCCGCCGGCGCGCACGGCCTCCTTCTCGAGCGCGCGCATGCCCGGAGTCGTCTTGCGGGTGTCGAGGATCCGGACGCCGGTGCCCTCCACGGCCTGCACGTAACGGGCCGTGAGCGTGGCCACGCCCGACAGGCGGCCGAGAAAGTTGAGCGCCACCCGCTCCGCCGTGAGGATGGAGCAGCCGCTGCCGGTGATCTCGGCCAGCACGCCCGGCCCGCGCCAGCCGCCGTCGCCCGCGCGCGGCTCCCAGTGCAGGTCGGCGTCGACCCGCGCGAACACCGCCTCGGCCACGCCCAGACCGGCCGGGACGCCCGCCGCGCGCTGCTCGATTCGCGCCCGGGCCCGGGCCGTGGCCGGCACCACGGCGCGGGTCGTGAGGTCCCCGGCGCCCACGTCCTCGGCAAGAGCTGTATCAATCAGGTCCAGCACGGATAGAGGACGGAGGGCGGGGAACCGAACATCGGTATGGAGGCTATGGGAACGGCACGCGGCTTCCTGCGCAGCATGTTCGAGCACCGGGACGATCCCTACGAGGGAGCGGACCTCGAGACCTCGCGCCGTGTAACGGCCGCGCTACTCGGTCTGAGCGCCCTTCTCTCGCTCGCCTTCCTGCCGCTCGAGCCGGTCGGCGACAGCAGCGTCGGAGGGGCCGGCTGGGCCATCGCGGGAGCGCTGATCGCGCTCGGCCTGGCCGGCGCCGCCATGATCTCGCGGCGCTCGCCCTCCTTCGGCGACCTGCTGGTGGTGGCGTACGCCGGGGTGGCGGGGATCGCCGTGCTCAACTGGCTCGCCGGCGCCGACTCCTCGGCCTACGAGGACCTGTTCGTGCTCTGGGTTGGCGCCGGCGCGGTGCATCCGCCGCGCCGGGCGTTCGTCCACCTGGGCGCGATGCTGGTGGCGCTGGCGCTCCCGCTTGTCTACCACGGGGCGAGCGGTGACGAGGTGCGCGACCTGATCGCCGAGGCGCTCATCCTGGTCGTGCTGGGCGCCATCCTCACGAGCTACCTGCACTACGTGCGCCGCCAGCGCGTGGGACTGCGCACCGGCGCCGAGGTGGCACGCCGGCTCGCGCGCGTCGACGAGCTCACCGGGCTCGGCAACCGGCGCGCCTTCGACGAGGTGTTCACGATCGAGGGCGCCGTGGCGGCCCGCGACGCGGTGCCGCTGAGCGTCGGGCTCGTGGACATCGACAACTTGCGGCGCGTGAACGAGAGCCACGGCCACCTCGAGGGCGATCGTTCGCTGGTGGAGGTGGCGCGTGCAATGGAGCGGTCGCTCCGCACCACGGACCGCTGCTTTCGCTGGGGCGGCGACGAGTTCGTGGTCGTGCTGCCCGGAAGCGATCGCGCGACCGCCGACGAGGTGCTGACCCGCATGGCGGACAGCGTGGAGCGCGAGTGCCGCTTCGCGGACGGGCGCGGCGTGGACCTGACCTGGGGCACGGCCGAGCTCGACCCGGGCGCGAGCGCCGAGGACGCCCTCGCGAGCGCCGACGTGGCGCTCCTCGAGAAGAAGACCGACAAGCGGCGCTAGTGACCTGGGTCGGAAGTCCGGCCTCAGCTTCCCAACCGCCGGGAAAATGCGCGCGGCCTGACGACTCAGGTCACTAGGCGCCGGCCGGCTCTCGCGCGCGGGTGATGCCCGCCGCAGCGTAGGCGTCGACCTCGTCCAGCGTCTCCCGTTCGAGGAGGGCCTCGGCGAGCGCATCGAGCTTGTCGCGCTCACGCTCGAGGAGCCTTCGCGTGGCCTCGTGCTCCTCGTCGACGATTCGCCGCACCTCGGCGTCGACCAGCTCCTGGGTCGCCTCGGACGCCGGCTCGGAGCCGGGCAGCAGGAAGCCCTGGCCATCCTGGCCCTTGACCGTGAGAAAACCGACCTTCTCGCTCATTCCCCAGCGCTGGACCATCCCGCGGGCGATCTGGGTCACGTGCTGGATGTCCGACTCCGCGCCCGTCGTGATGTCGCCGAACGTGATCTCCTCGGCCACACGTCCGCCGAGAGCCACGCGGATCTTTGCGCGGAGCTCGGCCTCGGAGAGGTTGAAGCGGTCGTCATCGGGCGTGGAGAGGGTCACGCCGAGCGCCTGCCCGCGCGGGATGATCGACACCTTGCGCACGGGGTCGGCGCCCGGGGAGAGCATCCCGACGATGGCGTGCCCGCCCTCGTGGTAGGCGATCCGGCGCCGGTCATCCTCCCCAAGCACGATCTTGCGCTCAGCCCCGAGCACGATCTTCTCGAGCGCGTCGGTGAAGTCCGCCCTGGCCACCCGCTCGTGGCCGCGCCGGGCGGCCAGCAGCGCCGCCTCGTTCACGAGGTTGGCGAGATCGGCGCCAACCATGCCCGGGGTGGACTGTGCGATCCGCTCGAGATGGACGTCGTCTGCCAGTGGCACAGAGCGCGTGTGGACCTCGAGGATCATCTCCCGGCCTTTCGAGTCGGGGGACTGGACCGCGACCCGGCGGTCGAAGCGCCCGGGGCGCAGCAGCGCCTGGTCGAGCACGTCCGGCCGGTTCGTCGCGCCGAGAACGATCACCCCGGCGCCGGAATCGAAGCCGTCCATCTCGGTGAGGATCTGGTTGAGGGTCTGCTCTCGCTCGTCGTGCCCGCCGAGCGAGGGTCCGCCGCCGCCGCGGGAGCGCCCGATCGCGTCCAGCTCATCGATGAAGATGATCGCCGGCGCAGCCTCCTTCGCCTGCTTGAAGAGATCGCGCACGCGCGACGCGCCGATGCCCACGATCGCCTCGATGAACTCGGAGGCGGAGGCCGAGAAGAAGGGCACGCCGGCCTCCCCTGCCACGGCCCGGGCGAGCAGCGTCTTGCCGGTGCCGGGCGCGCCCGACAGCAACACGCCGCGTGGAATGCGCGCCCCGAGCTTCGCGTACTTGGTGGGATTGCGCAGGAAGTCGACGACCTCGACGAGCTCGTTCTCCGCCTCGTCGATGCCCGCCACGTCGTCGAAGTTGACCGTCTGGGTCTCGGCCTCGACGAGCTTGGCTCGGGAGCGGCCGAACTGGCCGATCATCCCGCCGCCGGCGCTCTGCGCGGCGCGCCGGAAGATCCAGATGAACAAGGCGACGATCAGGATCGTCGGGCCGAAGCTGAACAGGATGGTGGCCAGCAGCGACCGACTTCCGGGAGGCTCGGCGGTCACCACCACGTCCTGCTCCTCGAGGAGCTGCGAGAGCTGCTCCTCGTTGGCGAAGGTGGGCACCTCGGTCTCGAAGTTCTCGGCCTTGTCGTCCTTGTAGGTGACCTCCTTCTTGAACTCCCCCTGGACCGTTTCGCCGGTGGACGCGATCTCCTTTACGTTGCCGTCGCGCAGCTCGGTCAGGAACGTGGGCGTGTACGGGACTCCTATGCGCTTCTCGGCGGGAGCGAAGACCTGAACGAGCACCCAGTTGAGCACCAGCAGCGCGAGCAGGATGACGATGAAGCGGCGCGGGCTCCAGGGGAGCATCGGCGGCTTCTCGGGCTTCTTCGACCCGCGGCCGTCGGGGGCGGGCGTGATCCTCCATCCCGGCTTCTCCGGATCAGCTTGTGGAGGCGGAGGAGTGCGAGGATCGGCCATTCACCCAAGAGTAGGAGGTGCGCCGTAGTCTTTCCTGTGTGAAGCAGCAGCTCCGACCGCTCTTCGACCAAGTGGTGATCAAGGAGCTCGAGCCCGACCGCGTGCGCCAGTCAGGCCTGCTCCTGCCGCCGGGCGAGCACCAGACGCCGCCCCAGCACGGCATCGTGCTGGCGGTTGGGCCAGGGCTCGACTGGTGGGGCAGCGTCGGGGTGAAGATGCCGGTGGTGCCGGGCGACCACGTGGTCTTCCCGGCCTCGGCGGGCGTTTGGGTGGAGATCGACGAGGAGCGCCTGCTGGTCTGCCGCGTGGGCCAGCTGCTGGGAGTGCTGGAGGAGGCCGAGAAGGCCGGCGAGGACGCCCTGAGGACGCTCGAGGAGGACGACGGCTCCTAGGCCGCTCCGGAGCAACCGACGCAGCTCGCGCACCGTGGGCTGCGGGTCCTCGACCACGTCGCGCCGGGTGTAGCGCCTGAACTCGTCGCCGCGCGCCCTCGCTTCGCGCTCGCACGGAAAGACCAGCAGTGAGGGGCTCCGCACGGGTGGCGACCCCGCGCGCGCGTCCCGCGATCCGATCCAGCTTTTGCGGATTTGTCGAAAGTTCGTCCCCTACGCGGCTCCGTCGCCCGAGCGCCGTAACAGCTCCGCACGCACGAAGTCGTCGAGGTTGCCGTCCAGCACGCCCTGGGCGTTTCCCGCTTCCACGTTCGTGCGGTGGTCCTTCACCATCGTGTAGGGGTGGAGGACGTAGGAGCGGATCTGGGAGCCCCAGCCCACGTCCTGGGCCTCGCCGCGCTCCTTGGCGATCTCCTCCTGGCGCTTTCGCTCCTCGAGCTCGATCAGCTTCGCGCGCAGCATCCTCATCGCGGTGTCCTTGTTCGCGGACTGGGAGCGCTCGTTTTGGCACTGCACGACGATGCCGCTGGGGCGGTGCGTGATGCGCACGGCCGAGTCGGTCTTGTTCACGTGCTGGCCGCCGGCGCCCGAGGCGCGGTAGGTGTCGATCTGGATGTCGTCCGGCTCGATCTCGACCGACACAGCGTCCTCCACGAGCGGCGCCACCTCCACGCCCGCGAACGCGGTATGGCGGCGCGACTGGGCGTCGTAGGGGGAGATCCGCACCAGCCGGTGCACGCCCTTCTCGGCCGAGAAGAGCCCGTAGGCGTTCTCGCCGCGCGCGATGAACGACGCGGACTTGATGCCCGCCTCCTCCCCCGGCGAGGCCTCCTTCAGCTCGACCTTCATGCCGCGGCGGTCGGCCCAGCGCATCTCCATGCGCAGGAGCATCTCGGCCCAGTCCTGCGAGTCCGTGCCGCCCGCACCGGCGTTGACCGTGACGACCGCGTCACCGCCGTCGTAGTCGCCCGAAAACAGCCGTGCCTCTTCGAGCTCCGCCAACCGCGAGGCGATCGATGCGCGCTGCTCGGAGAGCTCCCCCGCAATCGACTCATCCTCCAAAGCCATCTGTTCAAGCGTCTCGAGGTCCTCGACGTCCGTCTCGAGTGAGCGGAACATCGACAGCCGCCGCCCGACCGCGCTGTGCTCGGCCGAGACGCGCGCGGCACGCTCCTGGTCGTCCCAGAAGCCGGGCGTGCCCATCTCGCCCTCGAGCTCGACTACTCGCGCTTCGAGTTGAACCGGGTCAAAGGTAGTCCGCGAGCAGCTTCAGCTGGTCACGGAGGCCACTGGCGTCGCTGTTATGCGCCATGGCACTTCTTGAACTTCTTGCCGGAGCCGCACCAGCACGGGTCATTGCGGCCGATCTTCTCGTTTTCGTCGAGGCGTCGGGTCTCGACGATCGGGACCGAGCCCGCCACCTCGTCGGCGGCGAGCTCGGCGGCGTCGGACATGCCCGCCGGGACTGCGGTGCCGGCCGCGGCGGCGATGGCGTCGCGCCCGGCGGCCGAGTGGCCGCCCGACTCGGTCAGGCGGCGCGTGGACGAGCTGTTCGCGCCGAAGCCCCAGGCCGGCCCGGCCTGCTGGGCAGCGGCCTGTTGCTGGGGCTGCTCCATCTCGATCTCGACGTTGAACACGTAGCGGGCGAACTCATCCCAGATGTTGTTCATGAGCTCCGTGAACATGTCGAAGCCCTCGTTCTTGTAGGCCACCAGCGGGTCGATCTGCGCGAACCCGCGCAGGTGGATGCCCTCGCGCAGGTAGTCCATGTCGTGCAGGTGCTCGCGCCAGCGCTCGTCGATGATCTGGAGCAGCATGAAGCGCTCGAGCGCGCGCATCAGCTCCTCGCCGAGGTCGTTCTCGCGCTCGTCGTAGGCCTCGACCACGTCCTTGCGCAGGTTCTCGACGAGGCCCTCCCGGTCGGCGCCCTCCTTCACGTCGTCGAGCTCGTAGGAGACGGGGTAGATCTGCTCCAACTGCGTGAACAGCGCCTCGAGCTCCCAGTCCTCCTGGTAGTCACCCTCGGTGTACTCGCGCACGATCCGCTCGATCGCCTCGGCGATCTGGGTGCGCGCGATCTCGGACATGTCCTGGCCCTCGAGGATCCGGTCGCGGTACTCGTAGACGATCTCGCGCTGCTGGTTCATCACGTCGTCGTACTCGAGGACCCGCTTGCGGATCAGGAAGTTCTGCTCCTCGACCTTCTTCTGGGCACCCTCGATCTGCTTCGAGAGCATCTTGTGCTCGATCGGCATCTCGTTGCCCTCGTCGTCGGCCTGGGAGAGGAACTTGTTGTCGAGGATCTTGTAGATGCGGTCGCCTGCGAACAGCCGCACCAGGTCGTCCTCGGCCGAGAGGTAGAAGCGTGACTCGCCGGGGTCGCCCTGACGCCCCGAGCGCCCGCGCAGCTGGTTGTCGATGCGGCGCGACTCGTGCCGCTCGGTGCCGCAGATGAACAGGCCGCCGGAGTCCTTGACCTTCTGGCGGTCCTCGGCCACCTGCTGCTCGATCGACGGGAACACCTCGTCCCAGACCTTGTCCCACTCGTCGCTGCCGGGCTCGACCCCGCGCTTCGCGAGCTCGCGCTGGGTGAGGTGCTCCTCGTTGCCGCCCAGCTTGATGTCCACCCCGCGGCCGGCCATGTTGGTGGCGATCGTGACGGCGAACGGGCGGCCCGCCTCCGCGATCGTCTCGCCCTCGCGCTCGGCGTGCTCTGGCTTCGCGTTCAGCACGCTGTGCTTGATGCCGCGCTTCTGGAGCTCGCTCGAGAGCAGCTCCGAGACCTCCACCGAGATCGTGCCGACCAGCACCGGCTGCCCGGTCTCATTGCGATCAGCGATCTCCATGGCCACGGCGACCCACTTGCCGTCCTTGGTCTTGTAGATCTGGTCGTTCTGGTCGTTGCGGATCATCGGCCGGTTGGTCGGGATCTCCACGACCTGGAGCTCGTAGATCTTCATGAACTCGGTGGCCTCGGTGAGCGCCGTGCCGGTCATGCCGGCGAGCTTGTCGTAGCGCCGGAAGTAGTTCTGGTAGGTGATCGTGGCGACGGTCTGGGACTCCTCCTGGATCGCCACGCCCTCCTTCGCCTCGACCGCCTGGTGGAGGCCCTCGGACCAGCGCCGGCCCTCGAGGATGCGGCCGGTGAACTCGTCGATGATCTTCACCTCGCCGTCGATCACGGCGTAGTCGACATCCTTCTTGTAGAGCTCCTCGGCCTTGAGCGCCTGCTGGAGGTGGTTCACGAGGTGGCCCGCGTCGGCGCGATAGAGGTTGTCGATGCGCAGGAACTTCTCGGCCTTCTCGACGCCCTGCTCGGTGACCGCCACCGTCTTGTGCTTCTCGTCGGGTTCGAAGTCGAAGTCGGCCACCCAGTCCTTCGACTTGGCCTCGAAGGTGTCGGGCTTCTTGCCCGGCTCCATGATCCGCGCGAGCTTGGCGAAGTTGTAATAGAGGTCGGCCGCCTGCTCGGGCCGGCCCGAGATGATCAGCGGGGTGCGCGCCTCGTCGATGAGGATGTTGTCCACCTCGTCGACGATCGCGAAGCCGTGGCCGCGCTGGGCCTTCTGGCTGATCTCGACCGCGAGGTTGTCGCGCAGGTAGTCGAAGCCGAACTCGGAGTTGGTGCCGTACACGACGTCGCGGGAGTACGCCTCCTGCTTGTCGATGTCGTTCATCCCCGCCTGGATGATCCCGACGGTCACGCCGAGCAGGTCGTATATCGGCTTCATCCAGTAGGCGTCGCGGCGGGCCAGGTAGTCGTTGACCGTGACCAGGTGCACGCCCTTGCCCTGCACGGCGTAGCCCTTCTCGTCGCGCGCGGCGAGGCCGTTCAGCACGATCGGCAGCGTGGCGGTGAGCGTCTTGCCCTCGCCCGTCTTCATCTCCGCGATCGAGCCGTCGTGCAGGACCATCCCGCCGATCAGCTGGACGTCGAAGTGGCGCTGGCCGAGGGCGCGCTTGCCGGCCTCGCGGGTGAGCGCGAACGACTCGAACAGGAGCTCGTCGAGTGGCGTGCCGTCCAGGTGGCGCTCGCGCAGCGCCTTGTAGCGCTCGCGAAGCTCCTCGTCCGACTCGAGCTCGAGCTCCGCCTCGTAGTCGTTGATCCGGGCGACGTTCTTCTCGAAGACCTTGAACTTCTTCGACTCGCCGACCCGTAGCGCGCGGTCGAGAATGGACATGCGGTCGAGGTTAGCTCACGCTGCGCTGGGCTCTTGCGGCTTCTGGCTCTCGCGGCGCTTTCGCCGCTTGTCCCGGTGCTTCTTGACCTGGCGGGACAGATCCTCGGCCATCAGATTGATCGAGTGGGTCATGTCGGGCGAGCGCTCGCTCGCCCGCAGGGTGACGCCCTTGAGGTGGAGCGTGGCCTCCGCGATCTGCGAGTCCTTGATCGCGGGATTGCGTTCCTCCTTGAGCTCGATCTCGAGCTCCGCGAGGGGTGAGACCTGGCGCGCAACCTTCCCGAACTTCTTCTCCACCCTGGAGCGAAGCTCGTCATCGACCGTGGCGCCGCCTCTGCCCTTCACCTGGATGCGCATGTGCCCTCCTGGGTCGTCTGTCAGGCGATGGTAGTCCATGTATCAGCGGCCCGGAGTGCGTGCGAACGCCAACGCCACGACCTCGCTCGCGCCCGCGTCGCGCAGCGCGCGGGCGCAGGCGGCAAGGGTGGCGCCCGTGGTTGCCACGTCGTCCACCAGGAGCGCGCGGGCGGGCGGAGGTGTGCGCGCGGCGATGGTTCCGGACGGCCCGGTGCGACGCTCGGCGCGGCCGCGCCCGACCTGCGTGGCGCCACGGCCGCGGCGAACGAGGCAGTCGGACACCGGGAGGCCGGCCCGCGCCGCCAGGCGCTCCGCGAGCACGAACGCCTGGTTGAAACCGCGCCGGCGGCGCCGGCGCGGCTGGAGCGGCACCGGCACGAGCGCTCCGCCCTCGAGTAGCCCGGCGGGCGCGCCCGCCACGATCTGAGCCGCCATCGCGTCCGCCACGCCCGCCGCGGAGCGGAACTTGAGCGCGCGCACGAGCTCGCGCGCCGCGCCCTCGTAGGCGACGGGCGCCCATACCGCGACACCCGCGAGCGGCACCGGCTCGGCCGGCAGGCGGCGCAGGCCGAGCCGGCAGAAGCGGCAGAGCGGCTCGGCCCGGCGGGCGGGCCCGCCACAGCCCCAGCACAGTCTCGGAGCGAGCATCCGCCCAGCCTGGCGGCTGTGGCGTTGCACGTGACCACGCCGGTGCGACAATTCCGTGCCGATGGACCACCCCCAGGTCGAATGGCTCTCCGACCCGTTCGTTCTGGTCCCGCTCGCGTTCTTCGCGGGCCTCTACCTGTGGCGCTTCGCGCAGGCGCGCAGGGAGGCAGGCGGCCGGGGCGCGGGGCCGCTCCAGCTGCTCGCCTTCGCGGGCGCGCTGACCGCGCTCCTGATCGCGCTCGTATCGCCGCTCGACGGGCTCGGCGAGGACTACCTGTTCTCCGCCCATATGGTCCAGCACGTGCTGCTGGGGGACATCGCGCCCCTGCTCGTGCTGCTGGCTCTCTCGCGGGTGATCCTGCGGCCCGCCACCCGTCGCCTCGTGCGCGTGGAGAAAGCGCTCGGCCCGCTCGCAAATCCCGTGACCGGCATCCTGCTCTGGCTCCTGATCATGTACCTGTGGCACGTGCCGGCGCTCTACGACGCCGCCGCGGAGAACCCGCCGATCCACCTGCTCGAGCACGTGTCCTTCTTCGCGGCTGGGATCGCCCTCTGGTGGCCGCTGATCCAGCCCGTGCCGATGCGCCGGCCGCTCAAGGGGATGCAGCCGCTGGCCTACATCGCCTCCGCAAAGGGTGGGCTGGCCGCGCTCGGCCTCTACCTTGCCTGGAGCTCGACCCCGCTCTACCCGTACTACGAGACGACCCCGCGCATCTGGGGCCTCTCGCCGATCGAGGACCAGAACGTGGGCGGCGCGATCATGATGGCCGAGCAGTCGTTCACTCTCGTGCTGGTGATGGTCGCACTGTTCGTGGCAATGCTGTCGCGCTCCGAGGAGGAGGAGCGCCGGCGCGAGCGGCTCGAAGAGGCCGCTGACGCGCTCTCGGCGAGGTCATGAGCGGACGGGCGGCGCTCGTGGTCGTGCTGCTCCTCGCGACCTCGCCGCTCGCCCTCGCCGCGCCCGAGGCCGGCCCGGCGGGGCGCCACGACACGCTGCTCGTGAGCCTGCGCTCCGAGCCGCCCGGCAACAGCGGGAACGGCTACGACTCGGCCCTCTCGGCGGACGGGCGCGTGGTGGCTTTCGACGACGGCCAGGTGGTGCTGGCGCGCGACCTCGCGACGCGCACGACCACGCTGGTGAGCCGCGCCTCGGGGCCGGACGGCGCGCCGGCGCGCGCCGGCCAGTTCCGCCCCAACCTGGGGTCGCCGGACATCTCCGCCGACGGGCGCCTCGTGGCCTTCGTCTCGTCGGCCCCGAACCTCGATCCCGACGACACCAGGGAGGATCTCGACGTCTACGTCCGCGATCTCGCCGCCCAGACGACCACACTGGTGAGCCGCGCCTCGGGCGTCGCCGGCGTGAAGGGCGACAGCAGCTCGCTCGAGCCTTCGATCTCGGCCGACGGCCGCTTCGTGGCCTTCCAGTCGTTCGCGAACAACCTCGCGCCCGGCGACTCCGAGACGGCCGTGGACTTCCCGTCGCTCGACGTCTACGTGCGCGACCTGGTCACGAACGAGACCACGCTCGCAAGCCGTGCCTCCGGTGCGGCCGGCGCGGACGCGAACGACGCCTCGACCGGGCCCTCGCTGTCCGCCGACGGGCGCTTCGTGGCCTTCGAGTCGAGCGCCACGAACCTCCACCCCGACGACGGCGACGACGACAACGACGTGTTCGTCCGCGACCTCACCGATGGGACCACGAGGCTGGTCAGTGCGCGACAGCGCGGCGCGTTCCGAGCCGAGCCCGCGATCTCGGCCGACGGGCGCTACGTGGCGTTCGCCGGAGCTGTGGGCAGCCGGAGCGAGGTCTACCGAGCCGACCTCGTGGCCGGCCGGACCGCGCTGGTCAGCCGCGCCAACGGCCGCGGGGGCGCCCCCTCTCGCTCGCTCACCGGCGAGCCCGCGATCTCGGCGGACGGCAGCCGCGTGGCGTTCCAGTCCTACGCCTCGCTGCTCCAGCCGTTTCCCACCGGGTTCCTCCCGGACATCTACCTGCGGGACGTCGTGCGGGGCACGACCACGCTCGTGAGCCGCGCCTCGGGCGAGTTCGGCGAGCCCGGCGACGGCGGCTCGCACGGGCCGGCGATCTCGGCGGACGGGCGATTCGTGTCGTTCGAGTCGCGCTCGGCGAACCTCCACCCGCGCGACCGCGACCGCAGCGGCGACGTGCTCGTGCGCGACCTCGGCCCGGGAGCCCCCCGTCCGGCGCCGCGCGTGACCTGCGCGGGCCGGCGGGCGACGATCGTCATGCTGCGAAGCTCGCCGGCGGTCACCGCAACGCGGCGCGCCGACGTTGTGGCCGGAAGCCCCGGCGCCGACCGCGTAACCGGCGGCGCGGGCCGCGACCGGATCTGCGCCCGCGCCGGCGCCGACGTGATCATGAGCGCCGACTCCGCCCGCGACGTGGTGCGCTGCGGCGCGGGACGCGATCGCGTGCTGGCCGACCGCCGCGACCGGCTCTTCGGCTGCGAGCGCCGGCGGATCCGCGGCTAGGCGCCTACCCCTCGAGCAGCTCGCCGTCCTCGATCGTGCGCGGGCCGCGGAGCGCGACCGAGCCGCGCACCGTCACATCGCGGCCGAAGCGCACGTCGCCCTCGACCGCGAGGCGCTCGCAGGCCGCGAGCGAGGGCGGGCCGCCGGGGAAGCGCTGCTCGAAGTCGCCCAGCAGCTTGTAGTGGTCGGAGTCGAGGTCCACGAGCGGCGGCTCGGGCCCCCGGCCGGCGGCCGGCGCGAGCGTCCAGTCGTCCTCGAGCCGGTACGCGTCCGAGCGCACCACGAGCAGGTCGTTCGTCTTCTTGACCGGCACGAAGCGCCCGCGCGGCGAGTGCACGGCGCCGGCGCCGTCGAACACGCCGATCGCCGCCCCCATCGCGGTCTCGAGCTGGAGCACCTCCGGCGAGGACGAGTCGCGCGGGTCGACCGTCTTGCGGTTCACGATCATCGGCAGCTCGAGCACGCCGTCGCGCTCCGCCAGCGCGCGCTCGAGCGCCCGCAAGCTCAGCCAGACGTTGTTGCAGTTGAAGTAGCGGTGGACCGATACGTCCTCGAAGGCGGCCTGGTCCGCCTCGGGCACCTGGGCGGTCTCGCGCAGCACGAGCCGGCCGTCGGAGCGCCGCCGGGCGAGGTGGCCGCCCTTCTTGTCGCCCTCGGTGCGGTCGACCACCTCCGAGGCGAACGGCAGGCCCTCGGCCGCGAACCAGCCGAGGATGCGCGGCTCGAGCACCGCGCCGAGGTTGTCCGAGTTCGAGAGGAACACGTACTCGTAGCCGCGCTCGAGCAGCGTGTCGAGCATCCCCGACGTGGCGAGCGACGTGAACACGTCTCCGTGCCCGGGCGGCGCCCACTCGAAGCTCGGGTCCTGCTCCCAGCTGACCGGCTCGAAGCCGTCAGCGAGCAGCTTCGGCACCTTGCCCTGGAGGAAGTCGAGCGGAAGCCCGTCGAGCGCGAGCTCGGGGTAGCGCTCCAGCGCGGCCAGCGTGTCGTCGCGCGTGGCGAAGCTGTTCATGAGGAGCAGCGGGATCGGCGCGCCGTGGCGCTCGCGGAGGTGAAGCACCTGGCGCGCGATCACGTCGAGGAACGTGTGCCCGTCCTTCACCTCGAGCAGCGACTTCGCCTCGGTCATGCCCATGCTGGTGCCGAGCCCGCCGTTCAGCTTGAGCACGACCACCCGCTCGAGGTCGGACCGGTCGGAGTCGGGGAGCGCGTCCAACCCCTGCACCTCCGTCAGCGGCTCGAGCTCGTCCTCCGGCATGGTGCCCTGGTCGCCCTCGCGCAGCAGCTCCTCGTAGTGCGCGAACGTGTCGATCGCGATCTCGGGCAGCCCCTCATCCCGCATCTTGTCGGTTGCCTTGCTCATCGGAGCGGCATGCTAGGCGCTTGTATGGTCCGCGCCGTGATCGCCATCGTCACCGAGAACGACCTTCCCGATCTGCTGCCGCTCATGCGCGGCTACTGCGACTTCTACGAGGTCGCGCCGGCGGACGATGCGTTGCTGGAGATGTCACGCGTGTTGATCGACGATCCCGAGCGGCAGGGCCTCCAGCTGATCGCGCGCGACGGCGGCGGCCGCGCCGTCGGCTTCGCCACGATCTTCTGGACCTGGTCCACGCTGAGCGCGGACCGGCTTGGCGTGATGAACGACCTGTTCGTCTCGCAGGACGCCCGCGGCGGCGGCGTGGCGGATGCGCTGATCGCGGCCTGCACGGACGAGTGCCGCGAGCGCGCGGTGCCCGAGCTGGCCTGGCAGACCGCCAAGACGAACCTGCGTGCACAGGCCGTCTACGAGCGCGTCGGAGCCACCCGTGACGAGCGCTGGCTCGACTACTCGGTGAGCGTCGCGCCGGGCGCGACCACGCCCGACTCGTAGGCCAGCACCACCGCCTGAACGCGGTCGCGCACGCCGAGCTTCATCAGCACGCGCGCGACGTGGGTCTTGACCGTCGTCTCCGAGACGAAGAGCTCCGCCGCGATCTCGGCGTTCGACATGCCGCGCGCGATCAGCTTGAACACCTCGAGCTCGCGCGGGGTGAGCTCCCCGAGCTCGGCGGGCGCGCGCTTCTGCGCGACCGCGCCGCGCGAGAACTCGTGGATGAGCCGCCTCGTGACCGACGGCGCCAGGAGCGCCTCGCCCTGGGCGAGCACGCGGATGCCGTCCACGAGCTGGTCGGCCGGCACATCCTTCAGCAGGAAGCCGCTCGCGCCCGCGCGCAGCGCGTCGTAGACGTACTCGTCGAGGTCGAACGTCGTCAGCATGAGCACGCGCGGCCCGGCCTCGCCGTCGTTCCCGGCGATCAGCCTGGTGGCCTCGATGCCGTCCATCTCGGGCATGCGGATGTCCATCAGCACCACGTCGGGCTTCAGCCTGCGCACGCTGTCCACGGCCTG
>DASRIC010000101.1:0-36410 GCA_035650215.1 Thermoleophilaceae bacterium
GATCGCCTCGGGCGTCAGGACCAGCCGGTGCACGAGCACCGCCGAGGCCAGCGCCTGCACGTCGTCGGGCAGGACGTGGTCGCGCTCGGAGAGCGCGGCCAGCGCCTTGGCGGCGCGAAACAGCATCAGGCCGGCGCGTGGGCTGGCGCCGAGCTCGACGCGCGAGTCGGCGCGTGTCGCTTCGCAGACGGCGACGACGTAGCGGCGGACCGGGTCGGCTGCGTGGACCGCGGCCGCGCCGCGCTGCGCCGCCCGGATCGTCGCGACCTCGGTCACCGGCTCGATGTCGAGCACCCTGTCGTAAGCAGCGTGCTCGGCGAGCATCTCGGCCTCCTGCTCGGACCCCGGGTAGCCCATCGAGACGCGCAGCATGAACCGGTCGAGCTGCGCCTCGGGCAGCGGGTAGGTGCCCTCGTACTCGACCGGGTTCTGGGTAGCCACGACGAGGAACGGCCGCGCCAGCTCGTGCGTCTGCTTGTCGACTGTCACGTGGCGCTCCTGCATGCACTCGAGCAGCCCGGACTGCGTCTTCGGCGAGGCACGGTTGACCTCGTCGACCAGCACCACGTTCGCGAACACCGGCCCGGGCCGGAACTCGAAGCGGTTCTCGCGCTGGTTGTAGACGTTCGTGCCCACCACGTCCGCGGGCAGCAGGTCGGCGGTGCACTGCACGCGCGCGTACTCGGCGTCCACCGAGCGGGCGAGCGCGCGCGCCAGGGCGGTCTTGCCCACCCCGGGGTAATCCTCGATCAGCACGTGGCCCTCCGCGAACAGCGCGACCAGCACGTCGCGCAGCACCTCGGGCGGCGCCTTCACGGCGCGGGCGACGTTGTCCCGCAGCCGCGCGCCGAGCTCCGCTACCTGGGGCGGGGTCAACTCAGGGGCGGTCGCCATGTGTTCGTCCATGTTAGGGGTACTCCGAATCCGGCGGCCGCGGTCCCGCGCCAGGGCGCGATATCGTCCCTCAGGCCTGCGTCGGCTCCTCGGAGCGGGTGAGCTCGCGGGTGGCCAGCTCCGGGTCCGGCGCCCGCATCAGCGCCTCGCCGATGAGCACCGCGTCCACCCCCACCTGCTCGAGCTCCTCGATCTGGTGGCGGTGGTGGATTCCCGACTCCGACACCACCACCTTGCCCGCCGGCACGTCGGCCAGCAGGTCGAAGGTGCGCTGGATGTCCACCGAGAAGTCCTCGAGGTCGCGGTTGTTGATGCCGATCACGTCGCAGTCGAGCTCGAGCGCGCGGTCGAGCTCCGCGTCGTCGTGGATCTCGACGATCGCGTCGAGGTCGAGCCCGCTCGCCTCCGTGTAGAGCGTGGCCAGCCGGCGGTCGTCCAGCGAGCCGACCACGAGCAGCACCGCGTCGGCGCCCGCCACCTTGGCCTCGTAGAGCTGGTAGGGGTCGATTGTGAAGTCCTTGCGCAGCAGGGGCAGCTCGGTGGTCGCGCGCGCCTCGCCCAGGTCGGCGAGCGAGCCGCCGAAGTGCACCTCCTCGGTGAGGATCGAGACGGCGGCCGCCCCGCCGCGCTCATATGCCCGCACGAGCTCGGCGCACTCCGCGCCCTCCCGGATCGCGCCCGCCGAGGGCGAGCGGCGCTTGTGCTCGGCGATCAGTGAGGTGCCCGGCCGCCACAGCGCCTCCGCGAACGGCCGCCCCTCCCGCGGGGCGCCGATCTCACGCTCGAGCTCGGCGAGCGAGCGCTCCCGCTTGCGCCTGGCCACCGAGTCGCGCGTGGCGTCCAGGAGGCTCTCGAGCCGCACGCTCATGCGCGCGTGCGCTCCACCCAGCGCTCGAGCACCCCCAGCGCAGCGCCCGAATCGACCGACTCGGCGGCGCGGCGCACGCCATCTCGAATCGTGTCCTCCGCGCCGGCCACGTAGATCGCCGCGCCCGCGTTCAGCAGGGCCAGGGCCCGCTCGGTGCCCGGCTTACCCTCGAGCACGCCGCGCAGGACCCGCGCATTCTCGGCCGGACTCCCCGCACCCACGGCGCCGTCCGCGGCGGACGGCAGGTCCACCTGGTCGGGCGTCACCTCATAGCTCGCCAGGCGGCCTTCGTTCAGCTCGACCACCCGAGTCGCGCCCGAGACCGAGAACTCGTCAAGGCCATCCGCGCTCGACACTACCAGCGCCCTGTCGGTGCCGAGCTCGCCGAGAGCGGCGGCCATCGTCTCGAGCTTCGAAGGGTCCGAGACGCCGATCACCTGGTGCCGCGCGCCCGCCGGATTGGTGAGCGGACCGAGGATGTTGAAGATCGTGCGGACCCCGAGCGCCTTGCGCACGGGCACCACGTGGCGCATGGCCGAGTGATGCCGCGGCGCGAACATGAAGCCGAAGCCCAGCTCGTCGATGCAGGCCGCCACCTCTTCGGGCTCGAGGTCGATCCGCCCGCCCAAGGCCTCGAGCACGTCCGCCGAGCCGCACTGGCTCGTGGCGGAACGGTTGCCGTGCTTCGCTACGCGGCAGCCGGCCCCCGCGGCGATGAACGCCGCGGTGGTCGACACGTTGAAGGTCGGGCGCCCGCCGCCCGTGCCGGCGGTGTCCACGAGGTCGTCGCCGGCGTCGACCCGCAGGGCGAGGTCGCGCATCGTCCGCGCGAGGCCGGCGATCTCCTGCACGGTCTCGCCCTTGGTCCGGAGCGCTATCAGGAAGCCCGCGGCCTCCGCCTCGGAGGCGTTGCCCTCCATCACCTCGGCGAGCACCCGGGCGGCGTCGTCGGCCGGCAGGTCCTCGCCGCCGGCGAGGCGGTCGATCGCGTCTGTGAGAACGGGGTTAGGCAAGGAAGGTCTTCAGCATCTCTTTGCCGTGCGGCGTAAGCACCGACTCCGGGTGGAACTGAACGCCCTCGAGCGGCAGCTCGCGGTGGCGCAGGCCCATGATCACCTCGCCAGAGCGTGCCGACACCTCGAGCGAGTCCGGCAGCTCGGGCGCGACGACGAGCGAGTGGTAGCGGCCGACCACCAGCGGTGATTCGAGGCCGGCGTAGATCGTCCTGCCGTCGTGCTCGGCCTCGGCGGTCTTGCCGTGCACCGGCTCGCCGCGCACCACCTGGCCGCCGAACTCGGCGGCCAGCGCCTGGTGGCCGAGGCAGACGCCGAGCACCGGCACGCCGCCCTCCGCGTAGCGCCGGATCGCCCGCTTCGAGAGCCCCGCCTCCTCCGGCGTGCACGGACCGGGCGAGACGATCACGCGGTCGGGATCGCGCTCGAGCAGCTCGGGCACGTCGTTGCGCACCACCTCCACCTCCGCGCCCAGCTCGCCGAGGTACTGGACGAGGTTGTAGGTGAACGAGTCGTAATTGTCCACGATCAGGACCCGGGGGCTCACGCCCCCGGACCCCCGTGGCGCCTGGCTGGTGGGCTTGGTTTGGGTCATGCCCAATCCCCCTGCTCGCACGCCAGCCGGATCGCGTCCATCACCGCGCCCGCCTTCGCCTCGGTCTCGCGCACCTCGGCCTGCGGGTCCGAGTCCGCCACGATCCCGCCGCCCGCCTGCACCTGCACGGCGCCGTCCTTCACGAGGGCCGAGCGGATGTAGATGCACGTGTCGAGGTCCCCGGCGTAGGACAGCCAGCCCACGGCCCCGCCGTAGGCGCCGCGCTTGACCGGCTCGAGCTCGTCGATGATCTGCATCGCGCGGATCTTGGGGGCGCCGGAGAGCGTGCCGGCCGGGAGCGCCGCGCGCAGGGCGTCGATCGGCGTGACCCCCTCGCGCAGCGTGCCGGACACCGCCGAGACGATGTGCATCACGTGCGAGTAGGTCTCGACCGCCATCAGCTCGTCGACGTGCACGCTGCTGTACTCGCACACGCGCCCGAGGTCGTTCCTCCCGAGATCGACGAGCATCACGTGCTCGGCGCGCTCCTTGGGGTCGGCGAGCAGCTCGCCCGCGCGCCTCAGGTCCTCCTCGGTGGAGCCCGCTCGCGGGCGGGTGCCGGCGATCGGGCGCAGCTCGGCCCGGCGGCCGGTGACCTTCACGAGCGACTCGGGCGAGGCGCCCGCGATCTGGAAGTCCTCGAAGTCGAGGAAGTACATGTACGGGCTCGGGTTGATGGCCCGCAGCCCGCGGTAGATCGAGAAGGCGTCGACCGGGCAGTCGGCCGTCCAGCGCTGGCTCGGCACCACCTGGTAGGCGTCGCCGGCCGCGATGTACTCCTTCACGCGCTCGACCGCGGTCGCGTAGCCGGCCGGGCCGAGGTTGGAGCTGAACTTGGGCGGCTCGCGCCGCCCTGCGGCCACCGCGGGCACCGGCCCGCGCAGCGCGTCGCGGACCTCCGCGATCGCGGCCGCCGCCTCCTCGTACGAGCTCTCGAGCGCCGCGGACTCGACGTTCGCCAGCACCGTGACCTCGTGCCGCAGGTGGTCGAAGGCCACCAGCACGTTCGTGATCATCACCGCGAGATCCGGGATGCCGGTCTCGTCCGGGTTCGGCTCCCCCACCGTCGGCTCGGTGGCGCGCACGAGGTCGTAGCCGAACATTCCGACGGCGCCGCCAGTGAACGGCGGCAGGCCCTCGAGCTGCGCGATCCGGCGCCGCGCCAGCTCGTCGCTCACGCGCCCGTAGGCGTCCTCGCGCCAGTCGCTCGCGATCACGGTTCGCGGCCGGATGCCGAGGAACGACCAGCGCCCCACCCGCTGGCCCTGCTCGGCCGACTCGAGCAGGAACGACGGGCCGCTGCCGCGCAGCTTCAGGTAGGCCGAGACTGGCGTCTCGCAATCGGCGATGAACGTGTGCCGCAGCGGCACGAGGTCGTGTCCCTCGGCGAGCTCGCGCACCTCCTCGAGCGAGGGCGTCAGCTCGAGGTCAACGGCGACGCTCATTGAGGACCCCGTAGGCGTCGGCGAGGGAGAGCCCGCGCGCGGCGAGCAGCACGGTCAGGTGATAGAGCACGTCGGCGGCCTCCTCGGCCAGCCGCTCATCGGACTCGCCCGCGGCGGCGCGGGCGGCCTCATCGGCCTCCTCGCGCACCTTCGCCCCGATCCGGGCCGGGTCGGCCAACAGCGCCGCCGTGTAGCTCTCGGAGGTGGACGCCGAGCGGCGCTGGTCGATCGTGCGCTCGAGCGCCGGCAGCGCCTCGCTCGGCGTGGGCGCAAGCTCGCCATGGTGGAAGCAGGTGCGCGCGCCCGTATGGCAGGCGGGTCCGGCGGGCTCCACGAGCACGAGCAGCGCGTCCTCGTCGCAGTCGAGCCGGACCCGCTCGACGCGCTGGACGTTGCCCGAGGTCTCGCCCTTGTGCCACAGCTCCCCGCGCGAGCGGGACCAGAACCAGACCTCCCCGCTTGCGCGGGTGCGCTCGAGCGCCTCGTCGTTCATGTACGCGAGCGTGAGCACCTCGCCGGTGCGGGCGTCCTGGACGATGCAGGGGAGCAGCTCCATGTGACCCTCGATTATGGAGGCCGGCTCTATCCGAGCGGCAGCTTGAGGAACTCGTAGTAGGCGCCGGCCTCCTCGAAGCCGAGGCGCCGGTACCAGTGCTGCGGCCAGTCGCCGCCGTCGGTGGTGAGGAACACGAGCTCGCAGCCGTCCGCCCGGGCCGCGTCCGCGGCGGCCAGCACCGCGGCGCTGGCGTGCCCGTGGCCTCTGCGCGCCTCCACCGTCCCCACCTCCTCAACCTGCCCGATCCGGCCGTTCACGTAGAGGCGGCAGGCGCAGGCCGGATCGTCGGGGGGTGCGCCGAAGTCCCGCCCGGTGGCCGTGGCGCGGCCGAAGCGCTCGTCCATCTCCGCGAGCTGGCGGAGGGCCTCGTCCTGCCAGCCGAACGGCTGCTCGCGCCGAAAGGCTTGGATGGCCCGCGCTCCGCTCGCCCGGCTGATCTCTCCGCCTGCTCCCGGCGGAGGCGGACGCTCGGGCGGCCAGGTGCGAACCATCAGGATCAGGCGGAACACGTTCCAGCCGAGCGCGCGGAAGCCGGGCGCCAGGGCCGCGCCGCGCTCCTCGTCGTACACGAGCACCTTGCGGTGGGCGAGCGTCCCGAACAGCAACTCGGCCTCGGCGGCGAGGCCCGCCGCGTCCGCCTCGGGGTCCTCGGCCCGCAGCACATTGAGCTGCCATACGAGCGGGAGGCTGGGCGTGAGGAGGGCGGTGCCGTGCGCCGCGGGGCGGCGCTCGTCGACCACGGCCTCTCCGAGGTGCTCGAGGAACTCGAGGATGCGCCGCGTAACCGCCGCCACTAGATGGCTGATTCCGAATCCGGGTGCCCCTGGGGGCGCGCCAGACCAAGCTGGGCGCCGCCCGCCGACGAAGCCGATATTCGAAGCGGTATCGGCGAGGAGGTGGGTGGCGATCCAGCGCAGGTATGGCGCGTCATCCAGGGGTGCGGGGGTTTGGAATCAGTCATCTAGATGCCCAGGCGGTCGAGCAGGCCTTCGTCGCGCCGCCAGCCCTTGCGGACCCGCACGTTCAGCTCAAGGTGTACGCGCCGCCCGAGCATGCGCTCGATCTCCTTGCGCGCCCCGGTGCCCACCGCCCGCACCATGCGCCCGCCGGCGCCCACCAGGATCCCCTTTTGCGACTCGGTCTCCGCCCACACCCGCGCGCGCACGACGAGCAGCCCGTCCTCGCGTTCCTCGAGCTCGTCGACCTCCACCTCCACGGAGTGCGGCACCTCCTCGCGAGTGCGCCGGAGCACCTGCTCGCGCACCAGCTCGGCGATCCGCACCTCCAGCGGCAGGTCGCTCGTGTCGGCCGGCGGGTAGAGGAGCGGTCCCTCGGGCAGGAGCGACACGAGCTCGGCCACCAGCTCGCCGATCCCGGCGCCCCCGAGCGCGCTCACCGGGAAGATCTCGCCCGGCACCCCGAGCGCCGCGGCCGCCTCGAGGGCGGCGAGCGTGCGGCCGCGGTCGAGCCGGTCCACTTTGTTCAGGGCCGTGACCACCGGCACGCCGGCACCCTTCAGCGCCGCGGCGATGAAGCGGTCCCCGGGCCCGATCTCCTGCTCGCCGTTCAGCACGAACAGCGCGGCGTCGGCGTCGGCGAGCGTGCGTTCGACCTGGCGCTGCATGCGCTCGGTGAGCGCGTCGCGCGGGCGTTGAACGCCCGGCAGGTCGACTAGCACGAGCTGCCAGCCCTCTCCCGTTGCGATCCCGCGGATCTCGCGCCGGGTGGTCTGCGGCTTGTCCGAGACGATCGCCACCTTGCCGCCGACGATGCGGTTCACGAGCGTGGACTTGCCCGCGTTCGGCCGGCCCGCCAGCGCGACGAAGCCCGAGCGGCTCACAATCGCTCCAGAATCTGGCGCTGCAGCCTCAGCATCTCGCCGCTGTCCGTCTCATGGTCGTAGCCGCACAGGTGAAGGACTCCGTGCACAACCGCCTCGATGAGGTCCTCGGTGTGCTCGGGACAGATAACCACGTCGCCGAGCTCCCTCGGTCCGGCAGCCGGCGCCGCCTCGTCGACCGGGAAGGAGAGCACGTCCGTCGGGGCGTCGATCGAGCGATGCTCGCGGTTCAGCTCGCGGACCCGCTCGGCGTCCACGAGGACGACCGCCAAGTGCCCGTCCCGAACCCCGGCGGCCTTGAGCGCGACCAGCGCCGGCTCGCGCAGGCGCTCGGGGGCGTCGATCAGCTCCAGCTCGATCAGGTGTGCTGCCGCCTGGCCTCGCGCAGCGGCGGCGCCTGCTTCGCCGTGTACGCGTCGTACGCCTCCACGATCCGCTGGACCAGCTTGTGGCGCACCACGTCCTCGCCGCCGAAGCGCACGAACTCGATCCCCTCGACCTGCTCGAGCACATCGCCGATCACGAGCAGCCCCGAGCGCTGGTCCTTCGGCAGATCGATCTGCGTCACGTCGCCCGTGACCACCATCGTCGAGTTGAAGCCGAGCCGCGTGAGGAACATCTTGATCTGCTCGGGGCTCGTGTTCTGCGCCTCGTCGAGGATGATGAAGCTGTCGTTCAGCGTGCGACCACGCATAAAGGCCAGCGGGGCGATCTCGATCACGCCACGGTCCAAGTGCTGGTTCACGCGCTCCGGCTCGAGCATGTCGTAGAGAGCGTCGAAGAGCGGGCGCAGGTAGGGGTCGACCTTGGCGGCGATGTCGCCGGGCAGGAAGCCGAGCCGCTCGCCCGCCTCGACCGCCGGCCGCGTGAGCACGATGCGGTTGACCTCGCGCCTCGACAAGGCCGCCACCGCCATCGCAACGGCGAGGAAGGACTTGCCGGTGCCGGCCGGGCCCACGCCGACCGTGATCGTCGAGCGCCTGATCGCGTCGACGTAGCGCTTCTGGTTCACCGTCTTCGGGGCCACCTTGAGGCCGCGGTGACGCCAGACCACGTCCTCGAGGATGCGGCTCGGGGACTCGTGCCGGTCCAGTGCGCCGGTGATCGCCTCGA
Source organism: Thermoleophilaceae bacterium (assembly GCA_035650215.1). GTDB lineage: Bacteria > Actinomycetota > Thermoleophilia > Solirubrobacterales > Thermoleophilaceae > JACVRW01. The sequence goes on from DASRIC010000101.1 coordinate 8,325, forward strand.
TCGTGCCCGGGGCGATCTCGTGCCCTTGGCGCACCAGGTCGGACAACTCGCGCACGACCGTGCGCCCCATCGCGACCGCCTCCTCGTCGCCGTCGAGGGTGAGCACGTTCCCGCGCAGGAACATGTCGCAGTCGAGATGACCCTCCAGGGTCCTCATCACGAGGTCGCCCGGGCCCGCGAGCTCAGCGGCCACCTCGTTGGAGAGCTCGAGCTGGACTCGCACTACGGCGTCAGCTTCTCCTTGACCGCGGCCGAGACGCGCTTGCCATCCGCCCTGCCCTTGACCCTCGGCATCACGAGCGCCATCACCTTGCCGAGCTCCTGCGGGGAGGTGGCGCCGGACTCGGCCACGGCGTCGCCGACGATCGCGTCGAGCTCCTCGTCCGACACCTGCTCGGGCATGTAGGAGGAGATGATCTCGGCCTCGCGCTCCTCGGCCTCGGCGAGGTCCGTGCGGCCGCCGTCGCGGTAGGCGTCGGCCGCCTCGAGCCGGCGCTTGCGCTCGCGCTGGAGCACCGCCAGATCGTCGCCCGCGGCGTCCTTCTCGGCCTTCTGCAGCTCGTTCACGATCAGGCGCAGCGCGTGCACGCGCTCGCGCTCGCCCGCCTTCATCGCGTCCTTCACGTCATGCTGCACCCGCTCGAGTACCGACATCGCCTCAAGTGTAGGAGGGCAGAGGAATCGCCACCCGGGTAGCCACCTTCGACTGCTACGGCACGCTCATCGACTGGGACGGCGGCGCGGCCGCCTTCCTGTACGAGTTCGCGCGCCGCAACGAGCGCCACCCGCCTCCCGCCCGGGAGCTGCGGGAGCGCTGGGAGGAGCTTCAGTTCGAGCGCCTCCAGGGTCCCTACCGCGGCTACCGCGAGGTGCTCGCGGACAGCCTCTCGGAGCTGGCCGGCGAGCGAGGCTACCGCTGGAATGAGGACGAGGGCGAGGCGCTCGCGCGATCGATGGAGAGCTGGCAGCCGTTCCCCGACACCGTGCCCGCGCTGCGCGCCGCACGCGAGGCGGGCCTGCGGCTGTGGATCATCTCGAACACCGACCGGGCGATCATCGAGCACTCCTTGGGCCACCTCGAGGTCGAGTTCGAGGGCGCGACCGTGGCCGAGGACTGCCGCGCCTACAAGCCCTCGCGAATCCCCTTCGAGCACGCGCTGCGGGACATCGACGCCGAGACCGACGAGATCGTCCACGTGGCCTTCGGCTTCAAGTACGACATCCCGCCCGCCCAGGCGCTGGGCCTGCGCACCGTGTGGGTGAACCGCTACCGCGAGCCCGCGCCCGGGGCGGCGCGGCCGGACCACGAGTGGAGCGACCTCTGGCCGCTGGCGGACATGGCCGGCCGCTCCGCGTCGAACGTCCCGGAGTGACTGCTCTGGCACCCACTCCGGGACGTTCGTTGAAGCGGTAGGCGCTACAGCTAGTCCGGCACGATCGCGACCACGCGCGCCGGCGCGGCGCTTCCGCCCTCGATCCTGAGCGGGAAGCAGGCCACCTGAAAGCCGGTGGCGGGCAGGGCGCCGAGGTTCACGAGCCGCTCGATCTGGGCGTACGGGATGTCCGCCTGGTGCGCGGCCCAGAACACGCCCGGCTCGTTCACCTCGAGCGCCTCGCCGGCCTGGACGTGCAGCGGGGCATCCCAGCCCCAGGCGTCGATCCCCATCACGCGAACGCCGCGCTCGTAGAGCCAGAGCGTGGCCTCGGCCGTCACCCCGGGCCCCAGAGCGATGTAGCCGGGCTCGTCAATGAACGCGTCGCGGCCTGTCCTCACGAGCACGATGTCGCGCTCGCGAAGCTCGTGGCCCACGCGCTCGAGCTCGGCCTCCGCCTCGGCCGCGGTGACCGGGTCCCCGTCGGCCTTGGCGGTCACGTCGAGCACAACGCCGGGGCGGAGGAACCAGTCGAGCGGCAGCTCGTCGATCGTCTGCGCGCGCTCGCCCTGGATCCGCGAGTTGTAGTGCCAAGGCGCGTCGACGTGGGTGGCGTTGTGGGTGCCGAAGCGCGTGAACGTCTCGACCGCCCAGCCCTCGCCGTCACGCAGCAGGCGCGCCGGCACTCCCAGCAGCCCCTCGATCTGCGCGGCGCCGGCGGCGTGGCCGGCGTACTCGATGTCGGTGCGCAGCACGTCGGGGGTCTCCGGCGGGCTCTGGGAGATGGGCGCGGAGAGGTCCACGAGTCGCATGTGCGCACCGTAACCCACGCGCACTCGTAGACGGATGTTCTACGAAGCGGCCACCGTCCCCGGTCGATACTTGGAGGATCGCTCAGGCGAGGCGTCCGCCCATCGAGTCCTAGCAGCGGGGGCAAAGTTAGGACCGGGTCAGCATGCTGGCGCTCCAGCCCTGAGAACGGAGTCGGCGGCGTTCGCGCAACGGTGCGAACGCCGCCGCCACCTCCTCCTCCTCACCCCCGAGCAGCCCAGAGGCGATCAATGTCTCGGGCTGCTCGGGAACCAGCTCCGCCACGCGCAGCAGCAGCGGGCGCACGAGGTTGGCCGTGACCGTGGGAGCGATCGGCGCCGCGCGCTCGCGCAGGTCGAGCCGCTCCACCCGCCGAAGCTCGACGCCGTTTGCGCGCGCGTTCTCGAGCGTCGCCTCGAGCGCGGCGACGTCGTGGTCGTAGGCGTCCACGGGGGCGTGGCCGAGCTTGGCCGCCGCGATCGCGAGCACGCCCGACCCGCAGCCCAGGTCCACGAGCGGCCCCCTGTCCGGGAGCCCCAGCAGAAGCTCGAGGCTCAGGCGGGTGGTCGGATGGGCGCCGGTGCCGAACGCCTGGCCGGGGTCGATCACGAGGTCGAGCGCACCCCCGCGCGGCGGCGCCCAGGGCGGGCGCACCCAGACCCGGCCGCCGACCAGCACCGGCTCGTGGAACTCGCGCCAGCGCTCCGCCCAGTCGTCGCCGACCGCCTGGCCACGGACGCTCACCCGCACGCCGCCCACGAGCGCGTCGCCCTCGGCGAGCGCGGGCAGCTCGCCCGGCGCGCCGTAGAGCGCGAACTCGACGAAGCCCTCGCCGTCCACCTGCTCGAGGCCGGCCGGAGCGAGCTCGAGCAGCTCCGCGAGCACGGGCTCGGCGTGCTCGGCCGGCGCCCGGATCGCGAGACGAATCAGCGCAGCGCCCGCCTGACCTTCGAAAGCAGGGACTCGTGGTGCGCCTCGCGCAAGTTCTCCTCCGTGAGCGACTCGCGCAGCTCGCCGAGCAGCTCGCGCTGGCGGTCTGTGAGGTTGCGCGGGATCACCACGTTCAGCACGACCTGCTGATCGCCGCGCCGGCCGCGCCCGAGCGTGGGCATCCCGCGCCCCTTTAGCGTGACCACCGTGCCGGGCTGCGTGCCGGCCGGCACCTCGACCTCCTCCTCGCCGTCGAGCGTCGGAACCGTCACGCGTGAGCCGAGCGCCGCCGCCGGCGCCGGCACGTCGACCACGGTCACGAGGTCGCTCCCGTCGCGCAGGAAGCGCTCGTCCTCGGTCACGCGCACGAGCACGTACAGGTCGCCCGGCGGGCCGCCCCGCTCGCCGGCGTGGCCGCGGCCGCTCAGGCGGATGCGCTGCTCGTCGGCGATGCCGGCCGGCACGTCCACGCTGAGCGTCTTGCGCACCGCTCGCCGGCCGCGCCCGCCGCATTCGCCGCAGGGCTTGCGCGGCACCTTGCCCTCGCCGCCGCAGACGTCGCAGGCCTGCTCGCGCACGAGCTGCCCGAACGCCGTGCGGCTCACCACGCGCAGCCGGCCCAGGCCGTCGCAGCGCTCGCAGGTGTCGATCGGCGTGCCGGGCTCGGCGCCGTTGCCGTGACAGTGCTCGCAGGTATCCACGAGCTCGTAGGACACATCGACGCCGGCGCCGGTCGCGGCCTGCTCGAGAGTCACCTCGACCTCGACGGCCACGTCCCCGCCCTGCACGCGACCCGCGCCGCCGCCGCCGAACGCGCCTCCGAAGGGATCGCCCCCGAAGAACGCGTCGAAGATGTCCGCGAACGAGCCGAAGCCGTGCGCCTGCGAGGCGAAGCCGCGCGAGTCGAGGCCCTCGAAGCCGAGGCGGTCGTAGGTCGCCCGGCGCTCAGGGTCGGAGAGGATCTCGTAGGCCTCGGCCGCCTCCTTGAACTTCTCCTCGGCGCCCGGATCGTGGCTGTTCACGTCCGGGTGCAGCTCGCGCGCCAAGCGCCGGAAGGCCCTCTTGATGTCGCGGTCCTCGGCGTCGCGCTCGACGCCGATCACCTCGTAGGGATCACGCCTCACTCGTCATATACCTCGGCCACGAACCTCGACAGCTCGCGCGCCGCCTGGCGCACGGCGATGATCGCGTTCGGATAGTCCATCCGCAGCGGCCCGATCACCGACACCGCGCCGAGGTTGCGCCGCGCGAGCCCGTAGTTGGCCGCAACGAGCGAGAGCGAGCGCAGCTCCGGGGTTGGGTTCTCGCTGCCGATGCGCAGGTACACGCTCGGCTCGGTGAGCGACTGGCGAAGCACCTCGAGCAGCGCACGCCGCTGTTCGAGCATCTCCATGATCGTGCCGATCTGGGACAGCTCCTGGAAGCGATGCTCGGAGAGCAGGCGTCCCGCCCCCTCCACGAAGAGCGTGTTCGCGGCGGTGCCCTCCAGCTCCGTGAAGGCGGGCGCGAGCGTGGCCAGGAATGCGCGCTCGCGGGGCGCCAGCTCGCGCTCCACCAGCCGCGACTGCAGCACGCGCGAGCCCACGTCGAGATCGCCGAGCGCCTCGTTCAGGTAGCTGCCGGCCCAGTCGACGATGCCGGGATCCACCGGCTCGTCGTAGGAGATCACCCGCTTGGTCACGCCCCCGGTGGAGGTGATCACCACCACCATCGCCACCTGCGGCTGGAGCAGGAGCACCTCGACGCGCCGGATCGTGGCCGTCTCGATCGGCGGCGCCGTGACGAGGGCCAGCAGGTTCGTCATCTGCGACAGCTGCTCCGAGGTGGCCCGCATCGCCTCGTCCACCTCGCGGCGCATCGTGGACAGCTCGAGCTTCATGCGCGGAACGGGCAGCCGGCCCGCGTCGAGGATCTCGTCGACGTAGGTGCGATAGCCGCGGTCGGTGGGCACGCGGCCCGCGGACGTGTGCGGATGCTCGAGCATCCCGGCCTCCTCGAGGCGGGCGAGCTCGGCGCGCACGGTGGACGGTCCCCAGGGAACGTCGTCGAGCTCGGCGAGCCACTTCGACCCCACCGGCTGGTCGAGCTCGACATGCGACTCGACCAGCTTGCGCAGGATGAAGCTCTGTCGCGGCGAGATCTCCACGCCGTCGAGGTTAAAGGGGGTGTCGCCTAATCGGTGAGCCTGAGCTCCGCCTCGCCACGGCGGATGATGCGGTTGTCCCCCTGCACGGCCTCCGCCTTCACGAGCACCAGCCCATCGCGCTCCTCCGCGACCTCGCCGGTCACGGCGATCTCCTGCTCGGGGAAGCCCATCCCCCGGAACTGGACCGACAGGCGCCGGAGGCTGCGCGGGTCGCCGCCCGCCGCGGTGGTGCACGCCCGCGCGACCTGGGCCATCGAGTAGAGCCCGTGCAGGATGTTCTGCGGCAGGCCGACGGACTTCGCGAAGTCCACGTCGATGTGGATCGGGTTGAAGTCCCCCGACGCGCCCGCGTAGCGGTGCGGCAGGTACTTGTCGGGCGTGACCTTGAGATCGATGTTCACGAGGTCCCCCTGACGATGTTGGTCCAGGTGCCCCGCACGACCTCCTGGCCGTCCTGGTTGCGCGACACCGACTCGAACTCGTAGAAGCCCATCCCGCCCTTCTCGGAGATGTCCTTGACGGTCGTCTCGGTGGTGATCACGTCGCCCGCGCAGACCGGCTCGCCCCACACGAACTCCTGGCCGCCGTGGACCATCATCGCGAAGTTGATCCCCACCTCCGGGTCGAAGATCCCCGGCGCCACCGACCCGGACGAGAACACCACCGCGAACATCGGCGGCGCCGCCACGTCGCGGAAGCCCGCCTCCCGCGCCTCTTCGCGATCGAAGTAGACCGGGTTGTCCTCGCCGACGGCGCGCGCGTACTCGGCGATCTTCTCCTTGCCGACCTCGTACTCGAAGGGCGGATAGATCTTCCCGATGGCGGCGTCGTTGACGGGCACGCCTGCCCAGGTTATGGGACGGCTACCCGCTACGCGGCTTCGCGCAGCGCCTGCGCCTCGGAGAGCGTCGCGAGCTTGCGCAGCGCGGCCTCTTCGATCTGGCGGGTGCGCTCGCGCGTGAGCTGGAAGAGCTTGGCCACCTTGTCGAGCGTCTGGGCCGGCTCGCCGTTCAGGCCGTAGCGCAGTTCGAGGATCCGCTTCTCGCGATAGGGGAGGTTGTCGAGAACGGTGTAGAGGCGCTCGTCGCGCATGCGCTCCACGGCCTCCTCGAACGGCGAGGCCGTGGCCTCGTCGGGAATCAGGTCGCCGAACAGCGCGGCGTCGCCGTCGTCGCCAACCGGCTTGTCGAGCGACACGAGCTGCTGGGCGGCGCGCATGATCACGTCGGCCTCCACGGGGTCCACCCCGGCGAGCTCGGCGATCTCCTCGACCGTCGCGTCGCGGGCGCCGTTCGCCTCGAGCTTGCGCTGGGCGCCGTCCAGCTTCTTCAGCACGTTGTCGATGTGGATCGGGATCCGGATCGTGCGCGCCTTGTCGGCGATTGCGCGCGAGATCGCCTGGCGGATCCACCAGGTGGCGTAGGTGGAGAACTTGAAGCCCTTACGGTGGTCGAACTTCTCGACCGCGCGCACCAGGCCGATCGTGCCCTCCTGGATGAGATCGAGGAACGGGAGGCCCTGGTTGCGGTAGCGCTTGGCGATCGAGACCACGAGCCGCAGGTTCGCCCGCGTCATGTGATCCTTCGCCTCAAGGTCACCGCGCTCGATCCGCTTGGCGAGCCGGATCTCCTCCTCGGCGGTCAGGAGGGGGGTCTTGGCGATCCCGTCGAGGAACTGCTGGAGGGAGTCGAGGGTGGGATCGGGGGCAGCGGGGCTAAGGGTCTCCATTGTCACGCGGCCAAGCTACGGCCGCGTCCTAAGGACTCCTTAAATCTGCTGCAAGACGCGTTTCACGCTCCGCGATGAACGTCCCGGACTGAGGGCTCTGGCGGCTAGTCCGGGACGTTCATTGGTGGGCCCCAGCTAGCTCTTGCCGTTGCCGTCGCCGGAGAGCTCGAGCACCGCCAGGAAGGCCTCCTGGGGGATCTCGATCCGCCCGACCTGCTTCATGCGCTTCTTGCCTTCCTTCTGGCGCTCGAGCAGCTTGCGCTTGCGCGTGATGTCGCCGCCGTAGCACTTGGCGATCACGTCCTTGCGCACCGGCTTGACCGACTCGCGCGCGATGATCTTCGAGCCAATCGCCGCCTGGATCGCGACCTCGAACTGCTGGCGCGGGATCTGCTTTCGCAGCCGTTCGGCGAGCCCGCGCCCGGCGAAATAGGCCTTGTCGCGATGGACGACCATCGACAGCGCGTCGACCGTGTCGCCGGCCAGGAGGATGTCGAGCTTCACGAGGTCGCCCTCGCGCATGCCGAGCATGTCGTAGTCGAGCGACGCGTAGCCCTTCGTCCGCGACTTCAGCTGGTCGAAGAAGTCGAGCACGATCTCGGCCAGCGGCAGGTCGTAGTGGAGCTGCACCCGCTGCTGGGACAGGAAGGTCATGTCCACGTGAGTCCCTCGCCGCTCCTGGCACAGCTCCATCACCGCGCCCACGAACTCCTTGGGACAGAGGATCGTGGCGCGGATGTAGGGCTCCTCGATCGAGTCGATCACGGCCCTGTCGGGCATGTCCGCCGGCGAGTGCACCACCACCTCCGTCCCGTCGGTGAGGAAGACGTCGTATTCCACGTTCGGGGCCGTGGCGAGCAGCGCCAGGTCGTATTCGCGCTCGAGGCGCTCGCGAACGATGTCCATGTGGAGGAGCCCGAGGAAGCCGCAGCGGAAGCCGAAGCCGAGCGCCTCGCTCGTCTCGGGCTCCCAGGTGAGCGCGGCGTCGTTCAGCGCCAGCTTCTCGAGCGCGTCGCGCAGGTCGGGGAACTGGTTCGTCTCCACCGGGAACAGCCCGCAGAACACCATCGGCTTGATCTCGCGGTAGCCGGGGAGCGGCTCGGTCGCTCCGCCCGCCTTGGTGGTAAGCGTGTCGCCTACGCGCAGCTGCGACACGTCCTTGATGCCGGTGATCAGATAGCCGACCTCGCCGGCGCGGAGCACGTCGACCGACCGCATCTCGGGCCCGAAGAAGCCGATCTCGTCGACCTCGGCCTCGGTGCTGGTCTGCATCGCGCGGATGGCCGCTCCCGTGCGCAGCTCGCCGTCCACCACGCGGATGTACGCGACCACGCCGCGGTACTGGTCGAACTCCGAGTCGAAGATCAGCGCCCGTGGGCTGCCGTCTGCGTCCCCCGAGGGCGGCGGCACGCGGGTCACGAGCGCCTCGAGCAACTCCGGCACCCCCTCCCCCGTCTTGGCCGAGATCCGCAGCACGTCGTCGTCGCCCAGCAGCTCTCCGATCTCGGCGGCCACCCGCTGCGGCTCGGCGCCGGGCAGGTCGAGCTTGTTCATCGCAGGGATCAGCTCGAGCCCGGACTCCACGGCCAGGTAGGTGTTCGCCACCGTCTGCGCCTCCACGCCCTGCGCGGCGTCCACGATCAGCAGCGCCCCGTCGCAGGCGGCGAGCGAGCGCGAGACCTCGTAGGTGAAGTCCACGTGGCCGGGCGTGTCGATCAGGTGCAGGCGGTACAGCTGTCCGTCGCGCGCCGTGTACTCGACCCGGACCGCCTGGGCCTTGATCGTGATCCCGCGCTCGCGCTCCAGATCCATCGAATCGAGCAACTGCGGGCGGTGGTCGCGCGGGTCGACCGTGCCGGTGATCTCGAGGATGCGGTCGGCCAGGGTCGACTTCCCATGGTCGATGTGGGCGATGATCGAGAAGTTGCGGATGTTGGCGGCGGGAGCGGCCATCGGCGCTCTGAGTATGGCGATGAGGTGCCCGAGCGCCCGGGAGGGCGATCTACGGGCGCCGGCGGGCCCGCAGCAGGTAGTCGACCTGCTCCTGCTTGCGCATGATCATGTGCTCGAGCCGGTGCTCCACGGCCTCCGATGCGGCCTCCCGCCCGGTGGGCTCGATCGCCGCCTGGAGCGCCTCGAGCGTCTCGGCCTCGCAGTCGATCAGCTCGTCCAGCGCCCTCGCCGGATCGGCCTCGAAGCCCAGCGGCGCGACGTCGGTCGTGGGCTGGCCGCCGAGCGCGGAGATCTTCTCGACGAGCCGCGTGGCGTCCTCGAGCTCGGAGCGCGCGTGGTCGCGCATCTTCTCCGCGTGCGCCTGGTACTCGAGCCCGATCACGCTGCCCGCGACCAGTGAGTAGTTCAGCACCGAGCGGTGCTGCAGGCGCAGCGCGGTGTTCAGGCAGGCGATCTGCTCCTCGACGTCCATGCGCTCGTCAGGTGACATGCCGCTCCCCTTACCCCGGCGCCCGCCGTCGGCTAACGAGCAACTCGCGGAACTCGCGCGCCTCGGGCACCCGAAGCGCCCAGACGGCGGCCACGTAGACCGCGAGGCCGGCAGCCAGCGCGGCGCTCACGGCGAGCACCTGCGCGATGAACGAGTCGCCGAGCGCCTGGTCCGCCCCGTACCAGACCCCGTAGGCCACGGCGCCCAGGAGCGCCGCCGCGACGAGCATGCGCACCACGGTGTCGAGGAGCCTGCTGCCCTCGACGCCGCCCAGCGCGCCGCGCAGGATCCAGGCCTGCGCCACGCACATCACGATGGTGCCGACCACCGTGGCCAGCACGATGCCCGCGATCTCGAACCGGCCGTAGAGCGCCAGCGCGAGCACGACGTTCACGACCAGGTTCACGCCCGCCAGCGCCGTGGTTGCCCAGGGCCGCTGCAGCGAGAAGAACGTGCGCGAGAAGAGCAGGCTGGCGCCCTGGAAGGGAAGGGACAGCGACCACCAGAAGAGCGCCGTCGAGGTGAGGTCGGTGGCCTCGGCGCCGAACGCCCCGCGCTGGTACACGAGCCGCGTGACGGGCTCCGCCAGCACGGCCATCAGCACCGCGCTCGGGATCAGCAGCAGGGCGATCTGGCGCACGCCGCCGGCCATCGTCCGGCGCATGTCGTCGCGGGCGCCGCGGGCGGCGAAGCGGGCCAGGGTCGGGAACAGGATCGTGGCGATCGAGATCGAGAACAGGCCCTGCGGCAGCTGGTAGATCCGGAAGGCCTTGTCGATCGCGGCCGGCGCCTCGTCGGACACGAGCGTCGCGATCGCCACGTTCACCGCCAGGCTGAGGTTGATCAGGCCGAGCGCGATCGTGACCGGCAGCATCAGCGCGAGCACGCGCCAGACGCGCGCGTTGCGCCAGTCGATCGTGAACGTGAGGCGGCCGCCGCGCCCGCGCAGCCAGGGCAGCGGCAGCAGGAACTGGACCACCGTGCCGGCGAGGATCCCGATCGCGTACGCGTAGATCTCGTCGTCCTCCGGGAACACCGGCACCAGCCCGACGAGCGCGAGGATGATCACGATGTTCCAGGCCACCGGGGCCAGCGCGGGCACCGCGAAGTGGTCGAAGGAGTTGAGCATCCCCACCGTCAGGCCCGACAACGCGAGCAGCCCGACGATCGGGAACATGATCTTGGCCAGGTTGACCGTGAGGCTCTCGAGCTGGGCGTCGAAGCCGGGCGTGAAGAGGCCCATGATCGGCTGGGCGAACAGGATGAACAGGGCGGTGACCGCCCCAAGCACGAGGCAGATCAGGAAGAACAGCGTGGAAGCGACGCGGAACGCCTCGCGCCGCTCGCCCTTCTCGAGCAGCTCGGTGAACACCGGGACGAACGCGCCCTGGAGGGCCGAGTCGGCGAACAGCGCGCGCACGAGGTTCGGCACCTGAAAGGCGATCGTGAAGGCGGACATGGCGCCGGTCACGCCGAAGTAGCTCGCCGCCACCACCTCGCGCACGAGGCCGAGGACGCGCGACAGACCGGTGGCAAAGGAGAAGAACGCGGTGTTGCGCGCGAGGCGCCGCGCGTGCTCGCCGCGCTCGGGAGCTTCGGTGCTCATCGCCCGCCGCGCGCTACACTTGGCCCCCGCCGCGCCGGAATCGCCGAGCGCGGCGTCATCTCGTCTATGGCCAACATCGCATCACAAGAAAAGCGGATCCACCGGGCGGAGCGCGAGCGGCTCGAGAACCGCCGGCGCACGTCCCAGGTCAAGACCTGGTTCCGGCGCCTCGAGAACGCCGTCGGCGACGGCGACTCGACGAAGGCGGACGATGAGCTGCGCGGCGTGGTGTCGCGGATCGACAAGGCCGTGAAGTCCGGTGCGCTCCATCGCAACAACGGCGCGCGCAAGAAGGCTCGCGCCTCGCGCATCCGCTCCGGCCTGTCGTAAGCCGCCGGCCCCCATGGAAACCAGACTGCTGATCCGCGGCGAGCAGGTCGCGGGAGCGGGCACGCCGCTGGCCGTGGAGAACCCGGCGTCCGAGGAGACGCTCGCCGAGCTGCGGGGCCCGTCAGAGATCCAGCTCGAGGCGGCCATCGCCGGCGCCTCGGAGGCGTTCGGCGGCTGGGCGGCCACGCCGGCCGTCGAGCGGGCCGAGCTGCTTCACGAGGTGGCCGCGCGCATCCGCGCGAACACCGAGGAGCTGGCCCGCGTGATGACCCTCGAGGGCGGCAAGCCGCTGCTCGAGAACTCGGACGAGGTGGGATGGACCGCGGCCGCCTTCGACTACTACGCCGAGATGGGCCGCAACTTCGCCGGACGGGTCATTCCCTCGATCGAGTCGACGCAGCTCGCGATGGTCGTCAAGGAGCCGATCGGGGTCTGGGGCTGCATCGTGCCCTGGAACTACCCGCTCCTGCTCCTGTCGTGGAAGGTCGCCCCCGCGCTGGCCGCCGGCAATACGGTCGTGGCCAAGCCGTCCGAGCTCACCCCGCTCTCGACGCTGATGCTGGCCGACTGCTTCGCCGACCTGCCGGCCGGCGTGGTGAACATCGTGGCGGGCGCCGGCGACGTGGGCGCCGCGCTCGTGGCCGACGAGCGCGTCGGCGGTGTGGCCTTCACCGGCTCGGTCGACACCGGCAAGAAGGTGGCGGGCGTCTGCGCGCAGCGCGTGGCGCGCATGAACCTCGAGATGGGCGGCAAGGACCCGTTCATCGTCTGCGCCGACGTGGCGGCCGACGTCGAGGTGGCCGCGCGCGGCGGCGCCTGGGCGGCATACCTGAACGCCGGCCAGGTGTGCACGTCGGCCGAGCGCTTCTATGTCGCCAGCGAGATCTACGACGACTTCGTGTCCGCCTTCGTCGATCACACCCGCACCCTGCGCGTGGGCGACCCCCTGTCCGGCGAGGTCGACCTCGGCCCGATGGTCTCGGCGGCGCAGCGCGCCAAGGTCGAGGCGCAGGTCGAGGCGGCCGTGTCCGCCGGCGCCGAGCTCGTGGTCGGTGGCGGCCGCGCCGGGCTCGAGCGCGGCCACTACTTCGCGCCCGCGGTGGTCACCGGGCTGCCCTCGGAGACGGACCTCCTGCGCGAAGAGACCTTCGGGCCGGTGGCGCCGATCGTGCCGGTGGGCTCCCTCGACGAGGCGATCGCGCTTGCCAACGGCACCCGCTTTGGGCTCGGCGCGAACGTGTACACCCGCGACCTCGAGACCGCCGTGCGCTGCCTGCGCGAGATCCGCGCCGGCACGGTCTGGATCAACGACCCGCTCACCGACAACGACGCCGGACCGTTCGGCGGCTTCAAGCAGTCGGGCTTCGGGCGCGAGCTCGGGCAGGAGGGGCTCGAGGCCTTCCAGGAGACCAAGCACGTGCACATCGAGACCAAGATCGCCCCCAAGGAGTGGTGGTATCCGTACGGGGCGGGCGACGACGCGCCGCCGTCCGGCGCGGGAGCCTAGGCGCGCGGTCAGGCCCCGCCCGCGGCGCGCGCGAGCGCAAGCGAGAAGGCCGCCGACTCGTCCACCTGGACCTCGCCGCCACCGCGGGTCTCGACCTCGAGGTCGGCGAACACGCACAGCGCCCGCTCGAGCGTCATCGTGTCGGCCTTCTTCGCGCGGGCAACGGTCTTCTTGGCGAGCCAGGGCGGCGCCTTGAGCGCTTCGACCACCTTCTGGTCGGGCATCCCCGCCTCGAGCAGCGCCGCCGCGCGGTGCACCTCGCGCAGCCGCCGCACGATCGGGAATGCCATGCCGCCGGGACGCTCGCCGTGGGCCTCGAGCTCCTCGGCGAGTGCGAGCGTCGCGCGCAGGTCGCCGGACACCAGCGCGTCGGCGAGGTCGTAGACGCGCGGCGCGCTGTCGGCCGCGGCCAGCTCCTCGACGTCGGCCGCCGAGACGCTCACCCGCGGATGGAGAGCGAGCGCGATCTTCTCGAGCTCGCGCGCGAGCTGCTGCTGGCTCGAGCCCACCTGCGACACGAGCTGCTTGGCCGCCTCCGGGTCGAGCTGCAGCCCCAGCTCGCGGGCGTGCGCGACGCACCACTTGGGCAGCTCCCACGGCTTCGGGGCGGCGTACTCGCGGACCTCACCGCCGGCGCCCTCGATGGCCTTCGCGAGCGGCTTCTGCGGGTTGCCCCGCACGATCAGCACGAGCACGGTGTCGGGCGGCAGAGCCTCGAGCGCGGCCGTGAGCGGCTCGAGCTGGGCGGCCTTCCAGGAGCCCGCGTCGTCGACGAGCAGGTAGCGGGTGCCGGGGTCGAAGCTGAGCGTGGCGAGCGAGCCGGCGAGCTCATCCGGGGAGCTCTGCCGGGCGTCGAAGCTCTCGAGCCCACCCGGCCCGCGCTCGTCGTCGGCGCGCTTGCGGACCCGCGCGCGCCAGGCGTCGATCTTGGCGTCGTCGTCTCCGCAGACGAGGTAGGCAGGCTTGAGCTCGGCCACGAGGGGCAGTCTAGGCGCGCCGGCGGGCGCCGCGGCCGCGCGGCTCGATGTCGCGCTCAGCGCTCGGTGTCCACCTCCATCCTCCCCTCCACGACGGTGAGCGCGACGGTGCCGTCCCGGTCGGTTCGGTAGGTCGGCACGCCCGCCCGCCGCAGCGCCCCGAGCGTCTGCGGGGTGGGGTGCCCGTAGGTGTTCTCGCCGACCTCGATGGCCGCGAGCTCCGGTCGGAGGCGCTCGAGCACGGCCGCCAGCCCGGGGTCGGCGCTGCCGTGATGGGGCACCTTCATCGCGTCGACGTCCGGGAGGGCGAGCGGCAGGAGCGCCTCGCTCTCCGCGTCCGCCGACAGCATGAGGTCGAACTCGCCTGCGCTCACGATCGCGACCACGGCGCGCGGGTTGGGGTCCTCGGGCGGAGGGCCGGGCGGCCGCGGGGGCGGCGACAGGATCCGGACTACGAGAGCGCCGACCCTCAGCGTGAGCGGCGCCGCGGCCGGCCGGGTCGGCACGCCGCGCTCACGGGCCGAGCGCAGCAGGGCCCGGAAGGCCGGATCGCGGGTGCCGTCGCCGCCGTCGAGCAGCAGGTCGACGGGGCGTTCCGCGAGCACGGCGGCCAGACCGCCGTGGTGGTCGCGCGAGGCGTGGGTGGCCACCACCAGCGCGAGGCGCTCGACGCCGGCCCGGCGGAGCAGTCGCGCGACGCCGGCCTCCGGCGGCCCGCCGTCGAACAGGATTGCCGTGCCGTCCGGGTGCTGGACGAGCGTGGCGTCCCCCTGGCCGACGTCGAGAAAGCGAACCGTGAGCGCGTCGGGCGGCCCCGGCGGGGACATCGCGCGGACGACGAGCACGAGCAGGGCCACGCTTGTCGCGGCCACGAGCGCCGTCCTACGAGGCCCGGCGCGCCGCCGCCAGGCCGCCGCGGCCTCCTGCGCGCGGCCGGAGCTCCGCCGGGCGAGCGAGCGCACGCCGGCCGCTGCCAGCAGGAGCGCCGCGTACGCGAACGCGAGCGCCGCCGACCCCCTGACGGGGACCCCGAGCTGACCACCGGGGAGGTCCGCGAAGCGCTCGGCGAGCCCCGCCAGGAAGGCCACCGGCACGCGCGCAGGCGGCCCGACCAGCTCGGCCAGCGCCGCGCTCTCGGGCAGCAGCGGCGAGACGATCCCGAGGCCGGCCTTCAGCATGCCGAGCCACATCGCGGGAGCCACGGCCGGAAGCGCGAGCAGGTTGGCCGGCACGCCGGCGACCGGCACCGAGTCGAAGTGGTGCGCCAGGAGCGGCGCGGTGGCCAGGCTCGCGGCGATCGTGATCGCCGCGCCCTCGGAGATCCCGCGCAGCGCCGCCCGCGCCAGCGGGCCGCCGCCCCCGGTCAGGCTCTCGCCGGCCGCCGCGAGCGTCCGGCCGAGCGGCAGCCCGAGCACGAGGATGCCCGCGACGGCCGCGAACGACAGCTGCCAGCCCGCGTCGGCCCACGCGCGCGGGTTGAGCAGCAGCGTGGCCGCGGCGGCCAGCAGCAGCGCGTACCAGCGCGACGCCGGTCGCGAGAGCGTGAGCGCCGCGATTCCCGCCGCCGCCATCACGCCGGCGCGCTGCAGCGACGGACCGGCGCCCGCCAGCGGCACATACAGCGCCACGAGAGCGAGCAGCGCGACGCCGCGGGCCCGCGGGCCGAGCCCGGCGGCGGCAAGCGGCGGCAGCGCGAGTGCCACGAGCAGCATCACGTTCTGACCGCTCACCGCCAGCAGATGAGCGAGTCCGGAGTCGCGGAAGTCGTCGCGCGTGGCGCGGTCGATCGCCTCGTCCTGGCCGAGCACCATGCCGCGAAGAAGCGCGGCCTCGGGCGGGGGCAGCCCGGCGGCCACGGCCCGCTCGGCGCGGCCCCGCAAGCCGTCGAGGAGTCCGTCCAGGCCGCCGCGCCGCCGGCCCGTCGGCCGCGCGTGATCGAGCAGGAGCTCGCCCGCGAACCCGCGCCGGCGCAGATGCGCCGCGAAGTCGAAGCTCTCGCCGGAGCCGCCTCGATCGCGACGTTCGAAGTCGAGGGCGCGCAGCCGGCCGCGCAGCCGCAGCTCCTCGCCGGGATCGGCCCGCGGCACTCGCGACCACTGCGGAACCCGCGCCAGCAGGCGCGCTCCTTCGAGCCGTCCCCCGGCCACCGCCACCTCGATCGAGGCGCCGAACGGGGACGGCCGCGGCCTCGTGAGCGCGTACGCGAACAGCTGGACATGCCGACCGTCCTCGACGAGGTCCGCCGGGCGGTCGAGCGCTTCGAGCCGCAGCTCCCCCACCCCGGCCGCGAGCACGACCAGCACCCCGGCGAGCGGTGCGAGCCGACGGGCGCCGGCGAGCGCCAGCGCCGCCGCCACGGCGGCCCCAAGCGCGAGCGGGGCGAGCGGCGGAGCGCTCGCGAGCCCGAGGCCCGCCGCGACCGACGCCATGCAGACGTGCCACGGACGGCGCGCGGGATGGAGCACCGGGCCGGCCGGCGGTGAGCGCTCGTTCGCGCTCATGGCCCGAGCGCCTTCTGGAGCGCGGCAAAGCGCTTCTCGCCGATACCTTCGACGTCGCGCAGGCCGCCCACCGAGGCGAGGCCGCCCTGCGAGTCACGGTGCTCGACGATCCGCTCGGCGAGCGTGGGGCCGATGCCGTCGATCCCGTCGAGCTGCTCGACGGTGGCGCGCGCGAGGTTGATCGGCCCCGCCTCCGCGGTGCCCGAGGCGGCCCCGCCAGGCGCGCCAGGTCCGGCCGGACCGAGCCGCGGCACGACCACCTGCTGGCCGTCCTCGAGCCGGGCCGCGAGGTTCACCGCCGCGGGGTCCGCCCGGCGGGCGAGCCCGCCCGCGCGCGCGACCGCCTCGGCCACCCGCGAGCCGGCGGGCAGGCGCAGCAGGCCAGGCCGCCGCACCCGTCCGGCCACGTGCACGTAGATCCGCTCCGCCGGCGCGGGCGCCGCTCCCGCCCCGCGCCCGGCTGGCGCGCCGGCACCCGATCCGTCGACGCGCACCGGCGACGGGCTCCCGCCCCCGTCGGACCCGAGCATGCGCCAGCCGAGGAGCGCCGCGACCCCGAGGGCCAGCGCCCAGATCAGGACGGTTCCGCGACCCGCCTCCGCCATGCGGCCGAAGCTACGGCGGCGATCGCGACGCGTGGGTTACGTGGGTGACGATTCAGCGAATTTCGAAGCCCGAGAGCCCCTCGGGCTGCTCGTCGCTGACCTCGACGTCCTCAACATCGGCGCCGCGCGGCCCGCTCGAGCAGAACTCGACGAGCTCCGCCACGGCGGCGTCCTCGCCCTCGAAGACCGCCTCGACCCTGCCATCCGGCCGGTTGGACACCCAGCCCGCCACGCCGCGGCTCGTGGCCATCCGGCGGGTGGTGTCACGGAAGAAGACACCCTGGACCTGGCCTCTCACGACCACGCGTCGGCGGACCGGCTCGCTCATGGCGACGTAGCATTGCGCGGATGGAGCGATTCCGCGCGATTATCGGCGGCGAGAGCGGAGAGCGGCCGACGGTACAACTGCCCTTCGACGCGAAGGAGCGCTTCGGCAAGGCCCGCGCGCCGGTGCGCGGCACCGTCGACGGCACGCCCTTCCGTACGACCGTGGCCGTCTACGGCGGCGTGCACCTGATCGGATTCAAGCGCGAGCTGCGCGAACAGGCGGGCGTCGCGATCGGCGACGAGGTGAGCGTCGAGATCGAGCTCGACGACGAGCCTCGTACGGTCGAGATCCCGCCGCGGCTCGCGGAGGCGTTCGCCGCCGCCCCGGACGCCCGCGAGGCGTTCGAGCGCCTCTCCTACACCCACCGTCGCGAGTACGTCGAGTGGATCCGCGAGGCCAAGCGGGCCGAAACGGCGGAGCGCCGGCTGGACAAGACGATCGAGGCGCTGCGCACGCCGAAGGGCGCCGGCTGACGATGGAGACGATCAAGAGCCCCGAGCCCGGCTGGGGCGTCGACTCGGAGTACGGGCGGCTGCTCGACGTGCTGCTCTGCCCGCCCGACAACTTCCGCTGGCTCCCGTCAAGCGCCATCTCCCGCGCGACTCTCGACCGCGGCCTCCAGTTCAGCCGCGAGGACGCGCTGCGCCAGCACGCCGAGATGGTGAGCGTCTACGAGCAGGCCGGGGTGCGCGTGCACCTGCTCGAGCCCGATGCCGCGCTTCCCTACCAGGTGTTCGCGCGCGATTCGAGCATCAACGTGCCGCAGGGACCGATCGTGACCCAGTGCCACCAGTGGTGGCGCCGCGGCGAGTACGCACCGGTGATCCGCTTCTACCGCGACGCCGGGATCCCGGTCCACCGCATGATCACCGCGGCCGCCCTCGAGGGCGGCGACTTCATGATCGTGGAGCCGGGCGTGGCGGTGATCGGCAACGGCGAGGAGCGCACGCAGGAGCCTGCCGCCCGCCAGCTCGCGGGGTGGCTCGAGGCCGACGGCTGGGAGGTGCGGATCGAGCGCATCCCGCCCCACTTCCTCCACATCGACGTGCTGGCCGCGATGCTCGGCGAGAAGCTGGCGGCGGTGTGCGTCGAGCAGGTGGGAAACGGATTCCTGCGCTGGCTCGAGGCCAAGGGTGTGGAGATCCTGCCGGTCACGCTGGCCGACGCGCTGAAGCTCGGCGTGAACGGCGTGAGCCTCGGCGACGGGCGCGTGCTCACGAGCGCCGAGTCGAAGGACCTGAACGAGCGCCTGCGGGCACTGGGGCTCACGGTGTTCGACCCTGAGCTCGCCGCCTTCACCCTCGGCGGCGGCGGCGCTCACTGCCTGATGCAGGCGCTCCGCCGCAAGCGGGTGGGCTGAGCCTCAAGCCTCGATCGCCACGCGCAGCGTGCGCAGCGCGCGGTCGCTGGCGCCGCGCAGGCTCCCGCCCAGCTCGAGCGTGGCCTCGATGTAGTCGAGCGTCTCGGCGGTGAGGCGCTCGCCGGGCAGCACGTTCGGGATGCCGGGCGGGTAGGCGGCGAGCGACTCGGCCGACACGCGGCCGACCGCCTCGCGCGCGGGCACGATCTCCTGGGGGCCGAGGAAGGCCTCGCGCGGGGTCATCACGAGCTCGCCCCAGGGCGGCGGCGGGGCGAGCGCCGCGAGCGGTCGTCCGGCGGGCTGCGCGCTCACGGTCTCGACCGCGTTGCGCAGCGCGGCGAGCAGGCGAGCCGACGACGCCCCGGCATCCTCGCCCATGCCGAAGACCGCGACCAGCACGTTCTCGCCGGCGAGCTCGACGATCACGTCGTCCTGCTCGCGCAAGAGCCGCGCCAGCTCGTAGCCGCTGGCGGTGGTACCGCGCACGTCGATGGCGAGCCGCAGCGGGTCGTAGTCGAACACGCCGGGCGAGCCCGCGAGCCGCTCGTCGAGCACATCGAGTCCGGGGATCTCGCGCACCGCGGCGCGCGTGCGCTCGAGCGCGGCGAGTGTCTCGCCGAGCAGCTCGCGGCCGCGCGTGGCCGCGCTGCGACGGGCGGTGTCGAGCGAGCCGAGCAGCAGCGCGTTCGGGCTGGTCGATTCGACGAGCGTCACGCAGCGGTCGACCACGCCCTCCTCGATCAGGTTGCCATGCCCGAGGTGAATCATCGCCGACTGCGTGAGGCTCCCCACGATCTTGTGGATGCTCGAGATCACGAGGTCGGCCCCCAGCGTGAGAGCGTGCGCCGGGAGGTCCTCGTGGAACGGCAGGTGCGCGCCCCAGGCCTCGTCGACCACCAGCGGCACCCCGCGCGCGTGCGCCACCTCGGCGAGGCCCGCCACGTCCGCCATCGCGCCGAAGTAGGTGGGCGAGACGATCGTCGCGCCGGCGGCGTCCGGAGTCTCGTCGAGCGCGCGCTCGAGCGCCTCCGGGGTCATGCAGTGCGCGATGTGCAGCTCCGGGTCGAGCTCGGGGGCGACGAAGGTGGGCCGCAGACCCGACATGATCAGCGCGTCGATCGTGCTCGAGTGGGCGTTGCGCTGCGTGACCACGCGGTGCCCGCGATGGCCGAGCGCGAGCAGCGCGACGTGGTTGCCCTGGGAGGCGCCGTTCACGAGCCACCAGGTGCGCCGCGCCCCCCACGCCTCGGCGGCCAGCTGCTGCGCGGCGGTGAACGGCGTGGGCTCCTCGCCCACGTCGATGCCCCAGGTGAGCGCCGGGATGTCGAGCGCGAGCGCCCGCGCGCCGAGCGCTTCGACGAGGGCCGGGTCGGCGCCCGCGCCCCCCTTGTGGCCGGGCACGTGGAAGCGCCCGGGATCGCGCGCGGCAAAGCCCAGCAGCGCGTCGAGGTAGGGCGTGCCGGCCTGAGACATGGCCGGCGAGTCTATGGCTCGCGCTCTCCGCCTGGCGGGTCCGAGAGCGGACGGGTGGGGTCGTCCTCGCGCCGCGGCTTGGGGTCCGCCGGGGCGTCCTGCGAGCGCGGGTCCACGCCGATCGAGATGTGCGCGGTTGCGAGCACGGCGCCCACCACCATCACGCCGGCGCCCGCAAGCGCCAGCCAGATGCCGGTGTCCTTTTCGACCCCCACGCCCGCGGGCGGATGGTCGATCACCTGCGTGACCACGACGAACAGGGCGAAGAGCGTGACCGCCAGCGCCACCGGTGGCGAGGCCGGCGGCCGGAACAGGCCCATGCCACCCGCGAGCTGCACGATCGTGGCGAGCGCGGCGAGCACGAGCACCAGGTCGAGCACCTCGAACACGGTGAAGGCCGTGCGCGCCCCATACCAGTCGAGGAACAGGCTCACGATCAGGAGCACGGCGCCAATCGCCGCCACGAGCGGGCCGACGGGGATCCGCAGTGTCTTTCGGTCGTCGCTCATCGGACCACGAAGTTCACCAGCTTGCCGGGAACCACGACCGCCTTGACGATCTCGCGCCCGTTCAGCCGGGCGCTCAGCTTGCCAGATCCGCGCGCGATCTCCTCGAGCTGCTCGCGAGACGCGTCCGCGGGGGCGGCCACGCGGTCGACGAGCTTGCCGTTCATCTGCACCACGAGCTGGATCTCGGCCGAGGTGAGCAGTGCGGGGTCCGCCTCGGGCCAGGGCTCCTCCCAGACGCGCGCGCCGGTCATCCGCTCGTAGACCTCCGACCCGAGGTGCGGCGCGAACGGGAAGATCAGCGAGCCCGCCGTGGCGATCGCGAATCGCACGTGCGAGGCGGGCGCGTGCTCGCGCTGGCGGTAGATCTCGTTGACCAGCTCCATCACGGCGGCGATCGCGGTGTTGAACGCGAAGCGGCCCTGCATGTCGCGCGTGACCTTGTGGATCGCCCAGTGGGCCTTGCGGAGCAGCGCGCTCGGCTCGCCCTCGGGCGCCTCGCCGTGGCCCTCGGGCGCTTCCACGGCGGCGGTCCAGAGCCGGGACAGGAAGCGGTGAACGCCGCCCACGCCCTCGTCCTGCCAGTCGGCGTCGTGCTCCGGCGGCCCGATGAAGAGGATGTAACAGCGGGCGGTGTCCGCGCCGTAGCGCTCCACGATCTCGCGCGGCGACACCGTGTTCCCCTTCGACTTCGACATCTTCGCGCCGTCGCGGGTGATCATCCCCTGGGTGAAGAGCCGGTCGAAGGGCTCCTGCACGTCGAGCAGGTCCATGTCCGCGAGCGCCTTGACGAAGAAGCGCGCGTACATCAGGTGCAGGATCGCGTGCTCGACCCCGCCGATGTACTGGTCGACGCCCATCCAGCGGGCGAGTACGTCGCGGTCCCAGGGGGCGAGGTCGTTGCGGGCGTCGCAGTAGCGCAGGAAGTACCAGGAGGAGTCGACGAAGGTGTCCATCGTGTCGGTCTCGCGGCGCGCCTCGCCTCCGCAGGCCGGGCAGGTGGTACGCACCCAGTCGGTGGCCGCGGCGAGCGGCGACATCCCCTTGGGCGTGTAGTCCTCGACGTCCGGCAGCCTCACCGGCAGCTCGTCGTCCGGCACCGGAACGAGGCCGCACGACTCGCAGTGGACGATCGGGATCGGGCAGCCCCAGTAACGCTGGCGCGAGAGCAGCCAGTCGCGCAGCCGGTAGTTGACGGTGGGCCGCCCGAGGCCGCGCTCCTCGAGCCAGGCCGTGATCGCGCGGGCTCCCTCCGGGGCCGGCAGCCCCGAGAAGTCGCCTGAGTTCACGAGCCGCTCGCCCTCGGTGTGGGCGACGAACGCCTCCCCCTCGGGCGGGGGCTCGTCGCCCTCTACCACCTGGCGGATGGGCAGGCCGAAGCGCTCCGCGAATTCGAAGTCGCGCTGGTCGTGGGCGGGCACAGCCATCACGGCGCCGGTGCCGTACTCCATCAGCACGTAGTCCGCCACGTACATCGGGATCTGCTCGCCGGTGACCGGGTTCGTGACGGTGTGGCCGAGCGGCAGCCCGGTCTTCTCCTTGTGCTCGTCGCCGCGCTCCTCGACCGACTCGGTGACCGCGTGGTTCACGTACTCGCGCACCGCGGGCGAGTCGTTCAGGCGCAGAACGTCCGGGTGCTCGGGCGCGACCACGAAGAAGGTCGCTCCGAAGAGCGTGTCCGGGCGGGTGGTGAACACGGGATAGTCGGTCCCGAGCGCCTCGCAGCGGAACACCACCTCGGCGCCCTCCGAGCGGCCGATCCAGTTCTCCTGCATCGTGACCACGTGCGGCGGCCACTCGATCGTGGCCATGTCGGCGAGCAGGCGGTCGGCATACTCGGTGATGCGGAAGAACCACTGCTCGAGCTGCTTGGCCTCGACCACCGTGCCGCAGCGCTCGCAGCGCCCGTCGATCACCTGCTCGTTGGCCAGCACGGTGGCGTCCTTCGGGCACCACTTGACCGCGGCCTCCTTGCGGTAGGCGAGCCCGAGCTCGTAGAGGCGCAGAAAGATCCACTGGGTCCAGCGGTAGTACTCGGGCTCGTGGGTGCCGAACTCGCGCGTCCAGTCGATCGACACGCCCCACTCCCTGAACTCCTTCTGAAAGGCCGCAATCGACGCCTCGGTCGACTCCCGCGGGTGCTGCCCGGTCTTGATCGCGTGGTTCTCGGCCGGGAGGCCGAACGCGTCATAGCCCATCGGGTGCAGCACGCGGTAGCCGTTCCGGCGCCGGAAGTGGGCGACCGCGTCCCCCACCGAGTACGTCTTCAGATGGCCGATGTGAGGCTCGCCTGACGGGTAGGGCAGCATCTCGAGCACGTAGGCCTTGGGGCGCTCGTCGGGCTCGTTCGAGACCTCCCAGGTGCGCTCGTCGGCCCATACCCGCTGCCAGCGCGGCTCGATCGTCTTGGGGTCGTAGCGGTCAGCCATCCGAGCCCGTGACTCTAGTGTCGGGCGATCCCACTCGGGCCCGCCCGGGCCGCCCTGCGATCCTTCGCGGCCGAGATGAGCGTCATGGGGGGCCTCGAACGGGTCGAGGAGAGCGAGCTCGATCACTCCGAGAAGCGGGTGGGGCCGCTCGAGCTGTTCTTCGACCTCATGTTCGTCTTCGCCCTGACCCAGGTCACGAAGCTGATGGCGGACAACCCGACCTGGGAAGGCCTCGGCCAGGGCCTGCTCGTACTCGCCGCGCTCTGGTGGGCCTGGGGGGCGTACGCCTGGCTGACGAACTACATCGAGGCCGACCAGGGGGTCGAGCGGCTGCTGATGTTCGCCGTGATGGCCGCGTTCCTCGTTGCCGCGCTGGCGGTGCCGCACGCCTTCGACGACGACGCGCTGATCTTCGCGCTCGCCTACGCGATCGTGCGCTGGCTCCACATCTTCCTGTTCGCGGAGGCGAACGACGACGTGGACGCCGCCCAGGCGATACGCCGGCTGGCACGTACGGCCATCCCAGGTCCCGCCCTGCTGATCGTTGCCGCGTTTCTCGACGGGCCGGCTCAGGCGGCGCTGTGGGTCCTGGCTCTGGCGATCGACTTCGCGGGCCCGTACGTCTTCGGCGTGCGCGGCTTCCGGGTCTCGCCCGGGCATTTCGCCGAGCGCTTCAGCCTGATCGTGATCATCGCTCTCGGGGAATCGATCGTTGCGATCGGCGCGGGGCTGCCGAGCGACCTCGACACCGGCCTCGTGGTCGCCGCGGTTCTCGGCCTGACGGTCTCATGCGCGCTCTGGTGGGCGTACTTCGACGTGGTGGCGCTGGTGGCGGAGCGGCGCTTCCGGAGGATCGGCGGCTACGAGCAGCTGCGGATCGCGCGCGACTCCTACAGCTACCTGCACCTGCCGATGGTGGCCGGCATCGTGCTGATCGCACTCGGCGTCAAGAAGACGATCGGCCACGTGGACGAGCCGCTCAAGATCGTGCCGGCCGTCGCGCTGCTCGGCGGCGTGGCGCTCTACTACGGCGGGCACGTCGGCTTCCGGCTCCGCAACGTGGGCACGCTCAACCGCCAGCGGGTGGTGGCCGCGCTGATCGCGCTCGCGTTCATCGCCCCCGCCACGGAGATCGACGCGCTGCTCACGCTCGCGTTCGCCGCCGTGCTGACGAGCGGAGTGGTCGCCTACGAGGCGGTGCACTTCGCGGAGGCGCGGCGGCGGCTCCGGGCGGCGGAGCACTGAGGCGCGACGAGCATCGGGACTGCGATTTCGCACAACCGACTGCGACGGTCGAAGTGGAGCTGAGGGGGCTCGAACCCCTGGCCTCCGCCATGCCATGGCGGCGCTCTTCCAGCTGAGCTACAGCCCCGGGCAACTCGAAGTCTGCTGCAAGGGTAATACACGCTCGCTGGCCATTTCTCGGAGCAATGACCCGCAAGTGGGTGGCCGTTCGTCCGCAGACCAAGGCGCCCGGCAGAAGGTAGCAACGGTCAAGCTCGCCGCTCGATCTCATCGAGCGTGCATCACGTCCTCAATTACCCGGCGGTGTCAGCGACGAGCTCTGCAGACTGACGCCGATCACAGCGCCACTCGGGTCAAGCGAGCCCCACTTGCACTGAACGCGATGGACGCGTACCCGATGTCGAAGGCTAGGTCGTAGCGCTCATGCTCCACGACAGGTCGCAGCACCGGCACGCCTAGCTTCGTGGTTTGTACGATCCCCGGACGGTCAGCCCACGGACCGGACCGGCGCCTCGCCCCAGAGGGTTTCGAGGCGGTAGTACTCGCGCGCCTCCGGGGTGAAGATGTGGGCGACCACGTCCCAATAGTCGAGCAGGATCCAGCGGCTCTCGCGGTTGCCCTCGGTGCGGCGTGGCAGCAGGCGCTCCTCGTCGTGCTTGAGCTCCTCGTGGATGGCGTCGTGGATCGCCTTGGCCTGGCGTTCGCTGCCGCCGGAGCAGATCACGAAGAAGTCGGTGTAGGACACGATCCCGCGCAAGTCGATCACGCGGATGTCGATCGCCTTCTTGTCCGAGGCGATCGCCGCGATACGCTCGGCGAGGGCGGCGGAGTCTTGAAGCGAGGCCGCGCTCACGCCGTGACCTCGGCCTTCTTCGACGTGCCATAGAGGCCCTTCGAGCCGATCAGGCTCATGACCTCGTCCGGCACGAAGTAGCGGATCGGCTTGCCCTGGCGGGCGCGCCGGCGGACCGCCGAAGAGGACACCTGGATCAGCGGCATGTCGAGATAGCGCACCGCGTCCGAGCCGCGCAGCCGCGCGATCTTGATCGCGATCGCGTGGCGGCTCCAGTTCACCCGCTCCACGGCCGCGATCGTCGCTCGCTCGAGCACCTGCTCGGGCTCGTGCCAGTCGGGCAGCGCCGCCGCCTGGTCGCCGCCGAGGATCAGGAACAGCTCGTTGTCGGGCTCGGCCTCGGTCATTGCGGCGAGCGTTTCCGCCGTGTACGAGGGGCCGTCGCGGTCGATCTCGGCGCGCGAGACGGCGAAGCGCGAGTCGCCCGCAATCGCCAGCTCGACCATCTCGAGGCGAACCTCTGCCCCGGGGTCGTCCTCGAGATCGCGATGGGGCGGCTCCCCGGTGGGGACGAACAACACCTGGTCGAGCTGGAGCTGGAGGAGCGCCTCCTGCGCGCACACCAGGTGTCCGATGTGCGGCGGGTTGAAGGCGCCCCCGAAGATCCCTACGCGCAAGGAGCCGACGACCTACTCCCGGACCTGGCCCGAGCCCTCGACGACGAATTTGTACGTGGTGAGCTCGCGCATGCCGATCGGGCCGCGAGCGTGAAGCTTCTGGGTGGAGTTCCCGATCTCGGCGCCCATCCCGAACACCGCGCCGTCGGTGAAGCGCGTGGAAGCGTTCACGTAGACGGCCGCGGCGTCAACGTCCGAGCTGAACGCCTGCGCCGACTCGGTGGAGCCGGTGACGATCGCCTCGGAGTGGCCGGAGCCGTAGCGGTTCACATGCTCGATCGCCTCATCCACGGAGTCCACCACCTTCACCGCCAGGATCAGCGCGTGGTACTCGGTCGACCAGTCCTCCTCGGCGGCGGCGGCGAGCGATTCGCCGAGCGCGCCCGCAAGTGAGCGCGTGCGCTCGTCGACGCGCAGTTCGACGCCCGACTCTCGCAGTTCAGAGAGCGCCCGCGGGAGAAACTCGTCCGCCACCCCGGAGTGCACCAGCAGTGTCTCCGCGGCGTTGCATACCGACGGCCGCTGGACCTTGGCGTTCACCGCGATCGCCACGGCGTCGTCGAGATCCGCCGAGTCGTCCACGAAGACGTGGCAGTTGCCCGCCGCGGCGTACATCACCGGGACCGTGGCGTGCTCCTTCAGCGCCGCCTTCAGCCCCTCGCCCCCGCGCGGGATGATCAGGTCGACCACGCCGTCCTGGGTTGCGATCTCGCGCAGCTCGTCACGGTCGCCGCCGTTCACGATCGAGATCGCGCCGTCCGGCACACCGGCGCCGCGGGCGGCGGTCGAGGCCACTTGGGCGAGCACGGCGTTCGACTGGGCGGCGGTCGAGGAGCCGCGCAGCACGATCGCGTTGCCCGACTTGAGGCAGAGCGCGGAGCAGTCGACGGTCACGTTCGGGCGTGCCTCGTAGGCCACGGCCACCACGCCGAGCGGCACCCGGACGCGGCGCACGTCGAGCCCGTTCTCAAGCCGGTGCCCGCCGATCGTCTCCCCCACCGGATCGGGCAGGGTGACGATCGAGCGCACGTCGTTCGCGATTCCGGCGAGCCGCTCCTCGGTGAGCTTCAGGCGGTCGAGCAGGCCGGCGTGCAGGCCGGCGTCCTCCCCCGCCTCCATGTCGCGCGCGTTGGCCGCGAGGATCTCGTCGGAGCGCAGCTCGAGGGCATTCGCCATCGCGTCGAGCGCGCGGTTCTTCGTGGAGGTGTCGAGCCGCGCGAGCTCGCGGGCGGCGCGCTTGGCGCGGGCGCAGATGTCCGCGACGGATTCGGCGACGGTGGCGATTCGCCAAGGGTATCGGTCGCATCTCACGCGGGCGCGCGCGACCTCGTGGCGCCGGTCACCGCCCAGCGCCTGCTGCCGAAGCGCCAGCCGCAGGTGCCGAGCCGCGCCAGGATCAGCGCCACGAGCCCGGCCCAGACACCGGTGATCCCGAGCCCGAGCGCGAGTGAGCCGAGCGCGATCGGGATGAAGACCCCGACCGACGACGCCAGCATCCCCCACATCAGGAAGCGCGTGTCGCCCGCGCCGATCAGGATCCCGTCTAGCGCGAACACGGCACCGTTTGCCGGCTGCATGAGCGCGAAGAGCGGCCAGATCTCCTGCGCGCGGTCGATCACGTCGGGGTCGCTCGTGAACACCCGCGGCAGCAGGTCCATCAGCACGAGCATCACGACGGCGAACAGCGCGCCCACCGCCACCGCCCACTCGATCATGCGGCGCGCCGCCTGGTAGGCGCCCTCCGCGTCGCCCGCGCCGAGCGAGCGCCCCACGATCACCTGCCCGGCGATCGCGATCGCGTCGAGTATGAGCGCCAGAAACACGAACAGCTGGAACGCCACCTGGTGAGCCGCCAGCGAGTCGTCGCCCACCCGCGCGAGCACGGCGCTCGCCACGAGGAAGGAGGCGTACAGCGACGCAGTGCGCACGAAGATCTCGCCGCCGATCCGGGCGAGCGGCCGCATCCGCTCGAGCGACGGCCGGCGCGAGCGCGCCGGCGCTCGCAGCAGGTACCGCGCGAACGCCGCCCCCATGCCGGCCTGCGCGACCACGGTGGCCCAGGCCGAGCCCGCGAGCCCCCAGCCGAAGCCGTAGATGAACAGCACATTCAGGCCCACGTTGGCCGCGTTCGCCACCACGACGATCACGAGCGGCGTGCGCAGGTCGGACACGCCGCGCAGGTAGCCCTGCCCCGCCAGCGCCACCAGCGCGAACACGAGCCCGATCGAGCCGATCCGCAGGTAGAGCACGGCGAGGTCGCCCGTGCGTCCTTCGGCTCCCATCAGGTCGACGAGCGGCACGGCGAGCGCGGCCGTGAGC
>DASRIC010000102.1:0-14985 GCA_035650215.1 Thermoleophilaceae bacterium
TGATCCCGCCCACCCGGTTGAGTGACGAGGTGATCGCCGAGCTCGCCGCACGGATGCGCAACCCGGGCCAGCGCGAGGCCGACCTGCGCGCGCAGCTCGCCGCCGGGCGCGCGGGCGCCGGGCGCGTGGCCGCCCTCGTCGAGCGCTTCGGGCTGCCGACGCTGCGCGGCGGTCTCGAGGAGACGCTCGACTACGCCGAGCGGCGCACGCGAGCGCGCATCGCGGAGCTCGAGGACGGCGTCCGCACGGCCGAGGACGTGCTCGAGGGCGCGGACGGCGACATTCCGTTGCGGCTGAGCGCCACGGTCCGCGGCGAGGACATGGAGCTCGACTTCTCGGGTTCCGCGCCTCAGCACGAGGGCAACCTCAACTGCACGCTCGCGGTCACGCTCTCGGCCTGCTACTTCGCGCTGCGGGTGCTCACCGATCCGGACGTGCCGGCCTGCGAGGGCGCGTACCGGCCGCTGCGCGTGATCGCGCCGGAGGGATCGCTGCTGAACGCGCGCGCCCCGGCCGCGGTGGCCGCCGGCAACGTGGAGACCTCCTCGCGCGTGGCGGACCTCGTGCTGGGCGCCTTCGGTCACGCGCTCGGGCAGGGGACCATGAACAACCTCACGCTCGGCAACGACGACTTCACCTACTACGAGACGCTCGGCGGCGGGCAGGGCGCCTGCCCCGACGCCGACGGGCCGAGCGCCGTGCACGTGGCGATGTCCAACACGCTCAACACCCCGATCGAGGCGCTCGAGCTCGAGTTTCCGCTGCGTGCCGTCGAATACGCGCTGCGCCGCGGCTCGGGCGGCGCGGGCGAGCGGAGCGGCGGCGACGGCGTGGTTCGCGAGCTGGAGGCGCTCGCCGAGATGCGCTACTCGCTGATCACCGAGCGCCGCCGAAACGCGCCGCCCGGGGCCGCTGGGGGTGCGGACGGCGCACCGGGTAGGAACCTGCTGAACGAGCGCGAGTTGACGGCGAAGGCTTCGGGCACCCTGCGTCCAGGCGACAGGCTGCGAATCGAGACCCCGGGAGGTGGTGCGTATGGCCAGCAACAAGAGCGATGACATCGCTCCGGTCCGGGCCGAGCTCGGCCCCTCGCGCACGGCGGTCGCCTTCTTCGGGCTCGGCATCATGGGCGGGCCGATGGCCGCGAACCTGGCGCGGGCGGGCTTCGACCTCTCGGTGTGGACGCGCAGCGACGGAAAGGCGGAGCGCTTCGCGTCGGAGTACGGGGGGCGCGCCGCCGCGAGCCCGGCGAAGGCCGCCGAGGGAGCGGAGGTGACCATCACCATGGTCCCGGACGCGCCGGAGGTCGAGGCCGTGCTCGCGGAGGCCGACCTCGCCGAGGGCACGCTCGTGATCGACATGTCCACGATCGCGCCCAGCGCCGCCCGCTCGCTCGGCGAGCGCCTGGCGGAGCGCGGCGTGGAGTTCCTCGAGGCCCCGGTCTCCGGCTCGCGGCCCAAGGCGGAGGACGGCACCCTCACGATCATGGTGGGCGGCGAGCGCGCCGCGTTCGAGCGGGCGCGGCCGGTGTTCGACGCGCTGGGCGAGCGGATCGTCTACGTGGGCCCGCAGGGGCACGCGCAGCTCGCCAAGCTGCTCACGAACACGATGGGAGCGGTGAACGCCGCCGCCCTGGCCGAGGTGGTGATCGCCGTCCAGCGAGCGGGGCTCGACGCGGACGCGTTCCTCGAGGTGGCCGCCGGCAGCGCCGGCAACTCGACGGTCCTCGCCCTCAAGGGCCGCCCGATGCTCGATCGCAGCTTCGAGCCGCTCTTCAAGCTCGAGCACATGCTCAAGGACGTGCGGCACTGCATCGCCGAGGCCGAGACGCTCGGGGTCGAGCTGCGGCTCGGCTCGTTCGCCGAGGGCTTCTACGCCGAGGCCGATCGCCGGGGCCACGGCGAGGAGGACTTCGCGGCGGTGATCACGGCGCTCGAGTGAGCCTATGCACGTGGCATTCGGCACGAAATTTCGCTTGCAAGCAGGGCTTCCGTTCGCAACAATGACCGCCGCGTCCATGCCGGGATGAACGCTGGGGCGCGCTTGCTTGGAGGTTTCTCTCATCTATGCCAGTTGCATTGAAGGAATGGGCGGTGACTGTCCGTGCGCTTGCCGAGGGCGAGCAGCTTCTGACCCTGCGCAAGGGCGGAATTCGTGAGGAGAACAAGCACTTCGAGATCGAGCACGACCGCTTCTTCCTCTACCCCACGTTCGATCACCAGCGCAACGACCTGATCCGTCAGTCGCACCTGCCGGAGCTCGACCGGGCGCTCGAGGAGGGTGTCTGGCCCGAAAACGAGCCGCCGGCCGCCGCGCTGATCCAGGACGGCGGGATCCCGCAACCGGACCGCGTGCGGATCCGGGCCTGGGCCGAGGTGTCCGCCTCCTACCTGATCACCGACCCCCGCGCGATCGACGCGCTCTCGCCCTACTACATCTGGACGCCCGACTACGCGGAGAAGCGCCTGCACTGGAAGCGGCGCCATCCGCTGCACGTGATGGTGCTGCGCACCTACCGCATCCCGCGTCCGGTCACGGTCAAGGTGCGGCCCGAGTACCACGGCTGCCGCTCATGGCTCGAGCTCTACCGCGAGCTCCCCTTCGAGGGCACGCCAGTGCTTTCGGACGGCGAGTTCGAGCGCGCCTCGGAGGAGATCGAGGCGATAGCGTCGGACGCGGTGCCAATCCTGGCCTAGGGGCGATTTCACTTCTTGGGGTCGTCCTGCTTGGGGCACCAAATACGTGCCCAGAACAGGACGATCGGACTGTCGGAGAGCCCGGTCTCCCAGCGGGAGCGGGCGATCCGACCTAATGCGTCACGCAGCACCACCCGGCCAGGCGCGGGAATCCACTCCCGGCGCCGAGCTCGCGGCTCACCTGGGCGAGCGTGCGCACACGGCCATCGGGGCCGATCAGGAGCCACTGGTCGGCGTCGCGCCAGGCCACCAGCAGCCGGCTGCCGTCTGGGGACCACTCGAGGCCCTGGACCGCTCCCGGGCCCTCGAAGAGGGTGCGCGCGGCGCTCGCCGTCGCGGTGGAGCCGGCCAGCCCGACCTCGACCACGCGCGCGCCTCGGCGCTGCTGGAGCAGCACCGCCGCGCGCCTTCCCGAGCGGTGGAGCGCGAGCGCCCGCGCCCCGGGGGGAAGCGGGACACGCCGCAGGAGCCGTCCCCGACGGTCGAGCACCCGCAGCCGGCGCGGCTCGAGCACCGCAAGGCGCGCGCCGTCCCGGCCCCAGGCCAGCTCCACGACCCGCCGGGCGGGGCGTGACCACAGCCGCGCTCCGGTCACTGCGTCGACGCTTTCGATGCCGCGCGGCCGAGCATAGGTGAGCGCGTAGCCCGCCCCCGGGCGCCAGGCGGGCGTGACCGCGGCCACGCCGCGGCGGAGCAGCCTGTCACCCGCCCCGTTGCCACCCACCACGCGCAGCGACGCGCCCTCGAGATAGGCCACGAAGAAGCCGTCGCCGGCGGACCAGGCGGGGTGCGACACGCGGCCGGGCCGGGCCACCGTCCACTTCGGCGTGCCGAGCGGATCGACCGCCACCACCCGGTCGCCGCTCACGCCCACCACGTGCAGCCCGCGCGGCGACCAGCCGGCCTCGCTGAAGGCGCCGACCCGGCGCAGCGAGCCGTCGGGACGGACCACGAAGGCGCCCGTGCTCGACAGCGCCAGCGCCCTGCCGCCCTCCGGCAGCGCCGCGAACGCGGGCGTGGCCGGCACCGGCTCGGCGCGGAAGCGCGACTCGATCCAGTCGCCCAGTGCCGGACCGGCCGGCGTGAGCACGAGCACCAGTGCCGCAACGGCGGCCGCCAGGGCGGGCGCCAGGCTGAGCGCGAGCCGGCGGCGCCTTGCGGCCGGTTCGCGCCCGGCGAGCGCGGCGGCGACCAGCGGCCAGGCACGGGCGCCGGCGGCCACCTCGCCCGGCAGCGGCTGCTCGCCGAGCCGCCGCCGGAGCTCGCGCTCGCGGGCCCTCACGGCCGCTCCTCCAAGAGCGGCGCCAGGCGGTCGAGCGCGCGTCGCAACCGAGAGTTGACGGTGCCGCGCGGCAGCTCGAGCGCCCGCGCGATCTCGCCCGGCGTGTAGTCGAGCAGGTAGCGCAGCGCCACGACCGCGCGGTGCTCGGGGCTCAGCTCACGGAGCGCCGCCACCAGCTCGTCGGAGAAGGGCGCCGCCGGCGGCTCGGGGCCGGTCGTGGTCTCCGCCGCTCCGGCGGCGCGCGTCTCGAGCTCGCGCCGCAGGGAGCGGGCCCGGGCGGCGTCGATCGCGCGGTTGACCACGATCCGGTGCATCCAGGGCCCGAACGGCCGTCGGCGGTCGAAGCGGTCGAGCGCCCGCACCGCGGCGAGGAACGCCTCCTGCGCGATGTCCTCGGCCGCGGCGGCGTCGTGCACCACGAGGTACGCCGCGCGGTAGGCGCGCGGCCACTCGCGCCGGAACAGGGCCTCGAGCGCCTCCGCCGAGCCGCGCTGGGCCTGGCGCACCAAGCGGGCCTCGCGGCCGCCGGCGCGCGCCAGCAGGCTTCCCGGCCCGGCCGGGACCAGCGCCGGCGCGTTCATGTCGTCGTTCACGCTCGTGGCGGAGCCTTGCACGCGCTTCACCCGAAGTCACTACGACTGCCGGCGCGGCAGAGGTCCCTGCGAGAGTTGGGCGCGGTGCCCTGGGTCGAGTCCCACTCCCTCTCGTTCTCGGCGCGGCACGACTCGGCCGACGCCGAGCCGGCCGCCGCCGTGCTCCGTTCGCTCGAGGCGTTCAGGGAGCGGCTGGCGCGCCTGTTCGAGCGGATCCCCGACGAGGTGGCGGTGGTCCTGCATCCGCGGGGCGCCGCTCTAACGCTCGCCCATCCCTGGCTGCCGGTGGCGCGGGCGGTGTCCGCGCCCGCCGGGCGGCGCTACTTCGCCGGCTGGTTCTCGGAGCGCGACATTCACGTGCTCGTAGCGCGGGCGCTCGAGCGGCGGGCGTCGAACGTGCCCGGGTCGCGCGAGGCGCTGCTGCTCTCGCCGCGCCACGAGTACGCGCATGTGGTGCTCGGCGTCAACAACCCCGACCTGCCGCCGCCGTTCTCGCCGGCCGCCTTTCGCCGCTACGTGAACTGGGCCTGGCTCTGCGAGGGCGCGGCCACCTGGCTCGCCGGGCAGACGCCGCACCTGCGGGCGGCGATCGTGCGGCGCCTGCGCGAGGGCGGACGGCCGCAGTTCCCGCCGCCGCCCCGCGACGCCATGCTGCTCGGCGGCACGATCTTCACCATGCTCGAGCGCGAGGCCGGCGCGGCCGCCGCCGCGGCACTCGCCGCGCACCCGCTCGAGCGCGGCGCCCGCTCGCTGATCGTTGACGCCTTCGGCCGCCCCACGGCCGCGGTCGAACGCGACTGGCGCGACGAGCTCGAGTCGCTGTCGGCGTCCTAGCCGGAGGCCGCCCGCAGCGCCAGGCCGACCTGGTCCGCAACCGTCTGCATCAGCCTCACGTCGTCCTCGTCGAACGCGTCGGCGCGCACCTCCTCGAGGTCGATCGCGCCCCAGAGCCGCCCGCCCGAGCGGATCGGCACCACGAGCTCGGAGCTCACGTCCACGAGGCCCGGCACGAGTCGGTAGTCGGCCTCGGCGCGCACGTCGCCGGCCAGCACCGGGACGCCGTCGCGCAGGGCGCGGCCAACGAGGCCGGCCCCGAGCGGTTGCACCCAGCGCTCGCCGTCGAGCCGGGCGAGCGCGAGGCCGCGCGCGGCCAGGCTCTCGAGACGGCCGTCGTCGCGGATCCGCAGGATGGCCGTGAGGAAGTACTCGAAAGCGGCGTGGATCTCGGCGGCGGCCGCCTCGGCGATCTGGCGCGGGTCGTCGAGCTCGGCCGCGCAAGCGGCGACCCGTCCGGCCAGCGCCAGCTGGCGGGCGCGCCGGCGTAGCAGCTCGGCCTGCTCGCGGGCGAGCTCGCCCGCCGGCCCTTCCTCGGCGTCGCCGGCCGGTGGCGCCGAGCGGCCGCGCCCCTCCGGCTCGAACTCCTCGGGCAGCTCGGACTCGCGCACGGCCACCCCACGGGCCCCGCGCTGCTTTCCGAACAGGAGCGCGCGATCCGACCGTGCGATCAGCGACGCGGCGCTCTCGTCTTGCCGCCACTCCGCCACGCCCGCGGTGGCGGCGCCGGCGCCGGCCGGGTAGTCGAGCTCGTCGACCGCGCGCCGCACTCCCTCGATGGCGCGCCCGGCCACCTCGCTCGCCTCCCGTTCGCCGGCGTCGACCGCCACGATCGCGAACTCGTCGCCGCCATAGCGGGCCACCAGGTCGTACGGGCGAACGCTCTGGCGGAGCGCATGGCCCACGCGGCGCAGCACCTCGTCCCCGGCCTGGTGCCCGTGGCGCTCGTTCACCTGCTTGAAGTCGTCCAGGTCGATGATCGCGAGCGAAAGGCTCTGGCCACCGCGCCGGCTGCGCTCGAGCTCGCGGCGAAGCGTGTCGTGCATAGCCGAGTGGTTCAGGCAGCCCGTGAGCCCGTCCGTTCGGGCGGCGAGCGCGAGGCCGGCGTGAGCGCTCGCGTTGCGGCACGCCGCGGCGGCCAGGTCGGCGAACGCCTCGAGCAGGTAAAGGTCCTCGCGCGACACGAGGCGCTGGCGGAAGTAGCCCACGGCCACGGCGCCGCGCAGCTCGCCGTCCCAGTGCATCGGCACCGCGAGCGAGCTCTTCACGCGCTCGAAGGGCGGCAGCGGCACGGGCTTGGACAGCGCCTGGTAGTCGTTGGTGAGCATCGACTCGTCGCGCTCGACGCTCTTGCCCACGAGGCCCTGGCCGATCTCCACGCGCTCGCCGATCAGATCGGCGGACAGGCCCCAGGTGGCCTCGAAGCGCAGCCCCGTGTCGGCGTTGCCGAGGAAGACGTTGGCGTAGTCGGAGCCGAGGATGCTGGCCGCCTCCTCGCAGATCCGGACGAGCACGCGGTTCAGGTCGAGGCTCTCGCTGAGCGCCCGCGCCGCCCGTGCCAGCGCTGCCTGGCGCCTGCCGCGAGCGGCGCTCTCCGCCGCCAGCTCGAGCTGCACGATGCCGGCCGCCGCGGCCGCGGCGAAGGCCTGGGCGACCTCGAGCTCGTGCGGCTCGAGCGCCAGCAGCCCGTCGGCCTCGAAGTCCTCGCTCGACTGGGCAAGCACCAGCACGTGCGGCACCGCCTGACCCACCCGCAGGGGGAGCAGCAGCGCGGCGTCCGCGAACTCGTCGGCGCCGGTGGCCACGACCAGCGCCGAGGCGTCCTCGCCCGACACCATCGCCAGCTCCTGGCGGTGCGCCAAGAGCGCGGCGAGCGGCGGCAGCGCCGCCAGCGGAACCAGCTCGGGCGGCGCGCCCGGCGGATCGGCAGCCGTGACCTCGACCTGGCCCTCGCGCTCGGAGACGGTGAGCAGGATCGCGTGGTCGACGCGGAAGAAGGAGCGCGCCTCGCTCACGAGCGTCCGCGCCACGGACGCCGGAGCCTCGGCCTCGCTGGCGGTCCCGAGCAGGCGGGACACGGCGCGCATCGCCTCGCCGGCGCCACCGAAGTGGCGCCCGGGGTGACGGCTCTTGCCGTCGGGCCAGCGGGGGGCTCGCACGGCCATCCCGCCCTGTATCGGCGAAACGGCGTGCGGACTTGAGAGGTTCCGCCGCGTTATCCCGCGAGAAAGCTACAGGCCGAGCGTCTTGGCGATGATGTTCTTCTGGATCTCCGAGGTGCCGCCGTAGACCGTGGTCACCACCGCGGTCCTCAGGTGCCTCTCCATGGGGTACTCGGTGGCGTAGCCGTAGCCGCCCATGATCTGCATACCCGCGAGGGCGCAGCGCTTGGCGAGCTCCGTGGCGGCGAGCTTCGCCATCGACGCCTCTTGGGGCAGCATCCTGGCGGGGTCCTCGTCGGTGAGCGCGGCCACGTGGCGCACCAGGAGCCGCACCTGGGTGAGCTCCGTGGCCAGCTCGGCGAAGGTGTGCGCAAGCGCCTGGAACGATCCCACCGGCCGCCCGAACTGCTTGCGCTCCTTCGCATACGCGAGCGCGTCGTCGAAGGCGCGCTGGGCGAGCCCCAGCGCCGTGGCGGCGAGGATCGTGCGCTCGTAGTTGAGCCCGGCCATCAGCTGGGTCCAGCCGCCCCCCTCCTGGCCGACCAGCGCGCCCTCGGGCACGCGCACGCCGTCCAGGTGGATCTCGTTGGTCTCCGACCCGCCGAGCGTGTCGATCGGCGTGAGCGTCATGCCCTCTGCCTCGCGGGGCACGAGGATCATCGACATGTCGTCGTGACGCTCGCCGGGACCGGTGCGGCACACGATCAGGATGTGGCTCGCCTTGTGCGCGTACGAGCACCACATCTTGGCCCCGTCGAGCACCCACTCGCCGTTGTCGCGCCGCGCGCGCGTCTTGAGCGCGGCCACGTCGGAGCCCGCCTCCGGCTCGGACATCGCGATCGCGAGCGTGCCCCCTCCAACCACGTGCGCGAAGTGCTCGCGCTTCTGCTCCTCGGTGCCGAAGCGGTTGAGCGCCCCGACCACGATCAGCGTGACCCCGTAGCCGCCCACGGGGATCCCACCGCGCGTGAACTCCTCGAGGAACAGCGTTGCGTCCAGGAAGGAGCCGCCGGCGCCGCCGTACTCCTCGGGGATCTGGAGGCCGTACCAGCCGAGCTCGCCCATGCGCGCGGCCACGGCGTCGTCGTGGGGGTCGGCGCCGTCCGCCCGGTCGAAGCGCTCGCGCGCCGCGAAGTCGCGGATCGCCTCGACGAAGGCCTGCTGCTCCTCGGTCAGCCCCGTCAAACCGCGGCGGACTCCAACGGCTTGAAGCGGTTCAGCTCGCGCACCGCGATCACCATCTTGTGCACCTCGTCGGGCCCATCGGCGATGCGCAGCCAGCGACCCTGGCGCCACATCGCCGCCAGCGGCGTGTCGTCCGACATGCCGAGCGCGCCGTGTACCTGCATGGCGCGGTCGAGCACGCGCTGGTGCATCTGCGCGGCGATCACCTTGATCATCGAGATGTCCTGGCGCGCCGCCCGCTTGCCCGCGGTGTCCATCTTCCAGGCGGCGTGGAGCACCATCAGCCGCGCCTGGTCGATCTCCATGCGCGAGCTGGCGATGAAGTCCTGCACGAACTGCTTGTCGGCCAGCGGGCCGCCGAACGCCTCGCGGCCGTGGGCGCGCTCGCACATCAGCTCGAAGGCGCGCTCGGCCGAGCCGATCGCGCGCATGCAGTGGTGGATGCGGCCCGGTCCGAGCCGATCCTGCGCGACCTGAAAGCCGGCGCCGCGCTCGCCGAGCAGGTTGCCGGCGGGCACGCGGCAGTCCTCGTAGAGCACCTCCCAGTGGCCGGGGCCCTCGTCGTGCCCCATCACGGGCACCGGGCGCACGCCGGTGAAGCCTGGCGTGTCCACGGGCACGAGGATCATGCTGGCGCGCCGGTGCGGCTGGGCGTCGGGGTCTGTCACGACCATCGCGATCGCCAGCGCCGCGCCGTTGTAGCCGGAGGTGAACCACTTGTGGCCGTTGATCACCCACTCGTCGCCGTCGAGCTCGGCGCGCGAGATCAGACCGGTGGGGTCCGAGCCGGCGCTCTCCGGCTCGGTCATAGAGAAGCACGAGCGGATCTCTCCCTCCAGCAGCGGCGTGAGCCAGCGCTCGCGCTGCTCCGCGCTCCCGTGCTCGGCGAGGATCTCCATGTTGCCCGTGTCGGGCGCGGCGCAGTTGAAGACCATGGGAGCCACGCCGCTGCGACCCATCAGCTCGCAGAGCATCCCGTACTCCCAGTTGGTGAGCCCGGGCCCGAGCCGCTCGTCCGGCAGGAACAGGTTCCAGAGCCCCTCGCCGCGCGCGCGCTCGCGCAGCTCGACGAGGATCTCCGGGTAGGGCACGCCGGGCGCGACCTCGCGGTCGAGCGCGGCGAGCGCCTCTCGCTCGACCGGGTCGACGTGCTCCTCCATGAAGGCGCGAATGCGCTCGAGCAGGCTCTCGACGCGATCTGAGGGCGCGAAATCCATCAGCCGCCGGAGCCTACCGGCCTCCTCATGCGCCCTGCAGGAGCCAGGCCAGGAGCGCGGCGGCGAGCCCGCCGCCGAGGATCGCGCCCGCCAGCACGAGCGGCCTGGGACCGCGGGAAGCCTGGCCTCCCTGCGGACCGAGCTCCGCCTGCATCAGTACCTCGCGGGCGGTCTCGGCCCCGGCCTGCGGCACGAGCACGTCGCGCGGGCCGGCGGCGAGGAAGTCGGGCACGTCGAAGCCCGCGGTGCGGCGGAGCATGCTCGGCACCCCCTCCTCCAGCAGCAGCCCCTGGATGAACTCCGCCTCCGCCTGGTTGCGACCGCCCGCCACACGCACAAGCTCGCCCTCGGTGAAGGCCGGGTTGATCTTGCGGGCCTTCTCGTGAGCGGCGCTCAGCGGCGTGTCGATCGGCTCGGCGCCCGGCACCACCAGCGGCATGCCGCAGTCCGGGCAGAAGCTCGCCTCCGCCCCCTGGTCGGTGCGTCCGCACGAGGGGCACTGGAGGTCAGCTGACGACGATCTCCTCCTCCTTCACCCGGCCGTCGGCGATGCGCCAGGCCCGCACCACAGGGGCGTGCGGATCCTCGAGGGACACGATCAGGTAGCGCCAGTGGGGGTAGCTCGCGAGGTTGATGTCGGTCTGCGACGGCTCGGCCGGGCTGCGCGGGTGGGAGTGGTAGATGCTCACTTCGAGCCCCTGGTCGTCGAGCTCGTTCGCCGCGAACAGGCTCTGGTGGTCGAGCGAGTAGCCGTACGGCGAGCGCCGCTCGTTCTCCGCCCGCACCACCTGCTCGACCGTGCCGTCCGTGCCGCTCAGGTAGCCGCAGCACTCGTTGGGCGCCTCGTCGCGCGCGTGCAGCACGAGCTCGTCCCAGTGGGCCTGCGAGATCCTCACGGGGCGAAGGCTAGATGGTCGATCCTGGACCCCCGTATTGACCATCTAGTGTGCCCTGGGTGGCCGCTTCCCTCACTCGGCGCGCCGCCCTCGGCGGCGGGGCAGCCGCCCTCACGCTCGCTGCATGCGGTGGCGGGGATCCGCCCCCGAGCGGGGGTGCGGGGCCCGGCTCGGGCGCCGGCCTGCTCGGCTCGCTGCTCGCGTTCGAGCGCGCCACGATCGTGGCCTACGACGCCTGCTTCGAGGTGCTGCGCGGCGAGGCGCTCCGCCAGGCGCAGCTGATCCAGGCCGAGGAGCGCGAGCATGCGCGCCTGCTCGAGGAGCTGATCCGCGGGCTCGGCGGGACGCCGCCGCCCGGGCGGCGGGCCGAGGACTACGAGCGCACGTTCCCCGATCTTCGCTCGCAGGCGGACGCCCTGCGCTTCGCCCAGGATCTCGAGGAGCGCCAGATCCGCGGCTACCTCGAGGGCCTGACCGACCTGCCCGATCCCGGGCTCCGGGCCGGCGTGGCGGACATCCTCGCCGCCGAGGGCCCCCACCTCGGCACGCTCCACGTGCTGCGCCGCGAGCCGGCGGCGCAGGACCCGTTCGTCACGGGAGCGCTGTGAGCTCCACGCGCCGTGCGCTGCTGCTGGCCGGGGCCGCCATCGCGCTCCCCGCAGCCTCGGCCCGCGCGGCCGAGCGCCCGGACGTGGAGGTCCTCGAGGAGCTGCTCGCGCATGAGCAGCGGCTGGCCGCCGCCTACGAGGCGGCGCTCCGGCGCAGGGCGATCGCGCCGGCGCTCGGGGAGACGCTCCTCGCCCACGAGCGCGAGCACGTGCGCGGTCTCGAGCAGACGCTGTCCCGCGGGGGCGCGCGCGAGCCGCGCGCCGGCGTGCCCTCCCCCGAGCTCACCGCCGCGCTCGGCGACCTGCGGCGCTTCGCTCGCTTCGCGCTCGAGCTCGAGACCGGCGCGATCGCCGCCTACGTGAGGGCGCTCCCCGAGCTGCGCGACGCGGGCCTGCGCCAGCCGCTCGGCTCCATCATGGCCTGCGGCGGCACCCATCAGGTGGCGCTCCGTGACGCGCTCGGCGAGCCGCCGCTCAGAACGCGGACCGAACCCTGAGCGCGTTGCCTGCGTATAGCGTGGTCGCCATGGCCCGCAGCGACGCGAGCCTGCTTCACCAGCTGCCGCACGACCGCAGCGGCGAAGCGTTGCGTGAGCTCTACCGACGCTTCGGTGGGGAGCTCTTCGGATTCGCCTGCAACGCGCTCGGCGACCGCGAGGCGGCGGAGGAAGTGGTGCAGGACGTGTTCGCGCGGGCCTGGCGTCAAGCCGAGCGCTACGACGAGGACCGGGCGAGCGTCCGCACCTGGCTGTTCGCGATCGCGCGCAACCGGATCGTGGACATGCGGCGGCGCGCCTCAGCGCGTCCCGCGGTCGCGGCCTGGCCGCAGGAGCCCGAGGAGCAGGCGCAGGTGCTCGAGCAGGCCGTGCTGCGCTGGCAGGTGGCCGCGGCGCTGGCGCGGCTGACCCCCGACCATCGCGAGGTGATCCGCCTCGCGCACTACGCCGGGCTGTCGCTGCGCGAGATCTCGGAGCACCAGGGCATCCCGCTCGGGACCGTGAAGAGCCGCCTCTCCTATGCGCTGCGGAGCCTGCGGCTGATCCTCGACGAGATGGGGGTCGAGGCGTGAGGGAATGCCCCACCCACGGCGACCTGCTCGCCGCGTACGCGCTCGGCGCGCTCGAGCCGGACGAGGCGGCGGCGATGCGCCGCCACATCGAGACCTGCGCGATCTGCAGCGAGCAGCTCCCCTCCATGCGCTCGCTGCCCGGCCTGCTGGACACGGTGGACATGGCCGACGTGCCGCCGCCGGAGCCGCCGGCGTGGCTCGAGGAGAGCCTGCTCGACCAGATCGCGCGTGAGACCCCCCGAGACGGCGGCCGCCGTGAGAGGACGCGCCGCCGGGTGCTGGCGGGCGCGCTCGCGGCGGCCGCCGCAATCGCCGTCGCCGCGCTGGTCATCGTGCTGTCCGGCGAGGACGAGCAGGCGTACGCGCGCGCGAGCCTGGGCGGGCCGTCGGGCGCGCGGGCGTACGCGCGGCTCGAGTCCGTGCCCGCCGGGACGCGGGTCTCGCTCAAGGCTCACGAGCTCGCCGGTGCGCCCGGCAACCGCTACGAGCTCTGGTGCATCGCGGTCGACGGCCGCTGGGTCAGCGGCGGCAGCTTCCGGGCTCCCGGCGGGGAGGCGGAGGTCGTGCTCACCGCGGCCGTCGGGGCCGGCGAGTACCACCGCATCGTCGTGACTCCCGAGGGCACCCGGGCACCCGCGCTGATGCGCGGCAAGCTCCAGTACTGACGATCGAACCGTCGCCTCCCGCCCTGCGTACACCGCTCTGACCGACCCGGAGGTGTGCAGATGAAGAGGCTCGTGACCGGTATCGCCCTGGCCCTGATCCTGGTGGCGTTCGCCGCCGCGGGGTGCGGTGATGACGACGATGACGGCGGCGGTGGCGGGAGCTCCGGAGGCGGGGGCGGCGGCGCCTACGGCGGAGGAGGCGGCGGCTCGGACGACGCGCAGGCCAAGGGAGGCCAGACGCTCAAGCTCGTTGCCGATCCGAATGGGGCCCTGAAGTTCGACAAGACCTCGCTCAGCGCCAAGCCGGGGAAGGTCTCGATCGTGCTCGACAACCCGTCCTCGGTCCCGCACGCGATCGAGGTCGAGGGCAACGGCGTCGAGGAGGAGGGCGAGACGGTCACCGACGGCGGCGTGTCGAAGGTGAGCGCCGATCTCAAGGCGGGGACATACGAGTACTACTGCCCGGTGGGAAACCACGAGGCGGAGGGGATGAAGGGCACCCTGACCGTGAAGTGAGTGGGCCGCGTGGGAGCCGGGGTGTAGCCTGAAGGCAATGGGCTTCATCTCGGCACCCGGTCCACTCGAGCTCATGGTGATCCTCGTGGTTGCGCTGATCGTGCTCGGACCCAAGCGCCTCCCCGACGCGGCGCGCTCGGTGGGCCGCGGAATGCGCGAGCTCAAGCAGTCGCTGGCCGGCGAGGACGACGACGAGCGCGACTACCGCGACCGAAACCGCGACTACGAGTACGAGGAAGAGCGAGCGTAGTGCGCAAGCGCCCGGCTCGGCCGGGCGCGCAGCGTTTCCGGATCTGAACCAGCTACCAGAAGGACGCGCGCTCGAGCACGCCCTCGTCCTCGAGCTGCTCGACCGTCTTGTTGTAGACGCCCGAGCTGAGGTACTTCCAGCCGTCGTCGGGCACGACGAAGACGACGTTCCCCTCGTCGAGCTCGCTCGCCACCCGCACGCAGATCGAGGCGATCGCGCCGGCGGACACGCCGACGAACATCCCCTCCTCCGCGAGCAGCCGCTTGGTCCAGACAACCGCGTCCCGGTTGGAG
Organism: Thermoleophilaceae bacterium; assembly: GCA_035650215.1. GTDB lineage: Bacteria > Actinomycetota > Thermoleophilia > Solirubrobacterales > Thermoleophilaceae > JACVRW01. Next base: position 14,267 of record DASRIC010000102.1, read on the forward strand.
ACGAAGATCTTCCGGTCGAGCAGCTCGAGATCGAGGATCGGCGGGATGTAGCCGTCCTCGAGCGAGCGGAGGCCCTGCACGAGCTCGCCCTGGAGCGGCTCGGCGGCCACGATCAGCGTGTCCGGGTCCTCCTCCTTGAAGCGCCGGGCGTTGCCCATCAGTGTGCCGCCGGTGCCGAGACCGGCCACGAACGCGGTCACCTCGTCGAGCTCCTCCAGGATCTCCAGCGCGGTGCCGTTGTAGTGCGCGTTCGGGTTGGCCTGGTTGCCGTACTGGTAGGGCATGTAGTAGCTCGCGTCCGCGGCGGCCATCTCGAGCGCGAGCGCCACCGCCCCGTTCGAGCCCTCCTCGCCGGGCGAGGACACGATCTCCGCGCCGTACATCGTGAGCAGCTGCGTGCGCTCCGTGGTCACGTTGTCGGGCATCACGACCTTGAGCGGGTAGCCCTTGCGCCGACAGATCATCGCCAGCGAGATGCCGGTGTTGCCTGAGGTCGGCTCGAGGATCGTCTGGCCGGGCCGGATCAGCCCCTCGACCTCGGCGTGCTCGATCATCGAACGCGCCACACGGTCCTTGACAGAGCCCGTGGGGTTGTAGCTCTCGAGCTTCGCGTAGATGCGGACTCCGGGCTTGGGGCTCAGCCGCTTGAGCTCCACCAGCGGCGTGTTGCCGATCGCCTCGACGATGTCGCCGTAGCGGCCGCCACAGGGCTTGTTGTC
>DASRIC010000103.1:0-15278 GCA_035650215.1 Thermoleophilaceae bacterium
CGTGGCTGAGGGTCTCCTTCACGAGCGCCCGCATGATCGTCACGTTCTGTGCGTTCGGAGGCAGCGTGTAGGCGGGCACCATCCAGCCGCGCTCGCCCGCGAGTTGCCCGGCCACGTCGAACTCGTCGTAGTTGTGCTCCCCGGTGAGCTTGAACGCGACCAGCGGCAGCTGCTCCTCGTCGGTGCCGATCAGCTCGAAGTCGCCGAGCGCCGCGATCCGCTCGCCGAGGAAGCCGCTGTTGCGCTGCATCATCTCCATGATGTACGTGTATCCATCGCGGCCGAAGCGCACGAAGTTGTAGTACTGGGCCAGCACCATCGCCGACCCGGTGGAGAAGTTGAGCGTGAAGGTGGAGTCGGTCTTGCCGAGGTAGTTCTCCATGAACACGAGCTCCTCCGGGAGATCGCTGCGCTCCCGGAAGATGATCCACCCGATGCCGGGGTACACGAGCCCGAACTTGTGGCCGGAGGCGTTGATCGAGCGCACCTGCTCGAGGCGGAAGTCCCATTCGGTGTCCGGGTACAGGAACGGCCACACGAATGCACCGCTCGCGCCGTCCACGTGCAGCGGGACGTCCAGGCCGTCGTCGTGCTTCAGCCGGACGAGGTGGTCGTTGATGCCGATGATGTCGTCGGCGTGCCCGGTGAACGTGGTGCCGAGCACCGCTGCGACGCCGATCGTGTGCTCGTCGATGTGAGGCGCCACGTCCTCGGGGCCGATCGTGTACTTGCCCTCCTGCAGCGGGACGATGCGGGGCTCGACGTCGAAGTAGCGGCAGAACTTCTCCCACACCACGTGCACGTCGCCGCCGAAAATCAGGTTCGGCTGAGCCGTGTCCTTACCGGCCGCCTCGCGGCGCGCGCGCCACTTCCACTTCAGCGAAAGCGCGCCCAGCATGATCGCCTCGGAGGAGCCCTGCGTACGCGCACCCGTCGTCTCGTCCGGGGCGTGAAAGAGGTCGGCGAGCATGCGAATGCAGCGCTGCTCGATCTCGGCTGTCTGCGGGTATTCGGCGTGATCGATGAAGTTCCGGTGCAGGTTCCCCTCGATCACCCTGCGCGCCTCTGGCTCCATCCAGGTGGTCACGAAGGTCGCCAGGTTCCGCATCGGCAGCCCGTCCAGCACGAGCTCCTCGCCGAGGAGGCGCATGGCGTCGACCGCGCGCATCCCGTGGTCGGGCAGCTGGTTGTCCGGGGCGGGCTCGAGCAGGAAGCGGTTGCCGTACTGCTCGGCCAGGGTTTCGAGCTGCTCGCTGAGCGGTGTCTCTCCGTGCGTCGCCATGGTGGCGCGAGCCTACGGGGCGGGCGACAGGCTCACATCACCCGCATAGGGTGATGCTCCGTCCGGAGCGCGTGCATACGCTCGCGTCGTGATCTGGCGTCGCGATCAGGGCCGGCCGCGCCGCAGCGGGCCGCGTGGGGACGAGGCGATCGAGGTCGACGTCCGGGGCCTCAGCGGGGTGTTCGCGGCGCCCGGCTGGCTCAGGGACGTGGGGATCACCTCGTGGCTGCTCGTGGGCGCGACGCTCCTGATCGCCGGCCTCGTATGGCTCCTGTCGCTCACCCAGACGATCGTGATGCCGCTGATCGCCGCCGGCATCGTGGCCGCCGTGGCCTCTCCGCTCGTGAGCTTCATGGCCCGCCACCGCATTCCGCGGGCCGCCGGGGCGGCGCTCCTCATGCTCACGATCGTCTTGGTGGTGATCGCGATGGTCGTGATCATCGTGGCGGGCATCGCCAGCGAGACCTCCAGCATCAGCTCTGAGCTGAAGGCCGGAGCCGACACGGTCGAGGGATGGCTCCAGGACCTGGGCGTCGACAAGAGCGCCGCCGGGGGCGCGAACAAGGATGCGAGCGACTCGCTCAGCAGCATCCTGCCCACGCTGCTCCACGGCGTGGCGAAGGGCATCGCGAGCCTCTCCTCGCTCGTCTTCTTTCTCTCGCTCGCCGCGCTCAGCCTGTTCTTCCTGCTGAAGGACGGCCCGCAGATCCGCGCCTGGTCGGAGCGCCACTGGGGCGTGCCCGAGCCGGTGGCGCACGTGATCAGCGAGCGCACGCTCGGGGCGCTGCGCGGCTACTTCCTCGGCGTGACCGCCGTCGCCACCTTCAACGGGGTCGTGGTCGGACTCGGCGCGTGGCTGCTCGGCGTGCCGCTGGCGGGCACGATCGCGATCGTCACGTTCGTCGGGGCCTACATCCCGTACCTCGGCGCGTGGTCCGCGGGTGCCTTCAGCGTCGTGATCGCGCTCGGCGGCGCCGGGGCCGACGCCGCGGCAGGGATGATCGTGCTACAGCTGCTCGCGAACGGGGTCCTCCAGCAGCTGATCCAGCCCGTGGCCTACGGAGCGGCTCTCGGCATCCACCCGCTCGCCGTGCTTGTGGTCACGATCGGCGGCGGCTGCCTGTTCGGCGCCGCGGGGTTGATCCTCGCTGCCCCGGTCACGTCCGCCATCGCGCGCATCAGCGCGGACCTGGCCAAGGCGCGGGCCAGGGAGGCGGCCGAGGAGGCTCCCCCACCCGGCGGCCCGGCGCCCAGCCCGACGTGACCGCCTCGCCGCCGGCGTACGGCCAGGGGCTGGGCTGGGAGCCTGCCAGGCCGCGCCTCCGCCCGCTGCGGCTGCTCGTCTCCTGGATCGTCGCCGCGGCCGCCGTGTTCGTGGCGTCGCTCGTGGTGCCGGGGTTCGATCTCGAAAGGGCAGGCGCCGCGTTCGTCGTGGCGGCGCTGGTCGCCGTCTTCAACGCGGTGCTGCCGCCGCTGATCGCGGCGCTCCGACTCCCCTTCACCCTCGCCCTCGGCTTCGTGCTCGTCCTGCTCGTGGACGCCCTCGCGCTCGTGCTGGCGGACGACCTGGTGCCAAGCTTCGGTCAGGTCGACTCGTTCGGCATCGCCCTCCTCGCCGCGGTCGTGATGGCGGGGGTGTCGATCACCCTGCAGGTGATCATTGGGACGAACGACGACGACGAGAGCACGCTCCGGATCGTGCGCCGCGTCGCCCGGCGCCAGGGGGCCGTCGACGAGAGCCGGACGCCCGGGATCATCTTCCTTGAGATCGACGGCCTCGCACTCCCGGTGCTGCGGCGCGCCATGCAGAGCGGCAGCGCCCCCACGATGGCACGCTGGCTCGCGGACGGCGACTACCGCCTGAGCGAGTGGGAGACCGATCTCTCCTCCCAGACGGGCGCGAGCCAGGCCGGCATCCTGCTCGGCTCGAACGACGACATCCCGGCCTTCCGCTGGGTCGAGAAGGAGAGCGCGACCATGATGGTCTGCTCCTCGCCGGAGCACTGCGCGGAGATCGAGCGGCGCCACTCGAGCGGCGACGGTCTGCTGGCGGGCGGCGGCGCCAGCCGCGGCAACCTGCTCTCAGGCGACGCGGAGGAGACGATCCTGACCGTCAGCCGGATGGAGGCGGAGAAGGGGGCGAACCCCGGCTACCGCGCGTTCTTCGCGGACGGCGTGAACGTGACCCAGGCGCTCGTCCTGTTCTTCTGGGAGGTGCTGGTCGAGTGGACGGCCGCCGCGCGCGCGAAGCGCCGCGACGTCGAGCCGCGCGGTCACCGCGGCGGCGGCTACCCGTTCCTGCGCGGCGCGCTCTGCGTGATCGTCCGAAACGCGATCGTGCACGGCGTGCTCACGGACATGATGCGCGGCCGGCCGGCGGTCTACGCGACCTTCTCGAGCTACGACGAGGTTGCCCACCACTCGGGGCTCGAGCGGGCCGACACGCTCGAGGCGCTCCGCAAGCTCGACCAGCAGTTCGGCCGCATCGAGCGCGCCCGCCTCTACGCGCCGCGGCCCTACGAGATCGTCGTGCTCTCCGATCACGGGCAGACCCAGGGCGCCACCTTCAAGCAGCGCAACGGCTACGGGCTCGACGAGCTGGTGGAGCGCTCGCTCACCGACGCCACCGTCGCCGCCTACACCGGTGGCGACGAGCAGCAGGCGATGGTCGGCCACGCCGTGAACGAGGCGACCGGCCAGAAGCCGCGCAAGCCGGACAAGAACGACGTGTCCGGGCGTGAGGCGGTGGTGCTCGGATCGGGGAACCTCGGCCTGATCTACCTGATGGGCGAGCCGCGCCGGCTGACGCTCGAGGAGATCGACGAGCGCCACCCGAAGCTGATCCCGGCGCTGCGCGAGCACCCCCACGTCGGCTGGCTCCTTGTGCGCTCGGCGCGGCGCGGGCCGCTCGCACTCGGCCCAGCCGGGACGCGCGAGCTCGCGAGCGGCGCGGTCGAGGGCGAGGACCCGCTCGCCCCCTTCTCCGCCGGGGCGGGCCGCCACCTGCTCCGCAGCGACGGCTTCGAGCACGTGGCGGACATCATGGTGGGCAGCTTCTACGACCCCGAGCTGGAGGAGGGCTGCGCGTTCGAGGAGCTGATCTCGTTCCACGGCGGGATCGGCGGGCCGCAGACGCGGGCGTTCATCCTGCACCCCTCGCGGCTGGTGCTCCCCGCCGAGCCGCTCATGGGCGCGGCCGCCGTCCACGAGCTTCTCAAGGGCTGGCGGCGGAGCCTTGCGAACGGTCCTGGTCTTCCGGAGCCAGCAGCATCAGCGAGCCGACCAGAAAGCACAGCGCCCCGAGCGCGGTCGTCCAGTTAGCGGCGGCGAGATCGAGGATCGAGCCGGTGGACGGCACGACGAATGACGCCACCGCCGACACACCGAAGAGCACGCACCCGAGCAGGTTGATGGCGGCCATCGTCCAGTCCCGGTCGCGCGTGGCCGGCCGAAGACGCCCGCCGCTCGCCACCTGGTAGGCGAGCACCCCGGACACGAGGAAGCACGCCGAGCCGAACACGTCCGGAGCCCACACGAGCTTGTTGGTCTGCTCGCTCGAGAGGCCGTCCAGCATCGCGGTGAACGTGCTGACGTTGAAGAAGAGCGTGCCGAGGAACTGCACGGCCGCGCTCCACCACGACGGGTCGGACGCCCAGCGCCCCAGTCGCACCGTCCCCTCGCGCGCCTCGAGGAAGGCGGCGAAGGTGAAGAAGATCGAGCCGGCGAAGAACACCGCCGCATCCGCCCCCGGGCCCACTAGCTGCGCGAAGCCCGGGAACGGACCCACCAGGAAGCACGCCGATCCGATGGCGAAGCCGATCGCGATCGAGCGGTCCCAGAGCGCGCGCGTCTCGGGCCGCGGAGCAAAGGCCAGTGCGTGACCGATCACCTCGACGCGAAGCAGACCAGGACGTGTCCGGCTCCGAATCACCCGCATCGGGTGATGTAGCGCCGGAGCGAGTGAGCCAGCATCGACCCCACCGACGCCGTGGAGCCGCAGCCATGAGTAGCCCTTCGGAACCACCCTCGCCGCAGAGCGCAGCGGCGCCCTCCCCGTTCCCACCGATCGCGGACTACGCGTTCCTGTCCAACTGCCACACCGGTGCGCTGGTCGCGCCTGACGGCTCGATCGACTGGCTGTGCGTGCCCCGCTTCGACTCGCCGAGTGTGTTCGGGACCCTGCTCGACCGCCAGGCGGGGTCGTTCCGCCTGGGCCCGTTCGGCATCAACGTTCCGGCGACGCGCGTCTACGAGCCCGGTACGAACACCCTGCTCACCACCTGGAACACGCCGACCGGGTGGATCATGGTGCGCGACGCCCTGACGATGGGGCCGCGCGACGGGGACGACCAGGTGACCCCGCACACGCGGCCGCCGGCCGACGACGACGGCGACCACATGCTGGTGCGCACGGTCCTGTGCCTCGAGGGCAGCGTCGACATCGACCTGGTCTGCGAGCCGGTCTTCGACTACGGGCGCTCCCCGGCGGAGTGGTCGCTGGTGGACGGAGAGCGCCACGCGGCCGACGCGGTGGGCGCCGGCCAGACGATCAGGCTCCAGACCGACATGGCACTCGGCATCGAGGGCGAGCGTGTGCGCGCTCGCCACACCCTGCAGCGGGGCGAGCAGGCATACTGCTCGCTCTCCTGGGCCGAGGGCCTCCTCTCACCCCTGAGCATCGATGAGGCCCAGGCCCGACTTGCCGCCACCACGCGCTTCTGGCGCGCCTGGCTGCACCGGTCGCGGCCGGTCGATCACCGCTGGCGCCACGCGATCGAGCGCTCGGCGCTCACGATCAAGGGCCTCACCTACATGCCGACCGGCGCGACCGTCGCCGCGCTCACGACCTCGCTGCCCGAGACGCCTGGCGGGGAGCGCAACTGGGACTACCGCTTCACCTGGATCCGTGACGCGACGTTCACGCTCCAGGCGCTGCACTTCCTGAACCTGGACTGGGAGGCGGACGAGTTCATCCAGTTCGTCGCTGATCTCGAGCCGAACGACGACGGGGCGCTCCAGATCATGTACGGCATCGACGGCCGGCGCGACCTGACCGAGTCCACCCGTGACGAGCTCTCCGGCTATGCGGGGGCCCGGCCGGTGCGGCTCGGCAACGGCGCGTTCGACCAGCGCCAGAACGACGTCTTCGGCGCGGCGCTCGACTCGATCCTGCTGCACACGCATCGCAGCCAGCGGCTGCCCAGGCGGCTCTGGCCGATCGTCCAGGCGCAGGCTGAGTGCGCGACCCAGGTGTGGCGCCAGCCCGACCAGGGGATCTGGGAGGCCCGCGGCGAGCCGCAGCACTACGTCTCATCGAAGCTGATGTGCTGGGTGGCGCTCGACCGCGCGGCCAAGCTTGCCCGAATCGGAGGCGACCAGCAGCTCGAATCCGAATGGGGCGCCACGGCCGAGGAGATCAAGGCGGACATCCTCGAGCACGGCCTCCGCGACGGCGTGCTGCGCCAGCACTACGACACCGACGCGCTCGACGCCTCGACGCTGCTGGCTGCGCTATTTGGGTTCCTACCCGGACACGACGAGCGGCTCCGCAAGTCGGTCGAGGCCATCGCGGCCGATCTGACGGAGGACGGCTTCGTGCTGCGCTACATCACCGACGAGACCGACGACGGCCTGTCCGGAAAGGAGGGCAGCTTCCTGATCTGCTCGTTCTGGCTCGTGTCCGCGCTCGCGATCGTCGGCGACATGCAGGGCGCCCGGGACCTGATGGAACGGCTGCTGAGCGTCGCCTCGACGCTCGGGCTCTACGCCGAGGAATTCGACACCAGCACCGGACGCCACCTCGGCAACTTCCCGCAGGCCTTCTCGCACCTCGCCCTGATCGAAGCGGGCGCGCGAATCATCCTCGCCGAGCGGCTCGCCGAGTACACGACGTGAGCGGCGGGGACGTGTCCTGATGTGTCGCTGGATGGCCTGGCACGGGCAGTCCGTTCCGCTCGAAGAGCTGCTGTTCAAGACGAAGCACGGCCTCGTGGACCAGAGCCTCCATTCCCGGATGGGGGCCGAGACGACGAACGGCGACGGCTTCGGAATGGGCTGGTACGGCAGGGGCCCGACGCCGGGCGTCTACCGCAGCATCCAGCCCGCGTGGGGCGACCCGAACCTGCGCCATCTGGCGGGTCACATCGAGTCGCCGCTCTTCATGGCGCATGTCCGGGCCACCTCCGGCACGGCCGTGCAGGAGACCAACTGCCATCCCTTCGTGCACGACCGCTGGATGTTCGTGCACAACGGCCTGATAAACGACTTCCACATGGTTCGGCGCGACCTGATGATCGGGCTCGACGCGCCCGCGTTCGCGGCGATCGAGGGCTCCACGGACTCCGAGCTGATCTTCCACCTGGCGCTCGCGCGCGGGCTCGCGGACGACCCGGTCCCGGCGCTCGAGGCCACCATCCGCCACATCGAGGAGACGCAGCGTGAGAACGGAGTGGAGCCCGCGCTGCAGACGAGCATCGGCGTGAGCGACGGGCGACAGCTCTGGGCCGTGAGGTACTCGTCCGAGGGCCGCTCGCGCACGCTGTTCAGCTCCGCGGACGTCGAGGCGCTCCGCCGTCTTCACCCGGACTATTCCCGGCTGCAACTGCTCCGCGACGGCGACCGTGTCGTGGTCTCCGAACCGTTCGCCGATCTCCCCGGCGCGTGGCACGAGATCCCCGAGTCGACCGCCCTCGTCGTGGACACCGACGGCGGCCTCGAGACGCACCCCTTCATGTCGAAATCGCCGTAGCTCGTTCGACGCATGGGTAGAGCAGGACCTCCACCCACGACGCGAAGGAGACACGACATGCGATTCATGCTCTTGATCAAGGCGAACGAGGACAGCGAGGCTGGCGTGATGCCTTCCGAGGAGCTGCTCTCCGAGATGGGCAAGTTCAACCAGTCGCTGATCGACGCCGGGGTGATGCTGGCCGGGGACGGCCTCCAGGCCAGCTCGAAGGGCGCCCGCGTGTACTTCTCGGGCGACGAGCGCAAGGTCACCGACGGGCCGTTCACCGAGACGAAGGAGCTCGTGGCCGGCTTCTGGATCATCGAGGCCAAGTCGCTCGACGAGGCGATCGAGTGGACCAAGCGCGTGCCCAACCCGACGGGCGAGGAGGGCCAGATCGAGATCCGGCAGGTCTTCGAGGAGTCCGACTTCCAGTAGATGACGCCCTCCTCCGACACGAGTCGCGCGATCGATGCGGTCTGGAGGATCGAGTCGGCCAGGCTGATCGCGGGCCTCACGCGCATCGTGCGTGACGTCGGCCTGGCCGAGGAGCTGGCGCAGGACGCGCTGGTGGCGGCCCTCGAACAGTGGCCGGAGTCGGGCGTGCCGGACAACCCGGGCGCCTGGCTCATGGCCACCGCCCGGAACCGGGCGATCGACCTCGTGCGCAGGGACGCGATGCGCCAGCGCAAGCACGAGGAGCTCGGGCGCGAGCTCGAGACGCAGCCGGACACGGCACCCGACCCGAGCGCCGCCGCGGAGGACGAGGTGGGCGACGACCTCCTCGGGCTCGTGTTCATGACCTGCCACCCGGTGCTCTCCACCGAGGCGCGCGCTGCCCTCACGCTGCGCCTGGTCGGCGGCCTCACGACGGCCGAGATCGCGCGCGCCTTTCTCGTGCCCGAGCCCACCGTGGGCCAGCGCATCAGCCGCGCCAAGCGCACGCTCTCCGAGGCCCGCGTGCCGTTCGAGGTGCCGGCAGGCCCCGAGCTGCGCGACCGGCTGCCGTCCGTGCTCGAGGTCGTGTACCTGATCTTCAACGAGGGCTACGCCGCCACCGCCGGCGACGACTGGATGCGCCCCGCGCTCTGCCAGGACGCGCTCCGCCTCGGCCGCATCCTCGCCGGGCTGATGCCCCGGGAGCCGGAGGTCCACGGGCTCGTCGCGCTCATGGAGATCCAGGCCTCGCGCACGCGCGCCCGCACCGGTCCGCGCGGCGAGGCGGTGCTGCTGTTCGACCAGGATCGCGCCCGCTGGGACCAGCTGCTGATCCGTCGCGGCCTCACCGCCCTCGCGCGGGCCGAGCTGCTGAGCGGAGCCCTCGGGCCCTACACGCTCCAGGCCGCGATCGCCGCCTGCCACGCACGCGCGCGCACGCCCGAGGACACCGACTGGGAGCGGATCGTGGCCCTGTACGACGCTCTTGCCCAGCTCACCCCCTCGCCGGTGATCGAGCTGAACCGCGCCGTGGCGCTCTCGATGGCGGACGGGCCGGCCGCCGGCCTCGAGTTGGTGGACCAGCTGACCGGCGAGCCGTCCCTGCGCGCCTACCACCTGCTGCCGAGCGTGCGCGGCGACCTGCTCGCCAAGCTCGGCCGCACGAACGAGGCGCGGGCGGAGTTCGAGCGGGCCGCCGGGCTCACCGGTAACCGCCGCGAGCGCGAACTGCTCCTGCGGCGGGCCGCCGCCTGCACGAATTAGCTACCGCGCACCACGCGGAACACCTTGGGCGCGCCGCGAGCGAAACGTTGCCCGCCGCATCCCGCGCCTCGACGATCAGCCGATAGATGCCCGGGCGCAGCGCGCGGCGAGCGATCCGCCCGCTGAACGCCACCCGGCTCGCGCCGGCGGACGCGGAGCGCCGCAGCGTGACCGCCGCGGGCTCCGAGAGCGCGTAGCGGATCCGCGTGCCGCGGCGGGTGCGGGCGACCTGGCGGTGCTGCGGGCGGCCACTCGGAAGCGCGCGGGCGTGAGCCCGACCCCGGTGATCCGGGGCGCGCTGCGGTCGGCGACGGGCTCGCCTCCCGATCCGTCTCCGGAGCCACGCGGGGTCTCGCCCGTCGGGGTATCGCCTCCACCGGGCGACACGTCCCGGATCCTGACGGTCGCCGTCGTGGTGCCGGTGGCCTTGGCGTCGCCGGACACGCGGGCGAGCTTGAGCTCGAAGCTCTCGGACCTTGTGGCACCCGCTCTGGTGAAGTAACGGGCTGTGATCGCCTTCACCGGTCCTGCCCTCGACCGCGCACCCGCGCAGCGCGGGCGGGAGGGCTGGGTCGAGGCGCGCCGCGCCGACCCGCGCGCCCGAGCCGTGCTGATCGGCGACGGCGGCGTGTGGATCGAGGACGGGCACCTGGTGCTCGCTCCGCCGGACGGCTCGGACGTGTTCCTCGGACTCGCCGACGGTGCGCCGCTGTTCGCGGTCGACACCGCCGCCGGCGAGCCCGGGAGCGGTCACACGGCTGGGCTGCGGGAGGCCGCGAGCGAGCTGCCGGAGCGAGAGGCCGCGCTGGCGGCATACGCGGCCTCGCTCCTCGCCTGGCACCGCCGCCATCGCTTCTGCGCCAACTGCGGTGCCCCGACCGCGGTGGCCGACGGCGGCCACGAGCGCCGCTGCCCGGCCTGCGAGGCGCACCACTTCCCGCGTACCGATCCCGTTGTGATCGTTCGCGTGCTGGACGGCCGCGGGCGGCTGCTGCTCGGCAACCAGACGCGCTGGGAGGAGGGTCGCTACTCCCTGCTGGCCGGCTTCGTCGAGCCGGGAGAGACGCTCGAGGACGCCGTGCGGCGCGAGGTGGCGGAGGAGTCGGGCGTCGAGGTGGGCAGCGTCTCCTACGTGGCGTCCCAGCCCTGGCCGTTTCCGAGCTCGCTGATGATGGGCTTCCAGGCGCTGGCCGAGCGCGGCGAGCCGCTCGCGGACGGCGTGGAGCTGGCGGACGTTCGCTTCTTCGAGCGAGCCGAGGTGGGCGAGGCCGCCGCCGGCCGCGGCCCGCTCAGCCTCCCGCCGGCCTACTCGATCGCGCGCCGGCTGATCGACGCCTGGCTCGCCGGCCCGTAGGGATCAGCGGGCGCCGCGGTCCGGCCGCTCGGGATACACGTCGTCGATCGTCGCGAGCGGCACGTACGGCGCCTCGGCGGCCGCCTCGATCGCCTCGGCGCCGCCCGCCAGCCGGTCGAGCACGCTCACCACGCCCACCACCGCGAGCCCCTCGTCGCGCACCCGCTCGATCGCCTTCACCGTCGAGCCGCCGGTGGTCACCACGTCCTCCACGATCAGGCAGCGCTCGCCGGGCTCGAGCTCGGGTCCCTCGATCCATCGCTGGAGGCCGTGCTGCTTGCGCTCCTTGCGGACGAAGAAGGCCTTGACCGGCGCGCCGGCCGCCAGCGCGGCGCACGCCACCGGATCGGCGCCCATCGTCATGCCGCCCACGGCGCGAGCGTCCAGGCGGCCGGCCTCCGCAGCCACGAGCGCCCCGAGCGCGCGAAAACCCTCAGGCCGGAGGATCGCGCGCTTGGCGTCCACGTAGTACTGGGCGGTGGCGCCGCTCGTAAGCGTGACCTCGCCGATCACGAGCGCGTGCTCGCGCAGCTCGGCCACGAGCCGCTCGCGCGGATCAGCCATGTGCGGAGAGCGAGGCGGCAGGGATCAGGATCTGCACGAAGCCGCCGATAGTACTGGCGTGGGCTCCGCAATCCGACTCGTAGCGGTCGTGACCTCGCTCATCGTGCTGCTCGGCTTCGCCTTCTTCGCCGTCGATGAGATGGACCGCGGTTCGCAGAACCAGCAGAACGCGCTCGGCAACGAGCTGCGGGGCGACGGCGACGACCCCATCCCGGTGGCGCCCACGCCCGCCGAGGAGACGCAGCGCGAGCGCGCCAACAGCGGCTTCCGCGAAATCGTGGACGACGCGGGCGACGTGCTGCTCGCGCCGTTCGGCTCTCTGGTCGAGAGCAACAACGCCTGGGTGAACCACGGCGTGCCCACCCTGCTCGCCCTGCTTCTGTACGGAGTGGGCCTCGGGCTGCTCGCCAACATGCTGCCAAAGCAGCGCGAGCACGGCGCCGATTGGCGCACGGCCTGAAACCCTCCCCGGGTTTCCGCTAGTCTGCTCGTGCGCAACTTCCCGTGCAGGGTCCTGTTTGCGCATAGAGAATTGTGAAGTCAAGCGCCGAGCCCCGGCTCCTCCCAGGTGCCGGGGACGGGGGAACCAGTTGGTGGCCGTCGTGGCCATCAGGGGCGAATCGCGGACGCCTGTTCGCATAGCGCATCTTCCAGCGCGAGCCCGTCAGCTAACCCCGTAGGCCCGATAGGAAGGGGACATGACGGATGGAAGACGCCCGCAGGGACCTGGCCCAGTCTGAGTACTGGCTGCGCTCGTTCGAGCGCTCCCAGACCAGGCGCGAGCTCGCGCCGCGCGCACGGCGCGAGAACAGCCGCCGCAAGGGCATGGCGGCATCCCTGGCAGCCGCGATGGCCGCCGGGCCCGGCGCCACCGTCGCGGCGGCGCAGTTCTCATCCGGAGCGCAGCCCGGACTCGCGGCTGCCTCTCCGGCCGGCCGCGCCATCGAGGTCCGCGAGGGCGGCCTCCCGCTCGACCTGGGCGACCAGGGCGGGCTCGTGGCCCACCTCCAGAAGCGCCTCGGCGTGGCCGCCGACGGCATCTTCGGACCGCAGACAGACTCGGCCGTCCGCCAGTTCCAGCTGCGGGCGGGCCTCACGGTCGACGGAATCGTCGGACTCGCCACCTGGGGCGCGCTGTTCCCGCAGGGGAGCGGCGCGGCGATCGGCGGGTCGAACATCCCGCCGCAGGTGAAGGAGACGATCGAGCGCGAGCTCGTGCAGGCGGGACAGGCCGTGGAGGCCAACCAGGCCGGCGCGTCCCGGGCGCAGGGCAGCAGCGCGGCCGCCGGCGCCCCGGCCAAGGCGAAGGCGATCGGCAGCTCGGGCAAGCGAAGCGGCGGATCGCTGACGACCGTAGGCGACTCGCCCACGTCGCCGGGCACCACGAGCGACCCGGCGCCCGGCGGTCAGTCCAAGCCCGGCGGTCAGTCCAAGCCGGCGCCCGCCCCTCCGCCCACGCAGCCCGTGGGCGGCGGCGGCAACTGCTCGTCGACGTTCACGATGCCCGTGAACGGCACCCAGACCTCGCCCTATGGCCCGCGCGGCGGGCGCAACCACGACGGCGTGGACATCGCGGCGCCGATGGGCACCGCCATAAGGGCGGCCGCCTGCGGCACGGTCTCGCTGGCAGGGCAGCAGAGCGGCTACGGGAACATGATCTGCATCACCCACACGAGCCAGCTCTCGACCTGCTACGCGCACATGTCGCGCTTCGCGGTCTCGGACGGGCAGCAGGTCACGCAGGGCCAGGTGATCGGGTACGTGGGCTGCACGGGCAGCTGCACCGGCCCCCACGTCCATTTCGAGACGAGGGTGAACGGCCAAGCGGTCGACCCGAGCGGCTACCTCTCCGGTGCCCGCACCGCGGCCGCGAGGGCCCCGGCGCCAACCGGCAGCGCGATCGGCGGCGGGCCGGGACAGATGCCCGTCGGCTCGGCCAAGACGGGCGCGTCCGGCGGCGCGACCTCCACCGCGGTTTGGAGCAAGAGCAAGACGCAGACCGCCACGGCGGCCGTGGGCAACTCGAGCCAGGGTCAGGACCAGTTCAGCGCCACCCCGGTGGCCCCGGCGGCGCCCGCGGCTCCGGTCGCTCCGGCTCCGGCTCCGGTCGCTCCGGCTCCGGCTCCGGTGGCCCCCGCGCCGGTGGCCGAGGCGGCTCCGGTGGCTCCGGCTCCGGTCGCCCCCGCGCCCGTGGCTGAGGCGGGTCCGGTCGCCCCGGCTCCGGTGGCTCCGGCCCCGGTGGCCCCCGCGCCCGTGGCCGAGGCGGCTCCGGTCGCCCCGGCGCCCGCGGCTCCGGTGGCCCCGGCTCCGGCTCCCGAGCCGGCCGCCCCGGTGGCCCCCGCGCCCGCGCCCGAGCCCGCTCCGGTGGCACCGGCGCCCGAGCCCGCTCCGGTCGCGCCGGCCCCGGCGCCCGAGGCGGCTCCGGTGGCTCCGGCCCCCACGGAGCCGGCCGTGCCGGCGACCCCGGCCGAGCCGGCCACCCCCGCGACGCCCGCCGACAGCGGCGGCGCGGCGGCACCGGCGGTCCCGGCCACTCCCGCGACCCCGGCCGAGGCGAGCGCCGCGGTCGCGCCCTAGACGCTCAAGACGTCGCCGGCCCGGTGGGCCGGCGGACCACGGGGGAACCGCGAAGGCCGCGTCCGAAAGGGCGCGGCTTTCGCGTTGTGGGCTTCAGCCGCTCCAGACCGCCGGCCGCCACCCGAGGCCGCGCAGCAGATCGCGCACGGCTGTCACGCCGGCGTCGCCGGGCCGTTCGCGCGCCAGCACGTACTCGGCCCAGCCCAGCGCGTTATCGCCGTTGTAGTCGTTCCTCCGATCGACGTCGGCGCCGGCGGCGATCAGCAGGCGCACGCTCGGCGCCGCGGTTGAGCAGCCACGCCACGGCCGCGGGACGGTCGTTCTGCGCCGCGTGCACGAGTGCCTCGTCGAGCACGTCCTGAGCCACATCCCGTGCTCATCCACGAGCGCTCGAGCCGGTCGACGCGCCCGGCGCCGGCAGCCACCCAGGGGACGTCGGGCACGAGCCCGATCGGGGCGAGGACGTGGACCGCGCCGCGCGCGGCGTGATCGCTGCCGCGCTCGAAGAGCAGGTCGACACACGCACGGTCCACGCCGAGCGTGTGGCCGAGCAACGCGCCGAAGACGTCGGGCTGCGCGACCTCGCCGAGAAGCGAGCCTCCGGCACCGACCTCGGCATGCACGAGCCCTGGGTCGGCGTCGAGGAGACGCCGAAGGGCCGCCGCGTCGCCCGCGCGGATCGCCGCCTGGGCGCGCTCTAGCGGTACGCGAAGATCGTGTCGCCGATGTTGATCCAGTTAAAGATCGCCCGGGCGCTCGGGATCGGCACGCGCAGGCACCCGTGGCTCGCCGGGTAGCTGGGCACCGAGGCGTAGCCGTGGATCGCGTACCCGCGGATGAAGTAGGACGAGTGCACCATCCCCTTGGCGTTTGTGCCCGGCGTCTGGAGATAGAACTTGAAGGTGCCGAACACCGTGGGCGTGGCGGGCGCACCCGACGACGTGTGGTACGTGCGGTATGGCTTGCCCTTGTCGGCCAGCACGAGAACCTGGCGCGACCAGTCGAACTCCACGTGCTTGCCGGCCTTGGGGTGGCGCAGCTTGAACGCGCCCTCGCCGCGGAGCAGCTTCACG
>DASRIC010000104.1:0-28751 GCA_035650215.1 Thermoleophilaceae bacterium
CAAGGACCACGTCTGGGGCGACCGGCCGAACGAGGCCGACTTCGAGGACGTCGGGCCCGGCATGCTCGACTTCCCGGACCTCTTCGACGCCGGCGACGGCCGCGGGCTCGACAAGCACTACTTCATCGAGCACGACTCGCCGTGGCTGTCGCACCCGAACGACACGCAGGCCGAGTTCAAGACGGCGAAGGCCGGGATCGAGTACCTGCAGAACGTGCGCTGGTGAGGAACAGCTCGTGCAGTCTCGTCTCCCCCGCCAGCTCGGGGTGGAACGAGATCGCGAGCACGTTGCCCTGACGCACCGCCACCGGATGACCGTCGACTGCGGCGAGGACCTCGACGTCCTCGCCGCAGACGTCGACCCACGGCGCGCGGATGAAGACCGCGCGCACGGGCTTGCCCTCGATCTGCAGGTTGGCCTCGAAGGAGCGGATCTGGCGGCCGAAGGCGTTGCGGCGGCATTCGACGTCGAGCACGCCGAGGTGGTTGCGGTCGAGCATGATCATCCCCGCACAGGTGCCGAGCACGGGCGCGCCGGACGCGGCGTACTCGCGCAGCGGCTCGGCGAGCCCCTCGCGCTGGATCCCGAGCGTCATCGTGGTCGACTCGCCGCCGGGGATGATCAGCCCGTCGAGCCCGTCGAGGTCGGCGGGGACGCGGACCTCGCGCACGTCGGCGCCGAGGCCGCGCAGCATCCTGCCGTGAGCCTCGAAGTCGCCCTGGAGTGCGAGCACTCCGATGAGCACGGTTACCAGCCTCGGTTGGCGAGCAGCTGCGCCTCGTCGAGCTTGCGCGTCTCGAGCGAGGTCATCGCCATGCCCAGGCCCTCGGAGGCGCGGGCAACCCGGGCGGGGTCGGCGAAGTGGGTCGTGGCCTCGACGATCGCGGCCGCGCGCGTCGCCGGATCCTCGGACTTGAAGATCCCCGAGCCGACGAAGTTGCCCTCGGCGCCGAGCTGCATCATCAGCGCGGCGTCGGCCGGCGTGGCGATGCCGCCCGCGCAGAACAGGACGACCGGCAGCTTGCCGTCGCGCGCCACCTGGCGCACGAGGTCGAGCGGGGCCTGCAGCTCCTTGGCGGCGGTGGCGAGCTCGCTGTCGTCGAGCACGGTGAGGCGCTTGATCTCGCCGCTGATCTTGCGCATGTGCCGCACGGCCTCGACGATGTCGCCGGTGCCGGCCTCGCCCTTGGAGCGGATCATCGCCGCGCCCTCGGCGATCCGCCGCAGCGCCTCGCCCAGGTTGGTGGCGCCGCACACGAACGGGACCTTGAACTGCCACTTGTCGATGTGGTTGGCCTCGTCCGCGGGCGTGAGCACCTCGGACTCGTCGATGTAGTCGACCTCGAGCGCCTCGAGCACCTGCGCCTCGACGAAGTGGCCGATCCGCGCCTTGGCCATCACGGGGATCGTGACCGCCGCCTGGATCTCCTCGATCATCCGCGGGTTGGACATACGGGCCACCCCGCCGTCCGCGCGGATGTCGGCGGGCACCCGCTCGAGCGCCATCACGGCGGCGGCGCCGGCATCCTCGGCGATCTTCGCCTGCTCGGCGGTGACCACGTCCATGATCACGCCGCCCTTGAGCATCTCGGCGAGTCCCGCCTTGACTCTGAAGGTGCCCGTCTCCATCTCGGCCACCCAGGATACCCGGGCGCTCACACGTGGCGGGAGAAGAGCCCGCTCGGCTCTACGGTGGCCCGGCCCAGCCCGCCGCGTAGCAGGGTCGGCCGGAGCAGGTGTCGATTAACGTGCCTCCGAGCTTCAGGAACTCGGAGAACTGAATCGCGGCGGCGGGCGCCGTGGCCGTGATGGAGTGCGGATCGGTGCCGCGCGTCTGCGCGATGTTCGCGAGCGGCGACGCGGGCGTTCCGAGCCCGCCCGTGCGGAGCGGTCCGATGTCGAACACCACCATGGCGTTGCCGGAGTACGGCAGGCTCCGGATGCGCGGGATGCGGTAGTAGGGGCGCCTGTCGCGGCTGCGTCCGGGGTCGAGCGCCGGCGTGCGCAGCCGGGCGCCGGTCACGCGCGCCTCGACCTCCGTGGCCACGTTCGCCACTTGGTGGTCGCCGAACGCCTCATGCAGCAGCACGGTGTGACGCGGCGTGCCCGGGTAGGGATCGCGTGTCATGTGCCAGGCGTAGCCGTTCGCCTCGCCGCGATCCCACAGCATCTGCACCATCGACACGAGCAGCTGCCGCTCGATCTGGTCGGGATAGCTCGGGTAGAGCACGTCGGCGAAGCGACCGAACTGGGTGCTGCGCGCGAGGAGCAAGCTGAAGTTCATGGCGGGCACGATCAGCGCCGAGCGCTCGAAGTCGGGCGCGACCGCGGTGAGCGCGCCGCCGAGGACCCCGCCCTGGCTCGCGCCGGCGAAGAAGAGCCGCCGCGTGTCGATCTTCCCTGCGAACTCCGGGCGCGAAGCGAAGCCGTCCGGGTGGATCATCAGGCGCCCGAGGAACATGAAGTTGACGAATCCCTGCTGGAGCCGGTCGGCGAGGCTCGGGAACTTCGAGATGTCCCGCGACAGGTCGAGCACATTGGGGAGGTCCTCGCTCGACATGCCGGACCAGTCGGTCGCGCAGGTCACGAAGTTGGAAATGGCGGCCAGGGGCGCCAGATCCAGCACGGCCTCCGCGCCACCGAGCAGGCCATGGCCGAACAGGAGCGGCCGGCCGTTCGCCGCGCCGTCCGGCACCAGGCAGATGAAGCGCTCGACCTGCACGTTGCCCGGCGTCCTCACCGGCAGCCCCCCGCGATCGAGCCTGAAGCGCGCGCCCGGCGGGCAGCCAGGGGCGTCGAGGAAGCACGGCACGGTGAAGGTGCCGTCGACCCGCTTCACGTCGGGGGTCAGCTGGCTCACGCCGTCAACGGTGAAGGCCGGCGCCCCGCCCTGCACCTGGAGGTCGCCGGTCGTGGTGTCGCCCAGCTCCGCGAACGCGCGGTCGCGAATCGAGAGCAGCCGCTGCGAGAGCGACCTCCGGCTGGCGATCGTGAAGTCCCAGGCGCGGTAGAGGGTGCGGCGGCGGATCCCCGCCTTGGCGAGGCGGCCGAAGATGTCCCGGTAGCGCTCGGTCGAGCGCTCGCCGTCGCGCAGCCGCCGGAAGGCGCGGTCCGGCTGAAGAGTGCGGCCGCGACGGTCCTTCAGGTTTCGAAGCGCGACGACGTAGCGGTGCCCCTCGCGCCAGTTCGCCGCCGGGTGCACGAGCAGCGCACGCTTCCGCGGGTTCGTGGCCTGGGCGTCGAGCTCCGCCCAGATCAGCTGGCGCTCGCCGGTCCGTGCGTCGATCACCACGATCGGGGCCCGCTTGGCGAACGACCGTGCAAGGTCGTCCACCGGCACCGCCCGGCTGCGCTTCAGATCGAGCCCCGGAACGCGGGTCACGATCATCTGGCCGGGGCTGAACCCGTCCGAGCGGTTGTAGTCGGCGGCCCGGACGGGGCGGCCGTCCTTGTTGCGCGGCATCTGAGAGTCGCGCAGCGCGATCCGGCCGTTCTTGCGGAAGTGGTCGTTCGGCCATGGCAGCAGGCAGTGGGCCGGATCGATCGGGTCGCATCCCGGGCGGGCCGCGGCCGCCTCGGGTGCGGGCAGCGCAAGCCCGGCGAGGACCACGAGGACGGCGAGGCCAGCAAGAGCGGCGAGGGCGAGGCGGCGGCTCACGGCGGGCGAGGATATCCGCCGGCGCGCCGCACGCCCCGGCATTCGCTCGAACGAGACACTCGTTTACGACAACGGATTTGCCTCACAGACACATCGCTTTGTCCCTGAGACAAAGCCGTATCCGTAACGGCGAGTGTGCGGAGCGGACACGCGGCCCGCAGCCGCGCCCTACTTCAGCCGAAACGCCTTGATGCGGTCCGCGTAGGCCGACTCGTCGAGTGCGTAGACGCCGTAGGCGAGCGCCTGGATCAGCCCGAGCAGCGCCGCGTGAGAACGCACGTATGCCGGGCTGTTCGACGAGTAGTAGAGCCGGTGGTCGGCCAGCTTCGCGACCTCGGACAGGGTGGCGTCTGCGATGGCGATGGTCGCGGCACGCCGGTTGCGCGCGAGCTTCATCGCTCGGACCACGAGCGGGTGCGGGCGGCCGGCGGAGAACCCGATCATCACGGTCTTGTCGTCCACGCGGCCGAGCTTGGCGAGCCCCTCCTGGGACGGCGAGGCCACCACCTCGGCACGCAGGTCGAGCAGCATCAGGAGGTGACGCAGGTAGCTGGCGAAGAACGCCATCTGGTCGGTACCGCAGAGCACGATCCGGTCCGCGCGCGAGACAAGGTCGACGGCGGCCGACACCTCGTCGCGGTCGACCTTGCGCGCCGTCTCCGCCATGTTGGTGTGGTCGGCTGCAAGCGCCGTCTCGAACTCGGTCTGGTCGATCGGGAAGAGCGGCGGACCGGTGATGTCGGTGGTGGGGCCGCCGTTCTCACGCGCGCGCCGGTACTCGTCGCGCGCGGCGGCCTGGAGCTCGGGAAATCCCTCGAAGCCGAGGGCCTGGGCGAAGCGGACGACGGTCGAGCTCGAGGTGTTTGCGCGGCGCGCCAGCTCCTCCGCGGTATGGAAGGCCGCCTCCTCCAAGTGGTCGACGATGTACTGGCCGACATCCTTCTGCGAGCGGCTGAACTCGTCGAAGCGCTGGCGGATCTCCTCGGACAGGGTGAGGGCGGTCGTCCCGGTTCGCGTCACGCACGGGTTTTTCGGCGGGCGGCGCGGAGTTCCTTCAGCTGGCGCCAGGGGTAGCGTTCCCGTGGTGATCCTGTACGACCACCCCTCCTCCGGAAACTGCATGAAGGCGCGCATCCTGCTTCGGCAGCTCGAGATCCCGTACGAACGGGTGACCGTCGACCTGTTCAAGGGCGAGACGCGCAGCGCCGTGCACTTCGCGCGCAACCCGGACGGACGCATCCCCGTCCTGGAAATCGACTCGGGCGAGACGATCCCTGAGTCGGGGGCGATCCTGCTCCATCTCGCCGCCGGCACGCCCTACCTGCCCGAGGACGGCACGCTCGAGCGCACGCGCGTACACCAGTGGATGCTGTTCGAGCAGGGACGGATCGAGGGCGAGCTGGCCTACGCCCGCTTCCTTCGCCTCTCGAATCGGGCGGACAGGATGCCGGAGGTGTTCGCCAACCGCGTCGAGCGCGGGGCCGACGCGCTCGCCGCTCTCGACCGCGGCCTCTCCGACGGCCGGAGGTTCCTCGCGGGCGACTCCTACACGGTCGCCGACGTCGCCCTGTACGCCTACGTCCACTGCGCGCACGACGCGGGCGTCGACGAGCGCGCGCACGAGCACGTGGCCTCCTGGCTCGACCGGGTTGAGGCCACCCCGCGCTTCGAGAACGACCTGGAGCCGGTGCCGGCCCACGCATCCGACCGGCCGATCTGAGTGTCATGAGCTTCGAGGTCGAACGCTTCGAGTGGAGCTCCGAGGAGCGGCTCGAGCTCGCCGGACGCTGGTACGAGGTACGTGGGCTGCGCTTCCTGCGCCCGACGCTCGACGTGGAGGTCGACGGCCAGCCCCGCCGGCTGCTCGCGCTGCTCGAGCACAAGCCGTGGGCGGCCGAGGAGGGCGACGACTGGCTGGCGGCGTTCGCATGGCAGGGCGAGCGAGCCGCCGTGGGCGAGGCGCGGCTCACGGTGAGCCCCGACATCACGGTCGAGCTCGAGCCGCCCACGCTGCCGGGCGGCCGGGCGCCCAAGCGGCGCCGGACGCGACCCGATCCGCGCGTGCGGCAGCTCGAGGGCGAACGAGCCGCGCTGCAGACGGAGCTCGCGGCCGCGGCCGAGCGCGTCGAGCGGCTCGAGGCGGCGCTCGCGAAGGAGCGCGAGCGATTCGACGCCGACCGCGACTCGGCGAGCGCCGCACAGCAGCGCCTCGAGGACGAGCGCGACCGGGCGCTGGCGGAGCGCGACGCCGCGATCGGCGAGCGTGACGCGGTGACCGGGGCGCGCGACACCGCGATCGCGGACCGCGACAAGGCGATGGCAGAGCGTGAGAGCGCGGTGGCGGAGCGCGACGCCGCCACCGGCAAGCTGGCCGGCACCGAGCGCGACCGCGACGCCGCCTACGCCGCACGCGACAAGGCGCGTGAGGAGCGCAACGCGTGGCTCTCGCGCGCCCGCGACGCGGCCGCCCAGCGCGACGCCGCGCTGGTCGCGCGCGACAGCGCCTCCGCCGAACGCGACCGGGCAGCGAGCGCGCGCGACGCCGCCGTGGCCGAGCGCGACGAGGCCAAGGCCTCGGCCGCGCCCACCCTCGCCCGCCCGGTGATCACGGCGGCGGAGAGCAGCGGGCCGGTTCTCGCCGGATGGCCGGCGCGGATAGCTACCGTGCTGGCCCTGCTCGTGCTGATCGCCCTCGTGATCCTGCTGATCGGCTGGGCGACCTGAGCGTCCGAGTCAGGGCAGAGACTTTGCGGGATGCCCGAGAAGCCGGAGCAGCTCGCCTACAACGAGGCGTTGCGAGCCATCGAGTCGCAGGAGCAGACGCTGGGCGAGCTCCGGTCACGAACCGGCATCCTGCTCACGGGCGCCTCGCTCGTGACCTCCCTGTTCGGCGCGTCGGCACTCGAGGCGGAGCAAGTGGACGTTTGGAGCGTCGTCGCCTTGCTCGCGTTCGCGGCCGTGGTCGGCTCCTGCGTCTGGATCGCGTTACCCAGGCGTAAGGCATGGCGGTTCTCGCTCAGCGCGACGATCTTGCTCGAGGACTGGGCGGATGAGCCCAGAAGCGGCGACGTGACCTTGATGACCCGCTTCCTAGCCACCACACTGGAGCGGAACTACCGCAGTAACGAGGACCTCCTCGAGGGCCTCTACAACTGGTTCACCGCAGCTGCGGTGCTGTTGGGCGTCGAGGTTCTCGCATGGGCCCTCGAGCTCGCCTGACCCGGAAGGGGGTGAAGAAGCCAATGGCCGACGATGAACAGCAGCACGCGGACTCGCCTCCCGAGGAGCAGTCGCCCCCGCCTCCGCGCGACCCGACGATCGCGGGCACCAGGAGCGCCGTCCCGAAGCCCGAGCCCGAGCCGAAGCCTCAGGACGACGAGCACGAGGGCTCCTGACCTCGAGTGGGCCGGGGAGGGATCGAACCTCCGACCGATGGATTATGAGTCCACTGCTCTAACCCCTGAGCTACCGGCCCCAGAGGCCCACGATACGGCGTCTAGCCGGTCGCCTTGTCGATCGCCTCGCGCAGCTCGCGCTCGCTGTAGGCGCCCTCGAGGCGCGCCGCCACGCGGCCGTTCCCGTCGACCGTGAACAGCCAGGGCTCGGACTGGAGGTTCCATGCGGCCAGCTGCGGCCGAATGCCCTTCTCGATCTGGTTGTCGCGGAAGACCTCCATGTGGATGAACTCCACGTCCTCCCCGCCCCCGGCCTTGACCTGCTCGGCTATGTCCACCACGGGGCCGCAGACCCTGCTCTGGCAGAGCTGCGGCGTGGCGAAGATCAGCGCGACGGGCTTCTTGCCGACGACGTCGGCGAAGTCCTCGTTGTGCATCGAGGAGGGCGGCAGGCGCGTGTCGATCGCGGAGAGATCGCCTCCAACGTCGGCCTCGGTGGGGGTGTGGATCCGCGGGGCCCGGTCCCCGGGGCCCGGCACGGCGTCCTCGGAGGGCTTGACCACCTGCAGCGCGGGCATGGCCGAGGTGGCGGCCACGAGGCGGTCGTCGAGCTGGGCGATCCCGAGCACCTCGTAGCTGCCCGGCTTGTCGAACGGGAGGTCCGCCACGTACACCGACTTGGCTGCAGAGGGGTCCGCGGCGGTCTGGCGGCTCTGGAACTCGGGGGGAACCTCGAGCGACTCCCAGCGGGCCACGTAGGGACCGCGCGCCTCGCCGCCGCGCGCCGCGGCCACGTACACCGCCACCTGCGCGTCCGCGATCTGCCCGCGTTCGCGCGTGAAGAGGCCGAAGCCGAAGCGGTTCTTCCCGGTCGTGAGCACCGAGACCGACGGAGCGAGCACCGGGCCGCCCCGGCCGAGGCCCTCGCGGAGATCGGCGAGCGTCTTGCCGGCCGCCTGCGGGAACTGCTCGGGCTTGGGCACGGGGGGCGGCGAGTTCTCGGAGTCGTCGTCGCCCCCGCCGCAGCCGACGACCAGCGCGCACGCGAGGAGAGCAGGTGCGATCAGGGCTCGGGGGATGCGCACGGGCCAAGCGAAGGCTAGATGACGAATTGTTCAAATAGGGTTGCGCACATGAACCGTGCAGCTCTCGTGACTGGAGGCTCCAGCGGGATCGGTCACGCCATCGCCCGGGCACTCGGGGAGGATGGCTACGGCATCACGCTGTCCGCGCGCCGCCCCGACAAGCTCGAGGCCGCCGCGCAGCAGCTGCGGGACGACGGAATCGACGTTCTAACCGCGCCCGCGAACATGGTCGACGAGGACGAGATCAAGAAGGTCGTGGCCGCTCACCGGGACCGCTTCGGGCGCATGGACGTGCTGATCAACAACGCCGGCATCGGGATCGGCGCGGCCGTGGCGGACACCGAGACCAAGAAGCTCGACCTCCAGCTCGACGTGAACCTGCGCGCGGTCTACTTGGTGGCGCGGGAGTGCATCCCGATGCTGAAGGAGGCGGGCGCCGAGCACCACAAGGCGCTGATCGCCAACACCGCCTCGATCGCCGGCAAGCACGGGCAGGGCTGGCTGTCCGCTTACTCGGCCACGAAGTTCGGCGTGGTGGGCCTCTCGCAGGGGATGCACAAGGAGCTGGCGGGCGACGGCGTACAGGTCACGGCGCTCTGCCCTGGCTTCGTGGCCACGCCGATGACCGAGTGGATCGAGGGTCAGGTCCCGAAGGACGAGATGATCCAGCCCGAGGACATCGCCGAGTCGATCCGGTTCCTGCTCAGGACCTCGCCGTACTGCATGGTGCCGGAGCTTCAGTTCCTGCGCCCGTCGGATACGCAGCCGTAGCGCTCGCGGCCTCGATCTGCTCGAGGGCGCGCTCGTACTCGTCGAGCCGGCGGACGGGCCGCAGCCAGGCCCAGCCCGGCTGATGGCGAAGCTCCGCAGCGCGATGGCGCTCGCCGGTGTCGGGACGCGCCGGCCGGCGCCCCGGCACGGCCGGCAGCTCCTCGAGCATGACGCTCGCCTCGAGCATCGCCCTCAGCGTGTTCAGCTCGCGCTCCGTGGCCGCCCGCGAGCGCCGGCGGCGGGCGCCGGTGTAAGCGTCCCAGGCGTGGGCGAAGCTCGCCAGGCTGGTGCGGCCGCCGTGGCGGTGCGCGGCCAGCATCGGGCAGACGCCGCCATGCCGGTCGGTGTAGGCGCCGACGATGATGCGGTTCGACTCCACGCCGTCGAGCATCGCCTTGCGGGTCGTGAGCGGAAGGCAGTCAATCGCGGTGCGGAGGTCGCGGGCGGGGCGTCGGCGTCTCATCGGCGTGCCGCGTAGGATGCGCGGCTCCGAGGCGGCGCGCAAGCGGCGACACCGGTCTTTCATGCGGCTTGGTCTGAACATCGGCTACTGGGGGCTCGGCATGAAGGCCGAGGACCAGCTCGAGCTGGTGCGCGAGGCGGAGGACGCGGGCTTCGACTCCGTCTGGGTGGCCGAGGCCTACGGCTCGGACGCCGCCACGGTGCTGGGCTGGCTCGCGGCGCAGACCTCCCGGATCAAGATCGGCTCCGCGATCTTCCAGATGCCGGGGCGCTCGCCTGCGATGACGGCCATGACGGCGGCCACCCTCGACCAGCTCTCGGGCGGCCGCATGCTCCTCGGCATCGGCTCGTCGGGACCGCAGGTGGCCGAGGGCTGGCACGGGCAGCGCTTCGGCGGCCAGCTTCAGCGCACGCGCGAGTACGTGGAGATCGTGCGCAAGGCGCTGACCCGCGAGCGCCTCGTGTACGAGGGCGATCGGTACACGCTCCCGTTGCCGGACGGCCCGGGCAAGGCGCTCAAGCTCACGATCGCGCCGGTGCAGGAGCGGATCCCGATCTACATCGCGGCGATCGGACCGAAGAACACCGAGCTCACCGGCGAGATCGCCGACGGCTGGCTGCCGATCTTCTTCTCGCCCGAGCACGTGGACGAGTCGCGCAGGGTGCTGGAGGAGGGCGCGGCCCGCTCGGGCCGCACGCTCGACGGCTCGTTCGACATCGCGCCCGGGGTGAACGTCTGCATCGACGACGACGTGGACCGCGCGCGCGACCAGATGCGCTACTTCATCGCCCTCTACGTGGGCGGCATGGGCTCCCGCGAGCGCAACTTCTACAACGCCCTCGTGCAGCGCTACGGCTTCGAGGACGCCGCGCGGGAGGTCCAGGGCCTTTACCTCGACGGCAAGAAGGACGAGGCGGCCGCCGCGGTGCCCGCCGAGCTGATCGACACGATCACGCTCGTCGGCCCGCCCGAGAAGGTGCGCGACCGGCTGGCGGTGTACCGCGACGCCGGCGTGGGCACGCTGATCGTGAGCCCGCTCGGCGTCGAGCCCGCGGCGAGCACGCGGATGGTGCGCGAGCTGGCGGAGCTGCTCTGAGCCGGCGCTTCCTGCTGGCGGCGTTCGGCGATCCCGGTCATGCGTTTCCGGCGATCGCGCTCGGGACCGAGCTGGCCCGTCGCGGTCACGACGTGACGCTCGAGACCTGGGCCAAGTGGCGCGAGCACGTGGAGCGCGAGGGCATGCGCTTCAGCCCCGCCCCCGAGTACCAGGTCTTCCCCACCCGCGAGCGCCCGCTCAAGCCCTACGAGGCGGCCGTCAGGGCCTCGGCGGTGACGCGCCAGCTGGTCAGGGAGGTCGACCCCGAGCTGGTGGTGGTGGACATCCTCACGGTGGCCGCCGCGCTGGCCGCCGAGCTCGAGGATCGTCCCTGGGCGACGCTCGTACCGCACGTGCTGCCCACCGGCGAGCCCGGCTTCCCGGTGTACGCCGTGGGCGCCGTCTACCCGCGCAGCGCGCTCGGCAGATGGGCCTGGGGGCGCACTCGCCCGCTGCTGATGCGCGGCGAGGAGCAGGGCAGGCGCGAGCTGAACGAGACGCGCAGGCGCGTGGGCCTGCCGCCGCTCGCCCACGTGCAGGGAGGGATCTCCCAGGAGCTCGCGCTCGTGGCCACCTTCCCGCAGCTCGAGTACCCCCGCGCGCGGCCCCAGCCCGGCGCGCGCGTGACCGGCCCGCTGCTCTGGGAGCAGCCCTACCACGAGGTCGAGCTGCCGCCCCGCGACGAGCCGCTCGTTCTGATCGCGCCCAGCACCTCGCAGGATCCGGACGGGCGGCTCCTTCGCGCCGCCCTCGACGGCCTCGCGAGTGAGCCCGTGCGCGTGCTCGCATCCACCAACCGCCGCGCGAGCGCGGACCGGCTGCCGCTGCCGGCGAACGCCCAGCTCGTCGACTGGATCTCCTACGCGCGCACGATGCCGCTCTGCGACGCCGTCGTCTGCCACGCCGGGCACGGCACGCTCGCGCGGGCGCTGGCCTCCGGTGCGCCGGTGGTGGCCTGCCCGCACGCCGGCGACATGGCGGAGAACTCGGCCCGCGTTCGCTGGGCGGGTGTGGGCGTGTCGCTGCCGCGCCGCCTTCAGACCGCGCGCGGGATGCGGCTCGCTCTCCGGCGGCTCCTCGGCGAGCCCGAGTACGCGCGGCGCGCCGGCGAGCTGCGCGACTGGGCTGCCCGGAACGACGGCGCGGTCACGGCCGCGGACGTGCTCGAGGCCTATACCCCGGGTGGGTAAACTCATCGCATGGCCTCCGAGACTCGCGGCTACACCGCCACCAAGGACCAACTCCAGAGCCGCCTGCATCGCATCGAGGGCCAGGTTCGGGGCGTCGAGAAGATGGTCGACGAGGACCGTTACTGCATCGACGTGCTCACCCAGATCAGCGCCATCCAGGCTGCGCTCGACAAGGTCGCGCTCGGTCTCCTCGACGGCCACGCGCGGCACTGCGTGATCGAGGGCGGGGACGGGAACGAGGACGAGCTGACCACCGAGCTGATGGCGGCGGTCGGCCGCCTGATGCGTCGCGGCTGACCGTTATCCCGCTGTGACGAGCGCCTCCGTACCTTCGCGGGGGTGAGCGGGAAGCGAAGCCTCTGGCTCGACCCCGAGCCGCCGTCGGAAGCCGAGGGCGGGCCGTTCTCGACCGCCCGCTGGAACCGTCAGGCCGCCGAGGCTCGCGAGCTGCGCGCCCTACCGCCGGAGGAGCCGCCGCCGGCTGACCCGCCGCGACGCAGCCGGCGCCGCATCGTGCTCGGCGTAGCCGCCCTCGTCACGGCGGTCGCCGCGCTCGGGTTCTCGCTCGCCGCCTTCCTGAGCGATGAAAGCGGCAACGAGGTCGTGGGAGCCGACGGCGGCCGGCCGCTGCCGGACACCCAGATCGGGCGCGTCTACGACGCGGCGGGTCCCGCAGTGGTGTCCGTGCAGGCCGGGCCGGCTTCGGGCACCGGCTTCGTGGTGGACGGCGACGGCACTATCGTCACGAACGCGCACGTGGTGAGCACGGCCACGAGCGCGCAGGTCCGCTTCAACGACACCGGACGGCTGCTCGAGGCCGAGGTGCTCGGCGCCGATGCCTCCTCCGACCTCGCGGTCCTCCGGGTCGACCCGGGCAGCGCCGGCCGGTTGCGCGCGCTGCGCTTCGCGAACTCCGACCGCGTGGACGTGGGCGACGCGGTGGTGGCCATCGGGCACCCGTTCGGGCTCGATCGCACCGCCACAGCGGGGATCGTGTCGGGCGTGGGCCGCTCGATCGAGGCGCCGGACGGCTTTCAGATCGACGACGCGATCCAGACCGACGCCCCGATCAACCCGGGCAACTCGGGCGGGCCCCTGCTCGACGCCCGTGGCCGGGTGGTGGGCGTGAACTCGCAGATCGCGACCACGGGTGGCGGCAACGTGGGCATCGGCTTCGCCGTGTCGGCCAACACGGTGCGCGAGGTGCTTCCGCGGCTGAGCCGGGGCGAGCCGATCGAGCGCCCCTACCTGGGCGTGAGCACCTCGCTCGCCCAACGGGGCGCGGACATCCAGGCCGTCGAGCCCGGCGGGCCGGCCGCACGCGCCGGCCTCCGCGCCGGCGACGTGATCGTGGCCGTGGACGGCGAGACGGTGCGCGAGCCGGACGAGGTGTCGGAGGCCGTGTCCGAGCACGAGCCCGGCGACGAGATCGTGGTCGAGGTGCTCCGCGACGGCGAGCGCCGCACGATTCGCGTCGAGCTGGCCAAGCGCCCCGGCCCATGAGAACGATGGCTCGCACGCACCGCGTGCTCGCGCAATGAGAACGATGGCTCGCACGCACCGCGTGCTCGCGCAATGAGCTTCGCCGCGCCGCTGTTCCTGCTCCTGCTGCTGGTCGTGCCGATCGCGGCCGCCGTGTATCTGTTCGCCGACCGGCGCCGCCGGCGCAGCGCAGCGGCGTTCGCCTCCCCGCTGATGCTGCCGTCCGTGGCGCCGCTGCGACCCGGATTCCGGCGTCATCTGCCGCTCCTGCTCTACGCCGTCGCGCTGGCCGCGGTCGCGCTTGCCCTGGCGCGCCCGGAGGCGACGGTGGCGGTTGCCGAGGAGCGCGCGGCCGTGGTGCTCGTGACCGACATCTCGGGCTCGATGCAGGCCACCGACGTCTCGCCCTCGCGGATCGTGGCCGCCCGGCGCGCGGCCAACTCGCTGCTCGACGACGCGCCCGACCAGCTGCGCATCGGCGCGGTGGCCTTCAACCACGCCGTGCAGGCGGTGCGCCCGCCGCGCGCCGACCGCACCGACGTGCGCGCCCTGATCAACGGCCTGCACCCCAGCGGCGGCACGGCCACCGGCAAGGGCCTGGCCACGGCGCTCGCGCTGCTCGACGACCGCGCCCGCCGACCCAAGGATCGCGCCCCGGGCGCCGTGATCCTGCTCTCCGACGGCAGCTCGACCCACGGCCGAGACCCGGTGCCGCTCGCCCGCGAGGCAGCACGGCTGCGCATCCCCGTCTACACGGTCGCCCTCGGCACGGACGAGGGCACGATCGAGGTCGAGCGCGCCGACGGCACGAGCTTCACCCGCCCTGTGCCCCCCGACCGCGACACCATGCGCCGCATCGCCACGCTGAGCGGAGCGCGCACCTTCCAGGCCGGCGACACCGACGAGCTCTCCACGGTCTACGAACGGCTCGGCTCGCGCGTCGCGACCCGCGACGAGAAGCGCGAGATCAGCGCGGCCTTCGCGGGCGGGGCGGCCGTGCTGCTGCTGATGGGCGGCGCGCTATCGCTGCGCTGGTTCGGCCGCCTGCCCTGAGCCGGCCGAGGCGCTTCACTAATCTCTCGGGGCGTGACGGCAGGACGAGCGATCCTCGTCGGAGTGGGAGTTGCGGGCGCAGCCCTGCTCGGCACGGCAGTCCAGGGGCTCGCCGGGTTGGACGACCGGCTGGCCGCCGAGAGCGCGCAGCCGCACCCGGTCAAGCTGGAGAGCGCACCGCGCCCGGATCGCGACCGGGGCTGTCCGTTCCACCACGAGCGCGAGACTCAGCCGGAGCCGGGGCGGCCGGAAGTCTGACCGTCACCTCGAGCCCGCCCTCGGCGCGTGGCTCGATCCTGAGCGAGCCGCCGTGCGCCTCGCTCACCGCCTTCACGATCGAGAGGCCGAGGCCCGCGCCGCCGCTGACGGCGTGGCGCTCGATCCTCTCGAACGGCTCGGCGAGCCTCGCGGCCGCCGCGGCGCTCACCGCGGGCCCGCTGTTGCCGACCACGAGCTCGGCATGGCCGTCGACCGCGCGCGTGGTCACGAACACGCCGCCGCCCGGCCGGTTGTAACGCAGGCCGTTCTCGATCAGGTTGGCGGCCAGGCGCTCGAGCAGCGCCGGGTCGCCCTCCACCCACGCGGGCTCGAGCCGCAGCTCGATGGCGACGGACTCGTCGCGCGCCTCCTGCGCGAGCAGATCGACCGCGCCCCGCGCCGCCGTGCCGAGCTCGGCGCGCTCGCGGCGGACCAGGTCGCGCTGGCTGCGGGCGAGGATCAGCAGGCTGGAGAGCAGCGCCTCGGTGCGCCTGCTCGCCTCGACCACGCTCGCCGCCATCGCCCGCAGCTCCTCGACATCTGGCTCGGGGTTCGCGAGCGCCACCTCGGCCTCGGAGCGGATCACGGTGAGCGGGCTGCGCAGCTCGTGACTCGCGTTGGCCACGAAGCGGCGCTGGGACTCGAACGAGCCCGACAGGCGGTCGAGCATCGAGTTGAGGGTCTCGCCCAGCTCGCGCAGCTCGTCGTCGGGGCCGGTCACCGGGATGCGCTCGCCGAGCCGCTCCTCCGACACCCGCCGCGCCGCGCCGGTGATCCGCGCCAGCGGGGCGAGCAGCCGGCCGGCCACGAGCCAGCCGACCGCGGCCGACACGAGCACGACCCCGACGAAGGCGAGCAGGTACTGGAGCGCCACCTCGCCGCGTACGTCGGAGGCGAACGCCTCGGGAAGGGTGCGGTCGAAGTGGCGCGAGAGGAGCCAGTAGCTCACGGCGAGCAGCACGCCGGTCGAGACGCCGACGAGCGCCACGTAGGCGGCGGCCAGGCGGGCCCTGACGGTCGGCCGGAAGCGCCTCACACCCGGTAGCCCGCTCCCTTCACGGTCTCGATCACCGGCGGGTCGCCGAGCTTGCGGCGCAGGCGCAGCACGGCCATGCGGACGGAGTTCGTAAACGGGTCGGCGTTCTCGTCCCAGACGCGCTCGACCAGCTCGTCGTTCGAGATCACCGCCCCGCCCGCCTCGAGCAGCGCCTCGAGCACGGCGAACTCCTTGGGCGTGAGCTCGATCGGCCGGCCCGCGCGCGTGACGGCATGCCGGGCAGGGTCGAGCTCGAGGTCGCCCGAGCGCAGCGTGGCCGGCAGCGCCGGGTGCGAGCGCCGCGCCAACGCGCGCAGGCGCGCCAGCAGCTCCGCGAAGGCGAACGGCTTGGCCAGGTAGTCGTCAGCGCCGAGGGCGAGGCCGCCCACGAGGTCGTCGAGGCCGGCCGCGGCGGTGAGCATCAGCACCCGGCTGGCGCTCTCGTCCGCGCGCAGGCTGCGGCACACCTCGTCGCCGTGGAGCAGCGGCAGGTCGCGGTCGAGCACCACCACGTCGTACGGATGGAGCCGCGCCTTGTCGAGCGCGGCGGCGCCGTCGTATGCCACGTCGACCGCCATCCCCTCGCGCCGCAGCCCCCGGGCCAGCGCCTGGGCAACCCGGCGTTCGTCCTCCGCCACGAGCACGCGCACCCCGATGAGGGTAGTGGCCGTACGCGGGCGTTATCCGGGTGTGACAGCCGCCCGCGTAGCGTGCCGAGCATGAGCGAGAACGAGCGGCTTGACGAGCCGAGGGAGGCCCTCGAGGGCGCCCTCTTCGAAATGAAGCGGGTGATCATCGGGCAGGACGCGATGCTCGAGCGAGTGCTGGTGGCTCTGCTCACGGGCGGGCACGTGCTGCTCGAGGGCGTGCCGGGCCTCGCCAAGACCCTGACGATCAAGACGCTCGCCGCGGCGGTGGGCGGCACCTTCCGGCGCATCCAGTTCACGCCGGACCTCGTGCCCTCGGACCTGGTCGGCACGCGCATCTACCGGCCGGACACCGCCACCTTCGACACCGAGCTGGGGCCGGTGTTCGCCAACTTCCTGCTTGCGGACGAGATCAACCGCGCGCCGGCCAAGGTGCAGTCCGCACTGCTCGAGGTGATGCAGGAGCAGCAGGTCACGATCGGCGGCTCGACCTACGGGGTGCCGCTGCCCTTCCTCGTGCTGGCCACGCAGAACCCGATCGAGTCGGAGGGGACGTACCCGCTGCCCGAGGCGCAGGTCGACCGCTTCCTGATGAAGATCCTCGTGGACTACCCGAACCCGGGCGACGAGGCCTCCGTGGTCGAGAGCTCGCTCGTTCCGGCGGCCGAGGTGGCGGAGCGGCTCGACGCCGCCGACCTGCTGCGCTACCGCGAGCTCGTGCGCGAGGTGTTCGTGGACCGCGAGGCGATCGACTACGCCGTGGCGCTCGCCGACGCCACCCGCCGCCCGGCCCGCCACGGGCTCGAGGAGATCGCCCCGCTGCTTGCCTATGGCGCGAGCCCGCGCGGGCCGATCGGGCTCGTCCAGGCCGCGCGCTCGCTGGCGATGCTGCGCGGGCGCGGCCACGTTCTCACCAGCGACATCCGCGACCTCGCCCCGGAGGTGCTGCGCCACCGGCTCGTGCTGTCCTACGAGGGCCTGAGCGAGGGCGCGAACGTCGACGACCTGCTCGAGAAGGTGCTCGAGGCCGTTCCCGAGCCGGACCTCAGGGGGTCGGGACGGCCGCTCGCGGCGTGAGCGCCACGCTCGCGCCAGCCGCGGCCCG
The DNA here is from genome assembly GCA_035650215.1 of Thermoleophilaceae bacterium. GTDB lineage: Bacteria > Actinomycetota > Thermoleophilia > Solirubrobacterales > Thermoleophilaceae > JACVRW01. Next base: position 17,241 of record DASRIC010000104.1, read on the forward strand.
GCAGGGTCCGGGCCCCGTGCCGGGCGCCCTCGTGGAGGCGCTCGACCTCGCATTCGTGCGGCGCACGGGCGGCGTGCTCGCGGGCGAGCACCGGGCGACGGGCGTGGGGTCGGGCACCGAGCTCGCCCAGCTGCGTCCGTACCAGCCGGGCGACGACGTGCGCCAGCTCGACCCGGCCTCCACGGCCCGCACGGGCATCCCCCACGTGCGCCAGCAGGTGCCCGAGCGGCTGCTCACCACCTGGCTGCTCGTGGACCTCTCCCCCTCGATGGCCTTCGGGACCGCCGATCGGCTGAAGAGCGACGTGGCCGAGGGCGTGGTCGACGTGCTCGCGCGACTCGCGGTCAAGCGCGGCGGGCGGGTCGGCCTTCTCACCTTCGGCGCCCCAGAGGTGCGGCTGTTTCCCCCGCGCGGCGGGCGCGGCGCGCTCGTCGCGCTGCAGCGGGCGCTCGCGGAGGGCGTTGCGCCCGACGGCAGCTCAGGCGAGCCGCTCGAGGACGCCCTGCTCCGCACCGGCCGCCTCACCCGCATGTCGTCGCTGATCGTGGTGGTCTCGGACTTCAGCGCGCCGGAGCGCTGGGCGCGCCGGCTCGCGGCGCTCGCCGCCCGCCACACGCTGCTCGCCGTCGAGGTGCGTGACCCGCGCGAGGAGGCCCTGCCGGCCGTGGGCCGACTCGCGATGGTCGACCCCGAGACCGGCCAGCGGGTGGAGGTCGACACCTCGAGCCGTTCGCTGCGCCGCCGCTACGCCGATGCGGCCGCCGAGCGCCACGGCGCGATCGCCGAGGCGCTGCGGCGGGCGGGCACCGAGCACGTGGTCCTGTCCACGAGCGGCGAGTGGGCCCGCCAGCTCGGGAGGAAGCTCTCATGAGCTTCGCCGCACCAGTGTTCCTCGCCGCGCTCGCGGTGATCCCGCTGGCGCTGCTGGCCTACGTCGCGGCCCGGCGGCGCTCGCGCCGCTTCGCCGTCCGCTTCACCGGCGTGGCCACGCTCGCGCCGCTCGTCCGGCAGGCCTCACGCTGGCGGCGCCTGGTGCCGCTCGCGCTGTTCCTCGCGGCCCTCGGCGCGCTGGCGCTGGCGCTGGCTCGCCCGCAAGCGACCGTGGCCGTGCCGCGTGAGCAGGCGACGGTCGTGCTCGTCACTGACGTGTCGCGCTCGATGTTGGCCGACGACGTGGAGCCGAGCCGCCTCGACGCGTCCCGCGAGGCGGCCCGGTCGCTCGTCGACGGGCTGCCAGACGAGGCGCTTATCGGGGTCGTGGCCTTCTCCGAGGAGCCGCACACGATCGAGCCGCCCACCGAGGACCGCGGCGAGATCGAGGAGACGATCGATTCGCTCGCGGCCGACGGCGGCACGGGCACGGGCGAGGCGCTGGTGGCGGCCCTGCGGCTGGTCGACGGTCGCGGCGAGCGCAAGGTGCCGGCGGCCGTGGTGCTGCTCTCGGACGGCAAGGTCACGATCGGGCGCGATCCGTTGCCGGTGGCGGCCGCCGCCCGGCGGCTCGGGGTCCCGATCCACACGGTGGCGCTGGGCACCGAGAGCGCCGTGATCCGCACCCCGGACGGCAGCCTGCTGGCCGTGCCCCCCGACCCCGAGACGATGGCGGAGATCGCGGAGCGCTCCGGCGGCCGCTCCTTCGAGGTCGACGACGGCGACGAGCTGAGCAAGATCTACGAGGACCTCGGGTCTCGCGTGGCGACACGCAAGGAGGAGCGCGAGATCACGGCGGCATTCGCGGCCGGCGGGATCGTGCTCCTGCTGGTGGCGGCCGGCATCGGGCTGCGCACGACGGCACGGCTGCCGTAGGGCAATCCGTTTCCCGTAGGGGGCAAGGCTCCCCGGGGTGGATTCGAACCACCAAGAACTGATTAACAGTCAGTCATGTTGCCGTTACATCACCGGGGAACGGCACGGGCGAGGATAGCGCCCTAATGGGTCAGCCTCAGGCCTCGTCGGCCGTGCCCGCCAGGCGGTCCGCGCCGCCGGAGCTCTTCAGCATCGCCAGCGTCTTGGACTCGATCTGGCGCACGCGCTCGCGGGTCACGCCCACCTCGTGGCCGATGTCCTCGAGGGTCATCGGGCCCTGGTCGCCGAGGCCGTAGCGGAGCTCGATCACCTTGCGCTCGCGCCAGCCGAGCGAGTCGAGCACCTGCTGCAGGTCGGCGTCCCGGATGCGGTTGGCCACGATCTCGAGCGGGCGGTCGGTGGCGGCGTCCTGGATGAAGTCGCCGAGGGAGGCGTCGCCCTCCTCGCCGCCCACGGGCGCCTCGAGCGACACCGGCTCCTGGCCGAGCTTCAGGATCTCCTCGACCTTCTTGCCCGGCATCTCCACCAGCTCGCCGATCTCCTCGGGCGTGGGCTCGCGGTTGTGCTTCTGGATCAGCGCCCGCTTGGCGCGGGCGACGCGATTCATGCGCTCCACCATGTGCACCGGGATGCGGATCGTGCGCGACTGGTCGGCCAGCGCGCGGGTGATCGCCTGGCGGATCCACCAGGTGGCGTAGGTGGAGAACTTGAAGCCCCGGCGCCAGTCGAACTTCTCGACGGCGCGGATCAGGCCGAGGTTGCCCTCCTGGATCAGGTCGAGCAGCGTCAGTCCCCGGCCCGTGTAGCGCTTGGCGATCGACACCACGAGGCGCAGGTTGGCCTCGATCAGCGAGTTCTTCGCCGCCATGTCGTTCTGCTCGATCCGCTTGGCGAGGCGCACCTCGTCCTCACGGGTCAGCAGGGGCACGCGGCCGATCGAGCGCAGGTAGAGCCGCACGGCGTCCTCCGCGCCCTGCTCGGGCGCGGCGACCACCAGGCCGGCCGTGACGACACCGCCCTCGTCGTAGAGGTCGGCGGTGCCCGGCGCGTCCTCGTCCCCGTCCGTATCGCCGGAGGTGGAGTCGACCCGTCGCTCCATGCTCTCGTCCTCGCCCATACCGAACGCGTGCTCGCTCATGCCGTCTGTCCCATCACCGCGCCGAGCTCGTCGCGCACGCGCTGCTCGGCGGCGGCCAGCTCGGTGTGCCGGGAGTGGTTGCCGTCCTGGGACGCTCGTCGCATCTCGCGCTTGAGGCGCCGCTGCTCGAGCTGGAGCAGGCTGCTTCGGAGCACGCTCTCGTCGCTCGCCGGGCGCTCCTGCGCCTTGTGGGCCACCTGGGTCACCTCGGCGGCCGTGAAGGGATCGTTCTCGGGAAGCTCGGTGAGCGGGTCCTCGAAGTGGCTCGCCAGGTGCGCTCGCGCGCCGCGCGTGGCCTCGGAGGCGAACTGCTCGTCCGCCGGCCGCGCCAGGTAGTCGCGCCCCAGCCGGCCGCTCGACAGGCAGCGGATGAGGAACTCGCGCTCGGCCCGCAGGGCCACCTCGCCCGCCGTAGGAGCGGCCGGGACGAGGGTGGGCGCCGGCGCTTGCTTCGGCGGTGCGGGCGCTCTTGTGACCCAGTCCGCGGGCACGTCGAGACGGTCCGCCACCTGGCGGACGAGCGCGTCACGTGTCGCTGTCCCCTGCGGTATGGCCTCGATCAACTTCCGCGCCTCCTCTAAGGCTCGATCCCTGCCTGCGGGAGTGTCAAGGTCTGCATCGGCAAGTACCCGACGCACCTGAAACTCGATCATCCCTTCGGAACGCTCCATGCGCTCCTCAAAGGCGGCCACGCCATTTGACGTCACGAAGTCCGCCGGATCGGTGCCTTCCGGCATGTCGACCACCTGCAGCTCGAGTCCACGGTCCTCTGCTATTCGCGCCGCCCGCAGCATCGCCTCCTGCCCTGAGCGATCCGCGTCGAGGGCCAGCATCAGCCGCGGCGCCACGCGCTCGATCTCGAGCATCTGATCACCGGTGAGCGCGGTGCCCATGATTGCCACCGCCTCGCGAATTCCAGCCTGATGGAGAGCCAAGACGTCCGTATAACCCTCCACGACCACGATCCGACCGCTCTTGGCCGCAAATTGCCTCGCCCGGTCGAGGCCGAACAGCTGCCGGCCCTTGCGGTAGATGTCGTTCTCCGAGGTGTTGAGGTACTTCGGGCCCTGCCCCTCCCCCAGCTTGCGGGCGCCGAAACCGAGCACCTTGCCGCGCGCGTCGGCGAGCGGGAACATGATCCGCGCACGGAAGCGGTCGTACGGCGAGCCCCCGCGGCCCCGCTGCGCGAGGCCGGCCGCCGCCAGCTCCTCTTCTGAGAAGCCGCCCCGGCGCGCGCCGAGCAGCATCCGGTCCCAGGCACTCGGTGAGTAGCCGACCCGGAACTCGCGGAGGATCTCCTCCGACAGCTCGCGCGAGGCCAGGTACTCGCGTGCCCTGCCGGCCTCCTCCGACTCCCACAGGTAGGCCGCGTAGAAGCTCGCGGCGCGGTCGAGCAGGGCGTGCAAGCGCTCGCGTCGCCGGCGACGCTCCTCCGCCTGCGGGTCGTCCTCCTCACGCTCGACCTGCACCCCGTAGCGGTCGGCGAGCGCCTCGACCGCCGCCGGGAAGTCGAGCGCCTCCGTCTCCATCACGAAGCGGATCGCGTCGCCGCCCTCGCCGCAGCCGAAGCAGTGGTAGAGCTTCTGCTCGGGGTTCACCGAGAACGACGGCGTGCGCTCGTCGTGGAAGGGGCAGAGCCCGCTCCAGCGCGTGCCGACGCGGCGCAGGTCCGTCTTTGCCCCCACGAGCTGCACCATGTCGACCGCGTCCCTCACGCGGTCGATCGTGTCCTTCGTGAAGAGGGCCATAGCTCAGAAGCCCTCCGGCACCGATAGCGCGGTGAAGGCACGGATCGCAAAGCGGTCGGTCATCCCAGCCAGCCAGTCAACCACGCGCTCGCGGTCTGACGCGCCGGTCACCACGGGCGGCGGCGGCTCCTCGCAGTAGTGCTCGAACAGCTCGCGCAGCATGCGCTCCACCCGCGGCGTCTCTCTCTGGGCGTCGGGGGCCAGGTACACGCGCTCGAACATGAACTCGCGCAGGCGCAGCATCGCGCCGCCCACCTGCTCCCCCTGCGAGATGTCCCCGGACTCCTCCGAGCGGCGCAGCAGGTCGACCACGAGCGTCTCGATCCGCTCGGAGCCGGTCGAGCCGAGCAGCTCGATCTCCGCGCTCGGGATATCCTCGAAGCGCAGCACGCCGGCGCGCAGCGCGTCGTCGATGTCGTGATTGATGTAGGCGATCCGGTCGACTACGCGCACGATCCGGCCCTCCAGCGTGGCCGGCGGCGCGGGCCCGGTGTGGTGCAGGATCCCGTCCCTCACCTCACGCGTGAGGTTGAGCCGCTCGATCCGCTCGACCACACGAAGTGAATGCTCGTTGTGCCGAAACCCGCTCCCCCAGCGCTCGCGCACGCACTCGTCGAGCACCGCCTCCCCGATGTGCCCGAAGGGAGGGTGGCCGAGGTCGTGGCCCAGCGCGATCGCCTCGGTCAGATCCTCGTTGAGGCCCAGCGCGCGGGCGGTGTTGCGCGCGATTCCGCAGGCCTCGAGCGTGTGGGTCAGGCGGGTGCGGTAGTGGTCGCCCTCGGGCGCGATGAAGACCTGTGTCTTGTGCTTGAGGCGCCGGAACGCCTTGGAGTGGACGATGCGGTCGCGGTCGCGTGCGAACGGCGTTCGATGCTCGGAATCCGGCTCAGGCTCGTCCCTGTGGGCCGGGTACGACGGCGTCGCGAGCTGGGACAGCGACTCGCGCTCGAGCCGCTCGACCCGCTCTCTGAACGAGGTCCGAGCTAGCTGGGGGGCCATGCGGCCCTCGATTATGACGGGCCGGGGGGCGAACCTACGGCACCGGCAGCGTGCCGCGCCGTGCTCGACCAGGACGACGCGCTCGCCCTTCTGGCGCCAGGACACCGTGAGCGGGGCCATCTGACCCGGCTCGAGGCGCGCTCTCAGCCCGATGCGGAGCTGCTCGCCAACCGGGATATCGTCGCCCCGGTTCTGCGGGAACACGCCGAGACGGGCACGAGCCGGGAGCGTGCGGTGGCGGCCGAGGCGGGTGTGCCGCTCGCGTCGACCACCTGTTACTTCGAGTCGCTCGCCGGGGGCGGGGATCAGGGGCTCGAGGACGCCCTGATGGCGCTCTGGGCGGCCGCCACCCGCGCGATCGGCACGCGGTAGGGCGAGCAGCTCACGTAGTCGAGCCCGGCCTTCTGGAAGAGCTCGATCGAGTCCGGGTCGCCTCCGTGCTCGCCGCAGATCCCGAGCTTGAGGTCGGGCTTTGCCTCGCGCCCCGTCCACGCGGCGAGCCGCACGAGCCAGCCCACGCCGGGCGCGTCCATCGTCTCGAACGGGTTGCGGTCGACGATCTTCAGGTCGAGGTAGCGCGCGAGCATCCCGCCCACGTCGTCGCGGGAGAAGCCGAGCGCGGTCTGGGTCAGGTCGTTTGTCCCGAACGAGAAGAAGTCCGCCTGGCGCGCGATGCGGTCGGCCACGAAGCAGGCGCGCGGCAGCTCGATCATCGTGCCGATCGACAGGTCGAGCGTCGAGGCGTCCTCCTCCCCGGCCACCCGCTCGAGCAGCCCCCGCATCAGCTCCAGCTCGTGCTCGTAGGTCACTAGCGGGACCATCACCTCGAGCAACGGCGAGCTGCCTTTCGCCTCGAGCACGGCGCGGGCGGCGCGCACGATTGCGCGCATCTGCATCTCGTAGATCTCCGGGTGGAGCACGCCGAGCCGCACGCCACGCGTGCCGAGCATCGGGTTGGTCTCCGCCAGCACGTGCACCCGGTCGAGCGTGTGCTCGAGCTCCTCGAGGTCGTCGCTCTCCTCGATGCGCGCTCGCTCTACCTCCTGCGCAAGCTGCTCCGCGTTCGGGATGAACTCGTGGAGCGGCGGGTCGAGCAGGCGGATGGTCACGGGCAGGCCCTGCATGGCGTCGAGCAGCCCGGTGAAGTGCTCCTGCTGGAGCGCGAGCAGGTCGTCGAGGGCCGCGCCGCGCTCGTCGTCGTCCTCGGCCATGATCATGTCCTGCATCCGCTGCTGGTTCTCGGTGCCCAGGAAGATGTGCTCGCTGCGGCAGAGGCCCACCCCCTCGGCGCCGAACTCGCGCGCCTTCGACGCGTCCTCGGGGGTGTCCGCGTTGGCGCGTACGCCGAGGCTGCGGAGCTCGTCCGCCCAGGCGAGGACCGTCTTGAAGTCCTCGCTCATCTCCACTTCCTCGAGCTCCACGTCGTCGGCGGTGACCACCCCGGTGCTCCCGTCGATCGCGATCGTGTCGCCCTCGGACAGCTCGGTTTCGCCGGCCCGCACCCGCTTGGCGTTCAGGTCGATCTCGAGCTCGCCCGCGCCGGCCACGCACGGCTTGCCCATCCCGCGCGCGACCAGGGCGGCGTGGCTGGCCTTTCCGCCCCTGCTCGTGACGATGCCCTCGGCGGCATGGAAACCCGCCACGTCCTCAGCCTCGGTGAACGGGCGTACGAGGATCACCTTGCGCCCGTCGGCCGCCGCGGCCACGGCGTCCGGGGCGGTGAACACGATCTCGCCCTTCGCGGCTCCCGGCGAGGCGGCCAAACCGGTGGTCAGCGTCTCGTAACGCGCGTTGCGGGCGAACGACGGGTGGAGCAGTGCGTCGAGCCGCGCGGCATCGATGGTGGCGATCGCCTCTGCGCGCTCGAGCAGCCCCTCCTCAACCGCGTCCACCGCAAAGCGCACAGCCGCCTGCGCGGGCCGCTTGGCGTCGCGGGTCTGGAGCATGTAGAGCTGCCCGTCCTCGACGGTGAACTCCGTGTCCTGCATGTCGCGGTAGTGCGCCTCGAGCGTGCGCAGGATCTCCATCAGCTCCGCGTGCGCGTCCGGCATCAGCTCCTTCATCTCGGCGATGTCCTTCGGGGTCCGCACGCCCGAGACCACGTCCTCGCCCTGGGCGTTGACCAGGAAGTCGCCGCTCGGCTCGGGCTCGCCGGTCACCTCGTCGCGCGAGAACGCCACGCCGCTGCACGACTTCTCGCCGCGGTTGCCGAACACCATTTGCTGGACGTTGACCGCCGTTCCCCAGTCGTCGGGGATGCGGTTGATGCGCCGGTACTCGACGGCGCGCGCGCCCGTCCAGGAGTCGAACACCGCGCGGATCGCCTTGTCGAGCTGCTCGCGCGGGTCCTGGGGGAACTCCTCGTCGTAGGCGTCCTTGAAGGCGTCCGTCAGCGCGCGCAGGTCGTCCGTGTCGAGCTCGGTGTCCTCGCTCACCCCGGCCTCGCGCTTGCGCTCCTCGATCAGCTCCTCGAAGCGATCGCCGGGGATTCCCAGGCACACGTTGCCGAACATCTGCACGAAGCGCCGGTAGGAGTCCCACGCGAAGCGGTCGCCGCCGAGCCCGACCACCGACTCGTCGTTCAGTCCCAGGTTGAGGACCGTGTCGAGCATGCCCGGCATCGACTCGCGTGCCCCGCTGCGCACCGACACGAGCAGCGGATCGTCAGGGTCGCCGAGCCGCTTGCCCGCTCGCTCCTCGAGCCGGCCGAGCGCCTCGGCCACCTGCTCCTCGAGGCCGTCCGGAAGCTCGCCCCCGGCCTCCATGTACGCCACGCACGCCTCGGTGGTGATCGTGAACCCCGCCGGCACGCGATCGGCCCCCAGCACGCGCGTCATCTCGGCCACGTTCGCGCCCTTGCCGCCGAGCAGCTCACGCATGTCCTTCGAGCCGTCGGCGAAGTCGTAGACGAGCTGCGTCCCGGCGAGCGTCTCCATCACGGGGACCTTATGCCCTCAGGCAACCCGTCGTAGCCGGACGTGCGCGTGATATTCGATCGTTTCCGCGATGGCGCGGTCGGCCTGGCCGAGCGCCCGCTCGGACGCTCCGGGCCGCTCCGACAACGGCCGCGCCAGCGCCTCGACGAGGAAGCGGTGCCCCTCCTCGTCGAGCGGGAACGAGCCCGCCTCGCAGCCGGCGCACACGACCCCGCCGGCGCTCGGCGAGAAGGCGCCGAGATGCTCGGTCTCGCCACACGACGCGCACGACCCGAGCTCGGGAGCGAAGCCGGCCGACAGCAGCAGCTTCAGGCGGAAGGCGAGCGCTCCGGCGCGGCAGGCCCCGTCCGGACTGGCGTCGAGCAGCGCGAGCTCGTTGCACAGCAGGTTGTAGGCGGGCCGGTTGGGCTCGGTCGAATCGAGCAGGCGCAGCACCGCCTCGCAGGCCTGCGTTGCGCGCTCGAGCGCCTCGCGCCGCTCGCGCAGCGCCGGATGGGCGTGCACCGTGTCCACCTGGCGGATCGTGCACAGCTCCCCGCTGCCCTGGTGCATCACGAGCCGCACCCGGCTGAGTGGCTCGAGCCTTCCGCCGAGCCGCGACTTCACCCGCCGAGCGCCCTTCGCGATCGCGCCGACCCGCCCGCGATCGGCCGTGTAGAGGTGCAGCACGCGGTCGGCCTCGCCGAAGCGGATCGAGCGCAGCACCACTCCCTCGGTCTTGAAGGAAGCGGGCATACATAGACTTTGAATCCGGTACCGGACGAGAACGTGGTGATCCTCTACACAACCGAGCCGTGCGGCTTCTGCCGCCAGGCGAAGGCCTTGCTGGCGGCTCGCGGGGTCTCCTACGAGGAGATCAACCTCGCCAAGGACCCCGTGGGCCGCGCCGAGCTGGTGGGTCTCACGGGCCAGATGACCTTCCCCCAGATCGTGGTCGGGCGGCGGGCCATCGGCGGCTTCCGCGAGCTGCTCGAGGCGGACCGCGAGGGGACGCTCGGCGATCTGCTGGCGGCGTAGCGCCCGGCATTGAACGTCCCTGATCACCCCCTATAGCGACCACTCCGGGACGTTCACCGTGCCCGCGGGCGCCGCTGGCAGTTCGGGCAGATGTAGGTGCCGCGCCCGGCGGCTCGCAGCTTGCGGATCCGCGTGCCGCAGCGCGGGCAGGGCTCGCCCTCGCGCGTGTGGACGAGGAAGCGGTCCTGGAAGCTCCCCTCGGCCCCGTCGACGTGGCGGTAGTCGTCGATCGACGCGCCCTTGGCGTCGATGCCCGCCTCGAGCGTCTCGACCACCGAGTCGCGGAGCGCCTCGATCTGGGGACGCCTGAGCGTGCCCACCTCGCGGAGCGGATGGATGCGGGCCCGGAAGAGCGCCTCGTCGGCGTAGATGTTCCCCACCCCCGCGATCCGCTCCTGATTCAGCAGGAACGCCTTGACCGGCTGCCGGCGGCCGCGCAGCGCCGCGCGCAGCGCCTCCGCGGTGAAGTCGGCGCTCAGCGGCTCGACGCCGAGCCGCGAGGCGAAGAACTCCGCGAGAGCGTCGCTTCCGAGCAGCACGTCGCCCGTCCCGAAGCGGCGCACGTCGACGAACAGCAGGTTCTCGCCCCCGCTCAGGGTCATCCGCACCCGCAGGTGGCCGGGCTCCTCGTCCTCGGCGCGCACCAGCAGCAGGTTGCCGGTCATCCGGAGGTGCATCGCGAGGTGCACGTCGTCCTCGAGCGACAGGATCAGGTACTTGCCGCGCCGGCCCACGTGCTCGATCAGCCGCCCCGCGAGGGCGTCGGCGACCGCCTCGGGCGGCGCCGGCTCGCACCAGCGCCCGTCGAGCACCTCGGCGCGCTCGAGCCGGCGACCCTCGAGCGCCGGGGCCAGCTGGCGGCGGATGGTCTCGACCTCGGGGAGCTCCGGCACCCCTCCGGTTCTAGCAGTCAGGCGGTGGCGCGCGGGTGCGCGCGGAAGTACACGTCCTTGAGTCGCTCGCTCGACAGGTGCGTGTAGAGCTGCGTCGTCGAGACGTCGGCGTGGCCGAGCATCTCCTGGACCGAACGCAGGTCGCAGCCCCCGGCGAGCAGGTGCGTCGCGAAGGTGTGGCGCAGCGTGTGCGGGCTCATCTGGTCGGCCAGGCCGGCTGTCAGGGCGTGGCGGCGGACGATCTTGTAGAGGCCCTGCCTGGTGAGCTGCCCACCCCGGAAGTTCACGAACAGGTGCGCCTCCGGCGCTCCCTTGACGAGCCCGGGTCTGCCGCGCTCCAGGTAGATGCGGAGCGCCTTCAGCGCCGCCTGGCCGATCGGGACGATGCGCTCCTTCGAGCCCTTGCCGCGCGCGCGGAGGACTCCCTCCTCTACGTCCACGTCCATCAGCTCCAGGCCGATCGCCTCGGAGGCGCGCAGGCCGCAGGCATACATCAGCTCCAGCAGGGCGCGGTCGCGGAGGGCGGACGGCTCGGTGCCGCGCGGCTGCGAGAGCAGCTTCTCCACCTCGCCCCGCGTGAGCACCTGGGGCAGCTTCCGAGCGCGCCTCGGCGTGCTCAGCGTCGCGGTGGGATCGCCCTCGAGCAGGCCGTCGCGGCGCAGGTGCCGGTAGAAGGAGCGCAGGCAGGCGCTCTTGCGGTGGATGGTCGCGGGCGATGCGGGAGCCCTGCGGTCGCCGTCGCCCCGCGCGAGCGCCTCGAGGAAGTCGGCGATGTCACTCGGCTGCGCCTCCAGCGCGGAGACGTCGCGCTCCTCGAGGAAGCGACCGAACTGCAACAGATCGGTGCGGTACGCGTCGAGCGTGTTGCGGGACAGCCCGCGCTCGAACTCGAGGTAGGCGAGGAAGTCGAGCACGAGGTGCTCATAGGGCTGCACACGGTCCGCGATGGCCACGCCGAGGGATTCGCCCCTCCC
>DASRIC010000105.1:0-15509 GCA_035650215.1 Thermoleophilaceae bacterium
GTATGGGGGATCGCCAAGGCGTACACGACCCGCGTGGGCGCCGGTCCGTTCCCCACCGAGCTCGACGACGACCTCGGCGAACGCATCCGCGACGCCGGCGGCGAGTTCGGCACCACCACGGGACGCGCGCGGCGCACGGGCTGGCTCGATCTCGTGGCGCTCCGCTACGCCACCCGCGTGAACGGCCTCACCGGGCTCGTGGTCACAAAGCTCGACGTGCTCACAGGGGTCGACCCGCTTCAGGTGGCCGTGCGCTACCTGGGGCCGGAAGGGGCCAGCTTCGAGGAGTTCCCCTACCACCAGACGATCCTCCACCGGGCCGACGGCGACTACGTCGAGCTTCCTGGCTGGCACGAGGACATCTCCGGGTGCCGCTCGGTCGAGGAGCTGCCGGCGCAAGCGCAGGCCTACCTCGACTACATCGCCGACTTCCTCGGCATTCCCGTGGTGATGGTCGGCGTCGGCCCCGGCCGCGACGAGATGATCTGGACCGGGGCCGCCGAGCGGCTCCGGCCTGCCGCGGCCTGAGTTAGCCTCGCGCCGTGAACGCCCGTCAGGCCTTCACGACGTGGGACTTGACGAGCATGTCGTGCAGGCAGCGGTTCTCGTCGTCCCAGAGCGGCCAGAGCCAGTCGAGGATCGTCGGGATCGAGGCCAGGAAGCCCCCGAGGAACCCGAACAGGAACGCCTTGACCGCGATCTCACGCAGGAAGCCATAGCCGAGATCGACTGGCTGGCCCGTGTCGCGGACGACCCGGATGCCCACGATCTGCTTGCCCCAGGTCTGCCCGTTGTGCTCGCCCTGACGCGCCACCAGCACGGGCGCGTAGAGGATCGAAATGGTGATGTAGGCGAGGAAGGCGACGATCGCCGTGACCACGCCGCCCGCGTCGCTGGCCGAGAACACGCCCACCACGATCGCGATCAGGATCACCGACGGGATCAGCAGGATCAGCCAGTCGAGGAGCGTCGCCCCGACGCGGCTCCACCAGCCGGCGAGGGGAGTGCCACCCCAGCCCTGCGGCCGCCCGATCGGCTGCTGCCAACCGCCGGGCGGGACGGGTCCCACGTAGCCGGGCGGGCTCTCGGGGCCGCCGGGCGCCGGTGGTCCCGAGGGTGCGTGTGGCACCGGTGGTCCGGGCGGTGGCGCCGGCGGTCCAGATGGCTGCGGTGCCTGCGGGCCCGGCGACGGCGCCTGCGGTTCAGAAGGCGCTGGCGCCTGCGGCCCGGGGGGCGTGGGATCCGAGTCCGTCGGCGGGGCCTCGCCGCCCGCGGGCTCGTCGTCGGGAGGGCGGCCGGGAGTGGGGGGTCCGCTTTCCATTGGCCGGAATACAACCATCTTGGCCGGAGGGGGCGCCCTAAGCGTCCTCGAGCACGACCTGCTCGCCCCGCCGAAGGAAACGCAGCCCGAGCGCGAGCGCCCCGAGCATCGCCATCACGGCCAGCGTGATCTGAACGCTCAGCAGTCCCTCGCGGCTCCAGTACACGTCCTCGAGCTCGAGCAGGAGGGCCGACTCGTCGAGCGTCAGGCCCATTCCGGCGCCGAACGGGGCCGCGAGCCACGGCTCCAGGGTCTCGTCGCGCGTGAGGATCGCCGCGCCGCCGGAGGCGAACGCGAGCACGATTCCCGGAACGAAGTGATGGATGTGGCGGCGGCCGAGGCGCACGTTGCGGAAGGGACCCACTCGCGAGTGGCCGCGCAGCAGGTAGGTGACCCCACGGGCGACGAGGAAGGAGGCGCTGAACGCGGTGAGCATGTTGAACAGCGAGTTCTCGCGCGTCGAGACCTCGCGATAGCCGGCCCGCGCAACCTCGGCCGTCTCGACCACCGCCTCCTGGCCCGCGAGCAGCAGGTCGTCCGCCTCCGCGGGCAGAGGGGCGTGCCCGCGCTTCCACACGCGTCCCACCTCGCCCACCACCACGGCGCCGAGCAGGGCCGTGGCGAGCGCGCCGAGCGCCAGCGTGCCCCGCCCGGGGGCGAGCGGCCGCTGCCGGCGTCGCCGTCTCACGCGAGCAGGTCCTCGTCCGGGACCTCGCCCACCACGCGCGCCGGCACGCCCATCACGAGCGCGCGCACCGGCACGTCGCGGGTGACCACAGCGCCGGCAGCCACGAAGGCCTCCTCGCCGACCTCGACTCCCGGCAGCAGCACGGCGCGCCCGCCGATCCGGCAGGCACGGCGCAGCAGCGCCCCCTCGAGCTCGAGGCCGCCCCGCCGGCGGCCCGCGGTCGGGTCGTTCGTGGTCATCACCCCCGGTGCGATGAACACGTCGTCTTCGACGATCGACCACGCCGTCACGTAGGCGCCCGTCTGCATCCGCACGCGGGCCCCGAGGCGCACGTCGTTCTCGACGGACGCCCCGCGGCCGATCACGCACTCCGGGCCGATCACAGTCCGCTCGCGCACGTGCGCCTGGTCGGCGACCACGCAGCTTTCGCCGATCTCCGCCCCGGCGAGCACCACAGCCCCTGCACCGACCGTCGTGCCGGCGCCGACCAGCGCCGCGCGAGGCGATTCCGAGCTCGCGCTCGAGCGCGCGCTGAGCGCCAGCGGCTTTCCGATCACGCAGCCGTCCTGCAGGCGCACCCCCTCCCCCAGGGTGCTGCCGGCGTGCAGGATCACGTTCCCGCCGAGCTCGACGCTCTCCGGCAGCGACACCCCCGCTCCCAGCAGCAGACCCGGCGCGCGGTCGGATGGCTCGAGCGTCACGCTGGTCGCGCAGTGTAGGAGGCCAGCACGTCGCGGACGCGCTCCGCGGCACGACCGCCGCCGTAGAGCTCGGGGCGCTCGGCCGGCGGCCTGCGCTCGAGCGCCACCAAAGCCGCATCGCCGTCGAGGCCCACCAGCACGTTCCAGCCGGAGTCGACCGTCTCCACCCACTCCGTGGTGTCGCGCAGCGTCACGCACGGCACCCCGAGCAGGTACGCCTCCTTCTGCACGCCCCCCGAGTCCGTGAGCACGGCGCGTGCGTGCCGCGCGAGCTTCAGGAAATCGAGGTAGCCGAGCGGCGGGGTGAGGGTCAGCCCGGCGAGCCGCCCGAGGAGGCCGCTCGCCTCGAGCCGCGCGCGCGTGCGCGGGTGGACCGGGAAGACAACGGCGCCCGGCAGGGCCTCGAGCACCGCCACGAGACGCTCGAGCTGCGCGCGGTCGTCCACGTTGCCGGCCCGGTGAGCGGTCACCACGAGGTAGCCGCCTGCCTCGAGGCCGAGGTCCTCGAGCACGGTCGAGCGCTCCTCGGCGATCTCGCGGAAGGCCAGCGACACGTCCGCCATCACATCGCCCACCAGGTGAGCCTCGCCGCCGGTGGACTCGCGCTTCAGGTTGCGCATCGCGGTCTCGGTCGAGCAGAGCAGCAGGTCGCTCGCGTGGTCGGTGACCACGCGGTTCAACTCCTCGGGCATCGAGCGATCAAACGACCGCATGCCGGCCTCCACGTGTCCCACCGGGATTCCTGCCTGCGCGGCGGCGAGCGCGCCCGCGAGCGTCGAGTTCGTGTCACCGTAGACCAGAGCAAGATCGGGCTCGAGCTCGGCGAGCACCCGCTCGAGGGCGACCAGGATGCGCGCGGTCTGGGCGCTGTTCGAGCCGCCCCCGGCCCCGAGCTCGCGCGCCGGCGCCGGCACGGCCAGCTCGTCGAAGAAGATGCGGGAAAGCTCGTCGTCGTAGTGCTGGCCGGTGTGAACGATCGACTCGTCCGCCACCTCGCGCAGAACGCGCGACACGGCGGCCGCCTTCACGAACTGGGGCCGGTTTCCGACGATCGTGACGATTCGGGCTCGCACGATCCCAAGCTCACCCGCGCGCGGCCGTAGGATTCACGCGATGGGGAGGAAGCTTCTCGGGGGCGCCGCCACGGCGGTGAGCCTTGCGGCGGACCTCGCGCGCCACGTGGCGTGGTTCGTGTCCCACCAGATCGAGCGTCGCCCGCGCCAGCGTCGCTAGAGCGCTGCCAGCTCCTCGTCGATGCGGTCGCGGAGGGCGGCCTGGGCCTCGCGGGTGCGCTCGCCCTCCGGCAGCTCGATGTCCTCGATCGCAGCGATCGACTGCACCTCACGGGTGGTGGAAGCGATGAACGCCTCACCGGCCACGCGAAGGTCGTCCATCGTGCAGGGCCGCTCGCGCACGGACACCACCTCCATCACGCGTGCGCGGGTGATGGAGGCGAGGATGTGCTCGCTGAGCGGCGGCGTGGTCAGAACGCCCTCGGGGTCGACCCAGAAGAGCGAGGAGGTAGGCGCCTCGAGCACCCGGCCGTGCGGCGTCACGAGCAGAGCTTCGTCGAACCCGCGCTCCCGCGCCAGGCGCCCGCACAGCATGTTGGCCCCGTAGGAGAGCGACTTCACGCCGTCGAGCACCCGCGTGGGCGCGTACTGGACCACTCCCAGCCGCAACCGCTCGGGCGTGCTCGGCAACGGCTCGGTGAGCAGCAGCCGCTGGCCGCCGCGCGTGACCACGACCCGCAGGCAGCCGTCGAACGCGGCCCCGCCGCGAGCCTCGAGCAGCTCCGGGATCTCGGACTCGAGCTCGGCGCGGAACACGTCGGCGAGGCGCAGGTTGGCGCCCGATCGCTCGATCCGATCGAGGTGGTCGGGGAGCGCGAACGGGCGCCCGTCGTAGATGCGGATCACCTCGAACACGCCGTCGCCCCGCAGCAGGCCCTCGTCCGTGGCGGGAATCGTGGCGTCGGCGGCCGGCATCGTGGTCCCGTTCACGCAGGCCAGCTCGGCGGTCGCGGTGGCAGCGGCGCTGTGGTCTGACATGCGGCCATGTTCGCAGGTCAGACCGCGCGGATCACGGGGGCCGGCGCGGCTACGCGGCCTGCGGAAGCGACTCGGCGACCTGCGCTATCCGGCCGGTCGCGCCGTCGAGCGCGCCCGCCGACAGGAGCGCCGCAGTGGCGCTTGCCACCAGGCGTCCGGTGAGCCCGCCCGCGGGCCGCATGGACACCGAGGCGTTCAGCTCCGTGCCGCGCTCGTGGTCGCTCAGGTCGTAGCGGACGTCGAAGCCCACCGGGCCGTCGGCCGAGAGCTCGAGGGCACGCTCGTGCGCCACCCGGACCTCGACGTCGAAGCCGACGCTCACGCCCGCGACCCTGCCGGTCACGCGGCTGCGCGTGCCGGAGACGAGACGGCAGACGTCCTGGTCCCCGAGGTCGAAGTCGACCGGCGACCAGCGGCGGATCTCGTCCGGCCGCGTGAGCACCTCGAGCAGCGCGTCGGCGCTGGCGTTCGCCCGTGCTGTCGAGGTCCATTCCGCCATGCGCGCATCCTTGCGGAGCGCGCGTGGCTCTTGTGAGCGATCGCGCACGGTCGAGGAGGAGTTCACTCGGATGGCAATCCCATGCGTAGATAGTCAGCAGCGATGCTGTTGCTCACGATCTTCGCGGTGCTCGCGGGGGCGGGCACGGCGCTCACGCCCTGCGTGCTGCCCGTGCTGCCGGCGCTCCTCTCCGCGAGTGCGGCCGGCGGCCCGCGGCGGCCGCTCGGAGTGATCCTCGGCCTGGTGAGCACGCACACGATCGCGATCGTCGCGCTCGCGTCGGTGATCGACGGAGTGGGCCTGACGGACGGCTTCGTGCGCAGCCTCGCCGTGGTGGTGCTCGCCGCGTTCGGCCTCGCGCTGCTCTGGCCGCGATTCGGCCTGCTCGTGGAGCGCGCCTTCGCCCCGCTCCAGCGGCTCGGCCCGAGGAGCCGCGGCAAGGGCTTCTGGCCGGGCCTGCTCGTGGGCGGCGCGCTCGGCTTCCTCTACGCCCCCTGCGCCGGCCCGATCCTGGCCGCCGTGATCTCGGTCTCGGCCACCCAGGGCACCTCGGCCGACCTGGTCGTGCTGGCGCTCGCCTACGGCGCGGGCTCGGCAGTGGTGCTGCTCCTGATCGCGTTCGGCGGGCGCCGCGTTGTCGACCGGATTCGCGGCGCGGGCCACGGGCCGGTCGTGCAGCGCACGCTCGGAGCCCTGCTGATCGCCACGGCCGCGCTGATGGCCACCGAGCTCGACGTGCGCTTCCAAACCGTGCTCGCGAACGAGCTGCCCGCGGCGCTCTCGAACCCCACCACCGCACTGGAGGGGACGAGCGCCGTGAAGAGCCGCCTGGAGGGTCTGCGCGGCTCGCCGCGCTTCGAGTCACAGCAACAGGCCGGCCTGCCCAAGCTCGGCCGCGCTCCGGACTTCACCGGCAACGACTCGTGGCTCAACACGCCCGGCGGGCGCCCGCTCTCGCTCGCGGAGCTGCGCGGCAAGGTCGTGCTCGTGGACTTCTGGACCTATACCTGCATCAACTGCCTGCGCACCCTGCCCGCCCTGCGCGCGGGCGGTGCGGGCGAACGGCCTTCGCTACCCGATCGCCCAGGACAAACTCCTATGCCACCTGGCGAGCCTGGGGCAACCAGTACTGGCCCGCCAAGTACCTGATCGACGCCCGCGGCCAGGTGCGCTACACCCATTTCGGCGAGGGCGCCTACGGGAAGACCGAGGACGCGATTCGCGCGCTGCTCGCGGAAGCGGGCCGCGCGCGGCTGGGGGCCGCCACGCGGGCGGACCCCGTCCGGCGCGGACCCGGAGGTGCGCGCGCCGGAGACCTAGCTGGGAGCCGATCGCGCGGAAGGCTTCGTCGCGCAGGCGCCCACGCCGGGGCGGCGCCACTACCAGGACCCCGGCGAGGACCTCCCTCCGAGCGGCTTCGCCCTCTCGGGCGACTGGCGGGTGACGGACGAGGCGGCCACCGCGGTTCGCGACGCCTCGATTACGCGCGCCCGGTGGCCCGCGACGTCTACCTCGTGCTCGCCGCCCCCGACGCCCGGCGACGGCGCGTGAAGGTCCCCTCGACGGAGCGCCGCGGGGCTCCGTGACCGCCCGCCGCCAGCGGCTCTACCACCTCATCTCGCTGCCGACGGTCGGCGCGCACGCCCTCGAGCTGCGCCTGCCCGCCGGCGTGAGCGCCTACGCGTTCACGTTGGCTAAGGCCGCCGCCGCTCGATCCGCAACCATCCGGGGGCAATGCCACCGCCCGGCAACGTCGACGTGGTGCGCGACTTCATCGACGCCCTGAACGAGGGGCGGGTGGACGAGCTGATCGAGGGGGTCGACCCCGATTTCGAGTGGATGCCGCTCGAGGACAGCCCGATCGCGCACCACTACCGGGGACGCGAACAGGTGCGTCACTACGTCGAGGACTGGCTGGCCACCTTCGACTCGCTGCGCCTCGAGCTCGAGGAGGTGCGGCAGGTCGGCGATCACGTGATCACCGCCGTCCACGGGCATGGCCGCGGGCGTCTGAGCGGCGTGGAGCTGCACTCGAGCTTCTGTCAGGTCTGGAGTATCAGCGGGGGCACGCCGACGCGCATGCGCGAGTACCGGAATCTCCAGCAGGGCCTGGCGTCGCTGCCGGCGTAGGGGGAGAATCGGCGCATGGAGGTCGTGCCCCTGGCCCAAGAGGACCTGGCGGTCCTGGCGCTCGAGTGCGACACCGTGGTGGGCCACACCTGCAAGGTGATCGTCCTCGACGAGGGCGCGCCGGACCTGGCGACGCTGCGGGAGTCGGTAGCCGGCCGGCTCGACGCCGTGCCCGCCCTCACGCGGCGCCTGGACCCCGCGCGGACCGAACCTGCCTGGGTGCCCGACGACGCGTTCGACGTGGCCAACCACGTCGATCAGCCAACGCTCGAGGCGGCGCCCGACGACGACGGCTTCAGGGCGGAGGTCGCCCGGCTGTTCGAGCAGCGCCTCGACCGGGAGCGTCCGCTCTGGCGCATCGACATCGTGCCGCGGCCCGGCGGCGGCACCGCGCTCGTGTGGCGGATCCACCATTCGTTGGCCGACGGGACCACGGCCATGCGCTACGCGCGCGAGCTGCTCTGGGACCCGGAGGCCGAGGGCGCGCCGAGCCGCGGGCACTCGAGGGCCGCGCACAGCGCCGACCACGCCCGCAGGCGTGCGCACCTGGGCGGCTTCCTGCACCGCGAGTTCGCACGCAGCCGTGGGCGCTCGCCCTTCGACGGGCGAATCGGCACCCGCAGGAGGATCGCCTTCGCGTCCGTCCCGCTGGCGGACCTGCACGACGCCGTCAAGGAGCTCGACGGCGCCACGCTCAACGACGCGGTCCTGACGATCCTCGCCGGGGCGCTTCAGCGCTGGGTCGAGGGCCACCACGGGCATCTCGGGGAGGTCCGCGTGCGCGTGCCCGTGAGCCTCCACCACGAGGGCGACGACGCCTCCAACCGCGACTCCTTCTTCTCGCTCGGGCTGCGGCTGCGGGAGCCCGACCCGGTGGCACGGCTGCGCGCCGTCCACGCCGCCACTGCGAAGCGCAAGTCCGAGCACGACGCCGAGCGGCTCGACGAGCTGGCGCGTGAGCTCGGGCACATCTCCCCGCGCCTCAGGCGCTTCTGCGACCGGCTCGAGCAGAGCCCGCGGAGGTTCGCCGTGAGCGTCTCGAACGTGCCCGGCCCCCGCTCTCGCGTGGCCGTCCTCGGCGCCCCGGTGGACGCGCTCTACTCGATCGCCGAGATCGGCGAGCGGCACGCGCTGCGGGTGGCGGTCGTCTCGCTCGCCGGCCGGCTCTACTTCGGCTTCTGCGCGGACCCCGGAATCGTCGACGACCTGCAGCTCATGGCCGGGGGCGTGGAGGCCGAGGCGGCCGAGCTGATTGCCGCCGCGCGCTAAGTAGCCGGTGCAGCAAAGGGGCGGCCCGGAGGCCGCCCCTCGCTCGCTGCTCTGGGGACTACAGCGAATCTCCTGCTACTCCTCGGCGGGCCGGAGCAAGAACAGCTGGCCGTCCTCGACCGTCACCGAGGTGCCGCCGGGGGCGGCCGTCGGTGGGTGCGCCTGCACGTCGGACAGCCAGGTGTCGGCGCCGAAGATGGCGGTTGTGTCGATCACTCCGCTCGTCTCCCACACACCCGGACCGACGGCGACGCCGTCGCGTCCCGGCGGGTCGAGCTCCGCCACGCGGGTGGCGCTCGAGGCATCGGCGCCGACGGCGCCGACCGGTCCCTCGACCAGGTCGAGCCGCCAGATCGAGCCGTCGCGTCCCTTCGCCGCCATGACTGGCCGGCTGTCGGCCGTGCCGTCCTCGTTGATCATCAGATAGCGGTCGCTCGCGTCCAGGTTGTCGGGGCTGATCGCGATGTCACCGCCCTGCGCGACGATCGTGTCGGTGTTGAAGACGATGTCCAGCTTCGCCGGCTTCAACGGGTTGCCGGGATGCAGCCGCAGCGAGTAGAGCCTGCCGAGCTCGTTCACGCCTTCGTCGGCGCCGCTCGAGGAGCCCGTGGTGTTGAAGAACAGCTCGTGCCGGTTGCGCGGATTGAAGGCCGCGTCCTCCGGGCGGACGAACGTCATGGCGCCCGCTTGGTCGGCCGCCTCCTCGAGCGCCGCAGCGGTCATGCCGGCCGCGTTCGGGATCTCGATCCATTCACCCTTGACCGAGCCCGCCACGAAGTCGCGCTCGCTGTTGCGGTCAGGATCGAGGGAGCGGAACACGTACAGCTTGCCGGTGTCGAGCCCGTTGCGCGACAGCACGCCGGCACCCTCGGAGCGATCCTTCTTACCGACGTACATGTAGAGCTGACTGTCGAGCGTCGGCGGGCCGTCCTCGGTCGGGAAGACGACCGTGCGCGTGCCGTGTCCCGGCTGCACCACGGTGTTCTCCCTGGAGAAGCGCCCCATGCGCGGCAGCGCGTGGAGCTCGTCGTCATACACCGCCACGGCCTGCGAGCCCAGGCCGTCGAACGAGTTCGCGGCGGTTGCCTCCTCCTCGCCGGTCAGGTAGATCGGGCGGTCGAAGCCGTGCTGCGGCCCGGCCAGGAAGCCGGAGCAGAAGCGTGAGAGCGCCCGCGAGCTGTTGCCCACCTCCGGTGCTGGCCCGATCAGGGTGTTCTCCTCCCAGACCGTGTCGTACGCACGCTTGCCCGCGATCGGGTCGCCGTCCGAATCGAGGATCCAGCGCGAGACGAACGCGCCGCGGTTCGTCGGGCCGCCCACGACCGGCTGGGAGAGCGAAGTGGAGGGAAGCTCGTGATTCATGTAGAGCGTGTTCGTGCCATCGCCGTTCGGATGCGCGCCGAGGCCGTCCGGGATTCCGACCATGCGGTACTGCTGGCCCGGAGCGCCATCCAGCAACGGCACCCTGTCGTCCACGCTGAACAGGGGCTTGATCTCGTAGTCGTCGCCGATCGGGACCACGTAGGGCTTGATGGACGTCGTGCCGGTGGCCGTTGCCACCACCGACGCGGCGGCGGCGATGACCGCGAGCAGCGCGACCGTGGCCCGAGTGGTTATCCGCCTCTTGCTGGTCATACTCGTCCTCCCGTTGGTAGGGGCGTTCCAGACCCCCGGCAGCCAACCGAGCCGCCGCCGTGATCGCGTTACCAGCCGGTGACCAAGATGTGTCGCCCGACTCGCCATGCCCGACCTCCAATCTGGTTGGGGGAAACAGGTCGCCGCGATTGTTTGTCCGGCGCTGGCGCCGGACAACGGGACCAAGGTTCCGCACCGCCGGTCCTAGGTGGACGGACCCCACACCAAGGTGAGGGATCGACCGGCTGTTTGCAAGACGTTGACACCCGCAGGCCGCACCGCCGAGAATGGGTCAACTCGCAAGCTCTCTGGGGGACAACCATGTCGCCGCGCCTGGCGAATCCGAGGGCCAACACGGCCGTAGAGCTCAAAGCTCAGATCGACGCCGAGCGCGCCGGTATGGCGTTCCTCGTCTTTCGCGACGAGGACGGCGGCCAGGTGATCTTCAGGCTCTCGAGCGAGGACGGGCGCATCGTGCTCGGGCGTGGTCCCGCGACCGACATCGCGCTCGGCTGGGACGAGCGCGTCTCGCGCATCCACGCGGAGCTCGAGCGGATCGCCGACCGCTGGTCACTGGTCGACGACGGGCTGTCGCTGAACGGCTCGTACGCGAACGGGACGATCGTGCACGGCCGGCGGGTGCTGCACGACGGCGATCGCATCGAGCTCGGAGGCACGGTGATCCTGTTTCGGGATCCGGCGGAGGCGGATGCCCGCAGCACGGCTGCGGCGTCCGAGCGCCGGATCGGTGCGCTCCTGTCCGAGCTCCAGCGCGCGACCCTGCTCGCTCTCTGCCGGCCGTACAAGGACCACACTGCCTTCGTCACGCCCGCGACCAACGAGCAGATCGCAGCGGAGCTCTACCTGAGCGTCGACGCGGTCAAGAAGCATCTGCGCGTGCTGTTCGAGAAGTTCGGCGTCGCCGACCTTCCCCAGTACGAAAAGCGCACCCGGCTCGTGGAGCGCGCCTTCGCGAGCGGCTTCCTGTCAGAGCACGACCTCTGAGGAGCCATCGGCCGATGATCTCGCTGCCGGCGGGTACGACGATCGGTGGATACCGGATCGAGGAGTTGGCCGGGCGGGGTGGCATGGGCGTGGTCTACCGAGCGACACAGCGGTCGCTGGGTCGACCGGTGGCTCTCAAGGTGATCTCACCCGAGCTCGCCGACGACCCGCGGTTTCGCGAGCGCTTCGAGCGCGAGTCGCGGCTCACGGCGTCGATCGACCACCCGAACGTGATCCCGCTCTACGAAGCTGGAGCCGCCGGAGACGCGCTCTTCATGTCGATGCGCTGGGTGCCGGGAACGACGCTCGAGACCTTGATCAAGCGCGGCGGCGGACTCGATCCGGCGCGGGCCGCGGCGATCGTCGCGCAGGTAGGAGCGGCACTGGACGCTGCTCACGCTCACGGTCTCCTCCACCGGGACGTGAAGCCGGCGAACGTTCTCGTGACGGAGGACCCGACAGAACACGTGTACCTCACCGACTTCGGCCTGGTGAAGCGGGTCGGGACCGACGCCCATCTGACCCGCACCGGACAGCTGCTTGGCACGATCGACTACGTCGCTCCTGAACAGATTCGCGGCGAGGAGGTGGACGCCCGCTCGGACATCTACTCGCTCGGCTGCGTGCTCTTCCACGCGCTCACAGGACGGGTCCCGTTCGAGACGGACAACGAGGTGACCAAGATCTACGCGCACCTGAGCGAGCCGCCGCCGCGCCCCAGCAACTATGTGTCGGGCCTGCCTCCCGGACTCGACGACGTCGTGTCGCGTGCGATGGCCAAAGATCCTGCGGACCGCTTCCAGACGGCGGGACGGCTCGGACGGGCGGCCGCCGCTGCCGCCGATCCGGCCGGGCAGCTGCGTTCCACCGTGGAGGACGGCGCACCGCCTCCTTGGAAAGCCGCGCGCTCGCGGCGCCGAGAGGCCGGGCGGCGACGTACCTGGGCCTGGCCCGCTGCGCTCGCGCTCGCGGCCGCGGCGGGCACTGCCGTGGCGGTCGCGCTGCTGGCGGACGACGGCCCCGAGTCCGGCAGCGACGCGGGCGGTACGTCCCGTGCGCCGCCCGGCGAGGGCCAGTTCCTCCGGGCACGAGACGGGCAAACGCTGTGGCTGACGAGAGCCGGGGCGAGGTTCCCACTGGCACCTGACGAGCGCGCCGCCTTTGGGTACGAGCCGGACCAGGTGCGCGAGGTTCGCAGGGCCGAGCTGTTCGAGATTCCGGTCGTGCCACCCGACGGAACGCTCGTCAAGGGCCACGGCAGCACGGTCGTGTGGACGATCCTGGACGGCGAGCGCGTGCTGGCGACGCGGCCGGCCCCTGCCAACGTGATTGAAATTCCGCGATCCGGACTGCCTCAGATACCGCTGCCTCGAGGAGGCACCGAAACGACCGTCGAGCTCGACGCGCCCACGTTCGTCGTCGCGCGCACGCGCTTCGTGCTGGCGGGAGAGGTGCGCTCGCGGGGCGGCTCGCCGCGGGGCCGGTGTGTCTTCTACCGGATCTCCCGTGAAGGACTGAGGGAGCGCGCCAACAACCGGGTGGTCGAAGGACGCTGCCGGGCGCGGCTCAGGGTCAGCGGTTCCGGCCACGTGAGGTACTCCGTCCACTTCGTCGGCTTCCCGAAGTGGCAGGGGTCGCAGACCGCAACGCGCCGGATACCGATCCACCAGCCCTGAGACGCCCAAGCGCTCAAGCCCAGCGGGTTGAGCCCTAGCCCGCGGCGGGCGTCCGCGTCACCGGTCGGCGGGAGGGACACGTGGGCCGTCCGCTGACCGTGTAGGACCCTGAGTGTGCCCTGCGATAGTCGTGGTTGTCGGCGATCACAATCAGCCGCCGGACGTTTCCGCGGTTCGTAAAACGGCAGAAGGTGACCGACCCGTTCTGAAGATCCACGCGCTGCCAGCCGGTCGCAGCGCGCGCGAGAACGACGATGTCGCCCCACGGCCTAATCCCGCTCGAGCGGACGGTGACCGCCCCGACCGACCGGCTGATGGCTCTGACCTGGTCGTACTGCATGCTCAGCGGGGACAGCCTCACCGTGGCCCTCCGCCCCCTGGCGCCGAGTGTCCAGGGTCGTCGGACGAAGGGCGGGCTCAGGCCCAGCGGCACGTCGGGGTCGCCGAAGGCCCCGCAACAGAACAGCTGCGGGGTCACCCGGCGCGACAGGTTGAGGTTGAGGTCCTCCACCACGAAGTCCTTGAAGTTCGACCTGAAACCGAACCCGAGCCGCGTCAGGTACCTGTCCACGAGGGAAGTGACCGCGTCCTCGCTTTCGGTTGGGGCCTGTTCGAGCGCGGTCCACATTCCAAAGACCGGGCTTGCGCTGTTCGCGCGCTGGGCGAGCCAGACGAGCCACACGTAGGCCCCGTACTCGAGCGTGTCTCCCCTCTGGAACAGCGGCGTGCCGGGGCTGCTCTGGAATGCCCTCAAGAAGCCTATGCGCCCGGCGACCTCTTCCCTTGCACGGTAGTAGTGCTCCGCCCACGACGCCGCGGTCTCGCCCACCCAGCTGTGGGCTCCGGAGGTCGTATGCGCGAACTGGAGCGCGTGGAAGAACTCGTGGATCACCGTCCCGTCGTTGACGCCAATCTGCTTGTTGATGATCAGCGCGGCGCTCGAGCGCTCGGCGCCCGAACTGCTGACGATGAAAGGCGGCACCGGCACCGCCAGGCCGTAGTTGTCGCCGACCGACCGGCAGTCGTCCGGACACTGCCCGAGGGCCACCTCCGCCGTGGGCGCCGTGACGTAGACGCTGAGCCTGCCGCCGTTTGCCTCGGGGGCGAGCGGAGGCCCGAGGCCGTCGGGCTCGGGTTGCGTCATCACCGGCCACGCCTGATCGAGGTGCCGCGCGACCGTCGCCGCGTCCTGCGGGCCGGTCGCGTCCCCCGCGCAGTACCACACCGTGAACGGTGCCGCGCCCTCCGCGCCAACCTGAGGCTGGCACGTTTGGGACGTTTGGGCCATTGCGGCCGGCGAGCCGAGCACGATCGCCGCCGCCGCGAACGCGGCACCGAAGGCGCCCACGCGGCGGCGCCACCGCCGCGTCCCTGGGCCGCCGCGCTCGTGCGCCTGGCTCCGGCCGCGCATCATCGCGACGATTCTCTCAGCGCCGGGCTGCCGGATGCAACAGATGCCGGGACTTCCTACCGAGCGCACTACCATGCGCCCATCCCGGAGGTAGTGATCACCGTCCTGTGCCTCCAGCCCGAGGCGGAGCAGATTCTCGACGAGCTTGAACGCTCGCCCACCTTCGGTAGCGCCGGGACCGAGAACATCGACGGCCGTCGTGGCAGGCGTATGCACGTGAGCAACGTCGAGACCGTGGAGACCGCTTGCACCGCGCTCGTGGACGAGCTGCGCGACCTCACCTGGCTCTGGCGGGAGTATGTGCGGTTCGACCGCGGCGAGTGAGCCACCTGGCCCCGCCTCTGAGAGCGGCTTGCACCGTCGAGTCCGGTCAGGACAGAAAAAAGGCCCGCACGCTGCGGGCCTTCTCTCCGACAGCGAACGGTCGAGGCTTACGCCTGGACGAGCTCGCTCGTCTTGTGCACGACGACCTCGCCGCTCGTGATCTTCGGCGCGTTCGGGAGCGCCGTCTCCAGCTTCTGCTCGCCCACCCAGTTGGATGCGAGGCGGGTCGACTCGTCGGCCTGCTCCGAGGTGTCGAAGTAGGTGATCGAGCTCATGACGCCGTCGCCGGCCTCAATGAGCGAAAAGCCACTGAAGCCGGGTAGCTCGCTCAAGCTGGGCAGGAGGGTCTCGTCGGCCTTCTTGACGAGCTCGCTGGCGCGGGCCTGGTCGATCGACTCGTAGCGCCGAATAGTGGCAAACATGAAGGGGTCCAACTTTCTTCTCTGGAGTGGAGGCTCGGTTGAGTCCTCCTGATGCGCTCAAGCCCAAGGTGACTGTCGAGGGAGCTTGAGTAGCTCGACGACGTCGGCGGTGGGTCATGGCGCAGGTCGTACCCTAGCAGCTTCTGGACAACGGTGATTTACGTAGGTATGTTTCGCTACGTTACCTTGCAGGAGGCTGGCGATGTGCCCATTCTCGGTGACCGTCGAGCACGTTCCGGATCGCGAGCTCGGCCCCCTTCTGACGCGGCTTGCGGAGGCGGGCTTCGACAATCCGACCATCAACCACGTCGACGCCGACGGCGCCTCCGATACGGCGGCCACCTCCACCGGCGGAGATCCCCGGGGCCTGCCCGAGG
>DASRIC010000106.1:0-43319 GCA_035650215.1 Thermoleophilaceae bacterium
GGAGGCGCGCGAGCGGCTGGGCCTGGCGTGAGCGGCGCGCTCGAGGGCATCCGCGTGCTCGACCTCTCCCGGCTGCTGCCGGGCGGCTTCTGCTCGGGCCTGCTGGCCGACTTCGGCGCCGACGTGCTGAAGGTCGAGGACACCGGGCTCGGCGACTACGTGCGCTGGGCGCCGCCGCGCTACGAGGGCGCCGAGGAGAGCGCCGGCGGCGCGCTGTTCCTGGCCTTGAACCGGAACAAGCGCTCGATCCGCATCGACCTGAAGTCCGACGCCGGCCGCGAGGTGCTGCTCCGGCTCGTGCGCGAGTCCGACGTGCTGCTGGAGGGCTTCCGCCCCGGCGTGATGGATCGGCTGGGCGTCGGCTACGAGCGGTTGAAGCAGGAGAACCCGCGGCTCGTCTACTGCGCGATCACCGGCTACGGCCAGGACGGCCCGTACCGCGACCGCTCGGGCCATGACATGAACTACCTCGGGCTCGTCGGCCTGCTCGGGCTGACCGGCGAGCGCGACGGCGCGCCGGTGCAGGCGGCCGGCCAGATCGCCGACATCGGCGGCGGCGCCCAGATGGCCGCCTTCGGGATCCTCGCCGCCCTGCGCGAGCGCGAGCGCACCGGCGAGGGCCAGCTCGTGGACGTCTCGATGTTCGACGGCGCGCTCTCGTGGCTCGCCCTCGTGGCCGCGCGCTACCTCGCCGAGGACGTGAACCCGCAGCGCGGCACGCTCGAGCTGGCGGGGTCGCTCATCTGCTACCGGCCCTACGCGTGCAAGGACGGCTGGGTGACGCTCGGCGCGCTCGAGCCGAAGTTCTGGCAGGCGTGGTGCCGCGGCGTGGGCCGCGAGGACCTGATCGAGAAGCAGTTCTCGCCGCCCGGCTCGGACGCGCACGCCGAGGTCGAGCGCGTCTTCATGGAGCGCACGCGCGAGGAGTGGCGCGAGTTCGCCTCGCAGAACGACTGCTGCCTCGAGCCGGTGCTCGAGCTGGACGAGGCGCTCGACTCGGAGCTCGTGCGCGCCCGCGAGATGGTGGTCGAGCTGGACCAGCCCGGCACCGAAGGCGTGCGCCTCCTGGGGGTCCCGGTGAAGCTCTCCCGGACGCCCGGCGCGCCCGCCGGCCCCGGGCCCGCGCTCGGCGAGCACACGCGCGAGGTGCTGGCGGGTCTCGGCTACGACGAGTCGGAGATCGGCGCGCTCGAGGAATCCGGAGCCGTGGCCGGCGCCGCCGAGGCGGGCGCGCGCGGGAGCTTCATGGGGTGAGTGACAACGGCCTGCTGAAGATGAAGGAGCTGTCCGAGCGCAGCGGGGTCAGCTCCGGGACGATCAAGCACTACCTGCGCGAGGGCCTTCTGCCCGAGCCGGTCAAGACGTCGCGCAACATGGCCTACTACCCGCCCGAGTTCGTCGAGCGGATCCGGCTGATCAAGCAGCTCCAGGAGGAGCGCTTCATGCCGCTGAAGCTGATCCGCTCGGTCCTGGAGGAGGACCCGGAGCGCGCGAGGGCGCTGGTGGAGCTCGAGGACCGCATCCTCGAGCGCGCGCTCCAGGGCGACCGCAGCCGCGTATCCGCGGCCGAGCTGCGGCGCCGCTGCGACGTCCCGCAGGAGGTGCTCGACCGGCTCGCCGAGCTGGGCATCCTCACGCCGACCAGCCGCGGGTACGGCGAGCGCGACGTGCAGATCGTCGAGGCGATCAGCCGCTTCCGGGCCGGCGGCTACGACGAGCGGATCGGCTTCACGGTCTACGACACGGTGCGCTACAAGCGCGCGCTCGAGGAGCTCGTGAAGGAGGAGGTCCAGGTGCTGATGGACCGGCTCGCCGGCGAGCTCGACCCCGACCGCGCCGCCGAGCTGATCGCGTCCGGCGCGGAGCCGCTCAACGAGCTGATCGCGGCGCTGCACCAGAAGGCGCTCGTGGCGGAGCTGCGCCGCCAGCGGGCCGCGCGGGGCTAGCCAGGGCCGGCTCGCAGCACGAACGTCCCTGAGTACCCCCTATGCCCACCAGTCCGGGACGTTCATCTGGCCGAGGGGGTGCAGCTAGCGCAGGGGGCGGATGCCGCCGCGCCGTCCCGCGACGCTCACCGTGCGGTTCCACGACGCCGTGCCGGGGGCCGCCGGTACCACCGTGTAGTCCGGGTGGCGCACCCAGGTGGGCACGTAGCGGATCCGGATGGCGCGCACGCGCCGGTCAGGCGCGACGGCGAAGTCGAGCAGGGCGATCAGGCCGTCCTGGGCGGCCGCCGGGCAGCAGCCGGCGGTCTGGTTCGACACCAGGTTGCCCTCGCCGAACACCACCGGCTTGCCGTTTACGCGCCGGATCGGCTGCACCACGTGAGCGTGCTGTCCCACGATCGCGTCGATCGCCGGCGAGCGGGTGAGGCGGCGCGCGAGCGCTCGCTGCTCCGGCGTCACCGCGTGGAGGTACTCGGCGCCCCAGTGCAGGTTGGCGATCACGAGCTGGGCGCCGCGCTCGCGCGCCCGGCGCGCGTCGGCCAGGATGCGGCCGGCGGAGGCCCAGTTGACCGACCACGGATGCGGCACCGCCTGGCCGTTCGAGATCGCGGTGTAGGCGAGCAGCGCGACCTTCACGCCCTTCACCTCGACCATCGTCGTGCGCCCCCGCTCCGCCGGCGATCGTGCGCTGCCGGTGTGGGGCACACCCGCGCGGTCGAGCGCCGCCAGCGTGGTGCCGATCCCGTACTGCCCGGCGTCGAGCGAGTGGTTCGAGGCGGTGCTGCACGCGTCCCAGCCCACGCGCTTGATGGCGCCGGCCAGCGCGGGCGGCGTGCGGAAGCTCGGGTAGCCCTGCACCGGGCCGGGCACGAGCGGCGTCTCCACGTGGCAGATGGCGAAGTCGGCGCCCGCGATGTGACCGCGCACGGGGTCGAACAGCGGGGCGAACGCGTAGCGGCGCCCCCCGCCGAGCGCGAGCGCGCGCGAGGCCACCGGCGCGTGGATCAGGAAGTCACCCGAGGCCGCCACGCGCACGCGTACGGTGTCCTGCGATGCCGCGGGCGCCGGCAGGATGCCGAGCGCGGCCATCCAGACGACGAACAGCTTGGTCACCAGCGCACATCATGCTCCTCCATCACGCCGTAGGCCTCCGCGAGGCGGATGCCGCCCGGCAGCTCGCCGCCGAACTCGCCGAACGGCTGGCGGTACCAGCTGCGCGCGAAGCCGCGCGACATGCGCTGCTCGCGCACCGACCAGGCCCGGAAGGAGAGCCCGCCGACGGCGCTCAGGTCGGCCGCGAACGGCTGCGGCTCCACCTCGCGCGGCTCGCCGTCGACCCACACCGTGCGCTCGCTCCCGGACGCCGCATCGTGCACGCCGTCCACGAAGTTCCAGGCCACGCGGCGTCCGTCGGCCGCCCGCCCGACGCCGGCCGACCAGCGCCACGCGGTGTGGCGCGCGTGGTAGCCGGCGGACTCGTCGATGAAGCCGTGCTCGCAGTCGACGTCGAAGCTTCCGCGCGGGGTCTCCACGCGCCCGCGCACGAGCACCGGGGCGCGCTTCGCCGTCCAGATCCACGAACGGCCATGCGGCGAGACGACCTCCACCGGCGGGGGCTCCTCCAGCGCGAGGTCGATCGACACATCCCGCGCGCGCACGCGCACGACCCCCGGCTCGAGCACCACGCCGCCGCGGCCGTGCGTCGTGCGCTCGAGCAGCGTGCCGTCCGGTAGCGCCACCGCCCACCAGCGCTGCGGCACGCCGCCGACGCGCGCGTCGCCGGCGCAGAGCATCACGTCGGGCCTGTACACGCCGACATAGCGCCAGCGCTTGAGCGGCCGCCCGCGGCTCATCGCCGGCATGGGCAGCGGGGGCAGCGGCAGGCCGAGCCGGCGCACCGCGGGGCCACGGGTGGGGAGATCCCGCATCGCGGCGCAGTACACTCCAGATTGACTGGTCAGTCAATTCGGTCCCTACCAGCCGCCGAGTCGGCTGCTTCGGGCCTCGCTGGGAGGAGCGATGAGGGTCGCCGCGGTCCAACTCGAGTCGACCGACAGCAAGGAGCGCAACCTCGAAGCCGCGGAGCGGCTCGTGCGCCACGCCGCGGCGGACGGCTGCGAGCTGGTGGTGCTCCCCGAGCGGCTCGACATCCGCGGCAACGCGGCGGACTACGCCGCGGGCGCCGAGGATCTCGACGGGGGGCCGGTGCGCTGGGCGCGCGGGCTCGCCGGCGAGCTCGGCATCGACCTGGTGGCCGGCTCGGTGGCCGAGCGCCGCGAGGGCCGCGAGCGGGTGTCGAACACCTCCGTGCACGCGGGCCCAGACGGCGAGCTCCGCGCCATCTACCGCAAGATCCACATGTTCGACGTGGAGGTGGGCGGCGTCGAGTACCGCGAGTCGGAGCACTCGGAGCCCGCCGGCGAGATCGTGCTGTCCGAGACCGCCGACGGCACCCGGCTCGGACTGTCCATCTGCTACGACCTGCGCTTTCCCGAGCTGTACCGGATCCTGGCGCTGCGCGGCGCGCGCATCGTGACCATCCCGGCCAACTTCACGCGCGTGACGGGCGAGGCCCACTGGGAGGTGCTCGTGCGCGCCCGGGCGATCGAGAACCAGGTGTTCGTCGTGGCGCCGGGCCAGGGCCGCCGGCCCGGCCCCGAGGGCGACAGCTACGGCAACTCGATGATCGTGGACCCGTGGGGCGAGGTGCTCGGCCGCGCGCCGGGCGAGGGCGAGCACGTGATCGCGGCGGACCTCGACCTGGCCCGCCAGGAGGAGCTCCGCCAGAAGCTGCCGAGCCTGGCCAACCGGGTGGATGACGCATACGCCTGGCCAAGGGCGGTACGCGCGTAATGGCCACCGCCCCCAAGGCCAGCGCGGTCGACAAGCGGCGCCTGATCCTCGACGCCGGGGTGCGGGTGTTCGCGCGTCGCGGCTTCCACCACTGCCGGGTCTCCGACGTGGCCGACGAGGCGGGCGTGGCCTACGGCCTCGTGTACCACTACTTCGACTCCAAGGAGGAGATCCTCAACACGCTCTTCCTCGAGCGCTGGCAAGTGATGCTCGACGCGATCGCGGAGATCGACTCCCGCGACCTGCCTGCCAGGGAGAAGCTCCACGGCGTGGCCGGCTTCATCATCGACTCCTACCGCCACGACCCCGACCTGATGAAGGTGATCATCGTCGAGGTCACGCGCGCGGCCAACTCGTTCGGGCGCCTGCACCTCGAGAAGATCCGCGAGGCGTACGCCGGGATCGCCCGGATCGTCGAGACCGCGCGCGACGAGGGCTCGTTCAAATCGGACATCCCGGCGGAGTTCGCGGCGATGTGCTTCTACGGCGCTATCGAGCAGCTCCTGACCGGCTGGATCTTCGGAGTGCTCCCGAGGACCGACGCGGACTACGAGCGCGCGAAGGGCCTCGTGGTCGAGGCCATCTGCGGCGGCCTCGAGTCGTCTGCTTGAATCCGCCGCTCATGCACCACGATCTCTCGAAGCGGCTGATGTGGAGCGGACTGCTCGCCGGCATCGGCGCACTCAGCTCGATCATCGCCAACAGGATCGCGACTCAGATCTGGCTGCGGGTCTTCAACGAGGACCCGCCGGTCGACTGATGGCCGACCAGACCGGGGTCCAGGGCGCGGCCGAAGCGGCCGAGGCGCAGCCCAACCAGGGCGCCACCGGCGGTCGCCCGCTCGGCGAGTCCCCGCTCACCGTGGACACCGAGAGCGACGCCTTCGCGGAGCGTCCCGAGCTGTTCGTCGGCGCCGCGTTCGTGGGCGGCGTCGCGCTGGCCGTGATCCTGCGACGATTCGGCCCATGAGCCCCGGCGACGGCATGCCCCCGCCCGACAACGCCGAGAAGTCACTCGGCGAGATCGTCTCGGAAGTCTCCGAGAAGGCGTCGCTGCTCGTCCGCCAGGAGATCGACCTCGCCAAGGCCGAGGTCACCGACAAGTTCCAGAAGCTCGGCAAGGGAGCCGCCGTGGGCGCGGCGGCGGGCGTGTTCCTCGTATTCGGCATCACCATGCTCTTCCACACCCTCGCCTGGTTCCTCGACGACATCTTCAACTGGGAAGGCAGCATCTGGGCGGGCTTCCTCGTGGTCACGGTGCTGCTCTTCATCCTGGCCGCGATCGCGGCGTTCGTGGCGCAGCAGTTCTTCAAGCGCGGCGCGCCGCCCACGCCGGACCTCGCGATCGAGGAGGCGAAGAAGATGCGCGCCGAGCTGGAGGCGCAGGCGATCCATCACGACCAGGTGCCGCGAACGCTCGAGAAGGGCGAGGAGGTGAAGGGTTAGTGCCCGAAGGCACGAGCAGCCCGGAGGTGATTCGGGCCTCGATCGAGGAGACACGGCGCGAGCTCGCCTTCTCCGTCGACGACCTGCGCTCGAAGGTCACGGAGCTGACCGACTGGCGCCGCCAGCTGTCCGAGAACCGCAAGACGGCTCTGATCGGAGCGGCCGTGGCCGGCTTCGTCGTCGGCGGCGGCGTGGCCGCCACGATCTCGCTTTTCTCCCGCCGGCGGCGCTGACCGCTCCGCGGGTCACGCTTCGCCACGCACGGCCCGCCGACGGCCCGGAGTACACCGCGCTCATGCGCGCGAGCCGCGACCATCTGCGGCCCTGGTTCTTCGCGGCGGAGACCCTCGAGGCCTGGGACGAGCTGATCGAGCGCTCGCGCGACGAGTCGAACGAGGTGCTGCTGGCGGTGCTAAGGGAGGGCGGAGCCGTCATCGGCTCGTTCCACCTCTCGCAGATCTTCCGGGGCGGCTTCCAGAACGCGTACCTCGGCTTCGCCGTCGGAGCGCCCTACGCCGGGCAGGGCTACATGACCGAGGCGCTCCGGCTGACGCTCCGCCATGTGTTCACCGCACTGCGACTGCACCGCGTCGAAGCCAATGTGCAGCCCGCCAACGAGCGCTCGAGACGACTCGTGCTGCGCTGCGGCTTCCGGCTCGAAGGCTTCTCGCCTCGCTACCTGAAGATCGGCGGCCGCTGGCGCGACCACGAGCGCTACGCGCTCACCGCCGAAGACCATGGCCGGTCCTAGGCCCTAAGGCGGAGGCGGCGGAGCTGACCCTGCAGCCGGCGCGCTCGGCCTCTCGCCGGGCCGCGAGCGGGGGCGCAGGTTCGTGACGATCAGCGCCACGACGGTCACGAGGTACACCTGGCCGGTCAGCGCCTGCGCCACCGCCAGCATGCGCGCGACGTCCGTGACCGGCACGATGTCCCCGTAGCCGACCGTCGCCTGCGTGATGTAGCTGAAGTAGAGGAAGTCGGAGCGCTGCGCTTCGACCGCGCCCGAGAAGGTCTCGCTGTCCGAGAGCCCGTCGACCGCCCCGTACAGGAACGAGAAGAACATCCCGAGCAGCAGGTAGATCGCCAGGACCCCCGCGAGCGCGTGCACGGTGACCACGCCCTCCCTGCGCATGTCGCCCAGGATCCCGCGCACGATGAGGAGTGGGGCGAACGCGACCAGCAGGCCGTTGGCGATCGCAGCCTCGCCCTTGGGGATCGAGCCGGTCAGGAGCCAGAACACCCCGGAGAGCGCCGCCAGACCGAGCGCCGCCGCGGCAGCGGCCCTGCCGAGCCCGTGATGGGTGTTCGTGGCCACCATGGCCGCGAGCAGGGTTGCCGCCCCGAGCATGATCGTCACGAACTGCGACCAGCTGGCCGCCGGAGCGGCCACCTGGAAGCACGCCGAGGCGAGCACGAGCAGTAGGACCAGTCCGTAGCCGTGCCGAGGGTTCCCCCGGTGCAGGCGGTCGAGTGGTCGGGCCACTCAGATCAATTCGACGGCCGCGGGTGCGTGCCTGCCGCGCGAGGATCTAGCATGGCGCGGGGATGCCCGAGGCTCAAGCGCCGCCGCCGTCGAGCGCTCCCGCGATCGAGCCGCGGGACTACCTGCGACTCGTCGGCCTGGGGGCCCTGATCGGCGTGCCGGCCGGGCTGGTCGCGGCCGGCTTCCTCGCGCTCGTGCACATCGTCGAGAACCTCCTGTGGACCGACCTGCCCGACTGGCTCGGCCACTCCTCGCCCCCGTGGTACCTCGTGATCGGCGTGCCGGTGGTGGGCGCCCTCGTGGTGTTCGCGGCCCGGACGCTGCTGCCCGGAGACGGCGGGCACTCACCGATCGGCGGGCTCTCGGTAAAGCCCTCGCCTCTGGCGTACGGGCCGGGCGTCCTGCTCGCCGCTGTGGCCACGCTCTCGTTCGGCGCGGTGCTTGGGCCCGAGGCGCCGCTGATCGCCCTCGGCTCCGTGGTCGGCGTTGCCGTAGCCACGCTCGCGCGCGTCGGCGAGCGCGAGCGCATGGTGCTCGGCCTCGCCGGGTCGTTCTCCGCCGTGTCGGCGCTGTTCGGCGGTCCGCTGGTGGCGGGCATGCTCCTGATCGAGGCGGGCGTGGGACTCGGTGCCGCTCTCATCCCGACGCTGCTGCCAGGCCTAGTGGCCGCGGCCTGCGGCTACACGCTCTTCATCGGGCTCGGCAACTGGGAGGGCATCCAGACCGCGGGGCTGGAGCTGACCGGGCTTCCGGCCTACGACGGCACGAGCGTCGGGGATCTGCTCCTCGGAGTGGCGGTCGGCCTGGTCACGGCGCTCCTGATCGCAGGCGTGCGGGTGCTCGCGGTCCGCACCGACGCGCTGCGCGGACGCGGCGTGGGTATGGCGCCGCTGCTGCTGGCCGGCGGCCTCGCGGTCGGCCTGCTCGCCTGGAGCGCCGATTTGCTCGGCGCCGACTCGCAGGACGTGCTCTTCTCGGGTCAGGCGGCGCTTCCCAACCTGGTAGCCGAGGGCTCGCTCGGCGTGGTGGTGGTGCTCATCGTGGCCAAGGGCCTCGCCTACGCGATCAGCCTCGGCTCGGGCTTCCGCGGCGGCCCCGTCTTCCCGGCCGTGTTCCTCGGCATCGCGGTGGCGATGGTCGCGGTCGAGCTCGTCGACCTGTCGATCACCGCCGCGGTGGCCATCGGCACCGCCGCCGGCATGGCGGCGATGACCAAGCTGCTGTTCTCGTCGGTGCTGCTGGCCGCGCTGCTGGTCGGCTCGCCAGGCTTCGACGCGCTTCCGGCGGCGGTGCTCGCCGCCTCCACCGCATGGATGGTGCGCATGGCGATCGACCGGCGCTCCGGCGATGCCGTCAGTCCCGCCGCCGGCCCACCGTGACCGAGCGCGAGGCTCGCCCGAGGTCCGACTCCGGGATCGACTCGATCTCCTCGAGCGCGCTCTCGCCGTACCTGCGCCGGTGCACGACCGCGGCCACGGCGCCGGCGGGGATCGGCAGCCAGAACGACACGAGGCGGTACGCGAGCGTGGCCACCAGCGCGGCGCCGGCGGCCACGCCCGCGAGCGCGAGCATTCCCGTGAGGCCCGCCTCCACGAAGCCGAGGCCGCCGGGCGTGAGCGGCAACTGGCCCAGGAACTGGGCGGCGCAGAAGGCGAGCAGCACGGTGGACGGCCGCGGATCGGCGTTCACCGCCGTGAGCGCGGCAAGCAGGGTCAGGTAGTCGAGCACCCAGCGCCCGGCTGCGAACAGGAGCGCCTCCCACCAGCGCCGGCCGAGCACCTGCCGCACCTCGTTGCGCTCGGCCACGAGGCGTTCGGGCAGCCCGCTGAGCGGGGCACGCCCGCGCAGCACGCGGTTGCGGACGGCCTGCGCCGCGCGGCCGATCACGACGAGCGGTCCGTCCCGGACGATCGCCGCCGCCCCGAGCGCGACCGTCGCCACGAACACCACGCCGCCGATCACGGCCGCCCGGCCCAGGCCGGGGTCGACCGGTGCGCCGAACAGGATCGCGGGCAGCGCCAGCAGCGGCAGAGCGAGGAGGATCCCGAACACGAGCACCGAGGAGGCGGCCATGCCCGAGGCCGCTGCCGCGGCCGGCACGCCGGCGCGCGTGAGCATCGCGTACTGCAACGCCCCCGCCGCGGCCACGCCGCCCGGCACAACCCGGCCGAAGGCCGTCGAGGCGAGCTGCGAGGTCACGACCGGTGCGATGTGCTCGGCGCGCACGGAGAGCTTCTGCACGGCCCACATGCAGGCGAAGCTGCCCACCTGGAGCGCGATCATCGCCACGTACCAGAGCGGGTTGAAGTCGTCGAGGCGATCGAACGCCCCGAACACCTGGAGTAGCGCCGGCGCGAGGAGGTACAGCGAGATCGCGGTCACCGCGAGCAGCAGTCCACGCTTGGCTAGGCCGCCGGCGCTCATATGGGAAGGAGGCTACGCAGGCGCCGGGTCGGGGGACGGCGGCGCCACCGGTGGCGGTTCGTCCTCCGGCTCTTCCGGCTTGATCGACAGCGTGCGAAGGTCCACGTACTCCCGCATCAGGATCTGTATCGACGCCGCCACGGGGATCGCCACGAGCGCCCCGATCACGCCGAGCAGCACGCTGCCGAACAGCACGGCCACGATCGTGATGAACGGGTGGACGTGGACCGTCCGCTTCTGGATCTGCGGCTGGATCACGTGGTTCTCGAACTGCTGGTAGACGATCGCCCAGATCACCCAGATGATCGTGGCGGTCGGGAAGTTCTCGAACAGCGTGACGATCCCGATCAGGAACGCCGCGATCGTGGCTCCGATCAGCGGGATCAGGGAGAACAGCCCGGCGATCACCGCGAGTGGCGCCCGGAACGGCACGCCCAGGATCGTCAGCACGATGTAGGTGGCCACGCCGGCGATCACCGCGATCGTGAGCGCGCCCGCAACGTAGCCGCCCACCGCGCCTGCCATATGGTCGAGCGAGCGCCGGAGGCGCGTGCGTTCGTCCTCGGGCCGGTTGGCGATGATGGCGTCCGTCCAGGTGCGCCCGTTCGAGAGCAGGAACGCCGTGAGCACGAGGATCGTGATAAGCGCGAACAGCGAGTTCACGACCCCGAAGCCCACGTCGCGCAGCGTGCCGGCCGCCCCGCCGAGCTTGTCGGGCAGCTTGGCCGCCTCCTTCTCGAGCTGCCCGGTGATGTCGTAGTCCTCGTTCAGCTTGCGCAGCTGGTTGTTCTCCTCGACGAAGCGGGTCACGTCGTCGGCGTACTCCGGCACGTTCTTCGCGAAGTTGTCGGCCTCCGTGATCAGGGGCGGCACGATCAGGGCGGCCAGGAGGAGCGGCACGGCCAGCAGCACCAGGTAGACGATCGTGATCGCGAACCCCCGCCTCATCCGGCGCGCCACCCAGTTCACCGGGGGCGACAGGGCCAGCGCCAGGAAGATGGCGATCAGGAGCCAGCCGATCGGCCGGCGGAGCAGATAGAGCAGGTAGAGGGCAATCGCCACGCAGACGACGATCAGCACGATCCGGACCACGCTCCTGGCGGTGGGCATCGGGCGAGCCTTCGCCCTTGCGCTGGGCGCTCCTGCTACTGCACGAAATGCGCCGGGAGCCCGCCCATCCCGAGCAGCCCCGGGCCGGTGTGTGCGGAGAGCACTGGGCCGATCTCACTCACGATCGTGGGGGGTGTGCCGAACACCTCGGAGCAGCGCTCGATCAGCGCGGCACACTGCTGCGGAGCGTTGATGTGCTGGGCCGACCAGGCGTCGGCGCCCGAGTCGTGGCGCTGGCGCGCGTAGTCGACCATGCGCTCGAACGCGCGGGAGGAGGTGCGAACCCGCTCGATCGGGGTCATCTCGTTCTCCACCGTCAGGATCGGCTTCACGCGCAGCGTGGAGCCGATCCAGGCGCTGGCCGCCCCGATGCGCCCGCCGCGCTTGAGGAACTCGAGCGTGTCGACGGCGAACCAGAGCTTGAGCTCGGAGCGGGCCTCCGCCACGTGATCCACGATCTGCGCCGCGCTGGCGCCCTCGCCCGCGGCCTTGGCGGCCGCGAGCACCATGAAGCCGAGCCCCCCGGCCGCGGTGGTCGAGTCGATCACGTGAACGCGCTCGCCGCCCTTGCCGTCGCGTTCGAGCGCGGCGCGTGCCTGGCGGGCGGCGTCGGGCGTGCCCGACAGCCCGCCCGAGATGTGCACCGAGACCACCTCCCGGCCGTCCGCCAGAAGCGGCTCGAACACGGACGTGAAGTCCCCGATCGACGGCTGCGAGGTGGTGGGCAGCGTCTCGGCGCCACGCAGCTCCTCGATGAAGGCCTCGTAGTCGGTGATGTCGACTTCGGGCACCGTGCGGTCGCCCCCGAAGACCACGTAGAGGGAAACGACCCGTATCCCGTACCGATCGATCATCTCCGGCGGCAGGTAGGAGGTGCTGTCGGTCACGATCGCGACGTCCGCCATGAGCGGGCCAGCCTACTCAGATGGTTGATCTCGAACCGGCGCGCCCTCGGGGACACGCGGATTCGGAATCAGCCATCCACCCACGGCGTACACTCGCCCCTGGCTTGGGCAAGGTGCTCGTAACCGGCGCCACAGGGTTCATCGGCTCCCACGTGGCGCGCCTCTGTGCCGAACGCGGCGACGACGTGCGACTGGCGGTCGAGGAGGGCTCCCCCGACGCCGCGATCGCCGACCTGGGCGAGCTCCAGCGGGTGCGCTGCGAGGTGCGCGACCGGCGCTCGGTGCGGCGCGCGCTGAAGGGAATCGAGCGCGTGTTCCACTGCGCCGGCGTGACCTCGGTGCGCCCGGCGGACTCGGAGCGCGTCTTCGACGTGAACGTGGGCGGCACGAAGGTCGTGATGCAGGAGTGCCTACGGGCCGAGGTGGAGCGGGTCGTGTACACCTCGAGCGCCGCGGTGGTCGGTCCCGCGGCGGCGGGCAAGACCGCCGACGAGAGGCAGCTGTTCACGGCCGGCGGGCTCGGCATTCCGTACGTCAACGCGGTTCACGAGGCCGAGGTGGAGGCGATGCGGGTGGCGGCGCGGGGGCTGCCGCTCGTGTGTGTGAACCCGGCGGTGTGCTTCGGCGCCGGGGACTATCTGCTGAGCTCGACCCGGCTGGCGCGAAGCTTCCTGCTCGGGCGCATTCCCGTCTACACCGACGGCGCGGCCGGGATCGTAGACGTGCGCGACGCGGCCGAGGGGCACCTGCTCGCCGACGTCCGCGGCGGGATCGGGGAGCGCTACCTGCTGTGCGCGCGCAACTTCACCTTCGACCGGCTGTTCGCCGACCTCGGGCGGCTCTCGGGCATCGACCCGCCGGTGAAGCTCGCCCCGGCCGCGGCGGCCCTGGCGGCCTCGCTGCTCGCGGCGCGGCGGCGCTCGTGGCCGCTCACGCCGCTCGAGGTGCGCGCCGCGTCCGAGCGCTGGACCTACCGGGCCACGAAGGCGCGCCGCGAGCTCGGCTGGCGCCCACGACCGCACGAGGAGACGCTCGAGGCCACCGTGACCTGGCACCTCGAGCGCGAGCACGACCGCATCGCCCGCACCCGCCGCTCACAGCAGGTCCAGTACCGGCTGGCCGGCGCGGCGCTGGGGGCGGCGGAGGAGGCGTTCGAGCTCGTGCGCCGGGCCGCGGGGCGGGGTTCGCGCTAGGCCGTCGACTACCCTGCCCAATACCTCCGATGGCTCGATCCGACCAGAAGCACATAGGCCCCGGACGCGGCGCCAAGGCCATGTCGAACGTCAAGCGGCTGTGGCCGC
Organism: Thermoleophilaceae bacterium; assembly: GCA_035650215.1. Classification (GTDB taxonomy): domain Bacteria; phylum Actinomycetota; class Thermoleophilia; order Solirubrobacterales; family Thermoleophilaceae; genus JACVRW01. The sequence continues at coordinate 13,468 of DASRIC010000106.1, forward strand.
TGGTCCTGATGGCGTGGGAGCGCTGGCAGTCGCTCCCACCCGAGCAGCGGGAGCGCTACCTGCGCCAGGCGCGCACCTACGCCGAGCGCGGCAAGAAAAGCTTCGACGAGCGTCGCCGACGCAAGCCGAGCTGAGCGCGCGAGCGCCTCAGCCCCGGGGCGGCTCGAACAACTCGATCGGATTGCCCGAGGGGTCCTCCAGGAGGATCTGCCGGCCTCCCCGGCCGCTCACGATCTCGTTGCGAAACTCGGCCCCCGCCGCTCCGAGCGCCCGAACTTCCTCCTCGAGATCCGCCACCTCGACCTGAATGCGGTTCCAGCCGCCCGGCTCGGGGCGCCTGCCGTCGGCCACGGCCTGCCCAGCCCCGCCCGCGCCCGGTTCGTTCACAAGCAGCTCGAGCGCGCCACGGCGCAGCATGGCGAAGCCGGGGCCGGGCTGGAAGGCCACCTCGAAGCCCAACCGCTCCCCGTAGAACGCGACCGCCTCGTCGACGTCGCGCACGATGTACCGGACGCGGACCCGATCGGCCGGTGCCACGGACGACCGCGCCTAGTTCAGCCGGTTCTCGAGCCCGATCGGCGCCTGGCTCTGCTGGACGTCGGGCTTCGGCACCTGCACGTCGTCGGGCTGCGCGACGCCGAGCAGCGCCGCCAGCTCGCCCGACTCGTACATCTCAAGCACGATGTCGGACCCGCCAACCAGCTCGCCGTTCACGAACAGCTGCGGGATCGTCGGCCAGCCGGAGAGCTCCGAGAGCTCTTGGCGGATGCGCGGGTCGGGGAGGATGTCGAGCGCCGCGTACTGCACGCCGAGCTCGTTGAGCGCGCCCGAGGCGCGCATGGAGAACCCGCAGGCCGGCTGCTCCGGTGTGCCCTTCATGAAGAGCATCACCTTGTTCTCCTTGATGGCGTTGTCGATGAAGGTGCGGATCTCGTCGTTGGTCATCGTCCGTCTCCAGGGGTCTGGGTCTTGATGGAGAGCGCGTGGATGGCGCCGCCGACCTCGTCGCCGAATACGTCGTAGATCAGCTTGTGCTGCTGGATGCGGGTGAGGCCCTCGAAGCGGTCCGAGACGACCTCGGCCCGGAAGTGGTCGCCGCCGCCGGTCAGGTCCTCGACCGCGGCGACGGAGCCGGGAAGGGCCTCCTCGATGCGCTGCTTGAGCTCGTTCGCGCTGGGCATCCGAATCTTCAGGGTACCGACGAAAGCGCCGATACAATGGGGGCAGCTCAATGGTCACTCTCACCAACATCGCCGCGCAGAAGGTCCATGAGTTCATGAACGGGCAGGCCGCCGAGGGCGAGGTCGGCCTACGGGTCGGCGTTCGCGGTGGCGGCTGCTCGGGCTTCCAGTACGCACTGGCGCTCGACGAGAAGCGCGACGACGACCATGTGTTCGACGCGTCCGGGATCCGCGTGCTCGTGGATCCGGCGAGCCTCCGCTACGTGGACGGCTCGACCGTCGACTTCACCGAGAGCTTCCAGGGCTCGGGCTTCGAGGTCTCGAACCCGAACGTCGTGGCCTCGTGCGGCTGCGGCTCCTCGTTCCGCGTGGCGGACGAAGAGCCGAGCTGCGGCAGCGCCGTCTGAGCAGCTCCGCCTACACGGGCTTGTTGTCCAGCGAGCTCCAGAGGAACAGGCACGCCAGCGTCCGATAGGGGCGCCACGGGCGGGCGAGCCGCTCGAGCCGCTTCGCGTCCGGCAGCTTGCGCAGCCGGTACTCGACCTTCGCCGCGTTCCTGATCCCCTGGTCGCCCACGGGAAGCACGTCCGGCCGGCCCAGGTGGAACATCAGGAACATGTCGGCCGTCCAGGGTCCGAGCCCCTTGATGGCCGTCAGCTGGGCACTCACCTCCTCGTCGGGCAGCTCGGGGAGCCGTTCCAGCTCGAGGGTGCCCTCCTCGACGTGCAGCGCGAGGTCGCGCAGGTAGGCGATCTTGGGTCGTGACAGGCCGGCCGCCCGGATCGCGTCGGGGTCGGCCTCGAGCAGCTGGCGGGGGGTGGGCGCGTGGCCGCCGAAGATGTCGATCATGCGGCCGTAGATCGTGGCCGCGGCCTTCGTCGAGAGCTGCTGCCCCACGATCGAGCGCAGCAGCGCGCCGTAGGCGTCGCCGCGCCGCTCTTCGCGGAGCTCGCGCCGCACCAGAGTGCCGTGCTCCTCTATCAGCCGGGCCATCACCGGGTCGCCCTCGCGCAGCGTCGCAAGGGCCTTGGGGGTGGCCCGCACCGGCTTCGTGCGCGATCCGGCGCTCGGACGTGGCATGGGCGGGCAGCCTACGCGGCCGCGCGCGTGTGGAAGGGCTCCTCGAGCGCTCCGAGCTCGGTGGATGGCGGGTCGCCGAACAGCCACTCGCGCGCGATCCGGTGCCAGTTGGCGGTGGCCTCGAGCTGGCCGAGCACGCCGAGCGTGAGCGCCTCCATGCGCCGGGCCAGCATCGCCTGCGGCGGCATCGTCTCACGCTTCATCAGCTGCCAGTGCCGCGAGCGCGGGTCGCCGAAGTCGATCAGCACCTGCCCCACGAGGCCTCGGTCGATCGTGACCTCGCCGTCCTCGATGTACCAGGCGGTCACGTCGTGGAAGTGGTCGTACACCGCCTCGGGAGTCACCTGGTCGTCGTCCGGGTCGAAGAATCCCATCGCTCCGAGGCGGCGGTGCAGGTCGTCGGGGTCTCCGTCCATGGCCGCCCGGATCGCGCCCACCTCCGCGTCGATGTCCGCGCGGTCCACGCGCTTGGTCATCCCGAAGTCGATGAACGCCACCCGCCCGTCCGGCATCAGCCGGTAGTTGCCCGGGTGGGGGTCACCCGAGAAGTGACCGTTGCGGTAGAGCGAGCCGAAGAAGAAGCGGAAGACGATCTCGCCGAAGCGGTCGCGCGTGGCCGCATCGAGCTCCCTCACCTCCTCGAAGCCGATGCCGTCGACCCACTCGGTCACGAGCACGTGCTCCGAGCACAGCTCCGTGACCACCGGCGGGACGTAGATGAACGGGTGCCCGCGCCAGGTGCGAGCGAAGGCGCGGTGCTGCTGGGCCTCGTGCTCGTAGTCCAGCTCGTCGGTGAGGCGCTCGCGGATCTCAGCGGTCATGGCCTTGGCGTCCATCCCGGGCGCGATCCGCTTCGCCACGCGCATGATCAGCCCCAGGTTCTGGAGGTCGGCGCGCACGGCACTGTCCACGCCGGGGTACTGGACCTTGACGGCCACGTCGCGACCGTCCTCCCGCAGGCGCGCGCGGTAGACCTGGCCGATCGAGGCGGCGGCCTCCGCCTCCTCGCCGAACTCGGAGAACACGTGGCCGAGCTTCTCGCCGAGGCCGTCCTCCACGACCTTCCGCATGCGCTCGAAAGGCACGCGCGGGGCCGCGTCGCGCAGCTCGGCCAGCTTGGACTGGATGCGCTCCTGGAACTCGGGGGGAAACGCGCCGGTGTCGATGAACGAGGCCACCTGGCCCACCTTCATCGCGGCGCCCTTCATCTGGCCGAGCACGTCGAAGATCTGCTCGGCGGCCTCCATCTGCCGGCGCTCGGCGGCGGCGCGCCGGCCCTCCTCGTCGCGGGTCAGGTTGGCGGCCTTCGTGGCGTAGCCGCGCGCGGTCTGCGTGCCGGCCAGGCGGCCGACCTTGGCGGCCCTGCGCACCCTGCCCTTGGGGAGATCCTTGGCCATCGCGTCCAGAGTAGTTGCGGGCGCCCGCGCGGGATCCGCCATAGGGTGTGCGGCGGGATGAGGTTGGTCACGATCCAGGGAGGCGCCGGACCGTGCGCCGCGCTCCTCAGCGACGGGCGGGTCTACGACATCTGGGGCGACGCCTTCCGCCGCGGACGCGCCGACGACCGCACGCTCGAGGCGATCCTCGAAGGCGGGCTGCTCCACGAGGTCGAGGCGATCGAGGACGACGGCGTGCCGGTCGAGGGGGTCACGCTGCTCCCGCCGGTCACCCGCCCGGGCAAGATCATCTGCATCGGCCACAACTACCACGCACACGCCGAGGAGGGGGGCGCCGAGGCGCCCGCGATGCCCACGTTCTTCGCCAAGTTCAGGAACGCCCTCGCGCGGCCGGGGGAGACCGTGAAGCTGCCGGACTGGAGCCGGGTCGACTACGAGGCCGAGGTGGCCTTCGTGATCGGCGACCGCTGCCAGGACGTGGCGGAGGAGGACGCCCTGCGGCACGTGGCCGGCTACACCCTGCTGAACGACCTGTCCGCGCGGGACTACCAGTTCAAGACCTCGCAGTGGATGCCCGGGAAGGTGTTCGACGGCTCGGCGCCGTGCGGCCCGGCGCTCGTGACACCGGACGAGGCCGGCCCACACGACGCGATCGAGTTCGAGCTGACCCTCAACGGCGAGCCGATGCAGCACGGCTCGACCGCCGACCTCGTGCACTCGGTGCCCGCGCTCGTGGCCTACCTGTCGAAGCTGATGACACTGGAGCCCGGCGACGTTGTGTCCACCGGCACCCCCGCGGGGGTGGGGAGCCTGCGCGACCCGCGGGTGTGGCTGAAGGCGGCGGACGAGGTGCTGATTCGTTCCCCGCAGCTCGGCGAGCTCAGCACCCGCCTGGCCTGAGCGGCTCAGAGGTGGAAGTGGCGGTGCCGGTGGTGCTCGTGCGGCTCGCCCGGCGCGGAGCGGATGAAGATCGCCGTCATCACCGTGCCGAGCAGGAGCACGGCCGCGACCACGAACATCCCTCCGGACAGCGCGTGGCCAAGCGCCTGCGGAAGGGCGTCCCCGTCGGCGCGGCTCTCGATCTCCACGTGCTGGTAGACCGCTCCGCACACCGCGAGCAGCAGGGCACCCCCGACCGTGCGGGACATCGAGAGCACGCCGGCGGCCACGCCGGCCTTTTCCACAGGGAGAGCCGACATCGCGGCGGCGGCCAGTGGCGCGTAGACCAGGCCGAGCGCCACCCCGAACAGCAGTAGCCCGGGGAGCAGGTTCACGTAGTCGCCGCCGTCGTCGGCGAGTGCGACCAGCAGCGCGCCGAGCGCCGAGAGCGCCATCCCCGCGGTCATCAGGGCGCGAGCGCCGAGCCGGCCGACGAGCTTCCCTGCCAGCGGTGAGATCACCACCATAGGCGCCGTGACGGGCAGGATCAGCAGACCGCTCGCGAAGGTGGAGTAGTCGAGCCCGAGCTCCAGGTACTGCGGGATGAAGAACATGAACGTCCAGTAGGAGCCGACCAGCGCGAAGGCCGCTGCGGTGGCGCCGAAGTAGGGGCCGCTGCGAAAGAGGTGCAGGTCCATGATCGGCTCCCTCACCCGCAGCTCGACGTACGCGAACAGGGCAAGGAAGGCGATCCCCGCGGCGAGCACGCCGAGCGTCGTCGGCGACTCCCAGCCCCACTGCTTGCCCTGCACGAGCGCAAGCACGACCGCGGTCAGCCCGAGCGTGATCGTGACCAGGCCGGGGATGTCGAGCCTGTGCCCCGCCGTCTCGTCGCGGGTCTCGGGAGTGGCGGCGGCCACGATCGCGACCGCGACGGCGAGCAGCGGCACGTTCAGCCAGAAGATCCAGCGCCAGCTGGCCAGCTCGATGATCGTTCCTCCCACGAGCGGCCCGATGGCGAGGGCGATGCTCGACACCGCCGCCCAGATCCCCAGCGCCCGGTCGCGCTGCTCGGCCGGGAACGCGACGGTTGCGATCGCGAGCGAGAGGCCGAGCAGCGCAGCGGCGCCGACTCCCTGCAGCGCCCGGCCGGCGATCAGCTGAATCATCTGGCCGGCCGTGGCCGACACGACCGAGCCGAGGCCGAAGGTCAGGAGGCCCGCCACGAACAGGCGGCGGCGCCCGAACAGGTCGCCGCTGCGGGCGAGCGTCACGACGAGGGCCGCCATGGCCAGCAGGTAGACGTTCTGGACCCACTGCAGCTCCGAGGTCGACGCGCCCAGATCCACCCGGATCGAGGGCAGCGCCAGCGCCACCACGGTCGAGTCGAGCATGAGGACGAAGAGGCCGGTGGAGGCGCCCGTGAGGACCCACCAGCGACGGTTCGCCTCGGTGATCACGGGCGGGCATCTTTCCGGAACCGCTCGTCCATTGCGCCCCGCCCGGCGGTAAAGCCGACTCGCGCGATGCCGATGTTGTTCCAATGAACGCGATCGCCCACGCCTCCGCCGTTCCCGTCACCGGACCGAAGCTCGACGGCCGTCGTGTCCGCGCCGGGATCATCGACCTCGTGGTCGTCCTCGCGGGCGCGTTGGGTCTCGGCGTGGTCGTGGGAGCGCTCGGCTCCGACCAGCCGAGGGACATGCCCGGCTTCGACTTCGTGGTCCTGGGCTGGGCGCTCTATTACTACTTCGCGTGCGAGTCCAGCAGCGGTCAGACGCTCGGCAAGCGGCTGATGAAGCTGCGCGTCGTGCGCCTCGACGGCTCGCCGGCCGGCATGGGCGAGGTGGCCGTGCGGACCGTGCTGCGGGTGATCGACGGGATCGCCTTCTACCTCGTCGGCCTGATCGTCATGTTGGTGACCGGAGAGCGGCGCGGGCGCCTCGGCGATCTCGCCGCCAGAACGATGGTCGTTGACGCGTCGGCGCCCGTCGCGCCGGCCGCCGCCCCAGCCGCCGTCGAGGAGCCGGCCCGCGAGGAGCCGGCCGTGGCGTCCTCGACGATCACGCTTCCGCCCCGGCCCGTCGTGGAGGAGCCCCAGCCCGTCGTGGAGGAGCCCCAGCCCGAGCCGGTCAAGCCCGAGCTGCCGCTCGCGAACATGGCGTCGCCCTCGCTCCAGGAGCTCGCCCAGGACGTGGCCGAGCTGCGCGCCACGGAGCCGCAGCCCGAGCAGGAGCCGCAGCCCGAGCCGGAGCCCGTCGCCGAGGAGCCCGTGACCGTCACGTCCGTCGAGACCGTCTCCGCGATCGACCTGGTGATGGGCGCGGACGACGACGACGACGCCTCGGACTTGCCCTCTTCGCCTCAGCGCTGAGTCCCCGGCGGCCGCGCCGGGAGGCGCACGCCGCTCGGTAGCCTTGCCTGTCCGCTTGGCTCCGATCGGCACATCCGAGAACCCCCTGCGCGTAGCCATCGTCGGCTCCGGGCCGGCGGGCTTCTACGCCGCGGGTCACCTCCAGAAGGCCAAGTCGCATCCCGATCTCGAGGTCCAGGTCGACGTGTTCGACCGCCTGCCCACGCCCTGGGGGCTGGTCCGCGCCGGGGTGGCCCCCGACCATCCGAACATCAAGGCGGTCAGCCGCGTCTACGAGAAGACGGCCGAGCACTCCGGCTTCCGCTTCTTCGGCAACGTCGAGCTCGGCCGCGACATCAGCCACGACGAGCTGCTCGATCGCTACCACGCCGTGGTGTACGCGGTGGGGGCGCAGACCGACAAGCGCATGGGGATCCCGGGCGAGGACCTGCCCGGCAGCTGGGCGGCCACCGAGTTCGTGGCCTGGTACAACGGCCACCCGGACTACTGCGAGCTCGAGTTCGACCTCTCGGTCGAGACCGCGGTGGTGGTGGGCAACGGGAACGTGGCCGCCGACGTGGCCCGGATGCTCGCGCTCACCCGCGACGAGCTGGCCCGGACCGACGTGGCGGACCACGCGCTGGAGGTGCTCGCCGAGTCGAAGGTCCGCGAGATCGTGGTGCTCGGCCGGCGCGGCCCCGCGCAGGCCGCCTTCACGAACCCCGAGCTGCTCGAGCTGGGCGACATGACCGACGCCGACGTGCTCGTGGATCCCGGCGACGCCGAGCTCGACCCGCTCTCACGCGCGTTCATCGAGAGCGAGGCCGCGCACGCCACGGCGAAGAAAAACGTGACGATCGTGCACGGCTACGCCGCGCGCGAGCCGGAGGGCAAGCGGCGCCAGATCGTGTTGCGCTTCCTCGCCTCGCCGGTTGAGATCGTGGGAGGCGAGCGCGTGGAGGCGATCCGCATCGCGCGCAACGAGCTGGTGGCGGACGACTCGGGCGCCATCCGCGCCCGCGCCACGGACGCCGAGGAGCTGATCCCCTGCGGCCTCGTGTTCCGCTCGATCGGCTACCGCGGGACCGCGCTCGCCGGCGTTCCGTTCGACGAGGCCCGCGCGGTGATCCCGAACGACCGCGGCCGCGTGCTCGCCGACGGAGAGCCCGTGCGCGGGGAGTACGCCGTGGGCTGGATCAAGCGAGGCCCGACGGGGATCATCGGCACCAACAAGCGCGACGCGCAGGAGACCGTGAACCTCCTGCTCGAGGACCTCGACGCCGGCCGCCTGCTCGAGCCCGCCGACCCGGACCGCGCCTCGCTCGAGGCGCTGATCGCCGAGCGCCGGCCGGACGCGGTGTCCTACGCCGGCTGGCAGGCCATCGACGAGGCCGAGCGCGCGGCCGGCGAGCCGCACGGCCGCCCGCGCGTGAAGCTCAGCAGCTTCGAGGAGCTGCTGGAGGCGGCCCGCGGCTCGGCGCCGGTGAGCAGCTAGCCGTCGACCTTCGGTGGAGGCTTGAGCGTGGTGGGGGCGCCGGCGACCTGGTTCTGGAAGCGCTGATAGCGCCGTGTGTGGCGCGCGGCGCGCGCCTGCGACTTGGCCAGCTTGCGGCTGCCCTCCTTGTAGAAGCGGCGCGCCCACGGTGAGTTCGGCTTCGCGATCCTGATCGAGCCGATCAGCCCGACGATCGGGACCAGCACGCCCACGACCCCCATCACGACCTTCCCCTTGAAGATGGCGATCCCGCTGATGGTCAGGTTGATCAGCACGGTCAGGAGGATCGTGGGGATGGTCTCGTCGGTCGAGACCGGCAGGAAGCCCACGAGCACGAGGCCGCCGAGCAGCACCGCGATCACCACCGCGTCCACCGACCGGCGCCCCTCCTCGGACCAGTAGACGTCCTCCAGGTGGAGCCAGAGGGCGAACTCGTCGAGCGTGAGGCCCGCCCCGATGCCGAACAGCCCGGCCATGATCTCGCCCCCCGGGCTGGCCGGCTGGAGAGCGAGGACGAAGCCGGAGATCAGCATCAACACGATCCCGAACACGAGGTGGTGGACGTGCAGGCCGCCCTCCGTCTCGATGCTCCCCGGCCACCACGGGACCTTCGGGCTGCGCATCAGGCGGGCGCTCGTCCTGATGAACAGGAACGAGAGCAGCATCGTGGTGAGGAGGATGAGGCCGCTGCGCGCCCCGTCCTCGGAGAGAAACGTCTCTCCTCCATCGATCTCCAGCACGAATTGCGCGAGCGGCCAGTCCACATCACGTACCGTACCGGCGGCGATGAAGATTCTCTACGGGGTGAACGGCGAAGGAATGGGGCACGCCACCCGGTCCGAGGTCGTGATCAAGTATCTCCTCGAGCGCCACGACGTGCGGGTGGTCGCCTCGGGCAGGGCGCTCGAGCACCTGAGCGGACGACTGCCCCGGGTGCAGGAGGTCTTTGGACCGACCTTCGCAATGAAGGACGGGCAGATCGACCGCTGGCACACGGTGCAGCAGAGCCTGCGCCTGGCGCGACAGCAGCTGCCGGCGTCGGCCCGTCTCTGGGTCTCGAGCGTGCGCGATTGGAAGCCGGACGTGGCGATCACGGACTTCGAGCCGCTCACCGCCGCCTACGCGCGCTGGACTCGCACACCGCTCGTGGCCGTCGACAACATCAACATGATCGACCGCTGCCGGCACGACCGCGAGATCGTCGGCCCGCAGCGCGACGACTACCGCGTCGCCCGCACGGTGGTGCGGGCGATGGTGCCGAACGCGCGCGAGTACCTGGTCACGACCTTCTTCCGCCCGCCGCTCGCCCGCCGCCGCACCACGCTGATCCCGCCGATCGTGCGTCCCGAGATCGCGGCGGCCACGTGCGAGCCGGGCGACCACCTGGTGGTCTATGCGAGCGGCGCGAAGCGGCAGATCGAGGCGCTCAAGGCCACCGGCGTGCCCTGCTTCGTCTATGGCATGCGCGGCGGCCCCGACGAGCCGGTGAGCGACGGCAAGCTCGAGCTGCGGCCGCCCTCGAACGAGGGCTTCGTCGAGGCGCTGCGGACCTGCCGGGGGGTGGTGGCCGGGGGCGGCTTCTCGCTGATGAGCGAGGCGGTGTACCTTGGCAAGCCGCTGCTGGCGATCCCCCTGCGCGGCCAGTTCGAGCAGGTCATGAACGCCCGCTATCTCCAGCGCAGCGGCTACGGCATGTGCGTGGAACGGACCTCGAAGGCCGCCTTGCAGCTCTTCCTCGACGGCATGGGCACGTTCGAGGATGCGCTGTCGCGCTACGAGCAGGTGGGCAACTCGGTGGCCCTGCGCGCCGTCGAGCAGACGGCCGAGACGGCCGCCGAGGAAGGACCGGGCGAGCGCCGGCGCGCGCAGCGCCAGGCCCACCGGGCGGTGCGGGGATGAAGCGCGCGGCCATCGCGGGCGCCGCCGCGGGCGGCTTCGCCTACTACCACGCCCAGGCGCCGCTCTCCCAGCTCTACGGGAAGACGATTCCGCGCGCCCCGGACGCGCCGGCGGGCAACCGGATCGCGCTCACCTACGACGACGGGCCGAACCCGATCTACACGCCCCGGCTGCTCGAGCTGTTCGAGCGCCACGGCGCGAAGGCCACCTTCTTCCAGGTCGGGCGCTGGATCGAGCGCGAGCCGGCGCTGGCCCGCGACGTGCAGGCGGCGGGCCACGCGCTCGGCAACCACACCCACACGCATCCGACGCTCGCGCTCTGCTCCAGCGCGCGCGTGAAGGAGGAGCTGGCCCGCTGCCGTGCCGCCGCCGAGGCCGCGGAGCTGCGCTTCTCCCAGGTCGACGGCAGCGATCTCATGCGCTGCCCCTGGGGGCGCCGGCGCCCGGGCACGCTCAGAGCCGTGCGCGAGGAGGGCTACGTGGCCGTCCAGTGGTCGATCACCTGCTGGGACTGGCGCACGCGCGAGGACTGGCAGGACTTCGCCCGACGGGGCCTCAAGGCGAAGGGCGGCGACGTGATCCTGCTGCACGACGGCATCCACACCGAGCCCGCCGGCGACCGCTCCAACTCGGTCCGGGCCACGCAGGAGATCCTCGAGCGGCTCGGGGCCGAGGGCTACGAGTTCGTGACGATTCCGGAGCTCGTCAAGCCGGCTGCCTGACGGTCAGCCGCTCACCATCCAGCGCGTCAAGCGCGCGCTCCAGGCTCGTGCGGATGCAGGTGAAGATCGGCGTCTCCGACTCGGTATAGGCGCTCGACTCGGTGGAGCGAAGCTCCTGCACGAGGTCGAGGAACTGGGCGGGGTCGTCGGCGTCGAAGGCCACCACGAACTCCTGGTCGTCGAGCCCGAACGAGTAGGCCGTGTTCGTCTCGATGCCTGGAAAGCGCCGCGCCACCGCGATGTGGTCGCGCATCACGCGCATGCGCTCCTCCGCTGAGAGCCCGTACCAGGAGCGCTTCTTCCACATCGGGTAGACGATCAGGTACTTGGCGTCGGCTCCCTCCCGCGGCGCCAGCGGCTGGTCGGGCTGATCGGAGTAGGGCGACTCCTTCGTCATCGCGAGATAGGAGTGGGGGATCTCGGCGAAGCGCAGCAGGCCGCTCTGGTTGAGCAGCACGTGCAGCTCGTGGATCGGCTCGAGCGAGCGCGCGAGAGCGCGGATCATCAGGTCGCAGTCCCCGCGGGTGCCCACGAGCGAGTAGGCGCGCAGGTAGTGGCCCTCGGCGAAGTCCCGGCAGGCGGCGGCGAACTCCTCCTTGTCGGCGGCGCGCTCCTCGGCCGAGCGCCGCCGCCAGGCGGGATCGACCTTGAGAAAGGTGTATTTCACGTAGTTGCGCGCGTCGGTCACCCGTCAAGTGTGGCCGATAGGATGGGCCGGGTGCGACTAGCCCTGGTATCGCCCTACTCGTACACATATCCGGGCGGTGTCGGGCGCCACGTGGAGGCTCTGGCCGAGGAGCTTCTCGAGCAGGGCCACGACGTTCGGCTACTGGCGCCCTACGACCCCGACGACCGGATCTCGCGAGCGATGCATCGCGGCGCTCCGCCGCAGCCCCGCCCGCTCCCCGAGTACGGCATCTCGCTCGGAAGAACGGTCGGCCTGCCGATGAACGGCGCGGTCTCCAACCTGAGCATCTTCCCCGAGGCGGTGGGCATCCTCGGGCGTGAGCTGCGCGGCGGCGGCTACGACCTCGTGCACGTCCACGAGCCCAACGCCCCGTTGGTGTCCTGGTACGCCGCCGAGACCACCCGCGTCCCCACCGTCGCGACGTTCCACACCTACTCCACGAGCCGCATCGTGGGCGGACTCACGGCCAACGTGCTCGGCGCGCGCCGCCTCTACTCGAAGCTGAGCGCCCGTATCGCGGTATCCGAGGCCGCGAGCTGGACCGCCCAGCGCTTCTACGGCGGCCGCTACCGGATCGTGCCCAACGGGGTCGACCTGGGCGCCGCGGTGCCCGACCCCGAGCGTCCTCACGACGAGCTTCGCATCCTGTTCGTCGGCCGCGCCGAGGAGCGCAAGGGCCTGCCCGTGCTGCTGCGCGCCTTCGAGGCGCTGCGCGGGGCCGAGGTCAAGGCGCGCCTGATCGTGGCCGGCCCCGAGCCCGCGGAGGTCGAGCCGCTGCTGCTCGAGCCCGCCGGCGTGGAGCTGGCCGGGCGCGTGGACGACGCGGAGAAGTGGCGCCTGCTCGGCCAGGCCGACCTGCTCTGCGCCCCGTCGCTCGGCGGCGAGAGCTTCGGGATGGTGCTCACCGAGGCGTTCGCCTCGGGCACGCCCGTGGTGGCCTCGAACATCGCGGGCTACCGCGACGTTGTGCGCGAGGGGCGCGACGGCCTCCTGGTGCCGGTCGGCGACCCGGTGGAGCTCGGCGAGGCGCTGCGGGCGCTCGCCTTCGATCCCGTCAGGCGCCAGGCGATGGCCGCCTCGGCGCGCGAGCGGGCGGAGCGCTTCGCCTGGCCGCACGTGGCGGCGGAGGTCACCGACGTCTACGAGGAGGCCCTCGCGCTGCCGCAGCCATCAGGCCGGGTCGCGCGAATTGCGCGCCGGGCCGGAGCGCTCCCGGCCGAGCCCGGCCCGCGCGTGCCACCTCAGCGGCTGCCCTCGCTCGAGCCCAAGTCCGCCGCTCCCACCGGGCCGCGCCGCGCCGCGCGCCTGGCGCGCCGCGCGGTCCTCGCCGCGGGAATCCTGGTCGGCGTGGGCCTCACGGCGCTCGCGCTGCAGCGGCTCGGCGTCGAACCGATCGCTCGCGCGATGCTGGCCGCCACGCCCGTCTGGGTGCTGGCGGCGTTCGCGCTGATGTGCAGCTCGATGCTCCTGCGTGCCGAGGCGTGGCACGCCATCCTGCGCGCCGCCCTGCCGGGCACGCGCGTCCGCCGGCGCGACACCGCGCGCGGCACGATGATCGGCGTGCTCATGTCGGCCACGCTGCCGGCGCGTCTCGGCGAGCCGTCGAGGGCGTTGATCGTCGCCCGCCGAACTGGCCGCGTGCGCGACCGCTTCCCGGTCGTGCTCGGCACGCTCGTCTCCCAGACCCTGCTCAACATCCTCGCCCTGATGATTCTCGGAGGCGTGATGTTCGCCACCGTCGGGCTCTTCCAGGGCAACGAGGACGCGCTCGTGATCGCCACGCTCGTGCCGGTCGTGCTGCTGGTGCTGGTGCTCTGCGCGCCCTGGATCCTGCGTCGCGGCACTCCGTCGCGCTTCCAGCGCGTGCAGCAGGCGGCCGCCCACGCCCGGCGCGCCATGGTCCAGGTGCGCCGCGGGCTCGAGGTCTTCCGCAAGCCAAAGCTCGGCGGATGGGCGGCCCTCATGCAGCTCAGCGCCTGGGGGATCCAGTGGCTCGCCTGCTATGCGCTGCTCGTGGCGCTCGGTCTCGACGAGCGCGCCGGGCTCGGCGCCGCCGCCGCCGTGCTGTTCGCCGTGAACGTGACGGCTGCGCTGCCCGCCACCCCGTCGAACCTGGGCGTCTTCCAGGCGGCCTGCGTTGCGGTGCTCTCCGCGTACGGGGTGAGCAAGACGAACGCGTTTGCCTACGGGGTGATCCTGCAGGCGGTGGAGATGGCCACGGCGGTCGCCATGGGCATGCCGGCGCTGGTGCGCGAGGGCATGACCTGGCGTGACCTGCGCCTGCGTGCCCTGCACGCGGCGCCCGTCGAGCTGAGCGCGATGGGCAACCCTCGCGGCCGCGGCGAGGCCGCCGAAGCCGAGGCTTGATGAGCCGCGGGGCGGGGGCGGGGGCGCTGGCTCTTGCCCTGCTCGCGGGGGCCGTTCTGGCGCCGCCGGCGAGCGCGTACCGGATTGCCGGGCAGCGCTGGCCCAACGAGGAGATCTCGGTGGCGAACACGGCGCCGCGCTACGCGCTCGCCGTGCGCCAGGCGATAAGAGCCTGGAACCGCGCCGACGTGGGCGTCCGCTTCACGCGCGCGCCCGCCAACCGCGCGCGCGTTGTCTTCAGCTACTCCCGCTCCGGTGGCTCCGGACGCTATGGCTGCGAGGGGGTCGCGGGGGCGGCCGGGGCCGGCTACCCGTCGCCGTTCGTGACCGCCACCGTGAGGGTGATCCGCAACTGCCTCGATCCCGGCCTCCGCCGCCTGACCGCGATGCACGAGCTCGGCCACGTGCTCGGCCTCGGCCACGAGACGCGCCGCTGCGCGCTGATGAACCCGACAGGCGACGTGGAGAGGCGCCTCCCCTCCCTGTGCCCGTCCGGCACCCGCGTGCCGACCCGGGACGACGTGCGCGGGACGCGCTCGCTCTACCGCCGGCGGCCGCCCCGCGTGAGCTCCGCCATCGGGCTGTTCAACCCGGGCCACGGCTCGCGCCTGCCGTTCAGCGGGGGCGTCCTGCGGCTCTCCGCTGCCGCGCGCAACCCCGCGCTCGAGTACCGCTGGGACTTCGGCGACCCGGCGTCCGGCGCCGACAATCGCGCCACCGGCCTGGACGCCATCCACACCTACGCGATGCCCGGCGTGTACACCATCATGCTCACCGTCTACGACGGCGGCGCGCTGATCGCCACGACCCGCAACCGGGTCGAACTCTTCTAACGATGAACGTCCCGGAGTATGTGCTCTGGCAGCCAGTCCGGGACGTTCATGGTGGAGCGGGCCGGACCGGCGGCACCCGTCTGACAAGCGGCGCGTAACCGGGCGACGGGCGGCTACCTTTCAGGGGGCGTATGCGAGGCCTCCGTGTACTGGCCCTGGGTGCTCCGGCTGCTGCCCTTCTCGTCGCGGCACCCGCTGCTGCCGCGGCTCCTCCGCTGCGCCTGGCGGACAGCACGGACGGGACGTTCGCCTCCGGCGAGGCGATCGTGCGCTTCGAGCCCGGCACGTCCGCTTCCGATCGGGGCGCAACCCGCCGTGCCGCGAACGTCGCGTTCGAGCGCTCGCTGTCGGTGGCCAGAACGCAGGTGGTGAGCTTCGACGGGTCCGTTCACGGCGCCGCGGCCCGGCTCGAGCAGCAACCGAAGGTCGCGTATGCGCAACCGAACTACCGCTACCGCGCGCAGGCCGCGCCGCCCCCGGACGACCCGTTCTTCACGCAGCTGTGGGGCCTTGGCGGGACGCCGGGAGTCGGCGTCCTGAGTGCCTGGGACGTGACCCGCGGCGCGGGCCAGGTGATCGCGGTGGCCGACACTGGAGTCGACCTCACTCACGACGACCTGGCCGCGGGCCTGTGGTCGAACCCCGGCGAGGTGGCCGGCAACGGCATCGACGACGACGGGAACGGCAAGACCGACGACGCACGCGGCTACGACTTCGTGGACGAGGACCCCACGCCCGACGACTACGAGTTCCACGGCACGCACGTGGCCGGCACGGCGGCCGCCAGAGCCGGCAACGCACACGGGGTGGCCGGTGTGGCACCCGACGCGCGGGTCATGGCGGTGCGCGTCCTCAACAGCCGGGGATTCGGTCTCAGCTCGGACATCGGAGAGGGAATCTCGTACGCCGCGCGAGAGGGCGCGGGCGTGGTCAACCTGAGCCTCAGCGGGCCGGCCGGCGGCTCGGGCGACCAGTTCCTGGCGAGTGCCGTGAATGAGGCCCGTACCTTCAACACGGTCGTGGTGGCAGCGGCCGGGAACGATGGCACCAACAACGACACGGCCCCCGTCACGCCGTGCACACTGCCCGCCGACAACCTGATCTGCGTGACCGCCGTGAACCAGTCGGGTGGGATGCCGAGCTTCGCGAACACCGGCCGGACCACCGTCGACGTCGCCGCGCCCGGGGTCGGCGTCCTCAGCACCAAGACGGACTACGTGCGGATGTTCGAGGACGACTTCAACACCGGGCTCGGAAAATGGGCGCAGTTCGCGGGCAACACCAGCAACTGGGGGATCGAGGGCGGCGCAGCGAGCGACAGCCCCGGCGTCAACTACGTGAAGAACGCGTACTCGGAGCTGGACGCGGCCGCGAACGTCGACCTCTCAAACCGCAGGGGCTGCCGGCTGCATTTCTCCTCCACCTTCAGCCTGGCGTCGAACGACTTCTTCTTCGCCGGTGTGTTCGACCAGAGCAACCCGTCGGAGGGAGACGGCCTGCGGTTCACCGGAAGCTCCGGAACGCTGGAGCCGTTCGAGGCCCCGGTCAACGACCTCGACGGGCGAGCGGACGTGCGGCCCTTCCTCGCCGTGCAAGCGGACGCGAACAGCGCCGTCGCGCAGGGGGCGATCGTCGACGATCTTCGGCTGCTCTGTCGCGATAACACCTACCTCGACGCCACTACTTCGGAGTCGACCATGGACGCGAACGGCGCCGGCAACTACGTGCAGTTCAGCGGCACCTCGATGGCGACGCCGCACGTCGCGGGCATCGCCGCGCTCGTGAAGGCGGCCGCTCCCGGTCTCTCCGCCGCCGAGGTGATCGCGGCGATCAGGACGGGCGCGCAGCCGCTGTCGTCGCTCGCCGGGCGAACCGTTTCGGGAGGTACCGCCAGCGCCCCCGGCGCGCTCTCGGTCGCCCTGGGGCAGCCGATCGGGCAGCAGGGCACGACTACGCAGCCCGCGCCGGGTGCGACGGCGCCACCGGGAGGCAGCACGACCACCCCCACGCCGACGGCCGTCCGCCCCGGCCCCGCGGGCTTCGGGCGGCGCTTCGCGGTCGACCGCCGTGGGCGGCTGCGGATGCGGATCGCCGGCGAGGCGCGGCTGGCCGGCGTCGTGAGCCTCAGCGCCACCACGAAGGCGCTCGCGGCGCGGCGCGTGCGGATCGCCCGCGCTCGCTTCACCCTCGACGCGCGCGGTCGCGCCACCGTGCGCCTGCTCGTGACGCGCCGGGCCCGGCGCGCGCTGCGGCGGGGGGGCACGCTGCGGGCGCGAGCCGCCGTCGAGCTCCGAAACGCCGCGGGACTGCGCAGCATGACCTTCGGGAGGATCGTGCTCGTGCGCAAGCGCTGAGCGGCGGCCTGTCGACAGGGCAACCTTCACACAATCGTGTCAAGGTTTGCTATCCTCGCGCCCGTGGCTGCGCGTGACTACATCGAGGCTGTTCGCTCCCGTGTCGTCGTCTTCGACGGCGGCATGGGCGCCACGCTCGAGCAGTTCGACCTGACCTCCGAGGACTACGGCGGTCTGGCCGGCAAGTGCCACGAGGCGCTCGTGCTCAACCGGCCCGACGTGATCCAGGGCGTGCACGAGTCGATGCTGGAGGCCGGCGCCGACGTCGTCGAGACAGACACATTCCAGGGCAGCCGGCTGAAGCTCGAAGAGTGGGGTCTCGGCGAGCACACGCTCGAGATCAACAGGCGAGCGGCCGAGATCGCCCGCGCCGCCGCGGGCGAGGACCGCTTCGTGGCCGGCTCGATCGGCCCGACCGGGCACCTCCCAGCCAGCGACGACCCGACCCTCGGCAAGATCACGTTCCGCGAGCTGGTCGAGGTCTTCACCGAGCAGGCGCGCGGGCTCGTGGACGGCGGCTCGGACCTCATCATCGTCGAGACCGCGCAGGACATCCTCGAGGTCAAGGCGGCCATCTTCGGCGCCCGCGAGGCGTTCAAGCTGAGCGGCAGGAGCGTGCCGATCCAAGCCAGCGTGTCGTTGCTGCCGAACGGCGGCAAGATGCTGCTCGGCACCGACATCGAGGCCGTGCTCACGACCTTGATCGCCCTCGACGTCGACGCGATTGGCCTCAACTGCTCGACCGGCCCCGAGGACATGCGCGACGCGATCCGCTACCTGGGCGAGTTCAGCCCGGTGCCGGTGCACTGCATCCCGAACGCCGGGCTGCCGCTGCAGGGTCCGGACGGCGAGACGATCTTCCCCGAGGAGCCCGATCCGCTCGCCAACACGCTGCAGGAGTTCGTCGAGCGCCACGGCGTGTCGGTCGTGGGCGGCTGCTGCGGCACCACGCCCGACCACATCGCCGCGATCGTCGACCGGGTGGGCGGCCGCGACGCCACGACGCGCCCCGACACCCGCCGGGCGCTCGTCTCCTCCATGATGACCGCCACCCCGCTCGTGCAGGAGCCGCGCCCCACGCTGGTGGGCGAGCGCGTGAACTCGCAGGGCTCACGCAAGGCCAAGGAGCTGCTCCTCGCCGACGACTACGACGGCATCCTGCGGATCGCCGAGGACCAGGTGACCGGCGGCGCGCACGTGCTCGACGTCTGCGTCGCGCTCACCGAGCGCCAGGACGAGGACGAGCAGATGCGGGAGGTGGTGAAGCGCATCTCGCTCACCCAGCCGGCGCCGATCCAAGTCGACTCCACCGAGCCGGACGTGATCCAGGCGGCGCTCGAGGCGATCCCCGGTCGCGCGATCGTGAACTCGGTGAACCTCGAGGCGGGCCGCGACAAGCTCGACCTGCTCGCTCCGCTCGTCAAGGCCCACGGCGCCGCGCTGATCGCGCTCACGATCGACGAGGTCGGGATGGCCAAAACGGCCGAGCGCAAGCTCGAGGTGGCCAGGCGGATCGTCGAGCTGGCCTGCGACGAGCACGGGCTCGAGCGCGAGGCGCTGATCTTCGACGCGCTCACGTTCACTCTCACCACCGGCGACGAGGAGTGGAAGCCGAGCGCCGTCGAGACGATCGCGGGCATCAAACTGATCAAGGCCGAGCTGCCCGGCGTGAAGACATCGCTTGGCGTGTCGAATGTGTCGTTCGGCGTCTCGCCGATCGGCCGGGCGGTGCTCAACTCCGTGTTCCTTCACCACTGCGTGGAGGCGGGGCTCGACCTGGCGATGGTCAACCCCAACCACATCACCCCGTACGGCGAGATCTCCGAGGCCGAGCGCCAGCTGGCCGACGACCTCGTGTTCAACCGCAAGGACGACGCGCTCGAGCGCTTCATCGCCCACTTCGAGCAGAAGGGCGAGTCCGAGGAGGAGGCGGGCGGGGCCGACCCGACCGAGGGCATGGAGCCCGAGGAGGCGCTCCACTTCCAGATCCTGCGCCGCAAGAAGGACGGCGTGGAGGACTGGATCGACCGCTCCGTCGACAAGATCGGCGCGGTGCCAACGCTCAACCAGGTGCTGCTGCCCGCGATGAAGGAGGTGGGCGACAAGTTCGGCGCCGGCGAGCTGATCCTGCCGTTCGTGCTCCAGTCGGCCGAGGTGATGAAGCGCGCCGTGGCGCAGCTCGAGAACTACCTCGACCGCATCGAGGGCCACACCAAGGGCAAGGTCGTGATCGCCACCGTGTTCGGCGACGTGCACGACATCGGCAAGTCGCTCGTGAACACGATCCTCACGAACAACGGCTACACGGTGATCGACCTCGGCAAGCAGGTGCCCGTGGACACCATCATCAACGCCGCCGTGGAGCACGAGGCGGACGCGATCGGGCTCTCGGCGCTGCTCGTGTCGACCTCGAAGCAGATGCCCACGTGCGTCCAGGAGCTGCACGAGCGCGGGCTCGAGTTCCCGGTGCTCGTGGGCGGCGCCGCGATCAACCGCGACTTCGGCCGCCGCATCCTCTACCCCAAGGGCAAGGACTCCGACGAGGTCTACGAGCCCGGCGTCTACTACTGCAAGGACGCGTTCGCGGGCCTCGCGACCGTCGACAAGCTCGTCGACGAGGAGGAGCGCGGCCCGCTCGTGGAGCGCATCCGCTCCGAGGCCAAGGCGCTGCGCGAGAAGCCCGTGGTGGACGACAACGCGCCGCCGGTCACCGACAGCTCCGTGCGCTCGAGCGCGAGCACCGACGTCCCGATCCCCGAGCCGCCCTACTGGGGGGCCCGCGAGGTCGACGTCGACCTCGACGACGTGTACCCCTACCTCGACCGGCACGTGCTGTTCAAGCTCCACTGGGGCGGACGCGGGGTGAAGGGCGAGGACTGGGAGCGGCTCGTGCACGGCGACGGCGACGAGGAGGGCTTCGCCGCGAAGCTCGAGCGCATGTGGCGCGAGCAGGACTACCTGCGCCCGCGCGCGAAGCTCGGCTACTTCCCCTGCGCGGCGGACGGCAACGAGCTCGTGGTGTTCGACCCGGAGGACTCCTCGCGCGAGCTCGAGCGCCTGAGCTTCCCGCGCCAGCCGAAGCACGACCGCATCTGCCTGTCGGACTTCTTCCGCCCGATCGATTCCGATTCCCAGCGGGACGTGGTGGCCCTCCAGGGCGTGACCGTCGGCCCCGAGGTCACCGACCTGATGGCGCAGCTCGAGCGCGACGGCGAGTTCGCCGAGCAGCTCTACACCCACGGGCTCGGCGTGCAGGCGGCTGAGGGCCTCGCCGAGTGGCTGCACTCGGAGGTACGGCGCGGTCTCGGAGTCGACCTCGACCAGGGCCGGCGCTATTCGTGGGGCTACCCGGCCTGCCCGGACCAGTCCGAGCACGAGAAGGTCTGGCGCCTCCTCGGGCTCGACGACATCGGGATGTACCTCTCCGACGGGTTCGCGGTGATGCCCGAGCAGTCCACCGTGGCGATCGTGGCCCACCACCCGCAGGCCGTGTACTTCGGCATGAAGTCGGGCTTCATCCCGAAGGAACGCTCGCCCGACGAGCTGATCGCGGGCACCGAGCGGGGCGGCGAGGTCCCGTCCGTCCCCGCGTAGAGGCAAGCGCTGACCACTTCATGAGTGCGTCGGGGGCCGGGCGCCGCCGTCCCCCTTCTGGCAGATGACGAGGGCCTCGATGTAGTCCCACCGGTAGCGGTCGGGGGCATCCGCGACGCGTTCCTCGAGCTCTGCGAGAAAGTCGGCGAGGAGACCGTAGGCGCGGTCCTCGCCCTCGTTCGCGAAGGCGCGGAGGAGGAGCGGGTTGCCCCACGCGGTCACGCTCTGCACATACTCCCGCGCGAAGACGACGGGATCGTCGTGCCAGTAGGGATTGTCCAGCCGGAAGAGCTCGGCGCTCTCCAGCTCGAGGCCGGCGATGCTCCCGCCGCGTTCCTCGAAGGGGCGTCGGATCTCGTCGAGCGTGCGCATCCACACTGGAACGACGACGGCCGCAACGGTGGCCGCGCCGATGCGGCCCGTGCGGCGCCAGTCGGCGAGCAACCGGTTCATGTCCCCGATGAGCTCCACGTAGAGCCCCCTCCTCTCGGGACACGGAGCCGGCGAAGCCGGGAGCGCGGCGACGAGCCGGCCGCCCTCGGCGAGCTCCGTGGCGCGCATCTCGAGCAGCCGTTCCCACTGGCGCTCCGCGGCCACGCGCCAGGCTCGCCGCTCGGCTTCGTCAGTGTGATCCGGGTAGCCCGGGAAGACCGACCCGGTCGAGGCCAGGCCGGACGCGTCCGCGACCCAGTGCATCGCCGTCCCGCTGACCGCAACGTGCACGTTGCCCGGCGGCAGGCAGGGCGCCCGGTGGAGGGGAATCCCCGCCATGCTGACCACCACGCCTGGGGGCGGGTCGTGCTCGACCGCTCGGCGGCAGGCCTCGCCGTGGGCCTCAGGCGAGGTGTAGTGGGCCCCCGTGCCGGGGTCGGCGATCCCCGGGCCGGCGTCGCCCGGTGCGGGGATGACCACGACCCCGGGCCCGTCCTCAGCCCCACCGAAAGCGTGCCGCAGGTGCTCGGCGGCGACTCCCCAGACGTTCGTGGGCAGATCCACGAGCGCGTAGATCAGCGGCCGGCCGGCCCGCTCCTCCGCGAACTTGCCGATGAGGCCATGGGAGTTGACCCCGTCGGCGGCGCCGAGATCGACCACGCGGAGCACCGGCTCGTCCGCAAACAGCCGTCCGGCGTCCAGAGCGGCGGAGTGGGTCGCCTCGAACGCGGCGCGCTGCGAGAGCGCGTGCCGCGCGTAGTCGTCTGCCATGCTCGCGAAATCGGGGCGATCGGACGCCGTGACGCCTCCCTTCCAGATAGCAACGCCCGGTCTCCTGGCTGCGACGGCATCGTCCCACACGATCGCCGTCCCGATCCAAGCGCGAGCCCCGAGATCCTGGCGCAGCGCCGCGGGTCGTGATGCCTCAGACGGCAGGGGGTCGCCACGGCTCGTGCTCGTGCGCGAGCCAGACCAGCTCGGGGTCGAGCGCGAGCACGCGCTGCCGGCCTTCGGTGGGCGGCTCGTCGAACTCGCCGTGCCACACCGCGACGTCGCCGCCGACGACGACCGGACGCCCGCCGGTCTCTACGACGACCACCTGCATGCCGCGTGTGTGGCCCGGCGCCGGGAGGAGTCGGAGCCCGGGAAGCAGCTCGAGCTCGCCTTCGACCGGCACGTACCGCACGCCGGGCGCATCGACCCACTCGCGAACGGTGTAGCCGCCCTCGCTGCGCGCGTCGTCGAGCTCCCGGCGCTGGACGTAGATCGGCCTCCCGGCGAATAGATGGTTGCCGCCGCAGTGGTCCCCGTGCAGGTGTGTGTTGACGACGATGTCGATGCCGGCGAGATCGAAGTCCTGCTCGCTCAGCGGCCGGAGGCGGGGCTCGAGCTCGGCCGCGAAGGGGTGGAGCTCCGTCATGCCGGTGTCGACCAGCACGCGCGCATCGGGATGGTCGATGACGTGCACGTAGAGCGGCATCGGCTCGCCCTCGGCAACCAGGTCGGCAACGAGGACCGGCGTAACGGTGATCGAGGCGGGGGCGGTCATCTCGTACCGACCGTCGCGCTGAGCGTGGCCGGCAGGTCGAAGTGCTCGAACAGCGCGCCGTCGAAGGTCACGATCTCGGTCACGACCCCGTCCTGCACCCGTAGGACGTCGATCGCCAGCGGTTCGTACGCGGCGTCGCCCGGCTTGCGCACATAGGCCGCGACCGCGGGCTGACCGTTGGCGCGGGTGATCACGCAGCGCATGCTGCCGAACGCCTCCGATCCGAACCCGCCGTCGATCCAGCTCTGCACGACCGTGCTTCGGCCGGTCCAGACGCCGGGCGTCGGCGGCATCGAGAAGCGGACGTCCTCGTGCAGGAGCGCGGCCAGGCCCTCGGCGTCGGCGCGCTCGCTGCACTCGACGTAGCGGGCGAGCAGCTTCCGCTCGGCGGCGGTCGGCTCGGCGGCGACTTGCCACGCCTCGCGGTCCTCGGGCAGGCTCTCCCGCAACCCGGCCCGCGCGCGCTGCAGCGCGGAGTTCACCGACGCCTCTGTCGTCTCGAGCAGCCGCGCGGTCTCCTTCGCCGAGCAGCCGAGCACGTCGCGCAGCACGAGCACGGCCCGCGGCAACGGCGCGAGGTGCTGGATCGCGGCGATGAACGCCAGCTCGACGGTCTCCTTCGCGAGCGCCACGTCCTCCGGGCCCTCGCGCCGGTCAGGCAACTGCTCGAGGAGCTCGTCGGGATAGGGCTGCAGCCACGCGACCTCGCCGCTCGCGCTCGGCTGCCGCGGGCGCTTGTCGAGTGCGTCGAGGCAGGCGTTCGTCGCGATCCGGTACAGCCACGCGCGAACCGACGCGCGGCCCTCGTACGTCTCGCGCCGGCGCCACGCGCGCAGGAACGCCTCCTGGACGAGGTCCTCTGCCTCCTCGAACGACCCGACCAGGCGGTAGCAGTGGACGTGCAATTCGCGGCGGTGCGGCTCGACGCGGGCGCCGAAGGCCTGCTCGTCGAGCGGCCGGAGGTCGTCGGTGTTGGGGCTCATGGTGTGTGTGACGGCGGGCGGACCGAAAACTCATCACCCGGGCGCCATTCATTGCAGCAGAGCTCCACAGTACGACCCCTATCGCGCCGCGGAGTAGGGTCGGCGCCATGGCACAGCGGCCTGCACCCGTCCGGGACCTGGACTGGGATTCCGATCGGGCTCGCGACCTGGGCGGGGAGCTGGTCGAGCTCTGGACGGAGTTGCTGGCGCGCATGCCGGAGCTGCCGGTGGGCCGCGAGTTCCGCGCCGACGAGGTGCGCGAGCGCGTCGTGCCGGCGGTACCGGACGAGGGGATGACGAACGCCGAGCTGGTGGCATACCTGCGCGAGCTCGTCTTCGAGAACTCGATCTACCCCGGTCACCCGGGCTTCTTGGCGTACGTCTCGGGTGCGGGGACGGTGCCGGGGGCGGGCGCCGACCTGATCGCGTCGGCGCTCAACCAGAACCTCGGCGGCTTTCGCCTCAGCCCTGGAGCCAACCAGATCGAGACGGGCCTGATCGCATGGCTCGCCAGCCGTTTCGGCCTGCCGGACGGCGCGGGCGGGCAGGTGGTGGCGGGTGGCGCGATGGCGAACTTCGTGGGTCTCAAGATCGCGCGCGACGCGGCCCTCGGGCCGGACGCGCGCACGCGGGGCGTGGCGGCCGGCCCGCCGCTCGCGTTCTACACCTCGAGCGAGGCGCACGTGGTGCAGCAGCGCGGGGCGGACATGCTCGGCTTGGGCACGGACGCCGTCCGGTCGATCCCCGTCGATGGCGAGGAGCGCATGCGCGTCGATGCGCTCGCCGAGACGCTCGAGCGCGACCGCGCGGACGGGGTGGTCCCCGCCGCCGTGCTCGCCACCGCCGGCACCACGGCCA
Organism: Thermoleophilaceae bacterium; assembly: GCA_035650215.1. GTDB lineage: Bacteria > Actinomycetota > Thermoleophilia > Solirubrobacterales > Thermoleophilaceae > JACVRW01. The sequence continues at coordinate 38,132 of DASRIC010000106.1, forward strand.
CCGGCGCGATCGACCCGCTGCCGGAGATCGCCGGCCTCTGCGAGCGCTTCGGCGCACGCCTCCACGTGGACGCGTGCTACGGCGGCCCGGCGGTGCTGGCCGACGACCTGCGGCCGCTTCTCGCCGGCGTCGAGCGGGCCGACTCGATCGCGGTCGACGCGCACAAGTGGCTCTACACGCCGCTGCTCGGCGGCTGCGCGCTCGTGCGCGACGCGGCCCTGTTGCCGGGCGCGTTCTCGGCCGACGCGAGCGTCATCTGGTTGGACGAGGAGACCCTCAGGATCCACGGCAGCGACTACGTGCACCACGGGCCGGACTTCAGCCGCGGCTTCGCCGCCCTGCGGATCTGGCTGTCGCTGCTCGCGTACGGCACGCGCGCCTACGGGCGGCGAATCTCCCACGATGCCGCGCTGGCGCGCTATCTGGGCGAGCTCGTGGATGAGCACGAGGAGTTCGAGCTCATGACCCCGGTGAAGCTCTCGATCTGCTGCTTCCGCTACGCGCCGCCGCAGCTGCGCGGCGACGACCAGGCGCTCGACCGCCTGAACGAGCGGATCATGGTCGCGATTCAGGCCGACGGCCGCGTGTTTTGCTCGAACGCCGTACTCGCCGGCCGCTTTGGCCTGCGCGCCTGCATCGTGAACTTCCGCACCGAGGCGGAGCACATGGAGCTGCTGCTCGACGTGGCGGCCGAGCACGGGCGGCGTCTCGTGGACGCGGGCTGATGCTGTTCATGGTCGTGGAGCGTTTCTCCCCGGCCGGCGCCGCCGAGATCTACCGGCGGGTCCGTGCGGAGGGACGCTCGCTGCCGGACGGGCTGCGCTACGTCGACAGCTGGGTGCGGGTGGACCTGCGCGGCGCCTACCAGCTGATGGACTGCGACGAGCCGACCCTGCTCCAGGAGTGGATCGCGAGCTGGGGCGACCTCGCCGACTTCGAGATCGTTCCGGTCACCACCTCGGCGGAGACCCAGGAGCTGATGAAGCGCGTCGACAGCCGGGCGAATCCCGGGCGCTGAATCTTCGACAGCTGGATAAAGACCCAGGGCTGGTCCGGTCGTACCGTGGGGTGAGAGTCCACGAGAGGAGGAGCGCTGGCGGCCCGGGATCTGAGTGCAGTCGCCCCTCCCCCCGGCCCGCGCGGCGCCCATCTCGAGATGGTGGGCGCCGTGCTGGCGGGGGACGGGCTCGAGCGCGTGGCCGAGATCGCCTCGGCTCACGCGGACGCGCCGGTGGCGGTGATCGTGCCCCGCCTCGGCGCGGGGCCCGAGCGCTGGGCACGGCTCGAGCGCTACGTGAGCTCGCGGCTCGCGGGCGGCCGGCCCGAGCGCCCAGCGGAGGTCCACTTCGAGATGCCTATCGCGTCGGGCGGACGCGAGCTCGGGGCGGTGCTGCTGCTCGGTCGCAGCGCGCCCGACGCGGGGGACTACATGCACATGGCGGCGATCGCCGCGCTCACCGAGGTGGCCGTGGCGGAGGCCCGCCACGAGACGGAGCGCTCGCTGCGCGGCTCGTTCCTCGAGGAGGTGCTGTCGCGTCCGGAGCTCGAGCCGACCGAGCTGCGCCGTCGCGCGATGCGACTCGGATGCCACCTCGACGGCGGTTACGTGGCGCTCTGCGCCGACCCGAACGGGCGCGGCCCCGGCAGGCTCACCGCCGCGATCCTGGCCGAGGCGCCGGGCGCGCTCGCCCAGGCGGTGGACGGCAAGGTGTACGCGCTCCTGCCCGGCGAGCCCGAGCCGGCCCGGCGGGCCGCCGCCCGGCTGAGTCGTCACGCCGGCGTGGGGGTCTCCTCCCAGCGCAGCGGCGCCGGCGAGCTGCGGCGCGCCCTCGAGGAGGCCGATTTGGTGCTCGGCGTGAGGGCGGTGGGCGGCCACGCGGCCGGAGGCGAGATCGGTGAGGGCACCTACCGTCTCCTGTTCCGTGTCCTCGCGAGCCACCCGCACGAGGTGCGGAGCTTCTACGAGGACACCGTGGCGGCGCTCGTGCGCTACGACGACCAGTACGCCACCGACCTCGTGGGCACGCTTGCCGCCTACCTCGACAACGACTGCAACATGGTCGCCACGGCGCAGGCGATCCACGCGCACCGCCACACGGTCGGCTACCGGCTCGACCGCGTGAGGGAGCTCAGCGGGCTCGACCCGCTGCGGAGCGAGGACCGCGAGCGCCTGGGACTCGGCCTCAAGGCATACCGGATCATCGCCCCATCGCTGCCGCGCTGATGGAGCCGCGCCGCTACACGCTCGTGCCGGGCCCCGGCGAATCGCCGTCTCGCCCCGGTCTCGTGCGGCGCCGCTACGCGCTGGCTCGGCTCGCGCCGGCCTCCCGCTCGGCGCTCGGTGTCGACCGGCTCGAGCGCATGGAGGAGGTGGCGGAGCGCGAGCGCGCGTCCGAGAACGGCCGGCCGGAGCCGTGATCGGAGCCGGTCAGGCGGGGCTCTCGAGGCCGTCGAGCACGGCGTCCAGCACCCGCTCGGGGCCGAAGCGCACCACGTCGTCCGCGGTGAGTCGCGTGTCGCGCTCGGCGGCGGCGATGGCGTTGCGGGCGGCGACGTCGTCGAGGTCGCTCGTGTTGAGCGCGATCGCCGCGACCTTCGCGGGCCGCACCCTCGCGGTCACCGCCTCGTAGGCGGCGATCAGCTCCGGCAGCGGTGGAATCGGAAGATACGGGTAGTTCCGGATGCCGGTGGCGCCCGCCTTGTGCACCAGCACCAGCAGGTCCGGCGCCGAGCCGTGGAGCAGCCCGAGGGTGACCCCGGAGTAAGCGGGGTGAAAGAGGCCGCCCTGACCCTCCACGAACAGCAGGTCGCCGTGCTCCGCGCCCTCGTGCACGAGCCGCTCCGCGGCGCCGGCCACGTAGTCCGAGATCACGTGGTCGACGGCGATGCCCCAGCCGGCGATCGCCACGCCCGTCTGCCCGGTCGGCACGTAGACCGACCGCAGGCCGCGCTCGCGCGCCGCGCGGTCGAGCTCGAGCGTCACGACCTTCTTCCCGATCACGGTGTCAGAGCCCACGCTGTGCACAACGCGGACGCCCGGCGGACGGCTCTCCGGGCCCTGCGGGACCGTCAGGTCGGGCGGCGCCGCTCGCAGGTCGCGCAGCTCCACGCCGGCCAGCTCGGCCGCCTCGGCCAACTCGGGATCCTGGCCCAGCTGAGTGTGGAGACCCGCCTCGAGGTCGAGACCCGCCTCGATCGCCTCGAGGAGCGCGGGCCGCCAGTCCGGATCGAGCTTGCCGCCCGACGGCGCGACCCCGATCAGCAGCGCGTCCGCGCCGCGCGCGATCGCCTCGCTCACGCTCGCCACGATCGGCACCGGGCGCATGCAGAACGGCTCCACCTCGTTCGCGGCGCGTCCCGCCTCGGTGGAGTCGATCACCGCCACCACCTCGCGAGTGCCGTAGCGGATCACGCCGTGGGCCGTCTTGCCCGTGTGCCTGCGGAAGAGCCCCTCCGCGAAGACCGCGAGCCTCACGTCGCTCATGCGGGCGGCCGCCCCTCGGCCGCCGAGGGCGCCGGCTCGACCCCGAGCCCGGGTCCCGGGCCCGGCAGCACGCGCCCGGCCTCGACCCGGAGTCCCGTGAAGGGCTCGTCGGCCAGCAGCAGGTGGCCGTCCAGGTCGACCCAGTCGGCGAGCGAGGCGATCGCCGCCGCGGGCGCGACGCCGAGCTGCGACTCGACCATGCAGCCCAGCATCACCCCGAGCCCGAGCGCGCGCGCCGCGGCGATCATCCTGAGCGCTTCGCGCGGGCCGCCGGACTTGTCGAGCTTGATGTTGATGCCGTCCGCGTAGCCGGCCACGGCCGCCACGTCACGAAGGTCCTGGCAGCCCTCGTCGACGATCACGGGCGGCCGCCGGTCGAGCTCGCGCAGGGCGCGGAACGAGTCGAGGTCGTCGGCCGGGAACGGCTGCTCCACCAGCTCGACGCCCAGCTCGACCAGCGCGGGCATCAGCTCGCGCGCCGACTCGAGCGTCCAGCCCTCGTTCGCGTCCACGCGCAGGCCCGCCCCGGACTCGGCCCGGACGGCCTCGAGGCGGGCCAGGTCCTCGCTGCCGCCCACCTTGACCTTCAGCGCTCGCCACGCGCTCGCCCTCCGGGCACGGTCGCGCGTGCCCTCAACCGTGTCGATCCCGATCGTGTACGACGTGGGGGGTGCCTCGGGCGAGAGGCCGAGCAGCCGCCAGACCGGCACGCCGAGCCGCTTTCCGACCCAGTCGTGGAGCGCGGCGTCGAGGGCCCCACGGGCGGCGGCCTCGCCCCCCACGGCGGCGAGCCGCGCGCCGATCGCCTCGAGCGCGAACGGATCGCGGCCGAGCAGGGGAGGGGCGCCCGCCAGGAACGTCGCCGCCGAGTCGATCGTCTCGCCCCGGTAGTACACCGGCGCCGCCTCGCCGAGGCCCACGATCCCCTCATGCTCGAGCTCCACCTGGACGACCGACTGGGTGGTGCGCGAGCCGCGCGCGATGCCGAACTCCTCGGCGAGGTTCAGGCCGGCTCTGCGCGTACGGAGCTCCACGGGGGCGCAAGCATGACGGTTCTGGGACGCTGGGCCGACCATGCGCGCCGGTCTCTGCGACAGCTGCCGCCATCAGAAGCTCGTCCGGAACACACGCGGGAGCACGTTCAGCATGTGTCTGCGCTCGAGACACGACGAGCGCTATCCGAAGTACCCGCGGCTGCCGGTCGAGCGCTGCGCCGGCCACGAGCGTGTCATGGATCCTCCAGGTCGAAGCTGAGTGCCACTGCACGCCCGTGCCAGACGCACACGAGGCCGCCGTCCTCGTCGGTCCGGAGCTCGTCGGGCTCGGGCAGGCCCTCGGCAAGCAGGTGCTCGCGCAGCGTCAGGGAGGAGTCGAGAGCGACGGCGACGGCGTGCCGGGTGGCCATGACCCGAGCGTGCCGGACGCCGGCACACCCGTGGGCACGCGGGTGCGACGAGCGCGCGAAAAGACGGTAACGAGCTAGGGCGTGCCCTCGACGATCGTCTTGCCGTCGTCGGCCACCCGGACGTCGGGGGGCTCGTCCGAGATCGTGCCGCTGAAGCTCCCGCGCGGCGCTCGGTCGCCTCCGGCGAGCACCGCGCGCGCGTTCCCGTCGAGGCCGGCTGCCACCCGCCAGCCGATCTTGTATGGGCCCGCCTTCACCGCGGTGACCGACCACTCGAACGTCTTCTCGCGGCCCGGTCG
>DASRIC010000107.1:0-14516 GCA_035650215.1 Thermoleophilaceae bacterium
CTTCTCCTGGCGCGACGGGCGCCCCTACGCGCCCTCGTTCAAGGACCTGTGGGGGCTCCACACCGGCCTGCTGCGGCTCGACGGCTCCCCGAAGCCGGCCTTCAACGCCTTCCGGCGAGCGGCGCGCAAGCTGCGGTAGCCGTCGGCCGGCGGCCGGCCTGACGCTAGTCAGCCCACCAGTCGCGCCGGCCCTCGACGTCGTCGCGCGGGGCCTCGCCGAGATTGGGCGCGCCGATGACGAGGATCTCGAGACCGTCCGGGCCGGCCTCGTAGCCTCGCCACGTACCGGGGGGGACGCGCACCGCGTCCCACTCCGCGAGCTCGAGGATGTCGTCGTCGAGCTTCATCCGCCCGCTCCCGCGCACGACCACGTACACCTCCTCCTGCTTCCTGTGCGTGTGGCCGTACGGAAAGCGGCAGCCGGGCGGGACGCGCTGGTAGCTCAGACCGGATTCCTCGAGCTCGAGCGCCTTGGTCGCCAAGCGGAACTCCAGGTCCGGCGCGCCGTCGAAGCCCGACCCGACGTCCTCCAGGTCCTCCTTGAGGTTCCTGAGCGTGAACGGCACGGCGGCAATCCTATGGTGGATCACGCCGGCGGCAGGCCGAGCACCACGAGCCGGTCGCTCACGTAGAGCGGCGAGCCCACCGCCGGTGGGTCGGGGGTTCGTCCCTGAGCGTCCGGGCAGGTGGGGTCCACGAGCAGGTAGCGCACGCCCAGCCGGCGTGCCAGCGCGAGCCCGCGCGGCGTGCCGTCGAGTACCGCCCGCGCCTGGCGCGCGCGTCGCAGCTCGGCCTTCGGCTGGATGTCCTCGGGCTCGAGGGCGGGCAGGGTTCGCGTGCGCAGCAGCCAGGTGGCCTGGAAGCTCCAGCAGCGGTCGGTGACCACGACCTCGCCGGGACGCAGCGAGGCCCCAACGGCGTCGAGCCCCCGTAGCGTGGCGCCGTTCGCAAACGAGTAGAACGAGCGGACGTTGCCCGCCTGCGGCCAGGCGAAGGCGGCGATCAGGATCACCAGCGCCGCCCCGGCCAGCGCGGCCTGCCGGGGGCGCAGCAGCCGGCTGAGCGCCACCGCCACGATCGGCACGAACGCGAGCGGAAGGAAGTAGGCCATGCGCAGGTAGTGCAGCGGGACCTCGAGCAGCCACGAGAAGGCGAGCGCCGCGATCGTGGCGAGCAGCGCGAGCAGCGTGACGAGCCCGCGGTCGCGCCCGCTCCAGCGCACGACGGGCACGAGCGCCGCGAGCGCGAGCACGGTGAAGGCCACGCTCAGGTCGCCCACGAGCGGCCCGAGATCGATCTTCGACGACAGGTACGCCTGGTAGCCCTGCGTGCCGCCGAACGTGCGGCCGCGTTCGTAGAGGTCATAGGCGACGCCGGGCGCGAGCACGAGCGCGGCGAGCGCCACCCAGCCGGCGCGTCGTAGAACCCGCCCTCCCCCTCCCTGCCCGACGGCCACCGCCAGCGCCACCACGATCGCAATACCGCACACGAGGGTGGAGAGCCGGTGCATTGCCGCCAGCGCCACGAGCATGAGCGCGAAGCCCGCCACCTGGCTCGGCCCGAAGCGCTCCTCGCCGGCGAGCTCCGTGGTGTACGCGAGGAGGAGCGGGAAGAGCGCGATCGCGGCCAGGTTCGGGGCCCCGTGCCAGCCGAGGATGTCCTGGGAGATCGGGATCACCGCCCACAGGCCGGCGGCGAGCACGCCGGCGAGATCTCCCCAGAACGCGCGCGTGAACGCGAAGACCGACAGGATCGACGCGATCGCGAACACCCAGATCCCGTGCGTGAGCACGCCCGTTGGCTCGCCGCTCAGCTCGAGGAACGAGCCATAGAGGGCCGGCACGCCCGGGTCCTCGCGAAACGGCACCCCGAGCATCCAGAAGGGGTTGTCGAGGAGGAGCGTGCCGTGGCGGGCGATCTCGTCGGCGTAGAGGAGGTACTTGGCCCAGTCGTTTCCGGGAATCGGGTCGCCGCCGATCACGCGCTGCTGGAGCAGCACGCCGACGGCGACCGCGAGCGCCAGGCCGGCGGCCGCCGGCAGGTGCGCCCGCACGGGCGCGCGCGCCCACTCGGGCCAGGGGAGCGCCAGGCCGACCACCACGAGGCCCGCGAGCGTGAGCCTCACGACCGCGCCGTCGAGCGACGCGCCGAGGCTCGCCACGGTGATCAGGGCCACCGCCGCCGCCGCGAACCCGAGCGCCGGGCAAGCCGCCAGCACGGCCACGGGGCTCTCGCGGACCCGGGCGGGCAGAAGCGGAGCGAGCGCGAGCCCGGGCGCCAGCGCGAGCGCGGCGACCGAGAGCAGCGGCGTGGAGGCGCCTGCCGCGCCCAGCAGCGCCTCGATCGCGACAATCGCGACCGCGCTCAGGGCCAACGGCCGAGTCCTCAACCGACGCAGCATCGTCCCGAGTATCGTGATCCGAGATGATTGATTCCGGATCCCCGTGCCCCTGGGGGCGCGCCAGACCGAGCTGGGCGCCGACCGCCGACGAAGCCGATATTGGATCCAATATCGGCGAGGAGGTGGGTGGCGATCCGGCGAAGGTATGGCGAGTCATCCAGGGGTGCGAGGGTTCGGAATCAGTCATCTAGGTCAGATGCGACTCGCACTCAGCGTGACAATCGCCCTCGCGGGGTTGCTCGGCCTCGCTTCGCCCGCGCTCGCCCAGACCGGCAACGGCCTGTACGAGCCCTTCCCCGACGGCATCCGCAAGGACAGGGCCGTGCTGTTCGTCGAGCGCCTCGGCCTGGGCGAGGGACCTCGCTACACGGTCAAGGACCTGGAGCGGGGCGAGTTCCTGGACGGCGCCGGCGCGGACTCGCTGCCGGCCGGCGGCGACGCGGCATCGCGACGAGCGGGCGTCTCGGACGGGGGCGGCGGGGTCGCGCCGGCGCTCTGGCTCTCGCTGCTCGGCGCGGCGCTGCTTGCGATGGGGCTTCTGAGCGCACGGCGGCCGAAAGCGCGTGTGGAGGCGGGCTAGGGGCCCGCTCGCCGGCGCGCTCGCGCTGGCGGCGTGCATCGGCGCGCTCGCGCTCCTCACCGGCGGCGAGGACGAGCTCGCCGAGCCGAAGCTCGAGCCTGCGCCGCCCGCGTTCCTCGGGATGGTCGCGGAGGACGCGTTCGGCAAACCGGGCCGCTACCGGCGCAACAACCTCGGTCGCCTGCGCTCGGCGGGCGCCGGGATCGTGCGCCAGACCTTCGACTGGGCTCGCATCGAGCGCTCGCCCGGCTCGTATGACCTGCGCTTCTACGACCGCTTCGTGGCCGACCTCACGCAGCGCAACCTGCGCGTGCTCCCGATCGTCTTCAACCCTCCGCCGTTCCGCTCGAGCGCACCGGCGGGCGACCCCAGGCGCGGAACGTACCCGCCGGCCCGCCCGGCCGACATGGGCCGGTTCGCGGCCGTGCTGACCCGCCGCTACGGGCCCGGCGGGACCATCTGGCGCGAAAACCCGAAGCTCCCCTACAGACCGATCCGGTCCTGGCAGATCTGGAACGAGCCGAACCTGCCCGTGTACTGGCCCACGGGGCCGGACCCGGCCGCCTACGTGCGGCTGCTCAGGGCCACGGGGCGGGCGATCGAGCGCGTGGACCCCAAGGCGGAGATCGTGATGGCAGGGCTGCCGGAGAGCGGTCTCGGCACCCCGCCGACCCGCTACCTCGCGGGCATGTACGCCGCCGGTGGCGCGGGCGCGTTCGACGCGCTGGCGCTCCACACCTTCGGCGGCACCGCGGAGGACACGCTCGCCGCGGCGCGGGCGGCGCGGCGGGTGGCGGCGGCGGCCGGGGACGACCCGGGGCTCTGGATCACCGAGCTCGGCTGGGCCACCGGTGGACCGCCCAGCGAGTTCCGCGTGAGCGAGGCGGAGCAGGCCGAGCTCCTCGACAGCACGCTGCGAGCGATGGGGCGCCGTCGCGAGGACCTGGGCCTGCGCGCCGTCGTGTACTTCAACTGGCGTGACTCGCTGCCCTACGAGGGCGGGCGCGACTTCTTCGGCCTGCACACCGGGCTTGTGAGCCGCGACGGCCAGCCCAAGCCCGCGCTCGGCGCCTACCGCGGCGTCGCGCGAACGCTGGGGCAGCTGCCCAAGGGCCTGTAGCCGGATCCCCGAAACCGTTGTACCTTCAAGGGGATGCGGCCCCTCCGCCCCGCGGCCGCGGTTCTGGCCCTGGGCGCGCTCTCCCTCGGCGCGACGGCGCCCGCGTCCGCCGCCCCGCCCTCGAATCCGACCTTCGCCGGGAAGGTCACACAGTACGTCGATCCGGCGCAGCAGACCGCGCTCGGCTTCGGCGACCGCTCGCACTGGCACCTGCCCTGGCGCGCCTACCTCGACACGGTGCCCGCCACCCGGCTGCGCGACGCGGTGGGCATCCAGTTCAACGTCAGCGCGGCGGAGGCCGACGCGACGGCTCGGCTGCTCGCCGCCAACGGGTTCCGGCGCGCCCGCGTCGAGCAGGGCTGGGGCGGGGTCTCCTATGACGACCCGAGCCGCCTCGCAGACCCGGCCGACTTCCGCACGAAGCTCCAGGCGCTCAACCGCTACGGGATCCGGCCGCTCATACTGCTCAACGCTCACCACGGCGGCCCGACCCCGTCGCGCCCCTTCTCCGCGACGCTCATGGAGCCCGCCGCCAGAGGCGCGCGACGGGTGCGCGTTGACGCGGGAACGCTCGCGCAGATCGTGCCCGGCCGCAGCGGTCTCGAGCTGAGCGGGGAACACCGTCAGGGGGACGTGCTCTTCACCGCGGTCGACACCGACGGCTGGGCCGAGCTCGCGCGCCCGCTGCCCACCGACCTGCCGGCCGGTGCGCACCCCGCCGTGACCCTCCGATACGAGCCCTTTGCTCGTCCCGGCCTGGCCGACGGCAGCGCCAACCCCGATTTCGAGGAGACTATGGGCGGCTGGCTCGCCTATGTGGGGGCGGTGACTCGCGAGGCCAAGCAGGTGCTCGGCAGCGACGCCTTCGACGTCGAGATCTGGAACGAGCTCTCCTTCGGCTCGGACTTCCTGGACGCCGACAACTACTACAGCCCGCCCGTGGGCCGGACCTACGCGTCGGTGGTGCACGAGACGCCCGGCCTGCTCTCGTACTGGCGGCTGAACGAGGGCCTCGGATCCCAGACGACCGATTCGCGCGGCACGAGCGACGGGACGCACACGAGCGGCGTGCGTCCGGGCGCGGCCGGCGCCCTTACGGGCGATCAGAGCTCGTCGGCCGGCTACGTGGGGGGCTGGACCGAGGTGCCGGATCGCCCGTCCCTGGACCTAGCCGACCGGATGTCGCTCGAGGCCTGGGTGCGGCGCGACTCGAGCGGCGCCAACCACACAATCCTCGGCAAGGGCAGCGGGGCCTACGTGCTCTGGCTCACCGGCGACCGGCTCACGCTGCGCAAGTCGCACGTGGGCAACATTGCGCAGTCGACTGTTCCGCTCATGGCAGACCGCGCCTGGCACCATGTGGCCGCCACGAAGAACGGCGCCGATGTGCACCTCTACGTGGACGGCGCCGACGTGACCGGTCCGGTCATCGACCGCACGCTCACGGACACGGCAGAGCCACTCAGGATCGGCACGAATACGGGCGGGGACAGCAGCTTCCGCGGGCGGATCGACGAGGTGGCCGTGTACGCGGCGCCGCTCAGCGCGGCGGATGTGAGCGCTCATCACGCGGCCGGCCGGCTCGACCCGGCCCTGACGCAGGGCAGCGTCGACCGGGAGATCCTCCATCGCACGACAGCGTGGCTGCGCGACCCGGCGAACGCGATCGGGCAGGTGGGGATCGCCAACGGCTTCGCGAGCCAGCGGCCGTGGGACGCGGGCTCGACGAGCCCGCCTGGCCTCACCGCGCTCAGCAAGCACCCCTATCTGTACAGCGGCATGCGCCGCTTCTTCCCTGGCGGCGCGGTGCTCGACGAGACCCGTCCGCTGAGTGCGCTCGGCGGCGTGGACGGCTCGCAGCTGCCCAGCGGCGACTGGAGTGAGACCTTCACACCGACGTATGACTCGTTCCACCCCGAGTACTACCTTTGGGGGACCCACAAGGTCCAGCGCTACGACGGCTTCCCGCTGGCGATGGACAACCTCGTGCGTGACCTCTCGCCGAGGACGACGCTCCTGAACGGCGTCGAGCACGGACGCGCCACCCACCCGCCCGGGGCGCAGCCGCCGGAGATGTGGATCACCGAGATGAACATCGACCCCGCCGGCGCGCCGGCCTCGTTTGGCCTCGGCCCGAGCGATCGGCTCCGCTTCCAGGCCAAGGCGGCGCTGCGGACGATGGTGGCATTCGTGAACAAGGGCGTGAGCGCGATCGACCTGTACAGCGCGAAGGACGGCAACTTCAGCCTCGTGTCGAACGGCTTCTACGACGCGGTCGCGGGCGGCGCGTATCCCGGCGACCGCGCCGGCGGGGTGGTCATGGATTCCATGGCCCGGTTGGTCGCAGGATTCGCCGGTGCGGTGCCACTGGCGGCGCCGCGACAGGTCTCGCTCTTCGAGATCGGCGATTACGCCGGCAACCGGCAGTTCGAGGGCGACGGCACGGCCGCCCATCCCCCGCTCTACAACCGGGACGTGCTCGCCTTCCTCCCGTTCCAGGTCACGCCGAAGCGCTTCGTGATCCCGGTCTACGTGATGACGACGAACCTCGCGAAGGTGTACAAGCCGACCGCGCCGCCCGCCGATCAGACGCGCTTCGACCTGCCGGCCGAGACGTACCGGCTAACGATCGGGGGCGTGGCCGGGAAGGGGGCGTCGGTCTCGGCCACGGATCCCCTGACGGGGCAAGCGGTGCCGGTCAAGGTGATCTCCGGGTCGGGCGGCCAACTCGTCGTCGAGCTGCCGGTGACCGACTCCCCGCGGTTGCTCGCGATCAGCGAGCGCTGACAGCGCGCACGTTAACCCGGCGCGCCCGCTGGGTACCTTGGTCGGCGTGGGGCGCCCATTTGCCGTTGCGTTCGCCGTACTCCTGCTGCTGCCTGCCGCAGCGCAGGCGGGTGCCCCTGCCGGCTTCGTGGGCATGACGAGCGAGGACGTGCTGGCGGGCAGCAGCGGCTACCGCGCTCAGACGCTGTCCACCCAGCGCTCGAGCGGGGTAGGGCTGCTGCGCCAGAAGTTCGACTGGGCCATCATCGAGTCGAGCCCGCGCCGCTACGAGCTCGGCTGGTACGACGGCTACGTGCTCGACGCCGCACGCCACGGTATGCGCGTGCTCCCGATCCTCTTCAACGCGCCCTCCTTCTACGTGCGCCAGCGCGGTGGCGCCGCCTGCCCGCCCCGGCGCATGGCCGCGATGGGGAGGTTCGCGCGCAAGCTCGTGCGGCGCTACGGGCCGCGGGGCTCGCTGTGGCGCCAGAACCCCGGCGTGAAGAAGCTGCCGATCAGGTCCTGGCAGATCTGGAACGAGCCGAACCTGCGCGTCTACTGGTGCGGCAGGCCGCGTGCGCGCGCCTACGTGAAGATGCTGCGGGTGGCGGGCAAGTCGATCCACCGCGTGCACAAGCGAGCCGAGATCGTGACCGCGGGGCTGCCTCCGAGCGAGTTGAGCGGCACCATTCCGCTGCCGCGCTTCATCCGCCAGCTCTACCGGGCCGGAGGGAAGCGCTGGTTCTCCACACTCGCGATCAACTCGTACGCCAAGAACCACCGCGATCTCGGCGCGCTGCTGCGCGGCGTGCGCCGGATCATGAACGGCCACGGCGACTGGCGCGCGCGGATCTGGCTCACGGAGCTCGGCTGGGGCGACAGCGGCCCGCGGCACCGCTTCGTGGTCGGCGCGCGCGGCCAGGCAAAGCTCATCGCGCGCTCGTTCAGGTACCTCCGGCGCAGTCGCGGCCGGCTGCGCCTGCGCGGCGTCGTCTACTACTCGTGGCGCGACGGCCACCCGTACCCGCCGAACTACAAGGACATGTGGGGACTTCACACCGGGCTGCTCCGGGTCGACGGGAGCCCCAAGCCGGCGTACCGCGCCTTCCGCCGCGCCGTGCGAGGGCTCCGCTAGGCCTTTCCGCTGGGACCTGCGGTCCCGTAGGCTCCGCAGCATGAGAAACGGAGTCCCGCCCGGCCCGCGGGCGCCCGCCACCGTGCAGACGCTCGCGTGGTGGACGCGGCCGATACCGCTCTTCGAGCGCTGCCGAGCGCGCTACGGCAACCCGTTCACGATCCGCCTGCTCCAGACGCCGGCCTTCGTCCACATCGCTGATCCAGATCGTGCGCGCGAGATGTTCACGGCGCCGCCCGAGGTGCTCCATCCGGGTGAGGGGGCGCGGGTGCTCGAGCCCGTGGTGGGCCGGAACTCCGTGATCCTGCTCGACGAACGGGCGCACCTGAGCCAGCGCAAGCTGATGCTGCCCGCCTTCCATGGCGAGCGCATGGAGCGCCTCGCCGGGCTCGTGACCGATGTGGCGGAGCGTGAAGTGGCGCGCTGGCCGCGCGGCGAGCCGGTCGAGCTCCACCCGCGCCTCCAGGCACTCACACTCGAGATCATCCTGCGGGCGGTGTTCGGGGTCGACCCGGGCGGTCGCTTCGAGCGGCTGCGCGCCCTGCTCACCACCATGCTCGACAACGCGTCGCGACCGATGATGATGATCCCGCTCCTGCAGCGGGGCGAGCGCTGGCGCCAGTTCCGGAGCGACCGTGAGGAGGCCGACTCGCTCCTCTTCGAGCTGATCGCCGAGCGGCGAGCGGAGGGCGGCGAGGAGGAGCGCGACGACGTGCTCGCCATGCTTCTCGCCGCGCGTCACGAGGACGGCAGCGAGATGTCCCCTCAGGAGCTACGCGACGAGCTGATGACGCTGCTGGTGGCCGGCCACGAGACCACGGCGTCCGAGCTCGCCTGGGCGCTCGAGCGGCTCGCTCGCACGCCGGCCGCGCTGGGCCCGCTCGTGGAGGAGCTCGACGGCGGCAGCGGCGACGCCTACCTGACCGCGACGGTGCAGGAGACGCTGCGGCGGCGGCCGGTACTGCCCAACTCCGCGCCGCGCCTCGTGATGGAGCCCGTCGAGATCGGCGGCTTCCGCTATCCGGAGGGCGTCGCGCTGACCGCGAACGCCTACCTGATCCACCACGACCCCGCGATCTACCCGGACCCGTACGCGTTCCGCCCGGAGCGCTTCCTCGACAGCGGGCCCGGCACCTACACCTGGATCCCGTTCGGCGGAGGGCGGCGACGCTGCCTGGGCGCGAGCTTCGCGCAGATGGAGATGAAGATCGTGCTGCGTGCCGTGCTCGCCACGACCGAGCTCCGCGCGGCCGAGCACCACGAGCGGACGCGGCGGCGGGGGATCACGGTGAGCCCGCGCGCGGGCGCGGTGACCGTGCTGCGCGAGCGCCGGCCCGCGCGCGCGCCGCTGGCGGCTTAGTCCCGGCGGTATCGGAAAGACAAGCACCCGCTCTCGGGCTATGCTCTGCCGCCTTCCGCGGCACGGACGCCGCGCGTCGGAAGCGGGGACACGGGTCCACGGGTCCCGCGGGAAACAGCCCGAGGAGGGGTTCAGTTGCACAAGCTTCTCAGAAGGGGGCCGCTGGTATTGGCAGCGGTCGCTCTGCTCCTGGTCGCGGTGGGCACAGCCGCGGCCGCAAGCGCCAGTCGCAAGGCGAAGAGCCGCGCGGCGACGGCGGCGGTTCAGGAGAACCGCAAGGCCAAGGACCGCGCGCCGTCCAATCCGGTCAGCGACAACGGGCCGATGGGCGGAATGAAGCACACCATGGAGGGTGGGCATCTGCCCGGATCCTCCGAGAACGTCGAGCTGATCGGCGAGCTCGAGCCGTTGGAGCCGTTCGGTCCCATGGAAGACGGCCAGATCGCGGACCTCGCGGTCTACAAGAACACCGCGTATCTCAACTCGTGGAACGAGCCGACCTGCACGAAGGGGGGCTTCTACTCGGTCGACATCAGCGACCCGCGCAAGCCCCAGCAGCTCGCGTTCGAGCCCGCCCTACCGGGCCGCTACCACGGCGAGGGCGCCCACGTGATCAGCGTGGACACCAAGAAGTTCAGTGGCGACATCCTCGCGGTCAACAACGAGCACGCAACCTGCCCGGAGGTCGACGTCACGACCGACGGAGGCTTCGACCTCTACGACGTGAGCGACCCCGCCAACCCGAAGATCCTGGTTCAGGGCGCTGGCGACACGGGCGGCGAGAACCGTATGCAGGGTTCCCAGCCGGCCAACACCTACCACAGCGTCTTCATGTGGAAGGACGACGGCAATGTCTACCTCGTGGGCACCGACAACGAGGAGCTCAACGACGTCGACATCTGGGACATCACGGTCCCCACGAAGCCGAAGCCCGTCAACGAGTACGACCTCGCGGCGGACTTCCCGCAGATCCTCCAGACCGCACAGTTCCCGCGGCTGAGCGAGGTCTTCAACCACGACATGGTCGTGAAGGAGATCAACGACCGCAAGGTCATGTTGGACTCCTATTGGGACGCCGGCTACGTGATGCTGGACGTGGAGAACCCGGCCAAGGCGACCTACATCGGAGACTCGGACTTCGAGACGTTCGATCCGCTCGTGCCGGGCATCTCACCGCCCGAGGGCAACGCCCACGAGGCCGAGTTCTCGCACGACAACACCTACTTCATGGGTGCGGACGAGGACTTCAACCCGTACCGCTCGGACAAGTTCTTCGTGAACGATCAGGAGCGTCCCGCGGTCGAGGTGGGTGGCGGTCTGTCACCGGCTTCGCTGCCGGATCAGACGCTGAGCGGCAAGGCCGTCTACGGCGGCTACGGCTGCCCGGCGGGCCCGGACGTGCCGCTGCGGTCGGACTACACCGATGCGGAGCTCGGTCTGCAGCCGGGCGACGAGGCGATCCTGTTGCTGCAGCGCGGTCCCTCCGGCGATCCGTCGGCCGACTTCAACGGCAACGGGGACCTGACCGACGACGCGTGCTTCCCTGGTGAGAAGGCCGCCGAGGCCTTCGCAGCGGGCTGGGACGCGATCGTGCTCGTGAACCGTCACTTCGGCACGGACGACACGACCGGCGTGCCGAACTGCGGCTCTGGCGGCTACACGGACCCGATGGTCACCATCTGCACGACCCACGCGGCGTTCCACGAGCTGTTCGGAACGACGCCGGAGTTCGACGAGGCGGACTACCCGGAGGAACTGCCGGTGATCGGCGACGTGAGCACCGGTCGCGTGCGTGCCACCTCGAAGTTCGACGGCTGGGGCTACGTGAGCCTGTTCCGTCGCGAGAGCGGCGAGGTCGATCGGATCGACTCGTACGCGATCCCCGAGGCCCTCGACCCGGCGTTCGCGTTCGGGTTCGGCGACCTCTCGGTACATGAGGTCGCGATGGATCCGGGCCAGAACCGCGCCTACAGCTCGTACTACGCGGGCGGCATGCGCGTGTTCGACTTCGGGGAGAGCGGCATCGAGGAGGTCGGTCACTTCATCGACAGCGACGGAAGCAATTTCTGGGGCGTCGAGACGTTCACCCTGAGCTCGCCGAAGGCCGGCGATCTCCAGGGCAAGCGCCTGTTCGCGGGCTCTGACCGCGACTTCGGCATCCAGATCTTCCGCTACACCGGCAACTAACGCCGGACGGCGGATCCGACTGCGAGGGGCGGCCCACGGGCCGCCCCTCGTACGTTCCGGGGCGCGTCGCTCAGCCGGCCACGCCGCCGCCCGGCGGCAGCCGCGCGGCGATGTAGGCCGTTGGCGTGGTGCCCGCGAACTCGCGGAAGTCGCGGTTGAGATGCGCCTGGTCGAAGTAGCCGCAGTCGTAGGCCACCTCGGCGAGGCGCGCGCCCTTCACCCTCTGCAGGAGCGCCGACACGCGCTCGAAGCGCAGGATCCGCGCGAGCGCCTTGGGCGGGAGGCCGATCTGCTCGCGGAAGCGCGCGACCAGCCGGCGCTGGCTCCAGCCGAGCTCCTCGGAGAGGCCGCGCACGCTGGTCCGTCCGCTCGTCTCCCCGAGCCGGCGCCAGGCCCAGGCCACCCCCGGCGCCGCTCCGCGCCCATCCTCGGCGCGCGCCGCCAGGAGCGCGTCTAGGAGGCTGAAGCGCTCGTGCCAGGCCGCCGGCTCGAACAGCCGCTCCACGAGCTCGTCCGCCCTCGGCCCGATCAGGTCGTCGAGCTCGACCACGCGGTTGCTCAGCTCGTCCATCGGGAAGCCGAGCAGCGTGTACGCGCCGAGGGGCGTGAGCCGCACCTCGATGCCGTGCTGGCGCCCGCCGTGTTCCACGAGCGAGTGGGTCTCGTGCAGCGCCGCCACGAACGACGTGTGGCGGCTGCCGGCGCCGGCCTTGCCCACGGTCAGCTCGCTCGCCGGGCTGAGAATCAGGTGCACGTCGCCCGAGGGAACCTCGCGCCGGCAGAGCGGCTCGCGGCTGCGCTCGTCGTAGCCGATGTAGTCACGCACGAGCCCGCGCAGCCGCGGGTGGGAGTCGCGCGAGACCATCTCGAAGGACAGCTCGGGCGACTCGTGGCGAACAACCTCGAAGCTCATCGGTACGCCGGCCAGCGTATCGTCCGTCAGGTGACCCTCCTCTCGAACGCGACCCCGCTGCGCGACGAGCTGGTTCGCGCGCTCCCCGAGCGCCCGTTCACGGTCGAGCTCTGGGACGGCAGCCAGGTCCCGGCCACCAACGGCGCGGGGCCGACCTTCCGGGTGCGCTCGCCGAAGGCGCTCGGACACATGCTGCGCGCGCCTGGACAGCTCGGGATCGGCCGGGCGTACGTGGCCGGCGAGCTCGAGGTCGACGACCTCGACGCCGTGCTGTCGCTGCTCTCAGGCTGGAGCCCGCCGCCGCTCGACCGCGCCGCGCAGCTGCGGCTCGCCCTGGCCGCCGCGCGGGCCGCCGGCGTCTCGCCGCCCCCGCGTCCACCCGCCGCTGAGCTCCGGCCCCGCGGCCGGCGTCACAGCATCGAGCGCGACGCGCGCGCCGTGCGCCACCACTACGACGTGTCGAACGACTTCTTCGCGCTCTTCCTCGACGAGTCGCTCACCTACAGCTGCGCGCTGTGGTCGCGCGGCGCCACGACGCTCGAGGAGGCCCAGCGAGCGAAGCTCGAGCTGTCGTGCGCAAAGCTCGCGCTCGAGCCCGGGATGCGGATGCTCGACATCGGCTGCGGCTGGGGCAGCCTTGCCATCCACGCGGCCGCCGAGCACGACGTGCAGGTGCTGGGGATCACGCTCTCCGAGCCGCAGGCGGAGCTTGCCCGGCGGCGGGTGGCGGAGCGCGGCCTGTCCGACCGCGTGGAGATCCGCGTGATGGACTACCGCGAGCTGGCGGACGCGCCGTTCGACGCCGTGGCGAGCATCGGCATGGTCGAGCACGTGGGCGCGAACCAGATCGACGTCTATGCCCGCCAGGTGGGCAAGCTGCTGCGCCCCGGCGGCAACGCCCTTAATCACGGGATCGCGCGCCTGCGCCATAGCGACGCGGAGGCTGGGCCCTTCTCGGAGCGCTACGTCTTCCCCGACGCGGCCCCGTTGCACGTTTCACGGGTGCTCACGGCGTTCGAGCGGGCCGGTCTCGTGACGGCACACGTCGAGGAGCTCGAGGGCGACTATGCGATCACCCTCGAGCACTGGGCCCGGCGGCTCGACGAGCACCGCGAGGAGGCGCTCCGGCTCGCCGGCCCAGAGCGGCTGCGCGTCTGGCGGCTCTACCTGCGCGCGGCGCGCAACGGCTTCACATCCGGCTTCACCTCGGTGTATCAGGTGCGCTGCCGCAAGCCGCGCGACTGAACTTAGGACCAGGCCGAAACCTGGACATTTGTTCGATGGCGGAACGGCGAACCGGTGCCAGGCTGGATCGTCATGTGGAGCTCCAGAACCATCCGGCACCTGTCGTCGCTGCTCGCAGTGCTCACCCTGGTCGCGCTCTCCTGCGCGGCCCTCGCGATCGCCGACGAGATCATGGGCGACGCGAACCGCGTGACCGCGGGCATCGAGACCACCGTGACCAAGTCGCCCGGCGAGACCGGAAGCGGCGAGTTCGCGCTCGTGGTCAGCGACAACGCCACTGACCCGGTGAACGGGTGCAACGCCGGGCCCGGCACCGGGCCGGGCTCAAAGCCGCCGGTGGTGCTGAGCGTGTCCTCGAACAAGTCCTGGCTGACGCTCACGCAGAGCACGATCACCCTGATCGGTTGCGACTCCGGCAACCTCAACGACCTTGCCCCGGCGGCTCAGGTCGATTACTCGGTCGCGGCGGCCGCGCCAGGCGGCGAGGTGGCCACAGTCACCGCGCGCTACCAGAGCGGCGGTGCGTCTGGCGGCAGCTACAGCTCAGGGAGCTTCCAGGTGCGGACTCCGGTGCCGACTGACACGACGCCTCCGGTGGTCACGCCATCGGTCCTGGGCACGCTCGGCGACAACGGCTGGTACACGAGCAACGTGAACGTGAGCTTCAACGTCACGGACCCGGAATCGACCGTCAGCTCCCAGTCGGCGGGCTGCAGCGGCGGTACCGTGAGCTCGGACACCACGGGCGTGACCTTCACCTGCACCGCCACGAGCGCCGGCGGGTCCAAGACCGAGTCCGTGACGATCAA
>DASRIC010000108.1:0-44022 GCA_035650215.1 Thermoleophilaceae bacterium
CAGATCACCAATTACTGGATCATGCGCCGCGAGATGGAGCGGCTCGGCCACCGCTTCATGTCCAACTGCGACTCAGAGCTTCTCGCCGTCTACACCGCCAACAATTTGAAGCAGGGCGCCACGCTTGAGGACTCGCTCAGAGCCTCGATCAAAGACATCGACGGCGTGTTCACCTATGTCGTGGCGACCGAGAACGAACTCGGCATGGCTAAGGACACCATGGCAGCCAAACCCATGGTGCTGTTCGAGAGCGACAATCTCGTCGCGCTCGCCTCGGAAGAGGTCGCCATCCGCGCCATCGTTCCGCGCGAGATCGATACCTCCGACCCCTACGACGAAGAGGTGCGCGTATGGCAGCGCTGACGCGATCGGCCCCTTCAGAGCAGGAGCGCATGTCCCATGAGATGGGCATGCACACCGAGAAGCTTGGCGGCCGCTCGCGGCAAGTCTTCTTCGACATCGACTTGAATGAGCCCGCCAACGGCTTTGCGCTGCCCAACGCCTACGACGTCGATTTCAACAAGCGTGGCGAGATCGACGCGTCCAACATGCCGTCGAAGAATATCAATCTCCGCATCCGCGAATTGATGCAGGATGGTTTCGGGACGATCCTCATCAGGAATCCTGGGGCCAAGCACTCGATTGCCGTGGGCATCCTCAATCGCCTCAATCTCATCGTCGACGGCTCGCTCGGTTATTTCGGCTTGGGCCTCATCGACGGCCCCAACGTGCGCATCTCGGGCCGGGTCGGCTGGTCGTGCGCCGAGAACATGATGAGCGGTACCGTATTCATCGAGAAGAACGCCGGCTCGCAGTTCGGCGCGGCCATCCGCGGCGGCGACCTCGTGTGCAAGGGCGATGTCGGCTCGCGCACCGGCATCGACATGAAAGGTGGCACCATCGTCGTCGGCGGCAACACCGGCGCCTTCACCGGCTTCATGATGCAGCGGGGCCGCATGGTTATCTGCGGCAACGCTGGCAAGAATCTTGGCGATTCCATGTATGACGGCACGATCTATATCGCCGGCGAGCCCGCGAGCCTCGGCGTCGATGCGGTGTGGGCCGCCATGACCGATCTCGACAAAGCATGGCTCGAGCGAAAGCTCCGCCGCTACGACGTCACGCCGAAGGGCGGCATCGATTCCTTCCGCAAGATCGTCGCCGGCAAGCAGCTGTGGAACTACGACAATCTCGAGCCGACCGAAAAGAAACTGGTGCTGTAAAGCGCAAAAGGCTGGGCAAGCGATGAAAAAGAACAAACGGGGCGGCAACGGCGCGGCAAAGGTTCCGGCGGAATCGCAGCGCTTCATCCTTGGTCATAGCCGGATCTTCACGCCTGAGGTCATCAACGACATCCATGTGAAGTCCGAGCTTGGCCGTTATCGCATGCGCGGCTTCTCGCTGTTCAAGAAGATCCCGCATTGGGACGACCTCACCTTCCTGCCCGGCACGCTGACCCGGTTCGTCATCGAGGGCTATCGGGAGAAATGCGACACCAAGACGGTGATCGGCCCTAAGGCCAAGCGCCCCATGACGCTCGACATCCCGGTCTACGTGACCGGCATGAGCTTTGGCGCGCTGTCCTACGAGGCGAAGATCGCGCTGGCCCGCGGCGCGACTATGGCGGGCTCTGCCACCTGCTCCGGCGAAGGCGGCATGATCCCCGACGAGCGCCGCTACTCGATCAAGTGGTTCTATCAGTGCATCCAGTCGCGCTATGGCTTCAATCCGCATCATCTGCGGCTCGCCGACGCTTGCGAGTTCTTCATCGGCCAGGGCTGCAAGGTCGGTCTCGGCGGCCATCTGATGGGCCAGAAGGTCACCGACCAGGTGGCCGAGATGCGCTCGCTGCCCGCCGGCATCGATCAGCGCTCGCCGGCCCGCCATCCCGACTGGCTCGGCCCGGACGACCTCTCGCTGAAGGTGCAGGAGACGCGTGAGGCGACCAACTACGAGATCCCGATCCAGCTGAAGCTGGGCGCCGCGCGCGTGTACGACGACGTGCGCATGGCGGCCAAGTGCGGGCCGGACATCATCTACCTCGACGGGGCCGAGGGCGGCACCGGCGCCGGGCCGCACGTGGCCTCGGAGGAGACCGGCATCCCGCTGATGGCGGCGATCCCGGAGGCGCGTCGCGCGCTCGAGGACGTGGGCCTGGCCGACGAGATCGACCTGGTGGTGGCGGGCGGCATTCGCAACGGCGGCGACGTGGCCAAGTGCATCGCGCTCGGCGCCACGGCCGTGGCGATCGGCCACTCAGCGCTCATGGCGCTCAACTGCAACAAGGAGATCCCGGGCGTCACCGACTACGAGGGCACGATCGGCGTGCCGGCCGGCCAGTGCTACCACTGCCACACCGGCCGCTGCCCGGTGGGAATCACGACCCAGGACCCGGAGCTGCGCAAGCGGCTGAACGTGGAGGACGCCGCGCACCGCGTCTACAACTTCCTCCACACCCTCACGCTCGAGGTGCAGATGCTCGCGCGCGCGTGCGGGAAGACGAACGTGCACTCGCTCGAGCCCGAGGACCTCGCGGCTCTTACCACCGAGGCGGCGGCGATGGCGCGCGTGCCGCTGGCGGGCACGGAGTACATCCCGGGCGTGAGCGAGGAGCGCGCGCTCGACGAGATCAAGACCATGCTCGACCGCTACCTCGAGAACCCGGTGGACTCCCTGCCGGCGATGGACAGAACCCGCTCGTGAGCAGCTCAGAAGTGAGAGAGCCGCAGAAGATCCAGTCGATCGACTCCGAGTACCTCTCAGGCACGCGCTTCCCGTACCAGGAAGACATCTCGCTGGTCGAGAACATCGACCTCGAGGCGGCCACGCCGGGCCAGGACATCAACTGGCTCGAGGACGTGGAGCTGCTCGAGGAGGAGGGCATGCCCGCCGTCTTCGACCGCTACTCGAACTCGTTCCTCAAGCTCTACTTCGACATCCCGGAGGGGCGCGGGGACGAGATCGCGCGCAAGGTGCTTATCGCGCACCTGCGGGCGGGCAACTCGTACGGCATCCGCCTGAAGGAGAGGCACTGCAAGTTCCCGCAGCCGGAGCTCGGCCCCTGGGTCGAGGACTCGCGCACGGTGGGGGAGGACTGGCGCCCGCCCGTTCTGGAGGGCTGGGAGCCGCCGCTCCACTGACGCCCCGATGCGCTCCGTCAAGCACCTCGTGATCGGGGCGGGGGTCCACGGGCTCTCGACGGCATGGCACCTGGCCGACGCCGGCGAAGAGGTGGTCGTGGTCGACAAGGCCGGCGTGGCCGCCGGCGCGTCGGGGATCGCCTGCGGCGTGGTGCGCAACAACTACTTCCAGCCCGCGATGTCGGAGCTGATGGCGGCCTGCGTGGAGATCTGGGAGTCCGACCCCGAGACCCTCCACTACCACGGCTCCGGCTACATCGCGCTCGGCGACGGTGCCCAGGAGGGCGACCTCGCCACCGTCCACGAGCGCCAGCAGCGGATCGGCTACGAGTCGGAGCTGATCACGGGCGAGGCGCAGGTGGCCGCCCACATGCGTGGGCTGTTCCCCGACTGGCGCGCGCCCGGCCTGAGCGTCTGCCTGCACGAGCGGCGCGGCGGCTTTGCCTTCAACCGCGACTCGATGCTCGGTCTCGCCTCCAAGGCACGCGCCGCGGGAGCGACGATCGAGGAGGGGGTGGAGGTCACCGGGTTCGAGCTCGACGACTCGGGCGTGGTCACGCGCGTGGACACGAGCGCCGGCCCGATCGCGGCCGAGCAGGTGGTGGTGGCCGTGGGACCGTGGGTGGCGCGCCTGTGGGAGCTGCTCGGGCTGCCGCGGCGCCTCGACGTTGCGGGCGAGGAGCGCGAGATGTGGACCTACTGGTATCTCCAGGAGGGTGAGATCGGTGTGGACCCGAGCGTGTTCGTGACCGCGGACGGCTCCCTGCCGCCGGTGATCCACGTGGACTCGAACGCGCCCCTCCACGCCGACGACGGAACGCTCGTGACCGGTGAGCAATGGGGCATCTACTTCAAGCAGGACAAGCACTCGGTGCAGGGCGGCGCCTCGCCGCTGCCCCAGGGGCATCAGTTCGAGCTCGACCCCTACCCGACCGGCTCGGTCGAGGACGGCTTCCCGGAACTCTGGTGCGCGGCGCTGTCGCACTGCATGGCGCGCTTCGAGGGCTCGCGCGGGCTATACCGCCGGGTACGCTCGGGCGGTGTGGGCGCGTTCACGGCGGACAACTTCCCGGTCTTCGACTACCTGCGGCCGAACGTCTTCGTGGCCGCCGACTCGAACCACGGCTACAAGATGATCGCCGTGGGCAAGGAGATCGCCCGCGTGCTCACCGGCGAGCATTCGAGCCTCCTGCATCCCTTCCGCTACGAACGCTTTGCGACCGGGGACCTGCATCCCGTGTCGAACAGCCCCTACCCCTGGAGCTAGTCGTCGGCCACCCACAGCAGGCATCGCGCGTCGCGCCGGAGCCGCCGGGCCGCCCGCCGGTGCGTCCAGCGGCCTAGCCTGCGTCGGTCGGCGCCGAACACGAGCAGACCGACTCGCTGCTCGTGGCAGACCTCGAGCGCTGTCGCGACCGGCTT
This sequence comes from Thermoleophilaceae bacterium, assembly GCA_035650215.1. Lineage (GTDB taxonomy): Bacteria > Actinomycetota > Thermoleophilia > Solirubrobacterales > Thermoleophilaceae > JACVRW01. Next base: position 4,563 of record DASRIC010000108.1, read on the forward strand.
GCGGTTGTGGAACGCCATCTGGGTCGTGCGTATCCCCCTGCCCCGCGCGTCGCTCGCGACGGCGTCGAGCTCGCCACGGTTGGCGTGCTCGGCGAACGTGCGGGCCATGTGGTCGATGTACGCAAACGACCTGAGCGGGATGGCGTCGCAGATGTAGAGCTCGGCGCCCGACTCGCCGGCTGCCTCGACCGCCACCCGCACGGCCGCCGCCTCGAAGGGCACGTTGCATGTGAGCAGCATCACCGGGCCGGCGACCGAGGCGTCGGGGCTTGCCAGCCCTCGGTCGGCGACGACGATGCCGCCGGCACTCACGGCTCGGGCTCGACCTTCGTCGACTTGAGCCGCCAGGTCGGCAGCTCGCCGGCGCCGTAGAACACGCGTCGCCGCACGATCGGACCGATGAGCCGGAACCAGGCTAAGGCGCTCGCGGGAAGCCCGATCGCCACGCCCTTGAGGCCCCAGAGCGCGAAGCTCGCGAACGAGATGCCGATAATGAAGATCAGCCCGAAGGTGACGTAGAGGCGCATCTTCGCCTGCGAGCGACGGACGCCCGTGAGACGCGTCTGGTCGAGCGTGCGCGTGTCGTAGGACTTGCCGCAGGCGCACTGCACCCGGTCACCGAGCTCGACCTGGTGTGTTCGGCCGCACTCGCAGCTCAGGGCGATCGGGATCTCCGGCATCCTGCGTCGAGTGTAGAGCGGACCGTGGGGACGAGCCTCAGCTCGTCCCCACGATCGGAGGTCTCGTGCTCAGGCCGGCGCGCCGGTCGCCGTCGGCGCGGCCGAATCCAGCGCCTCCTGCGACGGCTGCTCGTCGCTTGGGTCGCGCCAGCGGAACCGCTTGCCGTGCTGGTGCTGCGCCACGACATAGCCGATGATCCCCGCCGCGAGCGCAAGGGCGCCGACGATGATGATGCGCGGCACCCACGCGGTCGGGTCGGTGAACTCGGTGTCCGCCGGGTCGAAGGCGTATCCCGTGTATTTGAGGAACACGACTCCGAAGAGGATGAACAGCAGGTTGAGCCCTGCGAAGACCCCCGCCAGGACCATCCAGAACCTCGAGAGCTTGAACGGTCGTGGCCACTTCGGACGGTCGCGGCGAAGGAGCAGCACGCCGCTCAGCGCGAGCACGTGGGAGAGCATGTAGCCGAGGTTGCCCGCGGCGAGGATGAAGAAGATGCCAGGGAAGATCAGGATCAGCGCGATGTTCAGGATCGCGTCGAGCATCATCGCGCGTGCCGGTACGTGGTGGCTGTTCAGCACGCCCAGCTGCTTGATCGTCATTCCCTCCTCGGACAGGGCGTAGAGCGCCCGCGAGCCGTCCATCGTCGCCGTGTTCATCGACAGGAGCAGGCCCGCGCAGAGGCAGACCGTGAGCACCGTCCCGAGCGTGTTCCCGGCGATCGTGTGCATGACGTCGATGAGGTAGACCACGCCGGTGAGGTCGCCGACGATCACGTCGTAGCCGACCGTCCCCAGCACGGCGATCGGGAGCAGGCACGCGAGGACGACGTTCATCCCGCCGGTCACCGCAAGCGCTTTGCGGGTGTCGTTCTTCGTATCCTTGTACTCCGGCGCGAACGATGCGGCGGCCTCGGGCCCGTAGGTCGACCAGCCGAGGATGTAAAGCCAGACCATGACGAGCGCGAACTCGTTGAACCCACTCGGCGAGTTTCCGAAGAACTCGACGGAGGCCGCGACGTAGTTCGACCCGACCTCGTGGTTGCTGACGTCGCCGGTGACGAACGCACCAAAGGCGATCACGACGATCGGGATGACCATCATCGCCGCCACGACGTAGCTGAGTCCCACGGCCGGGCGCATGCCGCGAACGTTGAAGAAGAAGCAGACGAGGATCGCGCCGATGCCGATCAGCTTGGCCGAGGTCACCGCGGAGAGCGCGATCGGATCCCAGGTCCAGGTCGCGATGCCGGAGTCCGCGCTGGCGAACTCGCCGATCAGGAGCAGGCCGATGAAGCTTCCGTACACCGCGAGCACGCTCGACCACGCGAACCAGTAGCCGAAGACGGCGATCGGCCCAGCAAGCGAGAAGTGCTTGCGCCAGCCTTCGCGGGCGTAGACGGAGAGTCCGCCCGGCTTGTCGGGGAACATCGCCGCGGGCTCGCAGTAGATGTATGCCTGCAACGCGCCGATCACCGCGGAGATGATCCACAGCGTGAGCGCCCACGTTCCGCCCAGGTACACGATCGAGAAGGCGAGTCCGACCAGGAGGAAACCCGGGTTTGCCAGGCCGATGACGACCCCGTCGTACCACCTCATCGTCTTGAGGAGACGACGTTGGTCAACGACAACTTCAGCCATGCAAGCCTCCCTCGGGATTCGAGCGCCTCACCTGACCTGCCCAGCGACCATACAAATTTGTTTGAAGGTTTGCAACGGGCCTACCGACGCGTAGGAGCGGTTACGGCGTGCCGCGGTCGATGAAACTCGTCGGGTCGAGCCCCGCGATGACGCGCGTCACCACATCCGGCTTCCGCTCGCGATCCTCGAGGCGCTCCTTGCGGGCGACCGCCTCGCGGACGAGGAGCCCGCCGGCGTAGCGGAAGGGCTCGGGAGGGAGCCGGCTGCTCGGGAGCCGGGCGAGCGCGGGCGGCAGGCCCGCGTCGCCGTCCTCAAGGGCCATCTCCGCGAGAAGGTCGCCCGCGAGGCGCGACGGGCCAACGCCGTTGCCGGAGAATCCCGCGGACACGAGGACCTGAGGGCTCCGGTCCAGCCGGCAGAAGAAGGGAAACCCGGAGATCGAGTAGTCGATCGGGCCGCGCCAACTCGCGGCGACAGCCGTGTCCGCCAGCTGCGGATACGCCCGACCGAGCTGGCCTCGCACCTCGTCCAGTCGCGGAGACGGGCCGTGGAAGGAGGCGCCGATCCGTCCGCCGAGCGCGAGGGAGCCGCCGCCCTTGCCGAAGGCGATCCGGCCGTCGTCCGTTCGCCGGTAGTAGTTGATGAGCCGGCGCGAGTCCGATACCGCGAGCCCGAGCGGCCACGTCAGTTCCTCTCCACGCACGCCGAGCGGCTCGGTGGCGACCATGTCGCTTGCCACGACGACAAGCGACCTTGCCAACTCCGGTAGCTCTGCGGCCCACGCGTTCAGCGCGAGCACCACGCAGCCGGCCGTGATCGTCGCACGGGGTGTGACGACCTTGGGGCTCGGCCCTCGCACGAGAGCCGTCATCGGTGTCCCCTCGTGCACCCTGACGCCTGCCGAGCGCGCGACCTCTGCGATCCCTCGCGCCAGCAACGCCGGCTGGATCGTCGCCGCCGCGGCCTCGCGCACGCCCGCGAGGTGCACGGGTGATCCGGAGAGCTCGGCGACCTCGTCGCGCCCCAGCCTTTCGAACGGACGGGCGCCGGCGCGCTCGATCGCCTCGAGCGTGGCCGACCAGGCGTCGAGCTGCGCGGTGTTCGTCGCGGTCCACAGCCATCCCGCCCGCCGGTACCAGGCGTCGATGCCGTGCTCCTCGCAGAAGCGGCCGATGTCGGCGACGGCCTCCTCCGAGCGGCGGCAGAGCTCGACGGCGGCATCCGCCCCGCACAGCTTCTGGAGCGACGGGAACTTCGACCACCACGTCATCGCGAACCCGCCGTTGCGGCCGCTCGCGCCACCGCCGCAGACGTCGCCGTCGATCAACACGACGTCCGTGCCGGGTGAGCGCCGCTTGAGCGCGAGCGCGGTCCAGAGACCGGTGAAGCCTGCACCGACGATGCAAACGTCGGCGTGCGTGGAGACATCGAGGGCCGGATGGGCGGGCGTCTCCGGCAGCAGTCCCTGGAGCCAGTGCGCCCGGATCGCGCCGGCCGGTCGCAGCGGCGCGTCGAACACGACGCCGCTAGTCGCGGAGGACCCGGCGGTCGCCCTTGGGCGCGTCGTTCAGGTCGATGTTCAGGAGCTTCATCTCGGTGAACGTGTTCAGGAACCACTGCGAGAGCTCACGGCCGATGCCGCTCTTTCCGGTCCCGCCGAACGGCGCAAGCTGATCCCAGTAGTTCGTGCTCTCGTTGACGTTCACCGTTCCGTGCTGCAGGGCCTCGCCCACGCGGAACGCGGCCGCGAGGTCGCGCGTGTAAACGGATGCGTTCAGGCCCAGGTCGCTGGCGTTTGCGATCTCGATCGCCTCGTCGGCCGAGCGGATCTTGATGATCGGAGTGACGGGCCCGAACGTCTCGTTCTGCGCGATCTCCATGTCTGGGGTGACGCCGGTCAGGATCGTCGGTGGATAGAAGACGCCGTCGGGCTCGCCGAACTGAAACACCTCGGCGCCATCGTTCCGGGCGCCCTCGACGTGCTGCGTCACTCGGGCGAGTGTGGCGTCGTTGCAGAGCGGCCCCATCTCCGTCGCCTCGTCCGTCGGATCGCCGAGGCGGACCTGCGCCGTCCGTCGCTTCAGCTTCTCGACGAACTCGTCGTGCACGTCCTCGTGCACGAGGATCCGCTCCGCCGAAGTGCAGACTTGGCCGGCGAGGTAGAAGGCTCCGAGCACGGCACCCTCCACGGCGGAATCGACGTCCGCGTCGGCGAGGACGATCTGCGGCCCGTCGCCTCCGAGCTCGAGCAGCTGCTTCTTGAGCCCGGCCGCGCGACTGATCTGCTGGCCGGTTGCGGTCGAACCGGTGAAGAAGATCGCGTCGACGCCCTCGTGCTCGACGAGCGCGGCCCCGGTATCCCCGTAGCCCTGCACGAGGTTCACCACGCCCGGCGGGAAGCCCGCCTCCGCGAAGAGCTCCGCGAGCATCGCGCAGCTCGTCGCCGCGAACTCGGAGGGCTTCCAGACGACCGTGTTTCCAGAGGCGATCGCGTGGGCGATCGCGATCGAGGCGATGTCCGTCGGAAAGTTGTACGGGGTGATAACCGCGACCACGCCGACGGGCCGGTGCGACATGAGCAGCCGTTTGTTGTTGGCGCGCTCTTGGGTCGAGGGCAAGGTCATCCCGCGATGGCGGAGCACCTCCTCCGCCGCCTTCTGGTACGCCGGCGCCGAGTACTCGTAGATCTCCTCGCGCGTCTCCGAGATCGTCTTCCCGGTCTCGAGCGTGATCATCTGGGAGAGCTCCTCGCCGTGAGCGAGGACGACGCGGTGCATCTCCCGCACCAACTCCACGCGCTCGACGAGCGAAAGCCCTCCCCACAGGCGCTGAGCGGCCCGTGCAGCGTGGACGGCTCGATCAACGTCCGCCGGGGTGCACGTGTCGATACGGCTGACGACGCGGTCCGACCACGAAGAGCGCACCTCCATAGCGGGGCCGCCGCCACTAACCCACTCACCACCGATGAGCGCCTTCGTTGGGAGCTCTCGCGTCACAGACACTGCGCCGCGAACCTACCATGCGGGGTTGGGCGCGACCGCTCGGAGGTCACGCCGTAGCTGCTGCGGGTAAGAGCCAGCGGACGGCCGAGCGTCCTGCGCGCGCGGCGCGTACGCTGGGACGCAGGCTGCCTCGTCTGGGTTGTCCCGGACGGCGGAATGAACTAATTTGTACGAACTCGACTCAGGAGTGAGGATCGTGGAGAAGACTTGGGGTGAGGAGCCCTTCTGGGGCCTGGGCTACGAGTGGGACCCGGACTGGCTCCTGACCGACCGGCAGAAGGAGCTGCGCGCAACGCTGATCGAGCTCTGCGAGAAGGAGATGCGCGCGAACGCGAAGCGCTCCGACGACGAGCTGCTCTACCCGCGCCGTAACTTCGAGATCCTCGCCGAGAACGGCTTCCTGGCGCTCACGGTGCCGGAGGAGCACGGCGGCCTGGGCGAGAACCACGTGGCCTACACGATGGTGTGCGAGACGCTCGCCCGCTACGGCTGCGCCTCGACCGCGATGTGCTACGTGATGCACATCAGCGCGGTGGCGACCATCATGCTGCGGCCCACCGACGAGCTGATCGAGAAGTACATCAAGCCGCTCGGCGACTGCAAGATCGGGACGCTCTCCTATTCCGATCCCGAGACGGGCTCGCACTTCTGGTACCCGTTCTCCTCGAGCGCCGAGCGCTCGAACGGCGGCTTCAAGGTCAACAAGAAGGCATCCTGGACGACCTCGGGCGGCTTCGCCGACTTCTACGTGGTGCAGACCACGAGCCCGGACTTCACGGGCTACGACGACCTGTCGGTGTTCGTGATCGACGGCGACGACGTGAAGGCGCAGCCCTCGCTCTGGGACGCCCTCGGGCTGCGCGGCAACCAGTCCGGCCCGATCCAGGTGGAGGGAGTCGAGATCCCCGCGGACCAGGTGGTCGGTCCGCTGGGCGACGGCGCCACCTCGAACGACGAGGCCGTCGACCCCTGGTTCCTGATCGGCTCCTCGTCGGTGTGGAACGGCATCACGATGGGCGCGATCGACATCGCCAAGCGCCACACCACGCGCAAGCGGCACGTGGACGTGGGCATGCGGGTGGCGGACTACCCGACGATCCAGGACTACGTCGGCGAGGCCGTGATGGACACCAACGCCTGCCGCGTGTTCGTGCAGTCGGTGGCCCAGGCAATGGACCGGGCAACAGACGACAACACGCGCGTGCTCGACGTGGGTGAGACCGCTCGCGCGGACTACCTGCACTGGGCCTGGCAGATCAAGTTCGAGGCGGCCAAGAACACAGCCCACCACGTGGACAAGATGCTGCATGCATGCGGCGGCTCCGGCTACAAGCGTGACATGGAGCTCGAGCGCTACGTGCGCGACGCGAAGGCAGGCTGGGTGATGGGCCCGACGAACGAGGTGCTGCGCCAGTTCGTGGGCAAGGCGGTGTTGCTCGGGTTCGACGCGCTCGACTACTGGAACCAGACCTACAACCGCCGCGTGGTCGAGAACGAGGTCAAGAAGCTCGACGCCGCCGGCAAGCGCGACCTGGCCAAGCAGCTGTCAGAGCAGGCGGACAAGGACGAGGCCAAGGAGCCGGCCGCGAAGGCGTGACCACGGAAGCGTCACTGACCGGCCAGGCGCCACGGGGGTCCGGGGGCGCGAGCCCCCGGATGACATCCGCAGGGCTGAGGCCGGTCGACCGGGCCTTCGAATCGTGGTGGGTCAGGCCGGGCGGGAGCACCACGCTCCAGCTGCGCGGCGACGACCGGGTGACCGTGATCGACCCGGACGGCGGCCAGCCGGCCGAGCTGACATTGGGCGATCCCGGGGCGCTCGGCGAGCGCGAGTCGCCGATCCGGCTGTTCGGCCCGGACTCGGCGCCGGGCGCGTCGCAGTCTTTCGCGGTCGAGCGCGACGCGGTGCTCACGGTGGCCGCGCCCGGCGGGCGCGTGATCGACGGCGACCCGCCCGCCTCCGCGCTGGTCGTCGAGGTCAGGCGGGCAACGCCCCGACCGGAGGCCGAGGTCGAGCTGCCGGCGCCGCTCGCGGAGCCGCGGCTCGACTTCCGCGTCGACCGCGCGAGCGCGCTCGCCTACGAGGTGCGGGACGGCGAGTTCATCCAGATCATCGACGTGCGCGGCAAGCAGTGCTCGGACTTCCTCGCCTTCCACCGCGCGAAGCTCGAGAACGGGGTCGAGCGCGGGCTCGACGGCGTGACCACGCGCACGCTGATGGGCGCGGCCGTGCCGACGCCCGGGATCTACAGCAAGTTCTACGACGTCGACCAGGACCCGCTCGTCCAGGTCGTGCAGGACACGGTCGGACGCCACGACATGTTCGGCCTCGCCTGCTACGCGAAGTACTACGAGGACATGGGATACCCCGGGCACGTGAACTGCACGGACAACTTCAACGCCGAGGTCACGCAGTTCGGGATCGCCGAGCGCAAGGGTTGGGAGGCGCTCAACTTCTTCTACAACACGGGCCTCGACCGCGAGCATCAGCTGCACATGGACGAGCCCTGGTCGCGGCCCGGCGACTACGTCCTCCTGCGGGCGCTGGGCGACCTCGTCTGCGCGTCGTCGGCCTGCCCGGACGACATCGACGCGGCGAACGCCTGGGAGTGCACCGACATCCACGTCCGCGTCTACTCGCCCGAGAACCGCTTTCAGACGGCGATTGCCCACCGCGTGACCCCGGAGGCCGAGCCCGTAATGACCAAGGAGACGGCGTTCCACCCGCGCACCGGCGAGCTCACCGAGAGCTTCGTGGAGTACCGCGGCTACTGGCTGCCGCATTGCTTCAACAACGAGGGCGGGATCGCCGAGTACTGGGCCTGCCGCGAGAAGGCCGTGGTGATGGACCTCTCGCCGCTGCGCAAGTGGGAGATCCTCGGCCCGGACGCCGAGCTGCTGATGCAGTGGGCCGTGACCCGCGACATCCGCCGGCTCGCCGTCGGCCAGGTGGTCTACACCGCCATGTGCAACGAGACCGGGGGCATGGTCGACGACGCCACGGTCTTCCGCCTGGGGCACGACAACTTCCGCTTCATCGGCGGGGACGAGTACGACGGCGTGTGGCTGCGCGAGCTGGCCGAGCGTCTCGGCCTGAAGGTTTGGGTCAAGCCGTCCACCGACCAGCTCCACAACCTCGCGGTCCAGGGCCCGGAGAGCCGCGAGATCCTGAAGAAGATCGTCTGGACTCCGCCCACGCACCCGTCGCTCGAGGAGCTCAAGTGGTTCCGCTTCCTCGTGGGCCGGATCGGCACCTACGACGGCACGCCCATCGTGGTCTCGCGGACCGGCTACACCGGCGAGCTCGGCTACGAGGTCTTCTGCCACCCGGACGACGGCCCGGCCGTCTGGGACGCGATCGCCGAGGCCGGCAAGGGTCATGGCCTGAAGCCGCTCGGGCTCGAGGCGCTTGACATGATCCGCATCGAGGCGGGGCTCATCTTCGCGGGCTACGAGTTCGACGACCAGGTCGACCCGTTCGAGGCGGGCATTGGCTTCGCGGTCAAGCTCGACTCCGAGGACGACTTCGTGGGCAAGGAGGCGCTCATCGAGCGCTCGCAGCACCCGCAGCGCACGCTCGTCGGGCTCGAGCTGGACGGCCACGAGGTGGCCGGACACGGCGACGAGGTGTTTATCGGGCGCCACCGGGTCGGAGTCGTGACGAGCGGCACGCGCAGCCCGACTCTGCGCAAGAACGTGGCGCTCTGCCGCATGGCCGTGCGGCACTCCGAGATCGGGACGGAGGTCGAGATCGGCAAGCTCGACGGGCACCAGAAGCGGATCCCGGCCACGGTGGTGCGCTTCCCCTTCTACGACCCGGGCAAGGAACGGCCGAGGTCGTAGCCGTGGCCGTCCGCCCGCCTGCCGAGTTCGACTTTCCGATCTCGTTCGCCGGGCCCGGCGGCATCGGCGACGAGGCGTTCGAGGACGTCTCGGTCGAGGAGGCACCCGACGTTGGCGGCGAGGGCGGCGACGATCCCGCCATCACCCTGCGCCGCACGCTCGGCATGTTCGCCACCGGCGTGACCGTGATCACCACGCGCTCGGCCGAGCAGGTGCACGGCATGACGGCGAACGCGTTCATGTCGGTCTCGCTGGCGCCGCCGCTCGTGCTGATCTCGGTCGACCGGCGCACCAAGATGTGCGGCATGCTGCACGAGGGCGGGCGCTACGGGGTGAGCGTGCTGTGCGAGACCCAGAGCGCGCTGTCGGACCGCTTCGCCGGGCGCCAGGACGGAGGCCTCCCCGAGCCGCGCTTCGACCTCGTGCGCGACACGCCGCTCGTGGACGGCGCGCTGGCGCACTTCGTCGCGCGCGTGGAGCGCTCGTACTGGGGCGGCGACCACTCGCTGTTCCTCGGCCGCGTGGAGTACGCGCGCGCCAACGAGGGCACGCCGCTGCTCTTCCACGGCGGACGCTACGAGCGGCTCGGCGTCCAGGGCTCGTAGGCGCGGGCGCGATGGCACGGTCGATCGTGATCGGCATCGTCGGCGACTCCGGAGCCGGCAAGACGACCGTCAGCCGCGGCCTCACGCGCGTGCTCGGCGACGCCCACGTAACGAGCATCTCCGCTGACGACTACCACCGCTACGACCGGCGCCAGCGCGCCGAGGTTGGGCTCACCCCGCTCCACCCCGATTGCAACCACCTCGACATCCTCACGCAGCACCTGGTGCACCTGCGGCGCGGCGAGCCGGTACTCAAGCCGGTGTACGACCACCGCGACGGCACCTTCCGGCCGCCGGCGTACGTTCGCCCGGCGGGCTTCCTCGTGGTCGAGGGACTTCTCAATTACCACACGGAGACCCTGCGCAGCGTGCACGACGTGCTGGTGGCGCTCGCGCCGCCGGAGGAGCTGCGCCGGGCCTGGAAGCTCAAGCGCGACTGCACGCGGCGCGGCTACACGACGGACGCGGTGCTGGCCGAGCTCGACCGGCGCCAGCGCGACGCCGAGGCCTACATCCACCCGCAGCGCGCCCACGCCGACATCGTGGTGGCCTTCGTGCCCGGCGGGTCCGGTGATCCCGCCCACCTCGACGCGGACGTGATCCTGCGCGACACGCTCCCGCACCCGGACCTGGCGCCGCTGCTGGAGGGGGGCAGTGACGGCCCGGCCCTCATCAAGCGTGAGCGCGAGTGGCTCCTGCGGATCCCCGGGGACCTCGATCCCGACCACGCTGCCGAGCTCGAGGAGGCCGTCTGGGAGCGGATGAGCTTCGCCTCGCACCTGCGCATCCGGCGCCTCGGCGAGTTCACCGTGGGCACCGACCTGCACAGGTCGGACTCGCTCGCGCTCGTGCAGCTCCTGATCCTCTACCACGCCGTGACCGCGCGGGCGGCGCTGGCGATCGGCGGGTCGCCGCCGCGCGCCGAGCCACGCCCGGACACCGGGGCGGACTCGGCCCTGCACACCTAGGGAGGCAGGCGCCGCCAGCGCCTCGAGCATCGATTGCAGTCGCTTGCGGCGAGGCGCCGGGTTAGACGAATCTCTATACATTAGACGCCGTCCATGGCCGTCACCCTCACCCAGCTCACAGCCTTCCTGACCGTCGTGCGGCGTGGGTCGGTGACCGCTGCCGCGGAGGAGCTGGTGGTCACCCAGCCCTCGGTCTCCGCTGCCGTGTCGGCCCTCGAGCGCGAGCTCGGCGTGACGCTCACCGAGAGGGCCGGGCGCACGCTGCGGCCCACCGCCGCCGGGACCGCCTACGCGCGCTACGCGGCCGACGTGCTGGGCCTGCTGGAGGAGGGTGCCCGGGCCGCGCGCGAGGCCGCCGGCCACGAGACCCACAGCCTCCGCGTGAGTGCGGTCACGACGGCGGGGGAGCACCTCGCGCCGCAGCTGATCCAGGCGTTTCGCGAAGGCAGGCCAGAGCTCGAGATCAGCCTCGACGTGGGCAACCGCGAGCGGGTGTTCCGGCGGCTGCTCGACCACGAGGCGGACGTGGCGATCACCGGCCGCATCCCGCCGGACGCGGATCTCACCGGCCAGGACTTCGCCGACAACGAGTTCGTACTCGTCACGGCGCCGGGGGACCCGCTGGCCAAGCGTCCCTGGGTGGCGGTCGAGGAGCTCGCCGGCCGCCCCTGGCTGCTGCGGGAGCCGGGCTCCGGCACGCGCACGCTCTGCGAGGAGTGGCTGGCCGGGCGTGGGATCGAGCCGACGATGCTCACGCTGGGATCGAACGGGGCGATCAACCAGGCCGCGCGCGCCGGCCTGGGGGTGGCGCTGCAGTCGCGGGCGGCGGTGGAGCTCGAGCTGGAGCTCGGGCTACTCGACACCATCTCGCCGCGCGGCGGCTTGCCGCGGCGGCGCTGGCACGTGGTTCGCTCGGCCGTCGGCCCCGTGCGCCCCGAGGTCGAGGCATTCATGGCCTTCTGCGCCTCGCCGGCCGCGCGTCACGTGCTCGCGCGCACGGACACCTGAGCAGCCCACGCCGTGTGTCGAAAACCACCGGTTCCTGTCGAGATTCGGCTCGGAATCTGCACGGTTTGAACACAATCGACTGGGTTCGGCCCCGGTGGTTTAGCGCAAGTGGGCCCGGGGTAGCGCCGAGGTGCTTAGTCGTGAGGGGCGAGGAGAGGCCATGAGCATGAGCAGGCGCAAGGCGGCAATCGGCGCGACGATTGTCGCACTCTGCATGGGGGCGGCCGGCGGTGTGGTCGCCCAGACCCAGTTGAGCGACGACGAGGCCGCCCTCGCGCCGGCGCGACCGCAGGCCGACAAGTCGATCGAGCGGCGCGTGAACGACCTGCTCGGGCAGATGACGCTCGAAGAGAAGCTGGCTCAGATCGAACTGCTGCCGGACTTCAAGGTCAACGACGACGTGATCAAGGCGGGCCTCGGCTCGGTGCTGAGCGTGACCAATCCGGCCCAGATCAGGGAGATCCAGGAGAAGGCGGTTACCCAGTCGCGCCTAAAGATCCCGATCCTCTTCGCCTTCGACACGATCCACGGCTTCCGCACCGTCTTCCCGATCCCGCTCGGCACTGGCGCCAGCTTCGATCCGAAGATGGCCGCGGAGGACGCCAAGTACGGCGCGCGCGAGTCCGCGGCGGTGGGCATCAAGCAGACCTACGCGCCGATGGTGGACGTCTCCCACGAGCCCCGCTGGGGACGCATCTCCGAGGGCGCGGGCGAGGATCCGTACCTGAACTCGGTGATGGCGGCCGCGCGCGTGAAGGGCACGCAGGGCCCGAAGTACAGCGACCCCGACAGGCTCATCGCGAGCCCCAAGCACTTCGCCGCCTACGGCCAGCCCGAGGCGGGCCGCGACTACAACACGACGGACATGTCGGAGTCGCAGCTGCGCAACATGTACCTGCCGCCCTTCAAGGCCGCGATCGACGCCGGCGCGGACACGGTGATGTGCTCGTTCAACTCCCTGAACGGCTCGCCGGGCTGCGGCAACAGCTACCTGATGAACGACATCCTGAAGAAGGAGTGGCGCTTCGACGGCTTCGTGGAGAGCGACTGGACGGCCGTGGCCGAGCTGCGCGCCTGCCCGCCGAAGACCCCGGATGAGGGCGACTGCGGCCACGGCGTGGCCGAGGACGGACCGGGGGCGGCGGCGCTCGCGCTCAACTCCGGCGTTGACTCGGAGATGACCAGCACGCTGATCCACGACTACGGCGCGCAGTTGCTCGCCGACGGGCGCATCTCGTTGAGCCGCATCAATGACGCCGTGCGCAGGATTCTGCGGATCAAGTTCCGCGCCGGCCTGTTCGAGGACCCGTACGCGCCCTACGAGCCGGCGGAGGCGGAGGCGCAAATGCTCAAGCCCGACGCCGTGGAGGCCGCGCGCACGGCCGCCGCCAGGTCGATGGTGCTGCTGAAGAACGAGGGCGGAGTCCTGCCGTTCGACCCGAGCAAGAAGACCGCCGTGATCGGCCCGCTGGCCAAGAACCAGCACGACATGCTCGGACCCTGGTGGGGCCGCGGCGACGACAAGGACGCCGTGACCGTCTTCGACGGGATCAACGAGCAGAGCCCGGGCGCGACCTATGCCGAGGGCTGCAAGCTCTCGAACGGCGAGGTGCCGTTCGGTGAGAGCGGTGATGTGAACGAGGATCCCGAGGGCTGCCAGTCGATCGAGGACATCTCCGCCGCCCTCGCCGGCGCCGATCAGGTGGTGCTCGCCCTGGGCGAGACGCGCGAGATGAGCGGCGAGGCGAACGCCCGCAGCAAGCTCGACCTGCCCGGTCGCCAGGAGGAGCTGATCCAGGCGGTCAAGGCGAGCGGCAAGCCGTACGCGGTCGTGCTGTTCAGCGGCCGCCCGCTCGCGCTCGAGGACGTGGTGGGCGACACGCCCGCCCTGCTCGAGGCGTGGTTCCCGGGCGTGCAGGCCGGGCCCGCGGTGGCCGACGTGGTGTTCGGCAAGGTGAACCCCGGCGGCAAGCTGCCGGTGTCCTTCCCGTACCGCGTCGGGCAGGTGCCGATCTACTACAACCACCTGCCCGCCGGGCGCCCGTGCAACAAGGCGGTCAAGTGGAACTCGCAGCACCGCGACATCCCGAGCTGCGACCCGCTGTTCGTGTTCGGCCACGGCCTCAGCTACACGACGTTCGAGGTGAGCAACCTCCAGCTGAGTGCCTCGAGCGTGGGGGCCAACGGGAGCCTCAAGGCGTCCGTGGACGTGACCAACACGGGCGGCCGCAAGGGTGACGAGGTGGTCCAGCTCTACCTGAACGACCCGGTCGCGAGCCTGTCGCAGCCGGTGCGAAGGCTGCGTGGCTTCCAGCGAGTCACGCTCGCCGAGGGCGCCTCGCAGACGGTCGAGTTCACGCTCGACCGCAGCGACTTCGGGTTCTACGACAACCGCGGCAAGCTCGTGGTCGAGCCCGGCCGGATCGACGTGTACGCCGGCAACAGCTCGAAGGCCGACCTGAAGGCCTCGTTCACGGTCAACTGATGCGCGCTCGCCTGGCACTCGCCGGGCTGCTCGCGGTGGCCCTGGCCGCGCCCCTCGGGGGGGTGGCCAGGGCTGCCGACGGCGTGGCTCCGGGAGGGCCGGGCGAGCCGCACAACTGGACCCAAGGGGACAAGGACGGCTTCGGCAGCTCGACCTCCCTGGAGAGCAAGGCCTGGCTCACCCTGAACGACGGCGAGCTGACCGAGGTCTACTACCCGGACCTCGGCACGCCGAGCGCCCGCAGTCTCGAGTTCGTGGTCTCGGACGGCGGCAGCTTCGTCGAGCGCGAGCGCGACGACGCGACTCACGAGGTGCAGCTCGTCGACAGGCGCAGCCTCACCTACCGCCAGGTGAACACGTCGAAGTCGGGGCGCTGGCGGCTCACCAAGACGTACGTGACCGACCCCGCGCGCGCCGCGGTGCTGATCGACGTGAGGTTCGAGTCGCTCACCCGGCGGCCACTGCGGCTCTACGTGCTCTACGACCCCGCGCTGTCGGGCGCCGGTGACGACGACAGCGGGAGCCGGCTGCGAAATGCGCTCGTGGCGAGCGACGCCAAGGCCGCAAGCGCCCTGATCGCCGCCCCCGCGCTCGGCATGACGTCGAGCGGCTACAAGGGCACGAGCGACGGCTGGACCGACATCAGCGCCGACTCCCAGATGGACTGGGACTACGACTCGGCGCCGCAGGGCAACGTGGTGCAGACCGGCCGCACGGCGCTCACCGGCCTCGCAGGCAGCCGCGACCTACGGCTGGCGCTCGGGTTCGGAGGTTCGGGCGCGGCCGCCGCCGACGTGGCCAAGCTGGCGCTGGGCCGGGGCTTCGAGCGCACGGCGGACGCCTACGCCGCCGGCTGGCACGACTACCTCGAGCCCCTCGAGCGGCCCGCGAGCGTGGCCGGGCTCGAGACCGAGTACGACGTGTCGCTCATGGTCCTCGCCGCCACCGAGGACAAGACCTTCCGGGGCGGCGCGATCGCCTCTCCGTCGATGGCCTGGGTGTGGGGGAACCTGGGCGCCTACTCGGGGCCCTACCACCTCGTGTGGTCGCGCGACCTTTACCAGGCGGCCAGCGCTCAGCTCGCCGCAGGCGACCGCGAGGCCACCGAGCGCGCGGTCGACTACCTGTGGAAGCGCCAGCAGAAGCCGGACGGCTGCTTCCCGCAGAACTCGAACCTCGACGGGACGCCGCACTGGCCGAACCTGCAGCTCGACGAGGTGGCCTACCCGGTGATCATGTCCTGGCAGCTCGGCCGCGACGACGCCGACACCTGGGCCCACGTGGAGAGCGCGATCGGCTGCATCCTCGCGAACGGGCCCAACTCCCAGGAGCGCTGGGAGAACGCCGACGGCTACTCGCCGGCCACGATCGCCGCCGAGATCGCGGCGCTCATCTGCGCCGCCGAGATCGCCGAGGCCAACGGACAGGACGCCGCCGCCTCGTACTACCGCTCCACGGCCGACGAATGGCAGGCCAGCATCGAGCGCTGGACGGTGACCACGAACGGCCAGCTGGCCGACCACCCCTACTACCTGCGGCTCACCGTCGACGGCAACGCCGACGCGGGGACCAGCTACACGATCGCGGATGGCGGACCGACCGTCGACCAGCGGACGGTCGTCGACCCGAGTTTCCTGGAGCTGGTGCGGCTGGGCGTCAAGCCCGCCGACGACACCAACATCGTGCGAACGCTGCCGGTGATCGACCGCGAGCTCGGCGTGAGGACCCCCAACGGGCAGTTCTGGCACCGCTTCACCCACGACGGCTACGGCGAGACGGCCGACGGCGGCCCGTTCCCCGGCACGCCGGAGAACCGGGGCATCGGCCGGCTCTGGCCGCTCTTCGCCGGCGAGCGCGGGGAGTACGAGCTCGCGGCCGGCCTGCCCGCCACCGAGCGCCTGCGCGCGATCGCTGCCACCGCGGGCCCCGGCCACATGATGCCCGAGCAGGTCTGGGATCAGAATCCGCCGTCCGGCGGCCCCGGCTTCGCGCCCGGCGAGGGCACGCTGTCCTCCACTCCGCTCGCCTGGACCCACGCTCAGTTCGTGCGACTGGCCTGGTCGATCGACGCCGGCCGCCCGGTGGAGCGCCCCGCGGTGGTGGCCTGCCGCTACGCGCTCGCGTGCGAATGACCGGCTGACCCCTCCGGGTCCGCCAGCACGAGGGCGAGTGCCCCGAGCAACTCGGCTCGCGGCCCGAGCACGCCGGGCACGATCTCCGTGCCCCGGGCGGTGGCCGGGATCGCGTGACGGTGAACCTGCTCGCGCAGCGGGTCGAGGAGCACGTCGCCCGCGCCGCTCAGCTCGCCGCCGACCACGATCAGCTCGGGGTTGAGCAGGTCGCAGAGCGTGGCCAGCGCCGTGCCGATGTGCCGCCCGGCGTCGGCCAGCACGCGCCGCGCGGCCGAGTCGCCCTCGGCGGCGGCGCGGAGTAACTGCTGCGTGGTCAGGTCCGGGCCGTGCGTGCCGTGGAGCAGCTCGAGCAGCGCGGCCGCGCCGGCCAGAGTCTCGAGGCAGCCGCGCTTGCCGCAGCGGCACACGGGGCCCTCATCCTGGAGGATTGTATGGCCGATCTCGCCGGCCATGCCGGCGCCGCCGTGGAAGAGCCGGCCGTCGATGATCAGGCCGGCGCCGATGCCGGTGGAGACCTTGAGGTAGGCGGCGTTGCGGTGTCCCTCTGCCGCGCCCCAATGCAGCTCGGCCAGCGCCCCGAGGTTGGCGTCGTTGTCAACGTGTACGGGAAGCCCGAGCCGCGAGCCGAGCTCCTCCTCGGCCCGGACCCCGATCCAGCCCGGCAGGATCGATGACGAGCCCACGCGCCCCGAGCGCATGTCGATCGGGCCGGGCAGGCCGAGGCCCACGCCGATCACCTCGGATCGCGAGAGCTCCGCCTCGGCCAGGACCTGATCGACCAGCTGCACGGCCGTCTCGAGTCCCACCTCGGCGGGCTCGTCGGTGCGCAGCTCGCGCTCGGCCTCGGCGAGGATCGCGTGGCTGAGGTCGGCCGCCGCGACGCGTAGGTGGCGCTTGCCGAAGTCGATGCCGATCGCCGCCCCCGCCGAGCGGCTGAACGACAGGAGGCGAGGAGGCCGACCGCCGCGCGGGGACGCCCCGCTGTCGTCCTCGCGCTCGACCACGAGGTCCTCCTGCTGGAGGTCGGCCACGATGCTCGCGACGGTGGTGCGCGACAGCTCGGTGCGCCGGGCCAGCTCGGCGCGGCTCGCGGCGCCCGCCTCGCGCAGCGCGGCCACCACCTTCTCGCGATTTCGCATGCGGCGGACGTCAGGACCGGCTGCCACGAGGGCCGAGGTTTATCAGGAAACCCAGGTTTCTGTCACTTCCTGCCGGTCAGATGCCGAATGGTTCGTGCAAGTTCGACCCGGGTACGGCTGCGATGAGCGACGGAGGCGGAGTGATGAACCGAGCACGACAGTTGCCCGAAGCAGCCGGCTCGGCCGGCTGCGCAGGGAGGGGCATCCCCAGAGGAACCCGCAACCTCGTCCTGGGAGCGCTGATCGTCCTCCTCGTGGCGGTGCCCGCCTCGGAGGCGTCGGCCCAGAGCGGCGCAGGCGCGCTCGAGCGCTATGCCGCCGGCACCTGGCGCTCGTTCGTCGCGATGACCGACGAGCAGTCGGGACTGCCGGCCGACACGCTGCGCTTCGACGGCACCCGGAGCGTGCAGACCTCGACCACCAACATCGGCGCGTACATGTGGAGCACGGTCGTGGCCGAGAAGGTCGGGCTGATCGGCCGCGACGAGGCGGTGAGCCGCCTCGACCGCACGCTCCACACCCTGGAGGGCATGGAGCGCCACGAGCCGAGCGGGCAGTTCTACAACTGGTACGACTACCGCAACGGCGAGAAGCTCACTACCTGGCCGCCGTCCGGTGAGCCCCTCACCCCAATCCTCTCCTCGGTCGACAACGGCTGGCTCGCCACCGGCCTGCGGATTGCCGGCAACGCGTTCCCGGAGCTCAAGTCGCGCACCGGCGCGCTCTACTCGAGCATGAACTTCGGCTTCTACTACCGGCCGGAGGTCAACCGCATCCTCTTCCACTACGCGCCCGACACCGGAGCGGCGCCCTGCTGCTATGACACGATCGTCAGCGAGAGCCGCATCGCGAGCTACATCGGGATCGCCAAGGGCGAGCTTCCGAAGCGGCACTACTTCGGCGCCTGGCGGAGCTTCCCGAACAGCTGCGACTGGAGCTGGCAGGAGACGCGCCCCGTGGGCTTCCAGCGCACCTACTACGGCGCGAGCGTGTTCGACGGCGCCTACCCGTACGCCGGCACGCGCGTCACGCCGAGCTGGGGCGGCAGCATGTTCGAGGCCTTGATGCCTGCCCTGTTCCTGCCCGAGGAGCGCTGGGCGCCGGGCAGCTGGGGCTCGAACCATCCGCTCACGGTGGACGCGCAGCGCCGGCACGGCCTCGTGGAGGCGGCGTACGGCTACTGGGGCTTCTCACCGTCCAACATCCCCGAGGGCGGCTACCGCGCCTACGGCGTTGACGCCGTGGGGATGGATCCGAACGGCAACCCCTCGAACAACGACGGCACCCTGGTCGACGCCGGCTTCGCGGGCTGTCCGAAGCGCGATCCCAAGCCGGCTCCGGCACCGAGCGCCTACACCAATGGCGTGGTCACGCCGCACGCCGCCTTCCTGGGGCTGCGCTGGCGCCCGGCCCAGGTGCTCGAGATGCTCGGCAGGCTGGAGCGCGACTTCGCCGTCTTCGACCAACAGTGGGGCTTCCGCGACTCCGTGAACGTGGACAGCGGCAGGGTGTCCGACTTCTACCTGTCGCTCGACCAGGGCATGATCATGGCCGCCCTCGGCAACGCCCTCGCGGGCGACGTGCTGCGCCGCTACTTCGTCTCGGACGACGGCATGGCCCGGGCGCTGCGGCCCGTGATGGGGGTCGAGGAGTTCAACTCCGACCCGCGTGGCTGCACGGTGACCGGCACGCGCCGCGACGACGAGCTGCGTGGCACCTCGGGCGACGACGTGATCTGCGGGCTGGGCGGCGACGACCGCGTCCTGGCGAGCGGAGGCGACGACGCGGTCTTCGGCGACGATGGCGATGACGAGGCCGAGGGCGGCGCAGGCGACGACACGCTCTACGGCGGTCCGGGCGACGACGAGCTTGCCGGCGGCGACGCCTTCGACGTGCTGTCGGGCGGCCCCGGCGACGACGTGCTCAGGGGCGGCCCCGGCGACGACCACCACGAGGGCGGCGCGGGCGCCAACCGCTGCCCCGACCTGGCCGGCGGGGACACGGCGAACGCCTGCGGCTAGGCCCGCGGCCGGCTAGGCGAGCGTCGGCTCCCGCTCCTCCGCCAGCACGGCGTCGAGCGCGGCCACCACGCGGTCGGCCGTCTCGACCGTGGCGTTCGTGCCCATCAGGCCGATCCGCCACATGTCGGGCGCGGCCGGGCCCAGGCCGCCACCGATCTCGATGCCGTGCTCGCGCAGCATGCGCCCCTGCACGCGCTTGGCGTCCACGCCCGCGGGCACCCGCACAGCGGTTAGCGGAGCGAGCTGGCGCTCGGGGTCGGCGAGCAGCTCCAGGCCGCGGGAGCGCAGCTCCTGCTGAAGGTGCACGCCGGCGCGGGCGTGGCGCTCCCAGCGCTGCTCGAGCCCCTCCTCCAGGGTGCTGCGCAACGCCTCGTGCAGGGCATAGATCGAGAGGATCGGCGCGGTGTGGTGGTAGGCCGCCGGCCGCTTGACCCAGTAGTCCTCGAGCAGGAGCAGGTCGAAGGAGAACGGGACCTGGGTGCTGCGGGAGCGGATGCGCTCGAGCGCGCGCTCGGAAACGGCGAGCGGCGACATGCCAGGCGGAGCGGCCAGGCACTTCTGCGTGCACGAGTACGCGAAGTCGATCCCCCACGCGCCGGCCTGGAGCTCCACGCCGCCGAGCGAGGTCACGCAGTCGGCGATCAGGAGCGTGTCGCGGCCGCGCATCGCCTCGGCAAGCTCCGCCAGCGGGTGCTGGACGCCGCTCGAGGTCTCCGCGTGCACCACCACGAGCACGCGCGCCTCCGGGTTGCGGTCGAGCGCCTCGATCAGGCGCTCGTTCGGCACGGCCTCGCCCCAGTCGGCCTCGACCTCCACCACGTCCGCGCCGTGGCGCCGGGCGATCTCGGCCACGCGCGCGCCAAAGAAGCCGGAGCGCGCCACCACGGCGGTGTCGCCCGGCTCGAGCAGGCTTGCGAGCCCGGTCTCCATGCCCGCCGTGCCCGTGCAGTGGAGCGGGAGCACGAGGCCGTCGGGCATCCGCCAGGTCTGGCGCAGCATCGCCACGACGTCGAGCAGCGCGTCATGCAGGTCGGGATCCAGGTGGCCGAGCATCGGGCGTTGCATGGCCGCGAGCACCGTCGGCTCGACGTTCGTGGGCCCCGGTCCGCAGAGCAGCCGCTCGGGCGGGGAGAGCACGGGAAGGTCGGAAGTCATGGCGTTCAGGTTTGCGTACCCGCGCCTGTGCTGCAACCCAACCTAATACTTTCGCGAAACAGTGAGAAAAAACTCTATGTATTGAGGCGCGGGGAAGGGCAGACGAATGTGTCTATTCCACCTTGCTGCGGGGCCTCGGCGCCGCTCTACTACCGCCATGACGCCCACCAAGACGCGCCTGCACCGCAGCGAGCTCTGCGTGCCCGGCAGCAACGTGCGGATGCTCGAGAAGGCGCCGGCTCTCGGCGCCGACGTGGTGATGCTCGATCTCGAGGACGCCGTGGCTCCCGACGACAAGGAGCAGGCTCGCCTGAACGTGGTCGACGCCCTGCGCGAGCTCGACTGGGGCCAGAACTCGGTCTCCGTGCGCATCAACGGGCTCGATACACACTGGTGCTACCGCGACGTGGTCGACGTGGTGGAGCAGGCCGGCGAGCACGTCGACGCGGTCGTAATCCCGAAGGTGAGCGGCGCCGGTGACGTGCACCTGGTGGCCACGCTGCTGACCCAGATCGAGGCGGCGATGAATCTCGAGCGCACGATCGGCCTGGCGGTGCTGATCGAGACGGCGATCGGCATGGTCAACGTCGACGAGATCGCCACCGCCTGCCCTGAGCGGATGGAGGCGATGATCTTCGGCGTTGCCGACTACGCCGCCTCGATCCAGAGTCACACGGCCTCGATCGGCGGCGTGGACCCGGCCTACGCGGTGCTCACCGATCCCGACGGCGGCGGGGCGTCGTCCGAGCGCGAGCGTCACTGGGGCGACCAGTGGCACTACCCGCTCGCCCGGATCGCCGTGACCTGCCGGGCGCACGGCCTGCGGCCGATCGACGGCCCGTTCGGCGACTTCACGGACCCAGAGGGCTACCTCGCCGCGGCGCGCCGCTCGGCGGTGCTCGGCTACGAGGGCAAGTGGGCCATCCATCCGGCGCAGATCGAGCTGGCGAACGAGGTCTACACCCCGGCGCCGCGGCTGGTGGAGCGCACGCGCCGGATCGTCGAGGCGATGCGGCAGGCGGCCGCCGAGGGCAAGGGCGCTGTGTCGCTCGACGGCCGCCTGATCGACGCCGCGTCGATCCGGATGGCGGAGAACCTGCTGGCGAAGCTCGAGCAGATCGAGGCGCGCGACCCGGGTCGCACCGAGCCCGCGCGCCGGCCGGCGCTCGTTGCGGAGGCGGGCGGGTGAGCGTGGCGGGCGCCGAGCGCCCGCCACTGCGGGTGCCGGCGTCGCTGCTCCAGGAGGCCTGCCGCCTGCTGCTGCCCGGCTACTCCGCGGCGCGGCGCGAGCCCGAGCGGCTCGCGCTGCTCACGAGGGCCTGCCTGGAGCGCTCCGAACCGGCGCGCCTGAACGGGCGCTCGCCGGCCGCGGTGGCGCGGCGCAGCGGCCTGTTCCGGCCCGGCTCCTCCACGCCGGAGGCCTCCTGCAAGCGCTCGCACCTGGAGCTGATTCGAACGTTCTCGGAGGGCGTGCCCGCGGGCGAGGCCGCCGGGGCGATGGCCACGCTCTACTCGAACGCGGCCTTCCGGCGCCACCTCGAGGCGCGCGGCCGGGCGCGAATGCTGTCGCTCGCGGCGGCCGCCGCGTAGGCGCACGACCTCAGGGAAGCTCTGGCAGCGCGCCGAGCCAGGCGCTGCGGGCGCCGTCCTCGTCCCAGAGCACTGGGAAGAACGACTCGTCGAGCGAGAGGTCGCCGCGGCGTCGGTAGCGCGAGTAGGTCAGGTCGACGTTCGTAGGGTGGAAGCGCGCCTCGACGGGGGTCATGTGGGTCACGAGCGCGCGCCGCTCGACGGTCGCCTCGTTCGGTCCCGAGCCGTGGAAGGTCCAGCCGTGGTGGAACGCGCAGCCGCCCGCCTTGACCACGACGGGGACCCGCTCGGGCTCGACGCCCTCGGGCGCGGCTGCCGCCACCGGAGCGAGCCAGTCGTCGGGGGCGTGGAAGCTGCCGCGGTCGGGCGGCGTCTTCGGCCAGCGGTGCGAACCCCTCACGTGCTCGATCGTGCCGCCGGCGGCCTGGGTCTCGTCGAGCGCCACCCAGCACGTGATCATCTCGGGGGGCACGAGGTACTGCGCGTAGGAGGCGTCCTGGTGCATCCCGAGCGAGCGCGCCCCCGGCGGCTTCCACAGGCAGTTGTCCTGGACCATGCGCACGCCGCGGTACCCCATCAGCCGCGAGGCGATCCGGCCGGTCCGCTCGCTCAGCACCTGCGCGGCGATCAGATCGTCGGAGCGCCAGCCGTTGCAGAGCTGCCGGGTCAGGTCATCGGGATCGCGGCCCTGCTTCCAGTTCACCTCGTCGGGCGCGATGCCGGTCGCGTAGTCGCCGTCGAAGAGCGCCGCGAAGCGCTCCCGGAGCACCTCGATCGTTCCGTCGGAGAGAAAGCCCTCCTCGATGATCAGGAATCCGTCCTCCTGGAAGCGCTCGACCTGCTCGTCGCTCACGTCCTCGAGGACGGCCTGGCTGGCAGCGGTCGCCGGCATCGTCAGTCTCCTCCGTTGAACGAATTCGTACAGGTGACGATACCGGACGCCCGGCTAGCATCGCGGCCCGTGGAGTCCCTGGCCCGACAGCCCTTCGAGACGTTGCTGGGCGGCGTGGCGGAGGCCGCCCCGGCGCCGGGCGGCGGCTCAGCCTGCGCCTGCGCCTGTGCGCTGGGCGCGGCCCTCGTCGAGATGGCGGCCGCGATCGAGCTGGGGCGGCCGGGCTCCGTCCTCGATGCCGGTCTGCCGGTCCGCCTGGGCGCCCTGCGCAAGCGCGCACTGGCGCTCGCTGAGGAGGAGCTGTCCTCCTACGCGCCTGTGCTCGAAGCGCGGCGCCTGCCCGAGGACGACCCGTCGCGGGCGAGCCGGTTGGCGGCCGCGCTCGAGGAGGCGAGCGCCTCTCCGCTCGCCATCGCCGAGAGCGCCGCCGAGGTGGCCGAGCTCGGCGCGGAGGTCACGCTCGTGGCCGCGCCGGCCGTGCGCGGGGATGCCGCGGCCGGCGTGACGATCGCCGAGGCGGCCACGGCCGCGGCGGCCCGGCTCGTGGAGATCAACGTCGGGAGCGCCGAGGCCGCCGAGCGCGCGCTGGGTGCGGCGCGGCGGGCGGCGGTGGCGCGGGCGCGCACGGCGAGCGGGTAGGACGGCGCCGGGAGCCGGGCTCGCGCGGGACTAGCGGATCCGGGCGCCCATCTCGGTCGTGTCGTAGCCGCCGAGCGCGGTCACGCTCGCCGCGAACTCCTCCGAGGCGAGCAGCTCCCAAAGCGGGGCGAGCAGCGGGGCGTCGACGGAGGCCCGGTCGAGCACGAGGTCGTAGGGCTCCTTGGCCACCGGCACGAAGCCGAGCTCGAACGCGCGCGCCGCGGCCATCACCCCGAGCCCGCAGTCGGCGCGGCCGGCAGACACCGCCGCGGCAACGGCCAGGTGGGTGTGCTCCTCGCGCGCGTATCCCTCCACCGCGTCCGCCTCGATCCCGCGCCTGGCCAGCTCGTGGTCGAGCAGCACGCGCGTGCCGGCGCCGCGCTGTCGGTTCACGTAGCGCAGGCCCGGGCGTACGAGATCGTCGATTCCGGTCAGGCCGAGCGGGTTCCCGGGCGCCACGATCAGGCCCTGGTCGCGGTGTGTGAGCCTCACCACCGCCACGTCCCGGCCCGGCAGGAGCCGCTCGATCCAGGGCAGCGTGTACTCGCCGCTGTCCGGGTCGAGCAGGTGCGAGCCGGCGAGGTGGCAGAGGCCGTCGCGCAGTGCCGTGAGCCCGCCGAGCGACCCGACGTTCGACGACGCCAGCGCGATCCGCGGGTCGCGCCGGCGCAGCTCCGAGGCGGCCAGGTCGAGCACCAGGTCGTGCGAGCCGGTGGCCACGATCGTGCGCTCGATCTCGCCCACGCCGCGCAGCAGCAGCACGTCGACCTCCTCGCCGGGGTGGTGTCCCTCGAGCGGCGCGGGCACCACCACCAGGCCGTCGGCGCGTACGAGCGAGGTGAGCACGCCGGCGCCGCGGGGCAGGGGCGTGGCCACGAGCCGCTCGCCCACGCGGCCGAGGCGCACCCGCACCCAGTCGTCGGTGCCCATCGTGGAGGCGAGCTTGCGGGCGAGCGACGCGCGGGTACGCGGGAGATCGGGCGGCGGCGCTCCCTCCAGCCGCGCGAGCAGCGGCGCGGCAAAGATGTGGAAGGTGAGCGCGGCCGAGACGGGATAGCCGGGCGCCCCCAGCACCGGGGTGCCGGGGGCCGAGTCGGCCACGGCGGCGCCCAGCACCACCGGGTGGCCCGGCTTGACCGCCACGCCGTGAACGGCGAGCACGCCCACCTCCTCGACCACCGCCGCTGTGTAGTCGTCGCGGCCGGCACTCGAGCCGGCGATCACGATCACGAGGTCGGCGCCGCCCGCTGCCGCGCGCACGGATTCCACGATCCGCTGCTGCTCGTCCGGCACCACCTTGTGGCGCACCACGTCGCAGCCGGCGGCCTCGGCCTGGGCGGCGAGCATGAGCGAGTTGGTGTCGGGGAGCTCGCCCGGGCCGAGCTCGGCTCCTACCGGCCGGATCTCGTCCCCGGTCGGGATCACCGCCACCACCGGGCGGCGGCGCACCGTGAGTCGGGCCGCCCCCGCGGCCCCCGCGGCCGCCACGTCTACCGGGCGCAGGCGGTGGCCGGCCGGCAGCAGCAGCTCGGCCGCGCTCACGTCCTCGCCGATCGAGCGGACGTGCTGGTACGGAACGGCGGCGGCGCGCAGCTCTACCTCACCGCCGTCGCGCTCGTGCACCTCCTCGCGCATCACCACGGCGTCGCGGCCCTCCGGCATCGGATCGCCGGTGTCCACGATCTCGTAGTCGGACGAGTCGAGCTGCACGGGCGAGGTCTCGCTCGCCTGGCCGGTGTCCTCGGCCCGCACGGCGATCCCGTCCATCGCGGCGGCGTCGAACGGCGGCGAGGAGCGCGTGGCCCAGACGGGCTCGGCCGTGACCATGCCCACGGCCCGGTCGAGCGGCACCTCGATCACCTCGAGGCGTTCGGGGCAGCCGGCCGTGGCGCAGGCCTCCACCCAGGCCGCCAGCGCCTCGGCGGCCGGGATGTCGTGGATGAAGGGGGCTGGGAGCGCCATCTAGCGGTAGAGCCTGACCTCGACCTCGCTGCCGGCGGCGAGCCCGGTGGCCGCCTCGGGCACGACGAGGTAGCCGTCCGCGGCCGTGAGCACCGACAGAAGCGAGGAGCTGCCGAACAGCGGCACCGCCTCGTCGCCGTCGAGCTCGACCTGCACGATGTCGAGCCGCCCGGTCGACGAGGGCAGGTCGCGCGCGAGCCGCGCCCGCACGGTCGGCTCGACCGGCGGCTCGCTCCAGCCGCCCACCGCGCGCACGATCGGCATCCCCACGAGCCGGAACACCACCAGCGCCGAGCGCGGGTTGCCCGGTAGCCCGATCACGGGCACGCCCTCGCACTCGGCCAGGATCGTGGGCTTGCCCGGGCGCAGCGCGAGCCCATGGCACCAGATGCCCGGCTCGCCGAGCGCGGCCACGGCCGCCGCGGTGGCGTCGCGCGCGCCCACCGACGAGCCCGCCGAGACCACCAGCACGTCGGCCCCCGCGAGTGCCGCCCGCAGGGTGCCCGTCAGCGCGTCGAGGTCGTCGGGCACGATGCCCGCGAACACGGGCACGCCGCCGGCCTCGTGCACGAGCGCGGAGAGCGCCGTGGCGGTGGCGTCGCGCACCTGCCCGGCGCCGAGGTCCGCCGTGGTGGCCGGCACGAGCTCGTCGCCGGTCGAGGCGATCGCCACGGTGGGCCGCGCGCAGGCCGGCAGGGTGGTCACGCCGGCGGCCGCCAGCATCCCGAGGTCGTGAGCCCGCAGCGGCCGGCCGGGTCGCGCCAGCACGGCCCCAGGAGCGGCGTCCTCGTCGGCACGCACCAGCCCCTCGCCGGGCGCGACCGGGCGCAGAACCTCGATCAGCTCCTCGCTCGCGGCATTCGTGTGCTCGACCTTGACCACGGCGTCCGCCCGCGGCGGGACCGGCGCCCCCGTGGCGATCGCCACCGCGCCGCCCGGGCGCAGCTCGACCTCTGGCTCCTGGCCCATCGCGGACTCGCCGCTGAGCTCCAGGTAGGTGGGCATTCCCTCCGACGCCCCGTAGGTGTCGGCGGCGCGCACCGCGTAGCCGTCCACGGTGGCGCGGGCGAAGCCGGGCAGCGGCGCGCCTGCCTCGATCGCCTCGGCCGGCACCCGCCCGAGGCCCTGCTCGAGGGGGATCCGCTCCACGCCCGTGCGGCGCGCCGGGCGGAAGCCCTCGAGCGCCTCGGAGACCCTCCGCACGGCGAAGAACTCGCGCCCCTGGCGGGCGGCCACGGCCCCTAGCTCCCGTCGCCGCCGGGGTCGCCGCCCTCCTCCTCGGGCGACGCCTCACCGCGCGGGTGGGTGCGCGCCTCGGTCCCGCCGCGCTTGAGGCCCACCACACTGATCACCGGCCCGAGCGCCACCTGGCCGAGGCCGCAGATCGAGGTGAGCCGCATCGTCTCCTCGAGCTGCACGATCCGCTCGTCCACGTCGTCCGGTCCGCCGCCCGACTCGAGCAGCTCGGTAAGGATCTCGTGCGCCTTGTGCGATCCCACCCGGCAGGGCACGCACTTGCCGCACGACTCGTTGCGGAAGAAGCGAAGGACGTTGGTGGCGGCCGCCAGCAGGTCGGTGCCCTCGGCGATGACCGTAAGCGCGCCTGAGCCGAGCATCGAGCCCGCCTCGGCCAGCGAGTCGAAGTCGAGCGGCACGTCGAGGCCGTCCGGGCCGAGGAAGTTCGAGGAGGCGCCGCCCGGCTGGATGGCGGCGAGCTCCCCGCCGTCGCGCACGCCGCCGGCGCGCTCGAGCAGCTCGCGGCCTGTCGTGCCCATCGGAACGCAGTACACGCCCGGGCGCTCCACGTGCCCCGACACGGCGAAGAACTTGAGCCCCGTGGAGCCGTTCGCTCCCTGCGCCTTCCACCAGTCGGCGCCGCGCTCGAGGATCACGGGCACGTGGGCGAAGGTCTCCACGGAGTTCATCAGGGTGGGCTTCCCCCAGAGCCCGTACACGCCCGGGAAGGGCGGCTTGTTGCGCGGCTCGCCGCGGTGACCCTCCATGCACTCGAGCAGCGCGGACTCCTCGCCGAGGATGTAGCCGCCCGGCGAGGTGAAGATCTCGAGCGAGATGCGGCGGCCGCTGCCGCCCGCGTCCTCGCCCACGAGGCCCTCGGTGCGCAGCGCCTCGATCTCCTCGCGCAGCACCTCCTCCTCGGGGCCGTACTCGTGCCGGATGAACACCCAGCCCTCCTCGGCGCCGGTCACGACCATCCCGAGCAGAAGCCCCTCGAGCACCAGGTGAGGCTGCTCGGCCATGATCTGGCGGTCCTTGAAAGTGCCCGGCTCGGACTCGTCGGCGTTGCAGATCGCGTATTTCGGGGTGGCCTCCTGGCCCGCCACGAGCTCCCACTTCTTCCCCGTCGGGAAGCCCGCTCCGCCCATGCCGCGCAGGCCGGAGTCACTGAGCGCGGCCACGATCTCGCCCGGGTCGAGCGCGCCGCGGAGCAGGGCGCGCAGCAGCCGGTAGCGCTCCTCGCCCGGGGCGTAGGGGTCGTTCGGCCAGGGCTCGTCGCGCGTCCGGACCGCCGCCCGGCCGCTTCCCTCGCCGGCGCGCGCGGCCGCCACCAGCTCGTCCGCCTCGGCGGCCTTCGCGGGGCGCTCGTCGACTGCCACCGCCGGAGCGTCGTCGCAGCGCCCGAGGCAGGACACCTCGACCAGCTCCACCTCCACGTCGTCGCCGTACCGGGCGCGCAGCTCGGCGATGCGCTCCTCCGAGCCCGACAGCCAGCAGGACAGGTCGCCGCACACGTGCAGCGCCACCGAGCGCGGCGGATCGGTGCGGTAGTGGGGGTAAAACGAGATCAGGCCCTCGATCTCATACAGCGGGCGGCGCACCTCGCGCGAGAGCTGCACGAGCTCCTCCCGCGGCAGCCAGCCGTTTCGGCGCTGGATGGCGTTGAGGGCGGGGATCAGGCTGGGCCCGGGAAACTTGCCGGCCCGGGCCTCCACTCCGGGAACGGTGCTTGGTGTCGCCGCCATCAGGCCGGCTCTACGCGCACTGCGCAGAACTTGAACTCGGGGATCTTCCCCATCGGGTCGATGGCGTCGATCGTGAGCAGGTTGGCCGCCGCCTCGCGGAAGTGGAACGGGATGAACACGTTCCCGAGCGCCTCGCGGTGGGACACCTTCACGGCCAGCTCGATCGAGCCCCGCCGCGAGCTCACGCGCGCCATGCCGCCGTCCTCGAGCCCGAGGTTGGCGGCGTCGGCGGGGTGCAGGTAGACCTCCGCGCGCGGCTCGATCGCGTCGAGTGCGAACGAGCGGCGGGTCATCGAGCCGGTGTGCCAGTGCTCCAGCAGCCGGCCCGTGTTGAGCACGAACGGGAACTCGTCGTCCGGCAGCTCCCTGGGCGGCAGCCACTCGGCCGGCACGATGTGAGCGAGGCCGTCCTCGGTGTTGAAGCGCTCGGTGAAGAGCACGATGGTGCCGTCGCTGTGCTCGGGATCCGGGTTCGGGTAGAGCTTGCCGCTCGGGCCGAGGTTGTCGTAGCTGAGTGTCCCGTAGCCCGTGGTGAGCTCCGCCATCTCGTCGAACACCTCGCGCGGCGAGTCGTAGTCCCAGTCGAGGCCCACGCGCTGGGCCACCTCCTGCACGATCTCCCAGTCCACCCGCGCGTCGCCGGGGGCGTCGAGAACCTTGCGCCCGAGCTGCACGCGGCGGTCGGTGTTCGTGTAGGTGCCGTCCTTCTCCATGTACGAGGAGGCCGGCAGGATCACGTCGGCGAACTCCGCAGTCTCGGTAAGGAAGATGTCCTGCACCACCAGGAACTCGAGCGCGGCGAGCGCCTTGCGGACCTTGTTCACGTTCGGGTCCGAGAGGAACGGGTTCTCGCCCATCATGTACATCCCGCGCACGCCGCCCTCGAGGATCGAGCCGATGATCTCGGTCACGGTGAGCCCGCGCTCGGGGTCGAGCTCCGTCTTCCAGGCCTCCTCGAAGCGGTCGCGGATGTCCTCGGCCTCCACGCCCTGGTAACCCGGCAAGAACATCGGGATCAACCCCACGTCCGAGGCGCCCTGCACGTTGTTCTGGCCGCGCAGCGGGTGCAGCCCGGTGCCGTGGCGGCCCACGTTGCCGGTGATCGAGCAGAGCGCGATCAGGCAGCGCGCGTTGTCGGTTCCGGTGGTGTGCTGCGAGATCCCCATGCCCCAGAAGATGACCCCGGCGCTCGCCTCGCCCCAGACGCGCGCCACGCGCCGGATCAGGTCGGCGTCGAGCTCGCAGATCTGGGCGGCGCGCTCGGGCGTGTACTCCGCCACCGTCTTCTCGAGCTCCTCGTAGTTCGAGGTGCGGCTCTCGATGAAGTCGTGGTCCACGAGGTCCGTTCGGATCAGCTCGTGCATCAGGGCGTTGTAGAACGCCACGTCGGTGCCCGGCTTGATCTGGCAGAAGATGTCGGCGTGGTCGGCCACCTTGCTCGCGCGCGGGTCCACGTAGATCACCGTGGTGCCGCGCCGGCGGGCCTGCTTGAAGAACGAGGAGGCCACCGGGTGGTTGGCGGTGGCGTTGCTGCCGGTGATGATCGCCACGTCGGCGTTGATCACGTCGCCGTAGGTGGTCGAGACCGCCCCCGAGCCGATCCCCTCGAACAGCGCCGCCACGCTCGAGGCGTGGCAGAGGCGCGTGCAGTGGTCCACGTTGTTGGTGTGGAACGCCGTCCGGATCAGCTTCTGGAACAGGTAGGCCTCCTCGTTTGAGCACTTGGCCGAGCCGAAGCCGGCGATCGCCGGCGGGCCGCCGTCGGCGTGGATCTCGGTCAGCCGGCGGGCCACCAGGTCTAGCGCCTCGTCCCAGGTCGCCTCGCGGAAGTGCGGCAGCACCTCGTTGTAGTCGACGAGACCGCCCGGCTTGCGCCTGCGCCGCCGCCCCTCGCCCTTCACATCGGTGCTGAGCGGGCCCTTCGGATAAGACTCGTCGACCCGGATCAGCGGCGTCCTCAGTCGCTGCGGCGACTGCGCGTAGTCCCAGCCGTAGCGGCCCTTCACGCACAGCCGCCCCTTCGAGCCGGGCTGCTCGCGCCCGTCGGCGTAGGCGATCGCGTTGCGCTCGCGATCGACGTTGTAGGTGAGCGCGCAGCCCACGCCGCAGTAGGGGCAGACCGTCTCGACCTGCTCGAGATCCTCGCGCGGGCGGATCGGCACGTCGCGGATCGGCTTGTTCACGAGCGCCCCGGTGGGGCACGCGGCCACGCACTCGCCGCAGGTCACGCACGAGGACTCGCCCATGGGGTCGTCGAGGTCGAAGGCGATGCGCGCGGTGTAGCCCTTGCCGGCGCGGCCGATCACGTCGTTGCCCTGGATGTCGTCGCAGGCGCGCACGCAGCGGTCGCAGAGGATGCAGGCGTCGTGGTTCACGGCGATCACCGGGTTCGACAGGTCCTCGCCGCGCGCGAGCTCGCCGCGCGGGGTGGGGGCATCCTCGCCCTCCTGCTCCACGCCGTAGCGGTACACGAGCTCCAGCAGCTCGTTGTCGGCGGTGGTGGTCTGCTTGGGGTCCTCGGCGGTCGCCGGCTGGTCGGCCAGCAGCAGGCTCGTGAGCGTGGCGCGCTGGCGCTCCACGTCGTCGGTGGTCGTCTTCACCTCCATGCCGTCCTCGACCGGTCGCACGCAGGCGGCGGCGTACACCCGGCCGCCCACGTCCACGACGCACATGCGGCAGACGCCCACCGGGTCGTAGCGCTCGTCGTGGCAGAGCACGGGGATCTCGATGCCCGCGTCGCGGGCGGCCTCCCAGATCGTGACTCCCTCGCGCGCGCTCACTTCGCGCCCGTCGATCGTCAGCGTGACGCTTCGGGTTACGGGCGGTGTGCTGATCGCCACGGCCTCAGAGTACCTCCTGAACAAATAGGCTCAAGCCGAGCTCGCGGGTCGTCTCCGGGATCGGCTCGCCGCCCTCGTCGAGGCCGCGGCCGGCGTAGTAGGCGTCGATCATCGCCCGCAGCCCGTCTGGGGTGAGCTCGGCGCGCCGGCCCGACTCGAGGTCGAGGCCCTCGTCGAGGAAGCGCTCGGGCAGCCAGTCCTCCGCCGGCGTCCAGCCCTCGCGCAGGTTGAAGAGCCGCTTGGCCACCACGATCCGGCGAGCGGTGCGGCGCAGCTCGGAGCCGTCCACGTCCCAGCCGGTTACCGGAGCGAGCAGGCCCGCCCAGTCCGGGAACGGGTCCTCGAACACCCCGCGCAGGAACTTGCAGAGGATGAGCGAGTCCATGATCGCCGCGCGGTCCTCGGTCTCGATCGCGGCAGCGGCGTGCGGCTTGCCGCCGGCGAAGCGGTCGAGCTCCCCGGCGAGATCGGCCTCGTACGCGCCCGAGCGGTTGTGGTCGGCCCCGCGCGCGTTGACGGCCAGGCCGAGCGCCATCGCCTGCAGCGTGCGCGGCTCGTAGCCCGGCAGCTCGAGCCCCTTCACGTGCGGGGCAAAGGCCTCCGAGCCGCCGCCCACCTCGGCGGCGGCGCGGCGCGAACCGTCCGCCAGGAGCGACCCGAGCTCGCCCTCGCGCGCGGCGATCTCCTCGAGCGCCCGGAGCAGCGCGGCGGCGTCGCCGAAGCGCAGCCAGGGAGCGTCGATCAGGCCGCGCTCGGCGCACTCCATGGCCCAAGCGATCGTGCCGCCGGCGGAGATCGTGTCGAGGCCCAGCTCGTCACAGCGCCCACTCGCCGCGAGCACGGCGTCCGGGTCGGACACCCCGCACAGCGGCCCGAGGGCGAACACGTTCTCGTACTCCACCCGCACCCGGCCGCCGTCCCCCGCGGCGTAGATGTGCTCGCAGCCGATCGTGCAGGACGCGCAGCCCGTGCGCGCCACGCCGCGCAGCTCGGAGAGCTGCTCGGCGGCGAGCGCGGGCGCGCCCTCGAAGCTCGCGGAGCTGAAGTTGCGCGAGGGGAGGGCGGCGATCTCGTTGAAGGCCAGCAGGTTGGCGAGCGTGCCGAGCTCGCGGTACTTGGCGGTTGCCGGTCCGAACGAGAGCTCGCGCAGCTCGCGCGCGGCGGCCCGAACCGCGTCGGGTTCGGCGAGCGGCGGGCGCTTGCCGGCGCTACGCACGGCCACCGCCTTGACGTTCTTCGAGCCGAGCACCGCGCCGAGGCCGCCGCGGCCGGCGTGCCGGCCGTCGTGCGACACGGTGGCGTAGCGCACGAGCCGCTCGCCCGCAGGGCCGATGGCCGCGGCGCGCCAGCCGGCGCCGTGGCGCTCGCGGAGGCGGCGCTCTGCCTCGTCCGCCGGCAGGCCCCACAGCTCGCCGGCGGGCTCGAGCCGCGCTCCCGCGCCGTCCACGAGCAGCACCGAGGGCTCCGCACACGCGCCGCGCACCACTATCGCGTCGTGGCCGGTGAGCTTGCCGGCAATCGCGAAGTGGCTCGAGGCCAGGGCGTCGTTCAGGAAGCCGGTGAGCGGCGACTTGGCCACCACGGCGAACTTCGCGCTCGTGGTCAGCGGGGTGCCCACGAGCGGGGAGAACACGAACGCGAGCGGCGCCTCGGGTCCCAGCGGGTCGACGCCCGCGGGCGCGAGCCGGTGCATCAGCCAGGTGCCCAGCCCCGCGCCGCCGATGCAGTCGCGCAGCACCCGCTCGGGCAGCTCGATGCGCTCGCTCGAGCCGTCGCTCGCGTCGACCACGAGGGCGCGTCCGAAGTAGCCGCCCGGGCTCACCGCGCGCTCCCCACCGCCTGGTCGCGCAGCATCCGCTGCAGCCGGGCGGCCGTGTCGCCGCCGCTGCGCTCAGCACCGTCGAGCCGCGCCTGGGTCACGCCGCTCACAGACGAGGTGAGGAAGATCTCATCCGCCGCCGCCAGGCGCTCGAGGTCGATCCGCTCCTCGCGCGCGTCGAGCGCCGAGGCGAGCAGCCGCTCGCGCACGATGCCGGGCAGGAGCCGGCCGTCGAGGGGCGGCGTGACGAGGGCCGCGTCCTCCACGATCCAGACGTTCGCCATCGCCGCCTCGAGCACGTCCCCGTCGAGGTCCACGAGCAGTGGCAGCGCGCCCAGGCGACGCTCGAGCTCGGCGACCAGCCTGCGGTCGCGCCACTTATGCGCCCCGAGCCCGCCGGGCAGCACCGCCGGGGCGAGCGTGGCGGTGGCCGGCCGCGGCTCCGCGGCCAGCGGACTGAGGTCGAGCTCCGGCGCCGCGCCTGCCGAGGCGAGCACCCGCAGGCGGGCGAGCGCGTGGTCGGAGGCGGCGTCGCGCACGCGCGCGGCGAGGCCGGCCGGCAGCCGCTCGCCGTACAGCGCGCTCATGCTCTGCGCGAGCCGGTCGAGATGGCGGCCGGCGTCGATCGCTCGGCCGCGGCGCACCAGCATGGTCGAGAAAACCCCGTGCGCCGGGTCGGGCCGGTCCGCGCCTCCGGCGAGCGCCTCCGGAGGGTGGGCGGGCCGCTGCGCCGGCAGCGTGCCCGGCTCGTCGATCCGCCCTCCCGCCGCGGCTACCACGGGTCGCCCCTTCACGAAGCACTCCTCGAGCTCGCGCTCGGGATCGGAGTCGGCCACGATTCCACCGCCCACGCCCAGCCAGACGCGGTCGCCGCGCAGCTCGAGCGTCCTGATCGCCACGTTCAACTCGAGGCCCGCCACAGGACTCACATACCCGAGCGCGCCCGTGTATGCCTCGCGGCCGGTGGCCTCGAGCTCGGCGATCACGCGCATCGCCTGGATCTTCGGGGCGCCCGTCACCGAGCCGGGTGGGAAGGTCGCCCGCAGCAGGTCCGCGTCCGAGGCGCCTTCCCGGAGCCGCCCGGCCACCGTAGAGACCAGGTGCCAGACCCCCGGGGCCCGCCGCGGCTCGTGCAGCCCCACCACGCGCACGGACCCGTATTCGCACACGCGCCCGAGGTCGTTGCGCATCAGGTCGACGATCATCACGTTCTCGGCGCGGTCCTTGGCTGAGGCGGCGAGCCGCTCCGCCCCGCCCGGCCCGAGCGGCGCGGTGCCCTTGATGGGCTCGCTCGTCACGTCGCGGCCGCGGCGGCGCAGGAACAGCTCGGGCGACAGGCTGCAGACCGCGCCCCACTCGCCGCCCACCACGCCCGCGTAGGCGGGCCGGAGCTCCTCGGCCGCGGCGGCGAACAGGTCGAAGGCGCCGCCCTCCACGCGGCCCTCCAGCCGCATGCAGACGTTCGCCTGGAAGATCTCGCCGGCCGCGATCCGCTCCCTGCAGCGCGCGACCGCGGCCACGTGCCCGCCGCCTCCGGGCGGGGCGGGCCTCAGCGTGCCGAGCCGGGCCGGCAGCCGCTCGACTCCCGCAGCAAGACGGCGGCGAGAGAGCGCGAGCCGCTGCTCGAGCTGCGCGTGGCGCTCGTCGTTCCAGAGGGCCTCGAACCACCACCGGCCGTCGGAGTCGAGTCGCAGCACGTGGTCGTAGAAGGCGAGCGCGAACGAAGGCTGGGGAAGCGGGCGCGGCGGCGGGGGCGGCACCGGTTCCACGTGGGCGCCCAGGCCGTAGCCGAGCCAGCCGAACCAGCCGCCTCCGACCGCGCCTGCGGCGGCGTCGGAAGTGCCGGATACCAGCGGCTGGCGGGTGACGAGCTCGAACGGGTCGTCCCCCGGCCGTCCGGAGAAGAGCGGCTCGGAGCCCACGATGGCGCCGCCGCCGGCCCAGGAGCCCGCGAGCGCGAAGGGCCGGGCGTCGCCGCGGACGACGAGCGCCGCCTCGGCTGCGCCGAGCTCGCCCTCGAGCGGGACCGTGACCAGCCGGGCGCTCTGGGGGACCGCCACCCGGCTCAGCCTCCCGCGTCGGCGGCCAGGAAGGCCACCTTGTCGCCGCTCGCCAGCGGCAGCTCGGGGTCGCGGGTGATCTGGTCGCCGTTCAACGCGGCCACCACGTGCCGGTCGAGCGTCACGCCGGCGCCGGACGCCGCCGCCCCGAGCGTGGCCGCGCGCACCGGCACCGGCTCGCGGCTCGGACCGGCCAGCGTGCCGAAGCGGCTCACGGTCACGGCGGGCGCGGCGCGCGAGCGCGCGCGGTCGTACTCGTCCGGGTCGTTCACGTTCAGGAGGGAGAGCAGCTCGGGGTCCTCGCGGCGAAGCTCCGGGTCGAGCAGCAGCGCCGCCTCGTCCAGCTCCCGAACGCGCGCGCGCTCGAAGAGGAACGCCGGCCGCATCCGATCCTCCGCGACCAGCTTCCCGACCGTGCCGAGCAGCGACGTGCGATACGCGGCCGCGAGCGGGTGCCGGAATCCGTGTGCCACGGGAAGCGCCACCTCCACATCTTCCCGCGCGAGCGCGTGGAGCACGGTTCGGACGAACGCGGGGTGGAGCAGCGGTACGTCGGTGGACGAGACGTAGGCGGCCTCGGCCCGGCCCGCGACCGCCGCGAGCCCGGCCTTCAGTCCCTCGAGCGGGCCCCGTCCCTCGTGGGCGTCGTCGGCCAGCTCGACCGACGCGGGCAGCTCGGGCAGGTCCTGGCCGGGCGCCCTTACCACCACGACCGGGCCGTCGACCGCGCGCGTGACGATGCCCGCCACCCGCCGCAGCAGCGTCGACCCGTGCCATTCGAGAGCGGCTTTGGGGCGTCCCATCCGGGTCGAGCGACCCCCGGCCAGCACGATGCCCGCGGCCGCCGCCGACGGGCCCCGGCGGTCGCCGGGGCGGCGGGATTCGACGTCGGAAGGCATGCCGGCCGTCAGCCGATTGTACTTATTTGTCTGTGCGAACCCGCCACGTCCGGGGACGCGACAGAAACGACCGGGTGAGTCGTATCCGGGGTGTGGGGCCACCAGCCGCCACAGCAGAGCCTTTGCAGCCGCCCGCCGGGCTGGCGGTCCCGGCGAGCTCGCCGCGGCGGATCCTGCGCGGTTCCGGGGCGGTGGGCCTGCGGATCGGTCTCGACGCGCTGCTCCTGCTGGGCGGCGGCGCTCGCGCGAATCTCCGAGTCGCGCTCGACCCCATCGGCTCCGAGCTCACCGTGCTGCTCCCCGCCGTCGTGGTCGGCGCGCTCATCGGCCTCGGCACTACCGGCGCAGGATCGGCATGTCGGTGCTCGACGGGCTGGCCAAGATCCTCGGGCCACCTCGATCGCCAGCATCGGCCTTACCGGGCTTCATTGAGCTCCGCCGAACGCATCGTCCCGGGGTCGAGCAGGCCGTCGGTGCGCAGCCCCGTCAGCACGTTTCCGTAGCGGGTTCCCCATTCCGTGACGGCATTTACCGACCCGCGGCCGCGCTGGCGCCCGCGGAGCTTCCGTACCGTCGCTCTGGCGCCGTCTGTCAGGTACGGCAGGAAGCGGTGTGCGTTCGTCACACGCAGCGGCTCGGCGGGCCCACCGAGGGTCGTGGGCACGCTCGCCATGGCTGGGCTCAGGCGGTGGATCATGCCCTTATGCGCCGGTGCCAGTTGCGCCAGCGACGGTGTGCCGAGAACGTGGCGCTGAACACGTCGCGGTAGTAGAAAGGCGTCTCGGTGCGCAGCGATGCCTCGCTCGCAGAGCTGTAGGCCCCGAAGTGGCCGACCGACTTGTACGCAAGGGTCAGGTCCAGCTGCGTGGTGTGGGGCTCGGCGGCGAGCGCGGCGCGCTCGCGAAGCGTCGAGCGGAAGTAGCTCTCCACGTCGCCGGACGGATCCCCGCGTGCCACCGACGGATCGGTGGCAGGTACCGCATGGCCAGCAGCCGGTCGAGGTTCACGGTCCTGGAGCGGCCCGCGCGGACGAACTCCTGGACCCGCGGCCGGGCGCTCACATGCCCGCCCCCCGAGCCGGTCATGAGCCGCCTAGCGCGGCGCCCGCGGAGCTGCTGGCCCCACAGGACGGCCGCGAGCTGCACGAATTCGAGCGCTCCGTCACCCCAGGCCTCGGCGTCGTTCAACTCCGACGCTTCGGGGGCCCACCCGGTGGGCAGCGCGAATTGGTGCCACTCGAGGCCGCTCGCGGCGGCGACCCGGCGGGCGAGCTGGACGTCGACTTGGGCGTCGTCGCCGTCGGTGTTGGCGACGAACGGGATGCCGCAGGACACGAGCGCGGCGGCGATCAGCCGGCTGTCGACCCCCCCGGTCAGGTCCGCCCACGGACGCTCGTCGCCCGACAGATGTGCCCGCAGCGTTTCGCGAAGAGCCTCCGCGCACTGGTCGATCGTCCGCGCCAACGGCATGGCCCGAGCGCTCGCGTCCACGGACGGGATCCAGTACACCTCGCGCCTTGGGAGGCCGCCGTCGAAGCCGAGCGAGACGGCCGGGCACAGACGCTCCACGCCGGTCCAGTTGGTGAGGGGCCGAACTGGTATCCGGCCCTCAGGAACAGCGCCGATCCCAGTGGATCGAGGGGTGCGTTCAGGTGCCGCGCGAGGGCCGTGGCGCACGTCGAAAAGTAGGTGCGATCGTCGCGCTCGGCGACGTAGATCGCCTGCACGCCGAAGGGATCGCGTACCAACTCCACACGGTCTGCGCCGGCGTCGAATCGGGCCGCCGCGAAGGCGCCGTCGAGGTCGGTGAGGGGAGCTCGACAGAGAGCCTTCGAGGCGCGGATCGCGCCAATCGCGAGCGCCCACGAACGGCCCTCCGAGTCGCCCGTTCCTGGCACGTCTCCGTCGATCCGAGCAGCCACCGTCCAGCCGCCGGCGGACACGGAGGTGACCTCCCCGGCACCCCGCAGATACCGGTACTCGGAGAAGAGGTCCTCGAGCTCGTTCGCGGGGATCGGCACCCGCCGATCGTGGGAGATGACACCGACCAATCCGGCCATCGAGTCAACCTGACGAAGCCGAGCCGGACAGGCGCCGGACGGGTGCTTGGGAGGGCCATTTGGGTCGCGTCGGTTTCGGCCCTCGGGGCACACTGTGGCCCTCGATCGGAGTGGTGAAGCCTTCGCACCGCTCCGAACCTCCGAGCGACCTCAAACTCGCTCCTTCGGCGATTTGAGCTCACAAAAAGCTCGCAAATTGCGAGTTTTTAGTGCGCTTGGCGCAAGATCATGGGAGCGACGTACGCACACCCTGGGTAGCCCTCCCGCATGGAAAAGGGTCCTGCGACGAGTGGTCGGGCGACCATTTTGGGATGCGTACGGACCCGTCCCGTCGGGTCGACTAGCCCGTCGCACCGTTCCCGGTGGACACTCCGCGCGACCCTCTCGCTCACGATTCTCGCCGTCCTGGCGATCCTCGCGCCGGCCGCCTCGGCCCAGGTGCCGGGAGTGTCGACCGGAGCGGTCGACACCGGCGCGGTCACGACCGCCGTCCAGGACACCACTGCGGCGGTCGAGACCACCGCGACGCAGGCCGTCGCTGACACCTCGGCAGCGGTCGAGGTCACACCCGCCCCGGCGCCGGTCGAGCAGGCCCCCGCGCCCGTAGAGCCCGCCCCGGCCGCGGCGCCGGTCGAGCAAGCCCCCGCGCCCGTAGAGCCCGCCCCGGCGCCGGCGCCGGTCGAGCAGACCGCGGCGGCGGTCGACACCACGCCGACCCAGACGGTCGAGGACACGACGGCGGCGGTCGACACCACGGCGACCCAGACGGTCGAGGACACGACCACGACGGTCGCGGACTCGACGAGTGGCACCGGCAGCGTCACCCAGGTCATCCACGCCGCCGACTCGGTGCTCGGTTCGACGACCGATACGATCATCCCGGCGAGTGACCCGGTGGTCGAGACGGTCACTCCGACGGTCGACCCGGTGGTCGAGACGGTCACTCCGACGGTCGACCCGGTGATCGATACGGTCACTCCGACGGTCGACCCGGTGATCGATACGGTCACTCCGACGGTCGACCCGGTGATCGATACGGT
>DASRIC010000109.1:0-8646 GCA_035650215.1 Thermoleophilaceae bacterium
GTGGCTCGGCGGCGACCGCGGCGTGCTGCTGCTCCAGTCGAGCGGCGTCGGCAACTGCATCAACATGCTGGCGTTCAACCAGGAGTGCCGGATCCCGCTGCTGGCCCTCGTCACCATGCGCGGCGAGTGGGGCGAGTTCAACCCCTGGCAGGCCCCCATGGGCCAGGCGACGGAGCCGAGCCTGGTCGCGGCCGGCGTCCGCGTCTACCGGGCCGAGACCGAGGATGAGGTGGCCGAGACCGTGCGGGCAGCCGCCACCTTCGCCTTTCAATCCTACCGGGCCGTGGCGGTGCTGATCGCCCAGCGCGTCATTGGCGCCAAGCGGTTCGAGAAATGAACGAGCGGGCCCTCGACCGTCGGAGCGTCGTCGGACGGCTCCTCCGAGGCCGGGGCGACGCTCTCGTGGTGACGGGGCTCGGGGGCCCCACCTACGACGTGGCCGCAGCCGGCGACACGCCGCTGAACTTCTACCTGTGGGCCGCGATGGGCGGCGCGGCCATGACGGGTCTCGGTCTGGCCCGCGCGCAGCCCCGGCGCCGCGTGGTGGTGGTCACCGGGGACGGCGAGATGCTCATGGGGCTCGGATCGCTCGCCACCATCGGCGCCGACGCACCCCAGAATCTCGCCATCGTGGTGCTCGACAACGAGCACTACGGGGAGACGGGCATGCAGCTCGCCCATACCGGGCGCGGGGTCGACCTGGCCGGCATCGCCCGGGCGGCGGGCTTCGCCGGCGCGGCGACGATCCGCACGGACGCCGAGCTCCAGGCGCTCGCGCGACGCCTCTTCGACCCCGGGCTTCTCTTCGCCACGGTGAAGGTCTCCTCGGAGACGCCGCCCATGCTCCTGCCGCCGCGTGACGGGCCCTATCTGAGGAGTCGCTTCCGCGAGGCGCTGCTCGGCCCCGACGCGCACAAGTAGAACGCCGCGCGAGGGCTTCTCGCGCGGCGTCATCGCTCGGTACTACGCGTGGACGTCCGAGTACTTCACGTCGCACCGGTAGGTCTTGTACTCACCCACGAAGAACGGCTGGAGCGGCGCCATGATCTCCCGGTAGAGCGGGCTCTGCTCGTAGGCCTGCATGTCCGCCGGGTTGTCCCACAGGCTCACCGCGAACCCCGTGTCCTTGTCCGCCGAGTCCTGGGCGAGCCAGCGGCCGCGCAGGCCCTTGAGGCTCTTGCCCTTGGTGAGGACGTTCTCCCGATAGGTCCGCTCGAAGTCGTCCCACGCGCCCGCCCGAAGCTTCCCCCAGGTAATCCGGATCACCATGACCGGCCTCCTTTTCTATGCGCCCGGCGCTTCGGGAGCGGTGGTGTCTGCGGGAGCGAAGTCCACGTGCTCCCAGATGGTGTCGGCGACGGGCCACGGGTGGAGGATCTTCGCCAGCTGACCCGCGTCCTGGATGGGCCCGTGCTCGGCGCGGAATCGTACGATCGCCTGGGCCTGTTCGGGGCCGATGCTGGGGAGCTCGAGGAGCTCGGCGGGGTTCGCGAGATTGACCCTCACTGTGTGTGCCATGAGCGCCTCCTCGACGAGTTCGTGACTGCATTATCGCTGCCACCGCAACGTAGAATGAGCTCGATGGCCCCGCCCGCCGTGGAGCTCCGCCACCTCAGCAAGACCTACCGCGAAGTCGACGCGGAGCGCGCGGTGCTGCGCGACGTGTCGGTGACGATCGCCGGCGGCGAGATCGTCGTGCTCGTCGGCCGCAGCGGCTCCGGCAAGTCCACGCTGCTGAACCTCATCGCCGGGATCGACCGGCCCACGTCCGGCAGCGTGGTCGTGAACGGCACCGACCTCACCGCGCTCGACGAGCAAGCGCGCACGCTGTTCCGGCGGCGGCACATCGGCTTCGTCTTCCAGTTCTTCAACCTGATCCCGCTGCTGACCGTGGAGGAGAACCTCCTGCTGCCCCTCGACCTCAACGGCCGCGCGGACGCCAAGGGCGTGGCGCGGGCGCACGACCTGCTGGACCGGGTGGGGCTGGCCGGCCGCGGTGACAGCTTCCCCGAGCGGCTCTCGGGCGGCGAGCAGCAGCGCGTCGCCATCGCTCGCGCGCTGATCCACGACCCCGACGTCATCCTGGCCGACGAGCCGACCGGCAACCTGGACGCCGACACCGCCGCCGGCGTCCTCGACCTGCTCGACTCGCTCGCGCGCGAGGCAGGGCGCACCGTGCTGATGGCCACCCACAGCCGCGAGGTGATCGGCGTGGCCGACCGCCTCTTCACCATCGAGCGCGGCGCGATGGTGGAGCGCCCGACGGGCTGAACCGGCTAGCTCGGACTACTCATGAACGCCCTCGCGCACGACGGATGGGCGCGGGCGGTGGGCGCGCGTGGGGCCGGCCGCGCCGGCAGGGCTCGCCTGTCGCGGCAAGCTCGCTCCGGGCGGGGCGAGCGCGGGCCCCCCATCCCCCGAGGCGGGGGTTGCCGGAGTCGAGTCGACTCGTCGGCGGCGCGCTCGCCCCGCCCTGCGCTCGCGCACGCGACGACGGCTCGCCCTGATGGCGCGGCCGACCCCACGCGCGCCCACCGCCCGCGCCCATCCGACGTTCGTTGGCCGTTCATGAATAGTCCGGGCTAGCGTGCCCGGCTCCGCACGTCTTCGAGGTCCCGTAGCGCACGGCGCTCGAGGGCCAGGGCGCCTTGCTGCCGCGCGATGGCCACCGCGGTCTCGAGACAGCCCGCCACGCCGGCGACGTCGCGGCCGGTCGCGAGCAGCAGCGCGGCCCTCTGCCGATGGAGCTCCGCGGCGTAGAAGCGCTCGCCGGTCCGCTCCACGGCGTCGAGCGCCTCGATGACGACCGCCAGGGCAGCGGTCGTCTCGCCTGCCTTCGCCAGGGTCGCAGCCAGCAGGGCGAGGAAGTACGTCCTGAAGTCCTCCGAGCCCAGCGCGCGAATGGACTCCATCCCCTCGCGCATCCTCGCGAGTCCCTCCGGGACCTCGCCCGCCTCGGCCAGCGCCCAGCCGGCGGTGACGGCCGCCCACGCCTGGAGCTGGACGAACCCTCGCTCACGAGCCAGCGCCGCGGCCGTCTCGGCGCGGTCGCGCGTCGTCCGCCAGTCGCCGCGGAACTGGTGGAGCCGGGCGGCGTAGAGCAGGGCGTGCGCTTCGCTGAACGGATGGCCGAGCGACCGCGCCAGTGTCACGGCCTCCGAGCTCTGCCGGCCGGCCCGCTCCGCGTCGCCGGAGAGCTCCGACGCCCACGCGCCGTGTCCGAGGGCACAGACCGCGGCGTCGTGGTTGCCGTAGACGGCGGCCAGCGTCGCGTGCCGATCGGGATCGTAGAGGGCCAGCGCCTCGGCCGTGTGGTCGCCGACCGCCGCGAGCTCACCGCG
Organism: Thermoleophilaceae bacterium; assembly: GCA_035650215.1. Taxonomy (GTDB): domain Bacteria; phylum Actinomycetota; class Thermoleophilia; order Solirubrobacterales; family Thermoleophilaceae; genus JACVRW01. The sequence continues at coordinate 3,342 of DASRIC010000109.1, forward strand.
TGCGAAGCGGGTCGCCCACAGCGCGTGATGCGCCTCGATCAGGAGGCCCGACTCTCCGGTGACGCGAGCCAGGGCGAGGAGGCGTGTGGCGAAGCCGTGGGCCCGGTCGATCTCGCCGCGGCTGCGGCGGAACAGGAAGAGACCCCAGACCGCCGGGAAGAGCTGCGGCGTGTCGCCGATCCGCTCACAGAGCTCCTGCGCCCGCGTGTAGGCCTGCTCGACCTCGGGGGCGCCGCGCCCCTTCACGGCCATGAGCGGCCCGCCGAGCGCGATCTGGAGGCCGACCTCCTGCTCAGCGCGCTCGGCACTCTCCGGCTGGCTCCGAAGCAGATCGAGCGCTCGGGTGAAGTGGCCGACCGCCTCGCGGGCGGCGCTCCGCTGCGTAGTGATCTCGCCGGCCGCTTTCAAGTACCGGATGGCCCGGTTCGCGTCTCGACCGCGCTCGAAGTGCATGGCGAGCTCGGTCGCCATTTCGACGGCTCGCTCACGCAAGCCCACCTCGAGCCGCTCGCCGATGCGGCGGTGCAACTCCACCCGGCGTGCGGCGGACGCGCGCTCGTAGACGACTTCCCGATGGAGCGCGTGACGGAACCGGTAGCGTCCGCAGACGGTCCCGTCCGGCCAGGTCTCGGAGCCGTGCGGCGCCAGGAACGAGGCGCGCGCGGCGAGGTCGGCGCAGGCGCGGTCGACGTCGTCGAGGCCGATCTCCGCGGCCGCCGCGACGGCCGCGGCGGAGAAGGCGACGCCGGCGGCGCTCGCCGCCTCGAGGATCAGGCACTCGTCCGGGCTCAGACGATCGAGCTGGTGTCCGATCATCCGCCGAATGCTGTCGGGAATCGCGATCTGTTCGAGGCCGGGGCTCTCGCCGACCTGCCAGCGGCCCGAGCGCTCGATCAGAACGGCGCGCCTCACGAGGTCGTCGGCCACGCTGACGACGAACAGCGGATTGCCCGCGGTCCGCGCGTGGATCACGCCGGCCAGCGCGTCGAACCCGCGCTCCGCGGGGAACCGGCGGGTCAGGTACTCGCCGACCTCTGCCTCATCGAGCCGCGGGAGGGCGATCTCGCGGCAGAGCCCGCGCATCGTCAGCTCGTCCTTGACCGCCTCGAGCGGATGGCCACGGGGCAGCGCCTCGCCGGGCCGGCACGAGGCGATGACGAGCAGGCGGGCCGGTCCGGGACGGCGCGCGAGGTACCCGAGCCAGTCCACCGTGGGTGGGTCGCTCCAGTGGAGGTCCTCGAGCCACACGATCAGCGGGACGTCGGCGGCCACGACCTCGACGGCCTCGGCCAGCTCGCGCAGCATGCGCTCCCGCGTGACGCCGGACGTCTGTCGCTGCAGCGTCTTCAGCTCCGAGGCACTCAGGACCGACGGCATCTGGGTGAGCCACGTCGGCGCGTGATGGCGGAGCAGGCGGGTGATCGGCTGCCCCCCGGCCTCACGGCAGAGGCGGGTCATCGCCTCCAGGAGCGGCAGGTACGCCTCGCCGGCGCCGTGCGTCTCGACGCATCGCCCCTGGGCGACGCGGACCCGATCGCCGCCGGCCGCCTCCGCGAGGCACAGCTCGACGAGCGTCGTCTTCCCGATCCCGGGCTCGCCGGTCACGAAGACGATCTGCCGGCGCCCGTCCGCGGCCTGCTCCAGGCACGCACGCAACTCCACGAGCTCGCGGTCGCGACCCACGACGAGCGGCCTCGGATGCGCTGGCACCGGCGCCGCGCCGGGCGGGGCGTGGACGCGCGCCGCGAAGCGGTACCCGCGGCGGTGGCGCGTCTCGATGAACCGCGGGCGCCGGGCGTCGTCGTCGAGCGCCCCGCGAAGCTCCTGGATACACGCGGTGAGCGCCGCATCGCTGACGACCGTGTCGCCCCACACGGACTGGAACAGCTCCTCTCGCGTGACGACCTGCCCGGCGCGCGCGACGAGCGCGGCGAGGACGGCGGCGGCCCGGGGCGTGAGGTCGACCTCGCGACGGCCGGCCCACAGCCGCCCGGTCCGCGGATCGAAGCGATGACGGTCGAACGTAACCTCGTGTCCCATCGGCATGTCCGGCGCGCTATGTCTGTCGTCAGCGTCTCAGAGAAATCTCACCGTTCTCTTGGGACTTCGGATGCCCCGGGCCCCTACTGTGCCACACACATCGGCGGGACGGCACGTGGCCGGCCTCCGGGCAAGGAGGGTTACACGATGAAACAACGATTCACGGTCGCGGTCGCACTGGTCGTCCTGGCGGGGCTCTGGGCGACGCCGGCCATGGCGCAGTCCGGAAGCGTGGGAGTCGCCGCCACGGGTACGCTCGTCATCAAGCCGCTCGGGGAGAAGAAGATCGAGAAGCTGCCGCCGGGACCGCTCTTCTGGCGCGTGGAGACGTTCGCCACGCTCGCTCAGGCCCAGGCGGCCGCCGGCCCCATGAGCCTGGCGGCCGAGTCCGATGGCAAGGCCTGGCTCTTTACGCTCGGTCCGGCCGGTGGATCGTCGGCGGGCGGCACGAAGATGGTGGAGGTGGGACCGATCCCGCCGATCGTGGCCGCCGAGTACGTGCTCCGCGTGAACGAGGCCAGCGGGCCTCCGGGCAGTATCACGCCCGTGCACAGTCACCCGGGCTCCGAGGCCGCCTACGTGTTGGCCGGAGAGCAGAGCTTCCGCACGCCCCACGGCGTAATGCGGATTCCGGCTGGGAAGGCCGAAGCGGGGCATGGCCCCGACACACCGATGCAGGCGTCCAGCAGCGGCTCGGAGAACTTGCGAGCGCTGGTCATGTTCGTGGTCGACGCCACCAAGCCGTTCTCGAAGCCGGCCACCATGCCGTGAGGTTGTCTTGATCGCCAAGCAAGGAGGCTATCTTCTTTCCCTCAGCAGCCAGTCGATGACGGCCCGCGGGTCAGGCTCCTCCCCGCCTTGGGCTGGCGGACGATCCAAAGGCCCTGCCGGCTGTTGAGGTTGCGCCCGGTTTTGCCCGGCGGCCGGTTCAGGCTGACGCCCTGGCGTGGGCATCTCGGTGGTCCGTCCGCTTGGTTCGGGAACCTGCAAGGGAGGGGATGCTTGAGCGAGGCCCCCTCGTAAACGATCGGATCGCGACGAGATGTGAGGTTCAGCCAGTACTTCTCGCGGCTCAGATCGCGTGACTCGACGCCGGACCTCGCTGAAGGACAGGCTCGCGCAGCCATTCGCCACGACGGCGATCAGAAGCAGGAGAGACACGCTGCCTACGGTGACCGTTGAAGCCCCCTCATGCGACTCGAGTGGGGGTGAAGCCTGACACAAATCGCGCATCCTGGCCACTGGGCTCGTCTCAGACCATGAACCGGACGTCGGAGCTGAACGTCGGGTAGGCGAAGATCACCTCGCGCAGCTCGCCGGCGGGAATGCCCAGGCGGATGGCGGTGGCGAAGAGGTTGATGGTCTCGTCGGCGCGGGGGCCGAGCAGGTGGGCGCCGAGGACGCGGTCGGTGCCCTCCTCGACGAGGACCTTGAAGGCCGAGGTCGTCTCCCCGACCCGCCGCGTATTGAACCACGACGAGGTGTCCTCGTAGCGCGTGCGGAACCGCCGCCCCGCAGCACGCGCCGCCGCCTCCGTGAGGCCGGCCGAGGCCATCGGCGGAATGCTGAACACGGCGGAGGCGAGGCCGTCGTAGCGCACCGTGCGACGGTTGCCCTCGAGGAGGTTCGTGGTCAGCACCGCGGCGTCGTGCTCGGCCTTGGGCGTGAGGGGCGGCCCGCTCGCGGCCGCGTCACCGCCCGCGTAGACTGCGGGGTTCGAGAGGGACTGGAGGTATTCGTTCACCAGGACGCCGCGCCGGTCGCGTTTCACGCCCGCCTTGTCGAGCTCGAGGTCGTCGATGTCGGGGACCCGGCCGGCGGCGTGCACCGCCAGGTCGGTCTCGAAGCGAAGCGTCTGTCCGTCGCGGGAGCCGATCACCACGACACCCTTGGGCTGCGCCTCGACGCCACCGACCTCGGTATTGAGCTCCACCCGGATGCCCACGTCGCGGGTGCGGCGCACGAGCAGGTCGACCAGGTCGGGATCGAACGCCTCGAGCGGGCGGGCGCCGCGGTGCACGATCGTGACGTCCACACCCGCCCGAGCCGCCACGTGGGCGAACTCGAAGGCGATGTAGCCACCGCCGACGAAGACCATGCGCGACGGCAGGGCGTCGAGATTGAGGAAGTCCTCGCTGGTGATGAGCCGGTCGGCGCCTGGGAAGGGGAGCGGGGCCGGCACCGCGCCGGCGGCGACGAGGATGCGCCGTCCGGTCAGCCGGTCGGCGCCGACGGTGAGGGTGGTCGCGTCCACGAAGCGGGCGCGCCCGTGAAATTGCTCGACGCCGATGCGGGTCCAGCCCTGTTCCGTCCGCTCCGTCGTGGGATCGACGAGCGAGCGCTTGAAGCGCATGAGCGACGGCCAGTCGATGGTCAAGGCCGCGGCCGGCACGCCCTTGTCCGCGAGATCACGCGCGCCCTGGACGGCGTCGGCCGCGCTCACGAGGATCTTCTTGGGCACGCAGCCGCGGAGCGCGCAGGTGCCGCCGAACGGCCGGGAGTCCACGACCGCCACGCTCCAGCCCGCCTCCCGGCAGCGGGTGGCCACGGCCGAGGTGACTCCGGTCCCGACCACCACCAGGTCGTACTGTCGATCCATGACCGCCATCCTTTCGCACGAACACGCCCATGGTAGTCGGCACGGCAAGTTGCACGCGCGCAGAGCGCGCGAGATCATCGGATCCCGAGTTGCCCACAGGAGGATGCCCATGAGCCAGTCGGAGATCGCCGCGGTCAATCGCCAGTTCGAGGATGCCGCCCGCAAGGGAGACCTGGACCGCCTCGTGTCGCTCTACACGTCCGACGCGATCGCGCTGCCGCCCGATGGCCCCGTGGTCAAGGGCCGCGACGCGATCAAGCAGATGTGGGGGACGCTCGCGCAGCAGACGGGACTCAAGGAGGTCCGGCTCCAGACGCTCGACTTCGAGCAGGCCGGCGACACCGGCTACGAGGTCGGCGAGGCCACGCTGGCCCTCGCCAGCGGCACGGCCGTCATGAAGTTCGTCGTCGTGTGGAAGAAGATCGAGGGCCAGTGGCGGCTGCATCGGGACATCTGGAACACCAAGGCGTCGTAGCGCGCGGCGTGCCGGCCGGCCGCCTGTGCTGACCGGCCGGCTCGCCCGCCTGGCGGTGCGGCAGCTCTCGTCGCACCCCTGGCAGCTCGGCCTGGCCATCCTCGGCATCGCGCTCGGAGTGGCGGTGGCCGTGTCCATCGACCTCGCCAACGGCAGCGCGCTGCGCGCCTTCCGGCTCTCAACCGAGGCGG
>DASRIC010000110.1:0-26532 GCA_035650215.1 Thermoleophilaceae bacterium
CCGCGAGATACGCGCGCGCGCCGTTGTGATCGCCACCGGCGCCGAGTACCGGCGGCTGCCTGTCGAGGGCCTCGAGGATTACGAGGGGCTGAGCGTGCTCTACGCGGCCGGGCCCGCCGAGGGGCAGCTCTGCAGCGGGAAGCGCGTGGGCGTCGTGGGCGGCGGCAACTCCGCGGCGCAGGCGGCGATCTGGCTGGCGCGCGGCGGCGCACTCGTGACGCTGATGCACCGCCGCGCCGACCTGCGCGAGACGATGTCCGACTATTTGATTTCCGACCTCGACCGCTACGGCGTCGCCGTGCGCGATAAGAGCGAGATCGCCGAGCTGCACGGCTCGGACGGGGAGCTCTCGGCGGTCACGCTCGCGGACGGTGAGCGTGTCCCGTTCGGATTCCTGTTCCTGTTCCTCGGCGCCGCGCCGTGCACGGACTGGCTCGCCTCCGCGGTCGCGACCGACGAGCACGGCTTCATCCTCACGGGAGCGGACGCGGGCGCCGAGGGCCTGCTCGAGACGAGCCTGCCCGGCGTGTTCGCGGCAGGCGACGTCCGCTCGGGCTCGATCAAGCGCTGCGCAACGGCGGTCGGCGACGGCGCGGCCGCGGTGCGGTTCGTCCACGAGGCGCTGACCGTGGAGTCGCGGGCGTGAGCAGCCTGCCCGACAGCGCCCGCGAGCTGATCGAGCGGGGCGCTCTCGGCCACCTCGTCACGGTCGGCGCTGATGGTGCGCCGCACGTGACGATCGTCTGGGTCGGCGTCGACGGCGACGACCTGCTGACCGCGCACCTGAACCCGGGGCTGCGCAAGCTCGAGAACGTGCGCCGCGACCCCCGCGTCGCCCTGTCGTTCGAGGGCCATGACGTGCGCCCGCCCGGCCTCCACGAGTACCTGGTCGTGTACGGGACGGCGACGATCGAGGAGGGCGGCGCGGCCGAGCTGCTGCAGAAGCTCGCACACGTGTACCTCGGGCCGGAGGTGCGCTTCCCGCCGACGGACGACCCGCCGCCCGGGGTGCGCATCCGGATACGGGTCGACCGCGTGACCGGCGTGGGCCCCTGGGCCGACTGAGCGTCGACTCCGGCCAGTTAGCACCAAACGCTCGGTTTCGTTCCGGCGTGCACTGGGCAGGACTCACTCGCGTCCGCCGGAGCGGCGTTCCGGCGACGGCGCACAGGGACCTGGATGGGCCCGAGCATCTTCGATACCTCCCCGAGAGGACCACCCCGCGAGTGGGATTCGAAGGCTCCCCTGGCCGTCTTATGCCTCGGGAGGAATCGGGGGCCAGAGCTGACGGCTTCTGCCCGGTCCCCTGGAGGAGGAGAACTCTTGAAGAAGCTACGACTCTTGGTTGCTTGCGCCGCTCTCGCGGCTTGTGCTGCATTGGTGCCCGCAACGGCGTCCGCACAGGGCGACGTTGACGCTGCAACCAGCACCTTCGACTTCACGAAGAACCTGCACCCGCTCGGCTATTCCCCGCGGGTGGTCCCGATCGACAACACCGTTCCGGGCCAGGGCGTCTTCAACTCGGATCTGGCGTTCGAGGGCAGGACGGTCGTTCAAGGCACCTATGGCGGGTTCAGGCTGATCGACGTAACCGAGCCCGATGCCCCGAGCGAGATCGTGAACTGGACAGAGTGCGCCAGCAACACGAACACGGTGGGCAATCAGGGCGACGTCATCGTCTGGGGCGACCTGGTCTTCCGCTCGTGGAACTCCGCGACCCCGGCGCCTCAGGTGAACGGGGTGAACATTCCGGTCACCGATCCGGCCCGGTACACCACTCCGGGCGCGTTCTGCGGTGACTGGCCGATGTTCCGCGAGCCGGCCGATCCGGCCACCGGGCTGCCGGAGCGCGGCCAGGAGGGCGTGCACATCATCGACATCAGCGATCCGGAGAACCCGGACGTGATCGGTTTCGTCGATACGCCCTGCGGGTCGCATACCGAGACGCTCGTGCCGGACCTCGAGAACAACCGGCTGCTGATCTACAGCAACTCGTCGGCCAACACGACGTTCGGAGTGCCTGGTGGCGGAGAGACACCGGTGCAGTGCGCCGGCATCGACATCATCGAGGTCCCGCTGGACGATCCGGCATCCGCTTCGTACCTGAGGTTCGAGCAGGCCGGGGACCCGATGGAGGACGAGCATCACTCCTGCCACGACACGGCAGTGATCCTCGGTGACGCGAACCTCGTCGCATGCGCCGGCACCGCCGGCGGTACGAACACCGGCGTCAACGTATTCAGCATCGACCCGGCCGACGGTGGGTCGAAGGAGAACCCGGTCTGGCTGTACCACAAGATCACGGGCGGGATCTCCCTCGGGCACTCGGCCGCGTTCACGTGGGATGGCGAGGTGCTGGTGGTGGGCCACGAGCCCGGCGGCGGCAGCGGCGCCGAGTGCGAGGCGACCGATGATCCGCTACGACGGACGTTCTTCTACCTGGACGCCCGAACCGGCGAATCGCTCGGCCAGTTCACCATCCCACGTCCGCAGACGAACGTGGAGAACTGCACGACGCACAACTACAACATCGTGCCCACCAAGAAGCGGTACGTGATGGTGAGCGGTAACTACCAATCGGGCATCTCGGTGATCGACTTCACCGACCCCGCCAACGCGGAGGAGATCGCCTACGCCGATCCCGCCCCGCTGGTCGACCCCAACCCGCCGGTCGGAATCGAGCTCGGCGGCGACTGGTCGACGTACTGGTACAACGGTCGCATCTACGAGTCGGACATCACCCGCGGCCTGCTCATTTGGAAGCTGAGCGACCCGGCGGTGGCCGGAGCGATGAGGCTCGACCGGCTGAACCCGCAGACGACGCCGTTCACATTCGAGAGCAAGCTGAAGACGAAGGGGAAGAGGTGGCAGTAGAAGAAGTCCGGAGTTCTCGGCTCGCTTGAGTGAGCGAAGGGCGGCCGCCGCGAGGCGGCCGCCCTCGTTCTTGGGGCGCCTTCATGGGCGGCTTCAAGGAGGAGGGGCAACCGCCGCATAATCTCGCCGCCAACATTGCCCACGGCGCACCCTGTCGGCGCCCGCCGGCGTTACGAGCGCCTCGTCAAGCCGACGCGCCGCCGACGCAAAAGCCACTGCCGGGGTTACAAACGGAATAAGTGGGAGATCACAGGCGGGCTGTCCCCGCGCGGCGATGATCGAGCGGCACTACGGCACGATGATCGAGGGTGCCGCAGCCGATATCACGCGCCGCTTGGACGCCTTCGACGCGAGGCACGCGCGCGACTTGGAGCGGGATCACGAGGATTGAATTGGGACCGTCCAGGTTGACGCGGGTGCGGGCAGGCTGGAGTCTCTTGTTACAACGGATACAAAGGAGAGGCCAACATGCTTATCCGTCGGGCCGCGACTGCCGTGGCCTGCGCAGCCGCAGGTCTCGGGCTCTTCGCCGGAAGCGCGTCTGCAAGTCATGCGGGGGCGCTCGCAACGTGCGACAACGGCGACACGTTCACACTCCGGGCGGCCGATAACAGCGCCGGCTTCCAGTCCCCCGCTCCAGACCACGTCCTCATCTTCGAAGGGGGAGGCGTTCTAACGCTCTCTCGCTTGTCGGTGGACGGCAATCTGGTGATCGACCGGGCGGAGACTGGCCGAACGCAGGACGCGGTCGATGAGGTCACGTGCTCGTTCACGCTCGGCGCAGGGCCGTTCTTCGAGGTGACAGGTGTCCTGACCGCCCGCTAGCTGGAGCGTTTGGGCCACTGGCGGGCCACCCCGGAGCGCCTGCGCGTGGCTACCTCGCATCCGGGAAGCTGCCGATAGAGGCAAGAAGACGAAAGCCGACGGAGGGATTCGAACCCTCGACCCCCGCTTTACGAGAGCGGTGCTCTGGCCAACTGAGCTACGTCGGCGATGCGGGCCCGAGTGTAGCCCGCGTCAGCAGGCGGCCGGCTCGATTCGAGTGGCCGCCCGCCGCAGCGCGGTTGCCGCGAGCAGCCTGGCTGCTTGACGGCGGGGCCGTTCCCGAGGCGCGGGCCGGACGTCTCGGACCGGAGCGTCCGGCAGTGCCGAGGTGGCCAGGGAGCGGCTGCGCTCTGTGCCGATCAGGACGGTGAGGGGAGTGGACATTGTGGCCTCCGATCGCTTTGGGTTTCTGCCATTTAGCGTTTCAGTGGTAACTGCCGTTCGTTACTACTTATCTCCGGTTTGGTAGAAACAAGCGTGATGTCGCTCACGCATCTCGAGCTCGTCGGCGGCCACCTCGCGCTCGACTTCGTCAACTCCGTAGGCGGCCTCGTGGACCCGGATCCTGACTCCGAAGCGCTTCGCTCCTACGACGATCTGCTCGCCTGGTCGCAGAGGGCCGGCTCGCTCGACAAGAGGGGCGCGCAGACGCTTGCGAGGCGTGCGCGACGACACCCCGAGGACGCCGAAGCCGCCTTTACCCGTGCCCTCGAGCTCCGCGAGCTCGCCGATCGGGTGATCCGGCCGGTGGCGGCGGGCGACGAGCCCGACCCAGGCGACCTGGCCGCCCTGCGGGCCGAGGAGTCAGCCGCGCTGGCCCGCGCCGAGCTCACCCCTGCGGGCGACGGCCCCGAATGGCGGTGGCAGTGGCGCGACACCGATGACCTCGAGGCCCCGCTCTGGCCGCTCGCGCACGCGGTCGTCGACCTGCTCACGCAGGGTCGACTCGAGCGGCTGCGCGGCTGCGCGAACTGCCGCTGGATCTTTCTCGACGAGAGCCGCAACGCCAGCCGTCGCTGGTGCTCCATGAACGGATGCGGGACTGACGTGAAGAAGCGTCGCTACGTCGAGCGGCGGCGCGAGCGCAGGCGCGCCCAGCGCTGACGGGGGCGAGATCCCGCCGCCCGCGACTTTGCGGAACGTGGACCAACTCCCGATCGTCGCGGCTGCCGGATTCCAGCACCGGCTGCTCGGTCTCGCCCTTCGGAGGCGACCACCCGACCACGCGCTGCTGATTCCGCGCTGCCGCTCGGTGCACACCTTCGGCATGCGCTTCGCGCTCGACCTGATCTGGCTGGACGAGCTGGGTGGGGTCCTCGCGCTCGACGAGCGCGTCCCACCCCGGCGGATGCGCTCGCTGCGCGCGGCGGCGGCCGTGATCGAGACGGCCGCCGGGGGTGGGGAGCAGCTGGCGGTTGCCTGGGAACAGCGCTCGCAGGCATACAGGGAGGCCGCTCTGGAATGATCCCGTCCGATGGCCCAGTCGCCCAACCGCTTCCTCGTCGCGCTCGATCCGCGGCAGCCGATCTATCGCGACAGCTACAACGAGTACTTCGTCTTCGTGCTCTCGGCCGGGGGCGCGCTGGCCGGCACCCAGGTGCCGCTCTACATCCTCATGGCGATCACGGGGCTGTGGTCGGTTTGGGTGTTCGTGCCCGCCTGCATCGTCTTCGAGCTCGCGGTGATCTTCGGACTCGCGCGGCCGCAGATGCAGCCGCACGAGCGGGCCGGCTGGGCGGTCATGTGGGCCGTCGCCACCGGGGTGATGGCGGTGCTCTTCTTCTACCTGGTCGCCGAGCCCACGCTGTGATCGTTCGGCGTCGGGGCCCGCCGATGGCGCCCGTCCACGCCTGATGAGGCATGGACGAGCGCTCGCCGGTCGGCTTACGAACCTGGCTACTTAACGGTGACCCAGCGCTGGTCGCTGACGAACTCCCCGTCGGGGGCATCCTCGACGATGCACCACTGAACCCAGGCCTGACCCGGCTGGAGTGCGTCCCAGGAGCCCCAGGGCGCGTTGGTCACATCGATGGTGATGCTCTGAGAGTGCGTGCGGCCGTCACAGACGAGCTGCTCGTCGCCGCTGGAGATCGGGAACGTGTCCGAGCCGACGGTCACCCAGTCGTTGGTGTCCATCCAAGCCGCGGCGGCGCCGCTGCTGCCCTCACTCTCGAGCGCTTCATCGATGGAGCCGTCGGCGGTCTGCTTGGCCGAGACCCACAAGTGCGTCGATGACTCGCACATGTAACGCGCCCGCACGGTTGCGGTGTCGTCCTTGTTGAGCTTGACGTGGGAGATGACCTTCGCGAACGGCTCCTGCGCGGCGGAAGCGCTGCCGGGGAGCGCCGCGAGGACGGCGGAGGCCGCGAGGGCCACGGTGATGAGCTTTTTCATCAGGCGGAAGCTAGCGACGCTCGGCATTCAAGCGCGGAAAATGGCGCAACAGTGCGGTGCTCGACGACGCTCTAGCTCGAGGTCCCGGCCAGCGCCGTCAGGCGGAATCCGAGCGCAGACAGCGCCAGGTCCTCCGACACGTTCAGCTCCAGCGACTGGCGCACGCCCTCGCAGCGCTCGGCCGCCTCGCGCAGGCGGCGCGGGTCCCGGCTGCGCGCGCGCTCGGCCAGCGCCGGCGCGCGATCGGCGGCCAGCACGGCGTCGTCGGCGCCCTCGGCGAGGCACACGAGATCGCGGAAGCTCAGGCCCGCCAGCGTCAGCGACAGCTCGAGCGACTCGCGGAGTGCCCGGCGCCCGTCGCGCTTCGACGCCTCCTCGAACTCGCGCTCGAGCGCGCGGCGCTCGCGACCCTTCGGCTCGAGCTCGAGCCGCCGAGCGGCCTCGGCGGCCACCGATTCCTCGGCGGCCTCGCGGGCCGCCTGGGCGCGTTCGAGCAGCGGTCTCCAGGCCTCGACCTGGCGCTCCTCGCCCGGCGACAGCGCGGCGGCGACGAAGCGCTCGACCTCGTCGCGCCAGACGGCGCCTTCGGCGGACGCCAGCTCGCGCGCCCGCGCGGCGTTCCCGAGCGACAGGCGCGCGCACGCGCGCGCGAGAACGGGCTCCACCCCCTCGGACTCGAGCCGCTCGGCGATGCGCGCCGCCGGCAGCGGCTCGAAGCGCACCGCCTGGCAGCGCGACACCACCGTCTCGAGCATCCGGCCCGGTGCGTCGGTGAGCAGGATCACGTGCACGAACGCGGCCGGCTCCTCGAGCGTATTCAACAGGCGGTTGGCGGCCTCGTCGTTCAGGGTGTCCGCGTGCTCCAGCACGAACACCCGGCGCGAGGCCTCGAAGGGCGTGCGCGTGGCGCCGGTCACGACGGGGCCCGCCACGTCGTCGACGCGCATCACGTGCGCGCCGCTCGGGCGGACCCAGGTGAGGTCCGGGTGGGTGCCGTGCGCCACCCGAAGCCGCACGGCGTCGGGATCGGCGGCGCCCGCGGCGAGCAGCTCGGCCGCGAACGCACGCGCGACGGTCCGCTTGCCGGTGCCGGCGGGCCCGTGGAACAAATACGCGTGCGAGGGCGCGCCGGCGAGGGCAGTCGAGAGCACGATCCGCGCCTGGGGGTGGTCCTCGGTGCCCGCCAGCACGGGCCCGGAAGCCGAGCTCACGCGCGCGCCCCGCTGCGCGCCGCCTCGACCTCCGCCAGCACCTCGGCGTGGACCTCCTCCGGTGGGCGCGTGGCGTCGATCCGGCGCCAGCGCTCGGGGTCGGACTCGATCAGCATCTCGTACGCCTCGACCACCGCCTGCTGGAGCCCGGCGCCCTCGTCCTCGAAGCGGTCGCTCTCGCCGGCGCGCTCTGCAGCCGTGCGCGGCGGGATCTCGAGCAGGAACGTGAGGTCGGGGCGCAGGCCGCGCGTTGCGAAGCGGTTGATCTGGTGCACCTCGTCGACGCCGAGGCCGCGCGCGCCCCCCTGGTAGGCGAGCGATGAGTCGAGAAAGCGATCGGAGACGACCACCCGGCCTTCGGCCAGCGCCGGGAGGATCACCTCTGCCACGAGCTCCGCCCGCGCGGCGGCGAACAGGAGCGCCTCGGTCTCCGGAGAGAGCGGGATGTCCGGGTTCTTCAAGACCGCGCGAACGGCCTCGCCCGCCTCGGTGCCGCCGGGCTCGCGCACGCCGAGGGCGGCGCTGCCGAGCGCGTCGCAGAGCAGGCCGGCCTGGGTCGTCTTCCCCGATCGGTCGATGCCCTCGAAGGTGACGAAGAGGCCGCGCATTCGCGGGCCGACCGTAGCAGCGCGGCGAGGCGCGCCCCGCGCCCATTAGCATCGCCCACCCATGAAGACGATCGTGACCGGAGGCGCCGGCTTCATCGGCTCGAACCTCGTCGACGCGCTGCTCGCCCGGGGCAACGAGGTGACCGTCCTCGACGACCTCTCGACGGGCAAGCAGGCCAACCTCGCGCAGGCGGCGGGCCGGGCGGAGCTCGTCGAGCTCGACATCCGCGACGCGAACGAGGTCGCGCGGCAGGTGGGGCAGGCGGCCCCCGACGTGATCTTCCACCTCGCAGCCCAGATCGACGTGCGCAAGTCGGTGGCGGATCCCGGGCACGACTCGCGCATCAACGTCGGGGGCACGATCAACGTGCTCAACGCCGCGCTCGAGCACGGCGTCGGCCGCGTGATCAACACCTCGACCGGCGGAGCCATCTACGGCACAGCCGACACGATCCCCACCCCAGAGTCGCACTGGCCGGCGCCCGAGGCCCCCTACGGCCTGTCGAAGTTCTGCGCCGAGCAGTACTGCGAGCTCTTCACCCGCCTGCACGGGCTCAACACCGTGTCGCTGCGGTACGGGAACGTCTACGGCCCACGCCAGGACCCCCACGGAGAGGCCGGCGTGGTGGCGATCTTCTGCGGCAAGCTGCTCGAGGGCGGCCGGCCGGTGATCTTCGGCGACGGCCGCCAGACGCGCGACTACGTGTACGTCGACGACGTGGTCGAGGCGAACCTGCGGGCCGCGGACAACCCGGACGTCGGCGGCCCGGTGAACATCGGCACCGGCGTCGGGAGGAGCGTGCTCGACATCGTGAGCGTGCTCGCGAGCCATTCCGAGAACGGCTTCGAGCCCGAGCACCAGCCCGAGCGGCCGGGCGAGCTCGAGCGCTCCACCCTCGACGTCTCGCGCGCGCGAGCCGAGCTCGACTGGGAGGCGCAGGTCGATCTCGACGACGGGCTCGAGCGCACGCTCGCCTCGTTCAGATGACCACCGTCGCGCCGCCCGTCCTGCTCGGCCCGGGCGAGGGCGAGAGCACCCACGAGCGCTTCCACATCAAGGCCGGGCTCGACCAGCTCGTGGTCACGGAGTTCAACCACGACGGCTCCGACGAGTTCGCCACGCCGCCCCACGTCCACCACCGGCACGCCGACGCCTTCTACATGCTCGAGGGCAAGATGAGATTTCACTTTGTGGACTCGGAGCGCGTCCTCGGTCCCGGCGACTTCATCTTCGCCCCGCCCGACCTCGTGCACGGCTTCCGCAGTGGCGGCCTCGGCCCGGTGCGCATGCTCAACTTCCACGCGCCCGGCATGGGCTTCGCCAAGCGGCTGCTCGGCGACGGGTCGTTCGAGTTCGACCAGTACGACCCGCCGGACGACGGCGGCCGGCCGCGTGAGGACGGCCGGGTCGGCCGCTCCACCGCGGAGCGCCTCCAGCTAGGCGAGGCCGAGGCGCTGATCTTCTTCGGCGGCGACGACGGGATCGGCTCCATGACACTCACCGAGCTGAGCCTGCCGCCCGGCTACGACGGCCCGCTGCCGCACGTCCACGATGAGATGGTGGACAGCGTCTACGTGCTCGAGGGCGAGATCGAGCTGCTGCTCGGGGACGAGACGCACAAGGCGTCCCCCGGGGGCTACGCGCTCGTCCCGCCCGGCAACGTGCACACGTTCGGCAACCCCGGGGACGCGCCGGCGCGGGTGCTCAACATCCAGTCGCCCGGCGGGCTCGAGGGCTACCTGCGCGAGGTCGCGCACGCGGGGCCCGAGGCTGCGAACCCCGAGGCGATGGCGGAAATAGCGTCGAAATACGACTTCCGACCAGCTTAAGAGACCACAACATCTTGCGATCGTGCTCGCCCTCGACCACAAGAGGTAGTAGAATCTCAGAGGTGCGCTGCGCCCTCTGCGGATCCCCATCGACCCAGGTCGTCGACACCCGGCCGGCCGCCGACGGCGTGCGCCGGCGGCGCGAGTGCGAGTCCTGCGGCGAGCGCTTCACCACCTACGAGCACGCGGAGGAACCGCGCGTGACCGTGGTCAAGCGCGACGGGAGCAGGGAACGCTTCGACCGTCAGAAGCTCGTGCGCGGGCTCGCTCGCGCGGCGGGCGGGCGGCCGGTGACCCAGGAGCAGCTCGAGGCGATCGCCGAGTGGGTGGCGCGCGAGGTTCGGCGCGGCGGCGGGGCCGACGTGCCCGCCGAGCAGGTGGGCGACCTCGCCGAGCGCGGGCTCGCCCGCGTCGACCCCGTGAGCGCGATCCAGTTCGCCTCCGTCTACCGCAACTTGGCGGACCTCGACGAGCTCGAGGCGGTCGTCAAGCGCTTCAAGGACGAGCCCCTGCCGGGCGCCGATCAGCTGGCGCTGAACGCCGAGACCGTTCCATCCGACCCGCGGAGCAGTATCGATCTTTCCCCCTTGGGGGAGTCCGAATCAGTCGCCCATACGAGGAGAGGTCATGTCCCACAGCCGTAGCGCCGCAGCCCCCGCGATCACCGCAGCCGGTGCCGGGGTCAGTGTTCCGCGGCGTTTCACGGAGGCGGGCACGCACCCCTTCGACTGCGTCGAGTGGGAGATCCGCGACGCTCTGATCGGCGATCCCGAGAGCCCCGCGTTCGAGCAGAAGGGCGTGGAGTTCCCGGTCGGCTGGTCGCAAAACGCGACCAACATCGTGTCCCAGAAGTACTTCCGCGGGCGCGCGGACTCGCCGGAGCGCGAGTCGTCGGTCAAGCAGATGATCGGCCGCGTGGCGGGCACGATCGCCGCCTGGGGTCGTCAGGGCGGCTACTTCGCCACGGACGAGGACGCTCAGACCTTCGAGGACGAGCTCACCCACATCCTGCTCCACCAGATGGCGGCGTTCAACTCGCCGGTCTGGTTCAACGTGGGCTTCGAGGAGCATCCTCAGTGCTCGGCCTGCTTCATCCTCTCGGTCGAGGACGAGCTCGAGTCGATCCTCGACTGGAACACCAAGGAGGGCAAGATCTTCCGCGGCGGGTCGGGCTCGGGGATCAACCTGTCGCGCATCCGGGCCTCGAAGGAGCACCTGTCGAAGGGCGGGTTCGCGTCCGGGCCGGTGTCGTTCATGCGGGGCGCGGACGCCTGGGCGGGCACGATCAAGTCGGGCGGCAAGACGCGCCGGGCGGCCAAGATGGTCGTGCTCGACGTCGATCACCCGGACGTCGTCGAGTTCATCTGGTGCAAGGCGCGTGAGGAGGAGAAGGCGGCCGCGCTGCGCGACGCCGGCTTCGACATGCGCCTCGACTCGGAGCACTTCGCCTCGATCCAGTACCAGAACGCGAACAACTCGGTGCGCGTCACGGACGAGTTCATGCAGCGCGCCGAGCACGGCGAGGAGTGGGAGCTGACCGCGCGCGTGGACGGCGCCCCGCTCGACCGCGTGAACGCGAAGGAGCTGCTCAGCCAGATCGCCGACGCGGCCTGGCGCTGCGCCGACCCGGGCGTGCAGTACGACACCACGATCAACGAGTGGCACACCTGCCCGAACTCGGGCCGGATCAACGCGTCGAACCCGTGCTCCGAGTACATGCACGTCGACGACTCGGCCTGCAACCTCGCCTCGCTCAACCTGATGCGCTTCCGGCGCCCGGACGGCACGTTCGACGTCGAGTCGTTCGAGCACGCCGTCGACGTCGTGATCCTTGCGCAGGAGATCGTCGTCGGCCCGTCGAGCTACCCGACCGAGGAGATCGGCGTGAACGCGCGCGCGTTCCGCCAGCTCGGCCTGGGCTACGCCAACCTCGGCGCGCTGCTGATGGCGAACGGGCTCGCCTACGACTCCGACGGCGGCCGCGCCCTGTGCGGCGCGATCACCGCGCTGATGACCGGCCGCGCCTACCGCACCTCGGCCGAGGTGGCGGGCGCGCTCGGCCCGTACGAGCGCTACGAGAAGAACTCGGATCCGCACATGCACGTGATGCGCAAGCACCGGCACGCGGCGTACGAGATCGATGACGCGCTCTGCACGGACTCCGAGCTGCTCGCGGCGGCGCGGCGGGCGTGGGACGAGGCCGTCGACGTGGGCGCTCACAACGGCTTCCGCAACGCGCAGGCGACCGTGCTCGCCCCCACCGGAACGATCTCGTTCCTGATGGACTGCGACACCACGGGCATCGAGCCGGACTTCTCGCTCGTGAAGTACAAGGAGCTGGTGGGCGGCGGGCTGATGACGATCGTCAACCGCACCGTGCCGGCCGCGCTCCAGACGCTCGGCTACCAGCCCGAGCAGGTCGAGGCGATCGAGGCGCACCTGGCCGAGAGCGGCACGATCGTCGGCGCCCCGGGCCTGCGCGACGAGCACCTCGAGGTGTTCGACGTGGCCGTGGGCGAGCGCGCGATCTCGGCACTCGGCCACGTGCGGATGATGGCCGCGGCGCAGCCGTTCATCTCGGGCGCGATCTCGAAGACGGTGAACATGCCCGAGGCGGTGACCGTCGACGACATCGCGGGGATCTACACCGAGGGCTGGAAGCTCGGGCTGAAGGCGCTCGCGATCTACCGCGACGGCTCGAAGACCGCCCAGGCGCTGAAGACCGACGCCGGCGAGAAGAAGGAAGAGGTCGACGAGGCGGCGGCGGCGCTCGAGCCGGCGCGGCCGGTGCGGCGGCGGATGCCGCGCGAGCGCCAGTCGCTCACGCACAAGTTCTCGATCGCCGGCCACGAGGGCTACATCACCGCGGGCGAGTACGAGGACGGCACGCTCGGCGAGGTGTTCCTCACCGACGTGGGCAAGGAGGGCTCGACGATCAAGGGCCTGATGAACGCGTTCGCCACGGCGGTCTCGATCGGCCTCCAGTACGGAGTGCCGCTCGACACGCTGGTGCGCAAGTTCGCCTACATGCGCTTCGAGCCCGAGGGCTACACGGGCAACCCGGAGATCCCGTTCGCAAAGTCGATGCCCGACTACATCATGCGCTGGCTCGCCTCCCGCTACGGCGACGCCGACTTGCACGAGGAGCTCGGCATCCTCACCCCGGAGATGCGCGCGCGCAAGGCCTCCCAGGAGGCGATCATGCGCGGCGACACCGCAGGGCCGGAGCCGGCCAACGGAGAGGCGAACGGCGGGAACGGGGGCGGCGGCGCAACGGCTGCGAAGCCGGCGGCCTCGGCCCTGACCGACGAGCCCCCGGCGCTCCCGGCCAAGCTCCAGGGACTCGAGCTCGGCCCGGCATGCGCGATGTGCGGCGGCATGATGCAGCGCACGGGCTCGTGCTACACGTGCTCGAGCTGCGGGAACAACACGGGCTGCGGCTGAGCGAAGGCGCGCTGAGCGGTGGCGCGCTACTGGCGGTATTCGCGCATGCCGTCGCCGTCCGGCAGCAGCTCGTGCACGGCGCGGCAGACCAGCCCGAACGCGATGAAGATGAGCAGGGCCTGGAAGGCGCCGGTCGAGTAGCCGGAGGCGAGGGCGAACACCGCGGCCGCAAGGACCCAGCGCCAGAGCCGCCAGTTGGGCTCCCAGGGCCTGCGCTCGTCGCCGGGGTCGGGGTCCGGCTCGTGAGCGTGGATGTATGCCAGGAAGGGCATGGCCGCTCCCCTTCAGGGTACCGGGGGCGGGTTGTCGCGAACAGCCAGGAACGAGGCTCCCTCGGTGCTCAGCACCTGGTCGGAGCCGCCGCCGCGGCGGGCCACGACGCGGGCCGCCCCTCGGCGCGCCCGCTGCTAGTCCAGGTCGAGGCCGTCGAGCGCCACTGTGGCGTCGCCGTACTCGTCCGGCGGCACGCGCAGGGCGATGTCGCCGCGGCGGAAGTCGTCGAGCGGCTCGTCGGCGGTGAGCTCGGCCTTGAAGCCGAACTCGCGCACTCGGTCGCGGAAGGCGTGGGCCGTCTCGAGGTCCTCGAAGTCCTCGATCACCTCCCAGTCGTCGAAGCGCGCGTCGCCCACGTGGAGGAGCGGGCCCCGCGAGCGGCGGCGGAACAGCCTCACGCGACGCGCCTCGGGCGCGCCACCAGCTCGCCCTGGCAGTTTGGGCAGATCCCGTCCATCGCCTGGGCGCAGTCCCGGCAGAACGTGCACTCGTAGCTGCAGATGGTGGCCTCGCCGTCAGGCGGGAGCGCGGCCTCGCAGCGCTCGCAGACAGGTCGCATCTCGAGGGCCATGAGCTCAGGAAGTATCGCGCGCCCGCTCGCCGCGGCTCGTGAGGTAGGCCCCGGCGAGCACGAGCACGGTGCCGAACAGTGCCGCCAGGTACACGGTCTCGTCGCGCAGGAGCGCCCCCAGCGCGATCGCGACGAGCGGGATGAAGTAGACCGCGAGCGATCCGCGCGTGGGGCCCACGCGGCCGATCAGCGTGGTGAACCAGACGAACGCGAGCGCGGTGCCCACCGCCCCGAGCGCGACCATGGCGGCCAGGCTTGACACGGCGAACTCGGAGCCGGCCGCCCCCACCGCGCCCACGGGCGCGAGGACCACGAGCGCCACGAGCTGCGCGCGCCAGATCACGGGGAGCGCGCCGTTGCGGCGCTGGAGCGGGCTGGCGATGTTGAAGGCGAAGCCGTAGAGGATGCACGCCGCCAGCACGAGCAGCACCCCGAGCGTGGTGGACTCGCCCTCGCCGAGCGAGGGCGCGCTCACCGCCACCACCCCGAGGAAGCCGATCACGAGGCCGGCGATCTGCACCCGGCCGGGCACCCGATGGGAGGCGGAGGCGGCGATCAGCGCCGCGAACAGCGGCACGCCTCCGTTGATCATCCCGGCGAGCGAGGAGTCGATCCACTGCTGGGCGACGGAGAACAGCACGAACGGACCCGCCATCCAGACGAGCCCCAGCAGCGCCACCAGCGGCAGGTCCGAGCGGAGCACGCCGCGGCGCGCCGCCGGAACGAGCGCCAGCGTGATCGCGCCGAACAGCACCCGCAGGAAGGCCACCAAGCCGGGCTCGAAGTGCACGAGGCCGATCTCGATGAACAGGAAGGACGCTCCCCATCCGAACGCGACTCCCGCCACAAGCGCCCAGTCGAGTGCCCCGAACGCCTCCGAGCTCGGCGCGCGGGTCGGCTGGGTGTGGGTCGTCACCCGCACGAGACTAGGGACGGGCCTCGGCTAGCCTCGAACGCCCGCAATGGCCGAGCGCTCCGACATCCGCAACGTGGCGATCATCGCCCACGTCGACCACGGCAAGACCACCCTTGTCGACGCGATGCTGCGCCAGTCCGGCGTGTTCGCCGCGCACGAGCGCCTCACCGACCGGGTGCTCGACTCGCTCGACCAGGAGCGCGAGCGCGGCATCACGATCCTGGCCAAGAACGCCGCGGTGCGCTACGGCGAGCTCAAGCTGAACCTCGTGGACACCCCCGGCCACGCGGACTTCGGCGGCGAGGTGGAGCGCGGGCTCACGATGGTCGACGGCGTGATGCTCCTGGTGGACGCGTCGGAGGGACCGCTGCCGCAGACGCGCTTCGTGCTGCGCAAGGCACTCGAGGCCGGGCTGCCCGTGGTCCTGTGCGTGAACAAGGTCGACCGCCCGGACGCGCGCATCGGCGAGGTGGTGAACGAGGTCTACGAGCTCTTCCTCGACCTGGACGCCGACGACTCGCAGATCGAGTTCCCGATCGTGTACACGAACGCCAAGGCGGGCCGGGCCTCCGTCGAGGAGGGCGTGGAGGGCGAGGACCTGCGCCCGCTCTTCGACCTGCTGGCCGACACGATCCCTGCGCCGGAGCACGACCCGGCGCATCCGCTCCAGGCGCGCGTGACGAACCTCGACGCCGATCCCTACGTGGGCAGGCTCGCGCTCTGCCGGATCCACCACGGCACGGTGCGGCGGGGAGAGACGGTGGCGTGGTGCCGGCGCGACGGGTCCGTCGAGAACGTGAAGGTGGCCGAGCTCTACGTGAACGAGGGGCTCACCCGCCAGCCGGCCGACGAGGCCGCCGCCGGCGAGATCATCGCCGTCGCGGGCATTCCCGAGATCACGATCGGCGAGACGATCGCCGCCGCCGCCGACCCGCGGCCGCTGCCGGTGATCGCCGTCGAGGAGCCGGCGCTCGGGGTGACGATCGGGGTGAACGGCTCGCCGCTCGCGGGCAAGTCCGGCTCGCGGCTCACGGCGCGGATGGTCAAGGACCGGCTCGACCAGGAACTGGTGGGCAACGTGGCGCTGCGCGTGCTCGACACCGACCGGCGGGACACCTGGGAGGTGCAGGGCCGCGGCGAGCTCCAGCTCGCGGTGCTCGTCGAGGCGATGCGCCGCGAGGGCTTCGAGCTGACCGTGGGCAAGCCGCAGGTGATCACGCGCGAACTCGACGGGCGTCTCTGCGAGCCGATCGAGCGGCTCGCGATCGACGCGCCCGACGACTACCTGGGCGTGATCACGCAGATGCTGGCGCTCCGCAAGGGGCGGATGGAGAACATGGTGAACCACGGCACCGGCTGGGTGCGCCTGGAGTTCCTTGTGCCCACGCGCGGGCTGATCGGCTTTCGCACCGAGTTCCTGACCGAGACTCGCGGCTCCGGGATCGTGCACTCGGTCTTTGAACGCTACGAGCCGTGGCAGGGTGAGATCCGCACGCGGCCGACCGGGTCGCTCGTGGCCGACCGCCGCGGCCCGACGGCCAGCTTCGCGCTGCTCAAGCTGCAGGAGCGCGGCCAGCTGTTCGTGGGCCCGGGCGAGGAGGTCTACGAGGGCATGGTCGTGGGCGAGAACGCCCGGCCGGACGACCTGGACGTGAACGCCGTGCGCGAGAAGAAGCTCACCAACATGCGCGCGGCCGGCTCGGACGAGACCGTGAAGCTCGTGCCGGCGCACCGGCTCTCACTCGATCAGGCGCTCGAGTTCATCCGCGACGACGAGTGCGTGGAGGTCACGCCCGACGCGGTGCGGCTGCGCAAGCTCGTGCTCGACGCGGTGGAGCGCCACAAGGCCGCTCGGCGGCGCGGGCGCGAGCCGGAGCCGAGCGCGCTCAGGTGAGGAGCACGATCAGCAGGATGATCAGCGCGATGCCGATGCCCGCGCCCGCGATGCTCGCCGGCGCGCGGCCGTGCCAGAACTCCGGCTTCGCGCGGTCGCGGGAGATGCGTCCCTCGGGCGGCTCGCCGGTCCAGTCGTCGTCGTCCCAGGCGCCCATGCGCTCACGGTACCCGGCCCGCGCTTGAGCACGCTCCCCGCGGGGTACGGATTCGGCATGGCCGAGTCCGCGCACCCCGACACCGGGCGCGACGAGAGCGAGAAGGAACGGGTCGACCGCAACCTCCAGGAGCTGCTCGGCGAGCTGCGCGTCGCGCTCCCCGGCGTTCAGGTGCTGTTCGCGTTCCTGCTCGTGGTGCCGTTCAAC
This sequence comes from Thermoleophilaceae bacterium, assembly GCA_035650215.1. Taxonomy (GTDB): domain Bacteria; phylum Actinomycetota; class Thermoleophilia; order Solirubrobacterales; family Thermoleophilaceae; genus JACVRW01. The sequence continues at coordinate 17,205 of DASRIC010000110.1, forward strand.
CAGCGCTTCCCGACCATCACCGACTTCCAGCAGACCACCTACTTCGTGACCCTGCTGCTCGCCACCGCCGCAAGCGTGTTCCTGATCGCGCCGACGGTGCATCACCGCATCCAGTTCCGCCAGCAGGACAAGAAGCGGATCGTGATCGGGGCGAACCGCTTCGCGATCGCCGGGCTCACGTTCCTCGCGCTCGCGATGACCGGCGCCATCACCCTCATCACCGATCTGCTCTACCGCTCCACCACCGTGGCGATCGTGGCCGGGTCGGTGGCGCTCCTGTTCCTGCTCGTCTGGTACGCCGTGCCGCTGCGGCGGCTCGCGGTCAACGACTGAGGCGGCGTCAGCGCAGCGAGCGCGCGATCTCAACGGCCCGCTCGCGGTCAAAGTCGGCCTCGAGCCGTACGAGCACGTCGCCGCGCTCGAGCAGCAGCACGTTTCGGGCGAGCCGCAGCGGGCGCTCTTCCAGGGCGCCGTCCGGCGAGCGGTAGAAGAAGAAGTGCGGCGCGCCCTCGATCCAGATCGCCGGCTCGCCGTCGACGGTGAGCTGCTCGATCCGCGTGGTCTGGCCGCCGATCTTGCCCACGTACTCGGGCAGCAGGTCCCCGCGGAACTCGGAGACCAGCAGGCCGATGCCCGTCGCCGCCGCCGGCGGCAGACCGGGGCGCCGGCGGTACACGAGCGACAGTTCGCCGCCGGGCACGCGGCGCACGTAGGCGGCGTCGGGGCGACCGGGGGCGGCGGGCACGAGCGGCTCGAAGGCGAGCGCGCGGGGCGCGTCGGCCAGGGGCACCTGGCGGCCGAGGTCGAGCGTGCGCGTGCCGGGCAGGCGCGGGAGCTGCTCTCGCCGCTCCACGGTGGCGCCCTGGAGGCCGAGGAACTCGAGCACGGCATCGCGCACGCCGGGCGCCGCCGCCAACGCCGCGCCGGCCAAGAGCAGCAGCGCCACGAGCGCGACGGCGAGGCTGCGCCGCCAGGCGAGCCGATCGCGCAGGCGCGCGCCGCGCGGCTCCGCCGCTACCCGCGCCGCCACGCGCGGCGCCAGCTCGGGCGTGGGCGGATAGTCGAGCTCGCCGCCGAGCCGGGTGAGCATCCCCTCGAGCTCAGGCATCGCTTGCCTCCCGTGCCGGCTCGAGCTGCTCGCGCAGCCGCGCGAGCGCCCGCGAGAGCCGTGACTTGACCGTGCCGCGCGCGCAGCCGAGCGCCGCGGCGCACTCCTCCTCGGAGAGCTCGAGGAAGTAGCGGCAGGCGATCGCCTGACGGTCGATCTCCGAGAGCCGGGCGAGTGCGGCCAGCAGCTCGGCGCGCTGCTCGGAGTCGAGGAGCGCCGCCTCGGGCGGCGGGACCGCGCCGTCCGGGCGGCGCTCCTCGGCCACGCGCAGCGCGAGTGCCTCGCGCCGGCCGGCGGACCGCACGCGGTTGCGCGCCTCGTTGGCCACGATCGTGAGCAGCCAGGGCCGCAGCGGCGCGCCCTCGCGGAAGCGGCCGAGGGCGCGGTGGGCCTTCACGAACCCGTCCTGTGCCGCCTCCTCGGCGTCGGCCGCCGACCCGGTGATCACCCAGGCCGTGCGGAATGCGATCGTCTCGTACCGTCTCACGATCTCCTCGTAGGCGCTCGCGTCGCCTCGCGTGGCCCGCGTCACGAGCTCCGCGTCGCTGGGTGGCCGGTCCTCCACCGTGCACGTACTACAACGGCCGGCGCCGGCCGGTTCCAGCCCGGCCGAGCCACTCCTCGAACGCCTCGGCGTCGAGGTCCGGCACCACGCGGCGCGGAAGCATGAGGGGGTCGGCCTCCGTAAGGACGCCCGGCGAGGTGGTGACCGCCATCGAGAAGCCCGCGGCGCGCACGCGGGCCGCCACGCCCTCGTCCACGTCGGCGCCGGGCGCGCCGAACGGGTACGAGAAGGCGGTGGGCTGCTGTCCGAGCCATCCGGCCAGGTCGTCGCGGCTGCCGGCGATCTCGGCCTCCTGGGCGGCGGGGTCGGCGTGGCGAAGCGAGCGGTGCGAGCGCGTGTGTGCGCCGGCACTCAGGCCCGGATGGCCCACGAAGGCGCGCAGCCCGTCGGGGGTCATAGCGCGATCGGGCTCCGGCACCGGAGCGTGCCCGGCCTCCCCCGCCCAGGCGCGGAGCGCCCGCAGCGCTTCGTCGATCTCGTCGGGGGCGAGCGGCTGGAGCCATGCGTGCAGGTGCTTGCGCGCGATGCGCCGCTCGTCCTCGCTCCCGAGCCGGAACGCGCGGCGCTGCCCGCGCAGCTCGAGCCCCAGGCTCGGCGCGGCGTGGGCGGGGGCGGCGAGCAGGATCTGCTCGAGCTCGTCCCACCAGAAGCTGCCGGCGTCGGCCACGTGTCCGGTCGAGACGAACAGCGTGGCGGGCACGCCCGCGGCGGTGAGCGCGGGCGCCGCGTGCTCGAGGTTGTCGATGTAGCCGTCGTCGAAGGTGAGCGCAACCGCGCCCGGCGGCGCCTCGTCCGACATCTCGGCCAGCGGCAGCGGCTCGCGGGCGGCCTTCAGGACCTCGAGCTGGCCGGCGAAGTTGGCGGGCGACACGCACATGCCGAGCGGGTCCGAGGCGCGATCGGTCACGCGGTGGTAGAGCAGGATCTCGGGGCCCTGCCGCTCGCGCGAGCGCCGGGGCAGCCGGCGGCGTTTGGCCCGCGGCGGCGGGGGTGGCACGCTGGCGCGGAACTGCGTCTCGCGCGCCACCGGCTGCAGGTCGGCCCGGGCGAGCGGGCCCGCCATCAGCGCGCCGGCGCTCTCAGCCACCCGGGTGGCGCGCTCCATCGCCACCCGCGGCCGGCCACGCACGATCGCGAGCGGCGTGCCGGCGGCGCTCGACGCGAGCTGCCGAATCGCGGCCGGCGCGCTGACCTCCCGCCCGATCAGCGCCTCGCGGGCGCCGTAGCGGAGCCGCCTGCGCAGCACGTCGCGGCGGCTCGGGCGCGTGTCCACCACCCGCACGGCGCTCGCCTGGGCCACGTAGGTCGCGTGCCAGCCCGCCCGCGCGAGCTCGCGCTGGGCCTCGTGCTCCTCGCTGAACCAGTCGCGCCCGTCGCGGTGGCCCCGCGAGGGCCAGAAGCCGCCCACGGCGCGCAGCGCGCTCGCGCGAAAGGAGACGTTGCCGCCGTGGAACGTCTGCTCGAGCGGGTTGACCGCCATCGGCTCCGTGCCCAGGTCGACGGTGGCGAGCGCGTCGAGCAGGTCGTCGGAGAGCCACTCCGGCCGGCCGCCGGGGAAGCTCGCCCGCAGCGGGCCGCCGGCGCACGCGAGCGCCTCGTCGGCGTCGCCCCAGGCGCCGATCAGCGCCGCGAGCCAGCCGGGCTCCACCACCACGTCGTCCTCGACGAGCGCGAGCACCTCCGCGTCGCAGGCCGCGAGCGCCCGGTTGCGCGCCATCGCCGCGCCGTCGGCGCCGATCCGCACCACCGCCGGTCCGTCGGCGCCGGCGCGCTCGAGGCCCTCGAGGCAGGCGCCGAGGTCGGCCTCGGGCCGCGCGATCACGGCGACGGCCGGGACCATCTAGGCCGTCCGCTTGACCGCGCGGATCGTCATCAGGAGCTCGTAGGCCGGGTCGTGAGCGGCCAACTCGGCATCGTCGAGCTCCTCGGCCGCGAACCCGTACAGGAAGCAGGCGGACGCCAGCACGTTGCCGTGCGCCTCCACCTCCACGTTCTCCTCCCCGTACACGTCCCCGAACAGGCGCCGGGCGGAGTCGGTGGTGAAGCGCCACCAGTCGCCCCAGTCGGCCCGGCCATCCGAGCTGATCTGGCTGATGCCCGGCACGGTGGCGAGCAGCACTCCGTCCGCCGCCAGCAGGTCGCGCGTGCCGCGCACGGCGGCCTCGACGTCGTAGATCACGTGCAGCGTCTGGGTCATCACGAAGCAGTCGAAGGCCTCGGCCGGGATGCCCTTGCCCGTACTGAGATCGCCGACGATGGTGGCTTCAGGATTCCCGGGGGCGGCGTGCAGCACGTCGGAGCTCTTGACCTCGCCGTCCCCGTACCACTCCGTGTAGGTGGTCTCCGCCACCTCGAGAACGCGCCCGCGCACATCGGCGCGGTTCGCGGCGAGGAAGCGCTCGATGTACCAGCGGTCGACCGGCTTGCCGCGATCGGCGCCGTAGAGCCGGCTGACCGGCTCGAGCCGGGTGAGTCCGAGCGCCTCTCGCTCGGATGGGGGCGTGCGTCGCCACGGCCGCCTCATGCCAGCAGGCGCTCGGTCCCGAACACCTCGATGTCGAGCAACAGGTCGTGCACGATCCGCGGGTACACCCGCGAGGCGCGGAACGCCTCGGCCTTTCGCCGCCCGCGGATCCGCACCCGCCGGTGCAGGTCGGGGTACTGGTGGATCTGGTGGACCGCGCGCCGCAGGTCCTCCGGATGGCGGACCTCGAGGAAGTCGATGCCCGCCTCCAGCCCGTGCGTTGGGCTGAGCGGCTCGCTGATCACCAGGTTGGCGGCAGCGAGGTGGAGCGACACGCGGTTCTCGAACGAGGGGTAGGGCTCGTTGTGGAGGTTGATCGCCACGTCGGTGTCGCGCAGCAGCTGGAGCAGGCGCTCGCCGAACACCCCGTGCGCCACGTGCAGGATGTCGAAGCTGTGCTTCACGTCCATGAGGTAGCTCTCGCGGTGCACGGTCGAGCGCCCGACGAACGACACGCGCGGTGGCACCGCCGAGCGCTTGACCGGTGCGAAGAAGCGATCGTCCACGGGCAGCGGCACCGAGCGCCAGACGGGAGCCAGCGGGTCGGCGGCCTCCACGAACAGCGGGTCAAACGACACGATGCGGTCGAAGTTCGAGCGGTCGATGAGGCGGGTGTCGCGCAGGCGCCACGCGAGGTCGGGGTGGGGCTTGCCGTCGCCGCGCGGCAGCGGCTCGGTGAGGAAGCCGAGCGTGGGCATGCGCAACGAGACGAAGCGGCCCGCGGGGATGGTCTCGGGCCGGAACACGATCACCACGTCGGGGGCGAAGCCCTCGATCGCCGACATCATCTGATCCGGGTCGCCGCCGGAGCGAAACTCGACGAACAGCGGCGTGATCTCCGGGGTCGGCGTGGTGAGCGCCGCCGCGCGGAAGTAGGTCTCCTGCCCCACGAAGGCGATGCGCACCGGGGCGGCCGGCGGCGGGGCGAGGTAGGGGCCGACGCGCCGGCCGCGTCCGAGCGAGAAGCGGTTTAGGGGAGCCGTCTGGGCCACGGCGCCAGTACGATAGCCCGCTCCTTGAAGGTCGCGTTCCTGTTGCAAGACCTGCAGCTCTCCGGCGGGGTAGGTGTCGTCGTCGAGCACGCGAGCCAGCTCGCGGCCCGCCACCGGTTCGACGTCACCCTCGTCATCACCCGCGAGCAGGAGGAGCCCGACTGGAGCTTCCGCGGGCTCGAGCGCCTGCACGTGGTCCCGATCGAGCGCGCGCGCAGGGAGCGCTACGACGTGGCGGTGGCCACCTGGTGGGAGACCACCACCCACCTGTTCGACCTCGACGCCCGGCGGCACGCCTACTTCGTGCAGAGCCTCGAGGACCGCTTCTACGGGAGCTGGGACTCCACCCGGGTAGGCGCCGCGCTCACGCACGCGCTGCCCGTGGCCTTCATCACCGAGGCGCGCTGGATCGCCGAGACGCTCGAGGAGCTGCAGCCGGGGGCGCAGGTGTTCTACGTGCGCAACGGGGTCGACAAGTCCGTGTTCGCGCCGGGGCGCTCCGTGGAGCCGAGGCTCGGGGGCCCGCTGCGAGTGCTGGTCGAGGGGTACCGCAGCAGTGAGTTCAAGGGGGTCGACGAGGCGGTGGCCACGGCCGGCTCGATGACGGAGCCGCACCACCTGACCGCCGTGATCCCGGACCGCGAGGCGATGGGCGGCGTGGAGGCCGACACCCTGCTGGGCCCGGTGAGCCAGGCGGAGCTGGCGCGCCTGTACGCCGGCAGCGACGTGGTGCTCAAGCTGTCGCGCATCGAGGGGATGTTCGGCCCGCCGCTCGAGGGCTTCCACTGCGGCGCCACCTGCGTGGTGACGCCGGTCACCGGTCACGACGAGTACGTGTCCCACGGCTGGAACGGCCTGGTGACCGAGTGGGACGACGTGCGCGGCACCGCCCGCCTGCTCGACCTGCTCGCGCGGGACCGCCGCTACCTGCACTTCCTGCGTGCCAACGCGCTCGAGACCGCCCGCGCGTGGCCGTCGTGGGAGCAGTCGTCCGCCTTCATGGCGGCCGCGCTGCGTGCGACCGACCGGCTGCCGCCGCCGGCGCCGCGCGGCCCCGGGATCGCGCTCGCGGCGGAGGCGCAGGCGGCCTCCGCCGCGATGGGCCACGAGGTCGGAGCGCTGAAGCGCGAGCTGACCGAGTACCGCTGGCTCCAGCGCCGGGGCTCGTTCCGGGCCCTCCAGCGCACGGTGGCGCTGAGGCACCGGCGCCCGATCCGCTGGCTCCTGTGGCCGCTGCGGATGCTCCGCGGAAGGCCTCGCTGACTCTCCGCCGCGCCCGGGTGCGCCGCTACCGTTCCCGCGAGCATGACCGACGCTGAAATCCCGGCGATCGTCGTCGACGACGTGGTCAAGCGCTTCCAGGTTCCCGGGGAGCGCGTGATGACGCTCAAGGAGCGCGCGCTCCACCCTCTGCGCAAGACCTCGCGGCACGAGTTGACCGCGGTCGATCATGTCTCCTTCTCGGTGACGCCCGGCGAGTTCTTCGGGGTCGTGGGGCGCAACGGGTCCGGCAAGAGCACGCTGCTCAAGTGCCTCGCCGGCATCTACGCGGTGGACGGCGGGCGCATGTTCGCGAACGGCCGCATGTCGACCTTCATCGAGCTCGGGGTGGGCTTCAACATGGAGCTGCCGGCGCGTGAGAACGTGATCATCAACGCGACGATGCTGGGCCTCTCGCCGCGGCGAGCGCGCGAGCGGCTCGACGCCGTGCTCGAGTTCGCGGAGCTCGAGGAGTTCGCCGACCTGCGGCTCAAGAACTACTCGTCCGGGATGCTCGTGCGGCTCGCCTTCGCCGTGATGATCCAGGTGGACGCCGACATCCTGCTGATCGACGAGGTGCTGGCGGTCGGGGACGCCGCCTTCCAGCAGAAATGCTACGACGAGTTCGCCCGGCTGCGCCAGGAGGGCCGCACGGTGATTCTCGTGACGCACGACATGGCCGCCGTCGAGCGCTTCTGCGACCGCGCCCTGCTGCTCGAGCACGGCCGGCCCGTGATGCTGGGCGACCCGCACGAGGTGGGGCTGCGCTACATGGAGCTGAACTTCGCGCGCGAGGGCGATGACGCCGAGCAGGAGGCACGCCGCGAGTCGGACCGCTTCGGCGACGGTCGAGCGGAGATCCTCGAGGCCTGGTTCGAGGACGCCGACGGGGAGCGCGTCGCGGCACTGCCGAGCCGGGCACGCTGCTCGTTCGTGGCCCGGGCGCGCTTCAGCGAGGACGTGCAGGACCCGATCCTCGGCTTCGCGCTCCAGAACGCCGACCAGCAGACCGTGCTGGCCGCCTCCACGCTCTCGCTCGGCCCCGAGCTCGGCTCGTTCCGGGCCGGCGAGGAGGTGACGTTGCGGATCGCCTTCGACAACGTGTTCCGGCCCGACCGCTACTTCGCCACCCCGGCGATCGCCCACGCCGGCACCGGCTTCGCCTGGATCGACCGGCGCGAGCGCCTCGTCGATCTGGTGGTCACCGGCAGCTCGCGCACCGACGCGATCATCGACCTGCCCTGCGACGTGACGATCGCCCGCGAGGCGCTCGACCGTCCGCCGAGCGAGGTACCGGGATGAGCGCGACGGACGCGACCCGGTCCCAGCCGCTCGGCCGCCCGATCCGCGGGCCCTCGGCCGTTGGCGGCGACTGGCGCCGGCTGCTCCACCTCACGCGGCTGCTCGCCGTCACGGACTTCAAGCTGCGCTTCTTCGGCTCGGTGCTGGGCTACGTGTGGCAGGTCATGCACCCGCTGCTCCTGTTCGGCGTGCTCTACGTCGTGTTCACGGAGGTGGTGCCGCTCGGCGAGGACGTGCGCTTCTACCCCGTCGCGCTGCTGTCCGGGCTGGTGATGTTCGTGTTCCTGTCGGAGTCGACGAGCCAGTCGGTCCAGAGCCTCGTGGAGCGCGAGCCGATCGTGCGCAAGATCCAGTTCCCGCGGCTCGCCGTGCCCCTGTCGATCGTGCTCACCGCCCTGTTCCGGATGGGGCTGAACTTGCTGGTGGTGTTCGCCTTCCTGTTCGCCTCGGGCGGGCAGGTCATGCTGTCCTGGCTCGAGCTGCCCGTGATCCTCGGGCTCCTGATCGTGCTGGCCGCCGGGCTGGCGGCGCTGCTGTCGGCGCTGTTCGTGCACTTCCGCGACGTCAAGCCGATCTGGGACGTGCTGCTCCAGGTGATCTTCTACGCCTCGCCGATCTTCTATCCGATCACGATCGTCACGAACGACCAGCTGCGGGCCATCCTGATGTGCAACCCGTTCGCGGCTCTCATCCAGCAGTTCCGCCACGCCGTGATCGACCCGAGCCACCCGAGCGCCGCCGAGGCCATCGGCGGCGCGCCGCGCCTGATCATCCCGCTCGGCCTGATCGTGCTGATCGCCGTGGTGGGCTTCACCTACTTCGACCGCAAGGCACCCCGAATCGCGGAGGAGCTCTAGTAGTGGTCCCTCCTGGAAGTACTGGCCCGCTTTGGCGAGCGACTGGGCGTGGCCAGCGAGACCGGGAGCGCAGCCAATGCAAGAGCATTGGCGAGCATCGCGGGCGACGCTGGGCGCGGCCAGGCGCCGCCAAACGGGTCAGGAATGACAGGAGGGACCACTAATGGCCGGCGTGGATTGGGAGGAGCGAATCAGCCGGGAGACGAACCCGGCGATCCGGATCGAGCACGAGACGCGCTACCGCATGGCGGCGCCCGCGATCCGCGCGGCGCCCGTGTGGTGCGACCTCGGCTGCGGCAACGGAATCGCGGCCGCGGCGGCGCTCGGCGAGCCGTTCGCCGGGCGCGCGGTGCTCGTGGATCTGGCCGAGGACGCGCTGCGCCAGGCCGAGCGCGAGATCAAGGCGGACGAGACGGTGGCGCTCACGGCCGACCTCAGCGTCGAGGAGGACCTGCGTCGCGTGCGGGACGCGCTGCTCGACGGGAGCCCCGGCGGCGGCTGCATCACCTGCTTCGAGGTGGTGGAGCACCTGGCCAACTTCGTTCCGCTGGTCGAGCTGTTCGTGGAGCTGGCGGAGCAGCACGAGTTCACCGTGGTGATCAGCGTGCCCAACGACGCCTTCTGGGCGCTCGAGAACCCGTTCCACCACACGATGTGGGGCGAGGGCGCCTTCGAGGAGCTGCGACGGCTGCTTCCGGACGATCACGTGGTGGCGCGCCA
>DASRIC010000111.1:0-17625 GCA_035650215.1 Thermoleophilaceae bacterium
CGACGACCCCTTCCGCGGTCACAACGGCCCGCTCGTGCTCGAGCGCGGCCCGGCGCGGGGCCCGCTCTTCGACGCCTTCTTCGCCGCCGTCCAGGAGGCCGGCTATCCGCTCACGAACGACGTGAACGGCTACAAGCAGGAGGGCTTTGCCAAGTTCGACCGCAACGTGCACGACGGCAGGCGCCTGTCCGCCGCTCGCGCCTACCTCCACCCGGTGCTCGGGCGGGAGAACCTCGACGTCGAGACCTTCGCCATGGCCACGAAGATCCGCTTCGAGGGCAAGCGCGCGACTGGCGTCGAGTACACGCGCTACGGGCGCAGCCGTCCCCCGGTGAGCGCGGGCGAGGTGTTGCTCTGCGGCGGCGCGATCAATTCGCCCCAGCTGCTCCAGATCTCCGGCGTGGGCGCGGCCGACGAGCTGCGCGCGCTGGGCGTGGACGTGGTGGCGGACCTCCCCGGCGTGGGTGAGAACCTCCAGGACCATCTCGAGGTCTACGTGCAGCACAGCGCCACCCAGCCGGTTTCGATGGCGCCCTACTTCAAGATGCAGAACCGGCCGAAGGTGGGCCTCGAGTGGCTGCTCCGCAAGTCGGGCCCCGGCGCCACCAACCACTTCGAGGCGGGCGGCTTCGTGCGCAGCAACGAGCAGGTCAAGTGGCCCAACCTGATGTTCCACTTCCTCCCGATCGCCGTGCGCTACGACGGCACCGTGCCCGAGGGCGGCGGCGGCCACGGCTACCAGGTGCACATCGGGCCGATGTACTCGGACGTGCGCGGCACCTGCAAGGCGGTGAGCTCCGACCCGCGCAAGCACCCCGCGCTGCGCTTCAACTACCTCTCGACCGAGAACGACCGTCGCGAGTGGATCGAGGCGATCCGGGTCACGCGCAAGATCCTCTCCCAGCCGGCCTGGGCGCCGTACGACGGCGGTGAGATCTCGCCCGGCCCCGAGGTGGCCACCGACGACCAGGTGCTGGAGTGGGTGGCGAAGGACGCCGAGACGGCGCTCCACCCGTCCTGCACCGCGCGGATGGGAACCGACGAGATGGCGGTGGTCGACCCCGCCTCCATGCGGGTGCACGGGCTCGAGGGGCTGCGCGTGGTCGACGCCTCGGTGTTCCCGTTCGTGACCAACGGGAACATCTACGCGCCCGTGATGATGACGGCGGAGAAGTCCGCCGACCTCATCCTCGGCAACACGCCGCTGCCGCCGGAGGAAGAGCCCTTCTACCGCCACGAGCCGGCGTCCGAGTCCGCCGAGACCGCGCCGGTGCCCGAGTCGGGCTGACGGCTCCGGTGGGCGGCCGGGACGCGATCGAGCTCACACGGGCGCTGGTCGGGATCGACTCGGTCAACCCGGCGCTCGTGCCCGGGGGTGCGGGCGAGCGCGACGTGGCCGCCGCGATCGCGGCGTGGGCGGGCGATGCGGGGCTCGAAGTGCGGGTGCTCGAGGAGACGCCCGGGCGGCCGAGCGTGCTCGTGCGGGCGGCCGGGAGCGGCAGCGGCCGAACGCTCCTGCTGTGCGGCCACATCGACACGGTCGGCACGGCGGGCATGAGCGCGCCGCACGAGCCTCGCCTCGACGGCGACCGGCTCCACGGCCGAGGCTCGTACGACATGAAGGCGGGCGTGGCCGCGGCGCTCGTGGCCTGCCGCGACGCCGCAGCGAGGGGGCTGGCCGGCGACGTGGTGGTGGCCGCGGTGGCCGACGAGGAGCACGCCAGCATTGGCGTCCAGGAGGCGCTTCGCCACGTGAGCGCCGACGCCGCCGTGGTCACCGAGCCCACGGAGCTCGAGATCGTGATCGCGCACAAGGGCTTCGTATGGACGGAGCTCACCGTCGAGGGGCGGGCGGCGCACGGGTCGCGACCCCACCTCGGCGTCGACGCGATCGTCAAGGCCGGGCCCCTGCTCAGCGGGATCGGTGCGCTCGACGAGCGGCTCGGCGAGCACGAGCACCCGCTCGTCGGGCGCAGCTCGGTGCACGCCTCGATGATCGAGGGCGGGCTAGACCTCGCCACCTATCCGGACCGCTGCACGGTCAAGCTGGAGCGCCGCACCGTGCCGGGGGAGGACGCGCAGGGCGTGGAGCGGGAGATCGCCGAGCTGCTCGAGCGCTGCCGCCGCGAGGACCCGGCGCTCGCCGTCGAGGCGCGCACGCTGCTCGTGCGCCCGCCGTTCGAGGTCGGGGCCGACGCGTCGCTCGTGGGCGCGCTCAGCGACATGGCGGCAGCGCGGCTCGGCTCGCCCCCGCCCGTGGTCGGGGCGAGCTACTGGGCCGACTCGGCCTTCATCGCGGCGGCCGGGATCCCCACGGTCCTGTTCGGCCCGACCGGCGAGGGGGCGCACGCCGCCGAGGAGTGGGTGAGCGCCTCCGCCACCGCCGCCTGCACCGACGTGCTCGTGGAGCTCGCGGCGAGCGTCTGCGGCTAGTGACCGACGAACGTCCCGGAGTAGCTGCCAGAGCGCATAGTCCGGGACGCTCGATGCGTGCGGGGGCTGTGGCAGGCCCCTCGTTTATCGTCGGTCGGCGTGACCGACCGCGCCACCGACGGGCTGCCGATCGCCCGCAACACCGCTCTGCTGTCCGCGGGGCTCGCGGCCAACTCGGCCATGCTCCAGCTGTCGGCGGCGGTGGCCTCGCTCACGCTCGTGCTGGTGCTCGACGTGGAGGGGCTGCTGGGGCTCGGCCCAGCCATCGTCCTGGCCGCCGGCGCGCTTTCGGCGCTGCCGGCCGGGCGCGCGATGGACCGCTACGGCCGCGTGCCGCCGCTCGCCGCCGGCTACCTCCTCGGGATCCTCGGGTGCGGGCTGGCCGGCCTCGGGAGCGCGCTCCACTCCGCGCCGATCGTGCTGCTCGGGCTGCTCGGCGTGGGCTCCGCCAGCGGCATCTCGCTGCTTGCGCGCACGGCCGCCGGCGACATGTACCCGCCCGAGCGGCGGGCGCGCGGGATCGGGCTGGTGCTCTTCGGCGCGGTGTTCGGCGCCCTGCTCGGGCCCTCGGTGTTCAGCCCGCTGCTCCAGGGCCGCGACCTCGACGGCGATGCGCTGGCGCCGCTGTGGCTGGCCGGCAGCGCGTTCATGGTCGTAGGCCTCGCGTTCGTGTCGGCCGTGCGGCCCGACCCGCGCGAGATCGCAACCCGGCTCGGGCACCAGCAGCCCCCGGACGACCACACGCACGCACCGATCAAGGAGCTGCTGGGGCGGCCTGGCGTCGTGCCGGCGATGCTCGCGGCGCAGGCCAGCTTCGCGGTGATGGTGGCGGTGATGACCCTCACCGGCGCGGTTGTGGTCGACCACTACGGGCACGAGGCGCACAACGTGTTCCCGATCATCGGCGCGCACGTGATCGGCATGTACGCGCTCGTGATCGTGGTGGGCGACGTGATCGACCGAATCGGCCGCACGCCCTCGCTGGCCGGCGGGCTGCTCGTGATGGCGGCCTCCGTCTCGAGCCTGCTCTGGGTCGAGAGCGTGCCCGCCACCGCGGTCGCCCTGTTCGGCCTCGGGCTCGGCTGGAACTTCTCGTTCGTGGCGGCGACGGCGGAGCTGGCCGACGCAACGCAGCCCTGGGAGCGCGGCCGCCTGCTCGGCTTCAACGACCTGCTGGCCGGGCTCACCGGGGCGTTCCTCGCCCTGCTCGGCGGCCTCGCCCTGACGGCCCTCGGGGTCGCTGCGCTCGCCATCGGGGCGGCGCTGCTCGTGAGCGCCCCGGCCGTCTGGATCCTGCGCACGGGCCGGCCGACCGCGGCGGCTCGTACGTAGTCGAACCGCTACGGTCCCTCGCCATGAGCGATCTCGTGCCTGGCGGAGGACGTCGCCTCTCGAGAGGCGAGCGCGAGCAGCGCGCCTACCGGCTCGTGGTGGCCGGCGGCAGCGCCGCTGTCGTGGCCGTCATCGGGGTGGTGCTGGCGCTGGTCGGCGTGGTCGGCCTCTGGCTGCCGCTGCTGGCCGTGATCGTGGCCGCGATCTGCGGCTGGCTCTTCCGGCGCACCGTGTCGGGCTAGATGACTGATCCGGTGGCCGCCAACGCCGAGCGCGCCCAGCGGCTGCGGGAGCTCCACGTGCCCGGCGACCCGCTGGTGCTCGTGAACGTCTGGGACGTGGCGAGCGCGCGCACCGTGGCCGGCGTCCCCGGCTGCCAGGCGCTCGCCAGCGCCAGCTGGTCGATCGCCGCCGCCCACGGGTTCGCCGACGGCGAGCAGATCCCGCTCGAACTGATGCTGGCCGCGGTCGAGCGGATCGCGGCGGCGGTGGAGCTTCCGCTGAGCGCCGACCTCGAGTCGGGCTTCGGGTCCGGTCCGGCCGAGGTGGCCGAGACCGTGGCGCGGGCGATCGCAGCCGGAGCGGTGGGCGCCAACCTCGAGGACGGCCCGCGCTCGCCCGCCGACCACGCCGCGGTGGTGGCGGCGGTGCGCGAGCGCGCCGGCCGCGAGGGCGTGCCGTTCGTGATCAACGCCCGCAGCGACGAGTACCTGCTGGGCGAGCGACGCCTCGAGCGGGCGATCGAGAGCGGCCGCCAATACGCGGACGCCGGGGCCGACTGCATCTTCGTGCCAGGGATCACCGACCTCGCCGAGATCGAGCGCCTCGTGGACGCGCTCGAGCTGCCGGTGAACGTGCTCGGCTCGCCCGCCATGCCCGCGCTCGGCGAGCTCGCGGCGGCCGGCGTGGGCCGCGTGAGCTTCGGGCCGGGGCCGCTCGGCGTGGCGAGCGCGGCGCTCGCGCAGGCCGCGGGCGAGCTGCTCGACGGGGGCGAATACCCGCAGGAACTTGGGCATCGCCCTCCAGCGGGTTGACCCGCGCCCGCGGACCTGCCTACAGTCGCGCTAGCTACCCCGTTTGGGACGGCCCACGACCCCCTGGGAGGCACCATGGCTCATCACGGTTCGGAGAGCTACTACGTCGTCGGCGAGGGATTGCTCACGGTGAGCATCGGCGGTCGCGACGAGGAACCCGTGCCCGCCACGACGGCGAGGGCCGCGGCGGCGGCCACGTCGCCGTTTCTCTTCTCCCGCATGGGGCCGAAGGGGACCGGCGTGCAGCTGGGTGAGGCCAACCTGAAGAAGATCGGCCGTGAGATGGCCGCCGGTGGCGGAGGGGCGGCCGGAATTCCGGCGGGCTTCACCTACCTCGGCCAGTTCGTGGATCACGACCTGAGCTTCGACAAGACGCAGGTCACGGACCAGTCGAACCTGTCTCCGGCGACGATGTTGCAGGGGCGCTCGCCGGCGCTCGACCTCGACTCGCTCTACGGCGCCGGGCCGGGCGACCCGAAGTCGGCCAAGTTCTACGAGTCCGACGGGCTGCACCTGAAGATGGGCAAGACGGTGGCGGCCGACGGGGCACCGGCCAAGGACGGCTTCGACCTGCCGCGCGGCCTCGGCAACACGCAGGCCAAGAAGCGCGAGGCGGTGATCCCGGAGCCGCGCAACGACGAGAACCTCGCCGTGGCGCAGACGCACCTCGCCTTCATCCGCTTCCACAACCGCGTGGTCGACACGCTGCCGGCCTCGGTGCCCGACGCCCAGAAGTTCGCGAAGGCTCGCGAGCTCGTGACCAAGCACTACCAGTGGATGCTGCGCACCGACTACCTGCCGCGCATCTGCGCACAGGGCGTGGTCAGCAGCGTCTTCAACCAGAACAAGCGCAAGGTGTTCGAGGTGGACGCGCCGCCCACGCAGGTCCCGACCATGCCGCTCGAGTTCTCGGTGGCCGGCTTCCGGCTTGGGCACTCGATGATCCGGCAGGCCTACAACTGGAACAAGATCTTCGACAACGGCTCGGGCACGCTCGAGTACCTGTTCATCTTCTCGAACGGCGGCGGCGATCTCGCGTTCGAGCCGCGCCTCCAGAGCAGCTGGATCGCGGACTTCCGCCGGCTCTACGACTTCGGCGAGGCGGGCAAGCAGAACCTCGTCGTGCCGCCCGGCAAGTTCAACCGCGCGATGCGGATCAACACCGCTCTGGTCGACCCGCTCAAGCACCTGCCGCCGAAGACGTTCGGCGGCTCGGACGGGATGGGCTTCGACAACCCGCTGCGCAACCTCGCCTTCCGCAACCTGCGCCGCGCGAACCTCGTCAGGCTCGCGACCGGCCAGCAGATGGTCACGTTCATGAAGCAGAAGGGTGTGAACGTGAACAAGCTCACGAAGGCGCAGATCCGCGACGGCCAGAACGGCGCGGACCTCTCCCTGCTCACCGGCGCCCAGCGCGACGCGATGCTCAAGAACACCCCGCTCTGGTTCTACATCCTGCGCGAGGCCGAGTTCAACGGGGGCAAGCTGAAGGGCGTTGGGGCGCGCATCGTCGTCGAGACCTTCCATCGCGCGATGGAGGGCAGCGCGCACTCGATCGTGCGCGATCCTGCCTTCAAGCCAACGTTCGGCCCCGACAACAGCACCTTCCGCATGGTCGACCTGCTGCTGTTCGCGTTCAAGGGGCAGAAGAACCTGCTTGCGCCGCTCGGTTAGACGCCGGCCGAAATGTGACGTTCCTCCGACTGTGACCGGGCTCGCGCTCGGCGCGGCTCGGGGGCGGTAGAAACATCTCATTCGACAGGCGGCCGCGCCCGGAACGGACTCGCACCGCGGGCAGAGCCACAGGAGGTGTCCATCCATGCAGTACAGCGAGCGACTCCCCATGCCCCTCCCGACCCGGAGCCTCGTGATCCCTCTGGTCGCGCTGCTCATCGGAGCGGGCGCGGCAACCGGCGCCTACGCGCTGATCGACAACGGTGACGAACTCCAGCCCTCCAACGTCATCGTCGTCGAGCGGCCGCTGCCGTCCGGCGACGGGGTGGCCGCCAAGGACGAGGCCGCGAGCGCCGCGGCGATCGCCGCCTCCGGCATCGAGCTGCGCGGCTCGAAGGCCTCCGCCACCGGCCTGGCCGCCGGCAGCCTCAGGTAGTCCCTCCCCCAAGACCGCCTCGGGGGGCGAGGCCCGGCTCACCCCCCGAGGATCGGTCTTTCGGGCGCCGCGCTGTCAGCGCGAGCCGCGAAGTAGGCCGAGGGCGATGCGCTCGAGCTCGGTGAGCTCATGCCAGAACCAGCGCGCCGCGCTGCCGAGCAGGCTCTTGTAGTCGTCGAGGCCGTTCTCGGCGGGCGGCCAGCCCGGCACCGGCGTGTCTCCCGTCGCCGTGACGCGGCCGATCTCGTAGCCGTCCTCCACGAGGAAGTCCATCTGGATGTCGAAGGAGAGCTCGGCCTCCTGGCTTACCACGCCCAGCTCCTCCCGGATCGGGTGGCTGTCGAGGTGGTGGATGGTGATCGTCCAATCGGCCTCCGCCGGCAGGGTGAGCAGCCGCTGAACGCGCACGGGCGCCTCCACGACCGACTGGTAGCAGGCGCGCGTGCCGTCCGTGGCGTCGCGGAGCTGCTTGACGAAGACCTGCCCGACCCGGCCCTCCACCAGATCGGCGAGCAGGTCGGCGCCCAGGCGCAGGTCGGCGAGCGCGAGCTCCCCGGCGTCCAGCGGGTCCGGCAGGTCGGGCACGAGATGTCGCAGGAGGCCCATCGGGCCGCTCTCCGGGGGGCCCCGCGTCGCCCGCGGCCGCGCCGCTCCCTCGCGCAGCTCGACGAACGGGCGCCAGTCGGCGCCCTCGCCGAGGCCGAAGTTGCCGCCGAAGGCCTCGATCGCCACGCGCTCTCCCTGGGCGTCCTCCGGGGTGAAGCGGCCCATCACCTTCGCGTAGCCGAAGATCTCGCGCCCGCCCAGGTAGGACATCGGGTTGTCCACGAGGATGTAGGGCACCGCCATCAGCAGGCGCTGTGCCAGGAACACGCCCCCGACCCGCCGCCCCGCCAGCACCGGGATGAAGAACGACGCCTGCGTCTCCCGCACCGCGCCCCAGCGGTCGTACGGCGGGGTCAGGGAGGTGACCCGAGCGAAGTCGCCGACCAGCAGCATTACGCGCGAGCCGAGCGAGCGGTACTCGAGCCCGCGCCCGGCGGGCACGTTGAACATCCGGTGGACCAGGCCGGCGATGCGCGCCCCGTCCCCCCGGAGCAGCAGGCCGCGCAGCCGACCGCCCTGGCAGGCGAACGGCGCCGGGGCGGTGGCCCGCCCGCCGTACTCGATGTAGGGCGGGAGCTCGACCGTGCCCTGGCGCAGCCAGTCGGTCGAGCTGCCGGGCACGGGCAGCTCGCTGCCGGTGAGGGCGCGGGCGGCCTCGATCCCGGAGATCGCGGCGGCCTCCACGCAGCCGCCGTCGATGCCGTTGCTGGTCCAGTCGCCGGCGAGCACGAGGTTGATGAACCCCGAGTCGCCTGAGGGCAGCCGGAGCTTGACCGAGCCCGCGGGGGTGAGCACGTAGCGCTCCCAGGGGGTCACGTTCGCGCGGTGGTACTGGGCGTCGAAGCGCGCGCGCCCGCTGCGCCCCTCGCGGTCCTGGAGCACGTTCCAGTCGAAGCGCGCGCGGCCGCGACCGCGCGCGCCCGGCCAGAGCACCGGCAGGTCGCCCTCCACGAAGTCGATGGCGTTCTCGCGCACGCGTTTGGTGGCGGCAGCGGCGTCCTCGCCCGGCCGGTCGTCGAGCACGCCGCACACGTAGGCGATCGTCTTCACGCCGTCGGCCGGCGTCCAGCTCTCGCGCGGCAGCAGGTGCGTCATGTCGCAGTAGGTGTCGAGCGGCTCCACGTAGCAGCCGGCGACGGAGTTCTCGCTGTGGGTCCAGCCGAGCTCCTCGGAGGTCTTCACCGCCCAGAGCTGGAACGCCTGCGTGCGGACGGTGACCGCGGAGCGCACGCCGCGGTCGAAGCGCTCGCTGCGCGCCATCAGCTCGCCGCAGATGTCCGGGAGGGCGCCCACCGGGATGCCGAGCACCACCTGATCGAAGTCGTGGCCGCGCCGCAGCTTCCGGGCCGGGCGCCCGAGCGGGTTGAGCTCGGCCTCGAAGTTCGTTCCCTGCGCGCCTTCCTCGAGCCAGTCCCAGCGCGGCTCGCTCGGCCAGCAGGGGAGCTTCTCGACGGTCACGAGCGGGTCGTACAGCTCGCGGCCCGGGGCGAGCTCCACCTGGCGGACCACGTCGATCTCGTCGACCACGTCCGCATCGGGAGCGAGTCCGAGCCGGGTGGCCGCGTGGAAGAACTCGAAGCGCACGCCCCGGCGCTGGAGCACCTCGTAGAGCGGCGTGAACACCACGTCGCCCATCCCCGCCTGCATCTTGTACATGATCGATCCGCGGAAGCCGAACACGAGCTTCAGCAGGTCGCCCGTGGCGGTGCCGGCGGCGCAGTTGGCCTTGTCGATGTCGCCCTCGGGGTAGGCGAACGCCACGTCGTAGACAGAGCGGAGCACCGGCGCCCGCTCGGCCGGGGTACGCCCGATCGTCACCGGCTTGGCCCCGTGGCGCGTTAGCCAATCGCACCACTCCTGGTCGTTGATGCGATCGAAGCCGTGCTCGAGCACGCCGTCCTCGACGATTCCCGCCACGGTGGCCACACCCGCGTCGACCGTGGTGAAGAAGAAGCGCAGCTCGGGATCGCGCTCGCAGAGGTCGTCGAGCACCGTCCACAGCCAGTCGCGGAAAGCCTTCAAGAGCCGGACGAGGAGCAGCGGCTGGGCCGCCTGGCGCGGCGCGCGGTAGTCGGTGTGGCGCGCCCGCTCGCTCGCCAGGCGCTCGGCCACCGACAGCAGCCGCTCGGCCACGTCGAACGGCAGCTCGAGCACCTCCTCGGCCAGATCGCGGGCGAGGTTCTCGAACCAGTCCGGGATCAGGTCCGAGCGGTGGTCGGGCTCGGGGGACACCTCGTCGTGCCGGTCGCGAACGGCTCGCCAGCCGTCGAGCGCCCAGCGGGAAGCCTGCGAGGCCATCTCCCAGAAGGTGGGGAGCGGACCGGCCTCGCCGGGGCGCAGGGGGTTGCGCGGGCAGTCCAGCTGGAGCGGGTGCCAGACGCCGTCCTGGCGATCGAACAGGACGATCTGGTCGCACGGCTTGAACGCCTCCTCGAGCGTGGCCAGCGGCTCGCCGGGCCCGCGCCCGAGCTCCTCGTAGGCGTCGCGCATGAGGCGGAACGCGTTGTCGTAGAAGCCGAACCACACGTGCAGCCCGTGCTCTTCGATGCGGTCGGCGATCGCCCCGTTGCGGCCGCTCGCGCCCTTGCCGCCCACGCGCCAGCCGAGCTGGTAGACCGTGACCTCGAAGCGCTCGCGCAGCTCGGCCGTTGCGGTGAGCTCGAAGGCGGCGGTGAGGCCGCCGACTCCACCACCGAGGACGGCGACCTTCACGGGTGATTGGGCTTCGTTCACGCCACGGTTCACAGGCTGCCCCAGCTCGTGCGATCCTACTGGCCTCGAATGGCCGGGACTCGCTCGCAGAGTGAAGACGAGAAGATCGCGTTCGTGCGCAGCGGCTACGCGCTGTGGAACTCCGGCGATCTCGAGCGGGTCGCGGAGATGTGGAGCGAGGACGTGGAGTGGCAGAACCCACCCGAGTGGCCGGGCCAGCGCGTCTACCGCGGGCGCGGCGAGCTGGTCACATTTCTCCGCTCCGAGGTGGCCGAGGTCATCGAGCTCGGCGACATCGACGTGACCGCCGTCGACGTTTTCGGCGACGAGCTGCTGATCCAGCTGGCCGCGCGGACGCGTGGTCACGACAGCCAGGTGGACATCGGCAAGATCCCGATCTTCCACGTCGCGCGCGTGGAGAACGGCGAAGTGGTGCGGATCCGCGCCTTCCTGGACGAGCGTCAAGCGCGCGAGGCGGCGCTGGGCGCCGCCTGACTTGAGCACCCGCGAGCACACGAGCGCCCGGGCTGCCTTCACGCGGGGCGTGCGGGCGGGCGTGCCGTTCGCGATGGCCGGCGGGCTGCTGGCCCTGTCGTTTGGGGTCGTGTCCCAGGGCGCTGGGCTGTCGGCCACCGCGGCCGTGGTGATGTCCGCCATCGTGTTCGCGGGCTCGGCGCAGTTCGCGGCGATCGCGATCGTGGCCCAGGGCGGGACGGTGGGGGCGGCCGTGGCGGCCGCCGCGCTGATGAACTCGCGCTTCCTCCCGATGGGGGTCGCGCTCGCGCCGTCGCTGCCGGGCGGCCCGCTCAAGCGCGCCGCCCAGGGACAGACCGTGGTCGACGCCTCCTGGGCGCTCGCCTCGCGCGGCGACGGGACCTTCGATCGCTGGCTCCTCTTCGGCTCGAGCTCGGTCCAGTACGTCACCTGGACGCTCGGCACCGTGGTCGGGGCGATCTGGGGCGAGGGCCTCGGCGACCCCGAGACGCTGGGACTCGACGCGATCTACCCGGCGTTCTTCCTCGGCCTGCTGATCAAGGAGGTGCGCGACGGCCGGGCGCTCGGGGTGGCGGCCCTGGGGGCCCTGATCGCCCTCGTGCTGGTGCCCTTCGCGCCGGCCGGGGTGCCGGTGCTGGCGGCGAGCCTCGCAGCGCTGGTCGGCCTGCGCCGGCGCGCCGGCGGTGAGGGCCGCGAGGACGACCTCCGCCGCGAGGCGGACTCGGAGTCGCCGCGATGAGCACGAGCGCGAGCCTGATCGCCGGCTGCGCGCTGGTGACCGCGGCGATCAAGGCCGCCGGGCCGGTCGCGCTCGGCGGGCGCGAGCTGCCCAAGTGGTTCACGCGCGTGATCGTGCTCCTGGCGCCCGCGCTGCTGGCAGCGCTCGTGGCCACGGCCGCGCTGGCGGACGGCGACGAGCTGGCGCTCGGCCCCGAGACCGTGGGCGTCGCGGCGGCTGGGCTCGTGGTCTGGCGTACCGGCTCGATCGTGGCCTGCGTGGCCGTGGCCGCGGCGCTGACCGCCGGGCTGCGCGCGCTCTGAGGCGCCGTAGGTCCGCGCGCCCGCGCCGGTTGGAACGACGACACCGACCAGGGAGCACCCGATGCGCCGCGGGTCGCTGCCGCCCCTGCGCTTTCGCGTCGATGGCCACGCGGAGGTCTGCTGCGGGTAGCGCCCCGGCCCGGACCCGCCGCAACGCGCCAGATCGACCGGCAGGCTTGTGCCGTTGCGTACCATTGGTGGTAGAGAGATGGTCGAGATCGGCGCCCTGTTCGTGCTTGTCGGGGCCGCCCTCCTGGTGGCCGAGGCACACGTGCCCGCGGGAGTTCTCGGCGCCGCCGGAGGCGTGATGCTGGCGGGCGGCGCTGCGCTCGCGATCGCGGGCGCGGGCGGCTCGCTCGGCCTCGTGATCGCGGCGATCCTCGCGGCCGGCGCCGTGACCACGCTGTGGCTCGTGCTCGCCACGCGCAAGGCGCTCGCTACCCACCGGCTGCGCGTCTCGTCGGGGCCGGAGGCCTTGTCGGGGCGCACCGGGGTCGTGCGCAGCTGGGCGAACGGTGCGGGTCAGGTGCTCGTGGACGGCGCCCTCTGGCGCGCGCGCCGCAGCTGCCCCGAAGACGACGACGAGGGCGAGAGCGACCTGGGCGCGGGTGACGCGGTCGTGGTGGAGCGAGTGAGCGGCCTGACCCTCGGGGTCCGGCGCGCCGAGGAGTGGGAGCAGGCCTGGTGATCGAAGTTGCGGCAATCGTCCTGCTGGTGGTGGCGGTCACGGCGGCGGTGCTGCTGGCTTCCTCGGTGCGCATCCTGCGCGAGTACGAGCGTGCGGTGGTGTTCCGGCTCGGTCGCATCATCGACCAGAAGGGTCCCGGCCTCGTGATGCTGATCCCGGCGGTCGATCGCATGGTCCGCGTGAGCCTCCGCACGGTCACGCTGCGGATCCCGCACCAGGAGGTGATCACGCTCGACAACGTGCCGGTCAAGGTCGCGGCGGTCGTGTACTTCCGCGTGATCGACCCGACCAAGTCGGTGGTCGAGGTCGAGAACCACGTGAACGCGACGCTCCAGATCGCGCAGACGACGCTGCGCTCGATCCTCGGCAAGGCCGAGCTCGACTCGCTCCTCTCCGAGCGCGAGACTCTCAACGAGAGCCTCCAGCAGATCATCGACGAGCACACCGAGCCATGGGGCATCAAGGTGTCGGTCGTGGAGATCAAGGACGTGGAGATCCCGGACCGGATGCAGTCGGCGATCGCGCGCCAGGCCGAGGCCGAGCGCACCCGACGCGCCAAGGTGATCAACGCCGAGGGCGAGTCGCAGGCCGCAGCCAAGCTCGCCGAGGCCGCCGACGTGATTCGGCCGAACCCGGTGACGATCCAGCTGCGCTACCTCCAGGCGCTTACCGACATCAGCGGGAACGAGGGGTCGACGATCGTGTTCCCGCTGCCGCTCGACATGATCCGACCCTTCCTCGAGCTGGGCGAGGGCGGATCCGCCGAGGGCAAGACGGACGAGCAGCCCCGCCTCGAAGCCGGCCCGCCCGCCGAGACGCCCGGGCCTGCCGAGCAGCCCGAGCCGGCCAGGTTCGCGCGGCGGCCGAAGTAGCGCCAGGGCGCCGCTAGCCGGCGTCCGCGACTGCCTTGCGCGCCATGCGCTCGGGATCCACGCGCACGACGTCCCACGCGAGCCCGAGTGCCTCCATGCCGCGGATTACGAGCCAGGACGGGTCCACGGCCCAGCGGTTCATGCCATGCGAGGCCGAGGTCGGGAAGGCGTGGTGGTTGTTGTGCCACGACTCCCCGAACGAGAGCGGCGCCAGCCACAGCAGGTTGCGCGACTCGTCGTCGGTCTCGAAGCGCCGGCGGCCGAAGAAGTGGCACAGCGAGTTGATGCTGTAGGTCACGTGGTGTACCACGAGCATGCGCACGCCGCCGCCCCAGAGCAGCCCGGTGAGTGCCGCGGTGAGCGTGCCGCCGATGGCATATCCGAGGACGAATGCGGCGGCCAGCCCGCCGAGCGCCCAGACGAGGAAGGTGCGATCCACGAAGCTCACGACCGGATCCTTCAGCAGGTCCGGCGCGTAGCGGGCACGGGCGCCGCGCTGCGTGTGGATGAAGAGCCAGCCGACGTGGGCGTGTACGAGCCCCGACAGGGCACCTCTCCAGCCTCCTTCATGGCCCACATGCGGGCTGTGCGGGTCCCCCTCCTTGTCCGAGAAGGCGTGGTGCTTGCGGTGATCGGCCACCCACGAGATCACCGGTCCCTCGATCGCCATGGTGCCCAGCACAGCAAGGATCGCTCGCACCGGCTTGCTCGTCTTGAAGCTGCGGTGCGTGAGGTAGCGGTGGAAGCCGACCGTCACGCCCCCGGCGGTGAGCACATACATGATCACGAAGACCGCGACGTCGCTCCAGTGGAGCAGGTCGTTCCAGAGCTGCCAGCCCACGATCCCGAGTGCGATGAATGGAAGCACCGTGATCGTGCCCGTCGCGATGCGGTCCGCTGTCTCGTTCTTGACCGGCTCGATGTCGTCGGCCGTTGGTGCGATCGCCTGATCTGCGGCGGTCGTCGTGCTCAAAGGCGCCTCCCTCTTTGCCTTCTCCTACCCGGGCTGCCGGGTGCGACACTAGCGGGCCGCCGCGGCCAGATGTCGCCCGCCTGCTAGCGTCGGTTCCGTGCAGGCAGCGCCGCTGCTTGCGAGGTTCTCGTCTCCGAACGCACGCGCGATCTGGGCCAGCTGAATCTCCCAGACCGTACGCGGCCCATCTCGGGCTGCCGTTAGGAGCAACGATGTCCAAGAAATCCTTCGCCGATCTCGGCGTGTCGAAGACGGTGGTGCGCGCCCTCGAAGGGCGCGGGATCGACCGGCCCTTTCCCGTCCAGGAGACGGTGATCCCCGACGCCCTCGACGGCCGTGACGTGCTTGTGGAATCCCCCACGGGCACCGGCAAGACACTCGCCTTCGGGGTGGCGATCGCCGACCGGATCGAGGCGGACGATCCGCGCTGCGCCGCCCTCGTGCTCGTGCCTACGCGTGAGCTGGCCGCTCAGATCGTCGAAGCGCTGCGCGAGATCCTGAGCGCCCGCGCGCTGTCCGTGGCCTCGGTATACGGAGGCGTCGGAATCGAGCGCCAGGCGAAGCTCGCGCGGCGCGCGCACGTCGTCGTGGCCACGCCGGGCCGTCTCGAGGACCTGATCGCTCGCGGCGCCGTGCGGCTCGACCGCGTGCGGGTGCTCGTGCTCGACGAGGCGGACCGCATGCTCGACATGGGCTTCCGCCCGGTCGTCGACCGGATCGTCCGCCAGACGCCGGCCGAGCGCCAGACGCTCTTCCTGTCCGCCACGCTCGGCGGCGAGGCCGGCCGGCTGGCCGATGACTACACACGGTCGCCGCGCCGGCACGAGCAGCGCAAGCCGGAGCGAGAGCGCGGGCGCGTCGAGCATCGCTTCCTTGCCGTCGCGCACGAGGACAAGCTCGACTCGCTCGTAAAGGCGCTCACCGGCGAGCGCGCCACGCGCACGCTCGTGTTCGTGCGCACCAAGCGGGGCGCCGACCGGCTGGTCAAGCGCCTCGCGCGGCGCGGCGTGGAGGCGGCGGCCATGCACGGCGACAAGTCGCAATCCCAGCGCGAGCGCGCGCTGCGCCGGTTCGACCGTGGCGACGTGAGCGCGCTGGTGGCCACCGATGTGGCCGCGCGCGGCATCGACGTCGAGGGCATCACCCAGGTCGTGAACTTCGACGCCCCCGAGGATCGGGACACCTACGTGCACCGAGTCGGCCGCACCGGCCGAGCCGGGCGACGCGGACTGGGGGTCACCTTCGTGATGGCCGACCAGGCGGGCGACCTGCAACGCATCGCCTCCGAGCTGCGACTGCATGCGCAGTTCGAGGAGAGCGGTCTGAGCGTGGCCGGCGGCCGCGGCCACGGCCACGCCGCGCCGCGCCCGCCGCGAGCCGGACGGCGAAGCTCGCACCGCCGTCGCGGCCGGGCGCGCATCTAGATCCGGGCGGACGCCGCTTCGAGCTCGCGGATCAGCGCGCTGACCGCCGGGTGGCCCGCGCCGCCGGCCCGCGCGGCCGCGAGCACGCGCCGCCGCAGCGGCCTTCCGGAGGCGGGCGCCAGCGCGACCCCGGCGGGCGCGGCGTCGAACGCGAGCCGCGGAACGAGCGCAACGCCCCGACCCGCCGCAACCAGCGCGAGCACCACCCGGAAGTCGTTCGTGCGGGCTGAGATGCGCGGCTCGTAGCCCGCCGCGCGGCATGCGGTGACCACCACCCGGTGGCAGGCGGTGTCGAGGTAGCCCGCCACCCAGCCCTCCCCGGCGAGCGCCGCCAGGTCCACGTTCTCCCCGGCGGCCGGGTGACCGTCGGGCACTGCGACGAGGATGTCGTCCTCGAGCAACGGCCGCAGCTCGACGCCCGGGTCGCTGCCGCGCGGGCTGAAGTCGTACTCGTGCACCACGGCCACGTCGGCCTCGCCGAGCTTGAGCGCCGGTAGCGCCTGCTCGGGCTCGAGCTCGCTCATCACCACCTCGGCGTCCGGATGGGCGGCGGCGAAGGCGGCCATCGCGGTCGGGGCGATCGTGGCGGCCGCCGTCGGGAAGCAGGCGAGCGTGACCGTGCCGCGCACGTCGGACCCGTGAGCGAGCTCCGCCTCGGCCGCCTCGAGCTGGGCCAGCACGGCCTCGGTGCGGCGCACCAGGCGCTCGGCCGCGTCGGTCAGTCGCACGCTGCGGCCGTCGCGCTCGAGCAGCGACGCACCAGTCTCGCGCTCGAGGGCTATCAGGTGCTGCGAGACGGCGGAGGGCGTGTAGCCGAGGGCCTCGGCGGTCGCGGCGATGGTCCCACGGGCGGCCACCTCGCGCAGCATTCGCAGTCGGCGGACGTCGAGCATACGGTGTGCCAGCTTACGCCAAGCACGAGAAATCGTAAATTGAGCTTTTGCTTCATGGGTGCGAGCCTCCTCGAGTGCCCGTGCTCGCCCTGGCCGCCACCGTCCTGCTGTGGGCCTCCGCGTTCGCGGCAATTCGCGAGGCGGTGGCGGCGTTCGGCTGGGCGGACCTCTCGTTCCTGCGACTCGCGCTAGCCGCGTTGGCTCTCGGGGTCGTGGCGCTCGCCCCCGGGCGGCGCTGGCGGCCCGCCCGAGCCGACCTGCCGCTGCTCGGGCTCGTCGCGCTGAGCGGAATGACGCTGTACCAGCTGCTGCTGAACGCCGGGGAGATCACGGTCGACGCCGCCACGGCGAGCCTGCTCGTGGGCACCGCGCCGATCTTCACCGCGCTGCTCGCGGTCGCCCTGCTCGGCGAGCGGCTCCGCCCCGCCGGCTGGGCGGGTGTCGGGCTCGGCTTCGCGGGCGCGGTCACGATCGCGCTCGGGGCCGGCGGCGGCGTCTCGCTTTCAGGCGGCGCCGTGCTGGTGCTGGGCGCCGCGCTGGCGCAGGCGGTGTTCTTCGTGGCCCAGAAGGCGCTGCTCTCGCGCGGCGCGGAGCCGCTCGGGCTCACCGCGTGGGCGATGTCGCTTGGGGCGCTGCTCACGCTGCCGCTCGCCGCCGCGGCGGGGGAGGGCGGGCCCGCGATCGCCGCCGCCGACGCCGGAGCGCTTGCGGCGCTGGCCTTCCTCGCCTTCGGCGCCTCTGCGCTCGGCTTCCTCACGTGGGCGGGCGCCTGCGCGCGCATCGACGTGTCGCTCGCGGCCGCCTCGCTGTACGCGGTGCCGCCGGTCGCCGCGCTGGTGGCCTGGCTCCTGCTCGGGGAGCTGCCGGGGGCCAGCACGCTGGCGGGCGGCGCTGTGGCGCTCACGGGCGTGGCGCTCACCGCACGCTCGCGGCGTGCGCCGGCCAGCGACGATACTTCCCGTCGTGGAGGGCGACGTCCCGTACGTCCGCGGTGTCGAACACCGCTATGTAG
>DASRIC010000112.1:0-29332 GCA_035650215.1 Thermoleophilaceae bacterium
AGAGCAGGCGCAGGTAGTCGTAGATCTCGGTGACGGTGCCGACCGTGGAGCGCGGGTTGCGCGAGGTGGTCTTCTGGTCGATCGAGATGGCAGGCGAGAGCCCCTCGATCGAGTCGACGTCCGGCTTGTCCATCTGGCCCAGGAACTGCCGGGCGTAGGCCGACAGCGACTCCACGTAGCGGCGCTGGCCTTCCGCGTAGATCGTGTCGAACGCGAGGCTCGACTTGCCCGAGCCGGACAGCCCCGTAATCACCACGAGGGAGTCGCGCGGGAGCCTCAGGTGCAGGTCCTTGAGATTGTGCTCGCGCGCACCGGAAACGACGATCTCACCACTCGGATTCACGACGATCTCCGAGTTTAGAGCCGGTTCCGGATCGAACTGGTGTTCGCTTTCCGCATGTTGCGGAGATGTGCGACGAACGTGGCGTGCCCGTTACACCATCTGGGCGGGCCGGCACACGGGGCGTGACACAATCTCGAGACGATGGCCGGTGGGGCTCCAGAGCCGGAGGACTTCCGCACCTTCATACGGGAGATCACCCGGCGCCACGAGCTTGCGACGAAGGAGATGATCCGGCGCTCGCAGGAGCAGAGCGCGGAGATGCGCGGCCAGTTCGCCGAGATGCGCGGCCAGTTCGCGTCGATCCGGGATGACATCCGGGCGAACACGGCGACCCTCCAGGAGCTCGCAGGGGCCATCCGGGTGCACCGGACGGAGTTCGTGGAGGAGATGCGGGCGCAGCGAGCGGCCCTGTTCGCCGTCATCGACCGTCTCGAAGGCCCAGGGCCGGCGACGAGCGGGTAGCGGGGTGCGCTTCGGCTACACGATCCTCTACGTCGCCGACGTGGGCGCGACGCTCGAGCTGTACGAGCGTGCCTTCGCCCAGCGGCGTCGCTTCCTCCACGAGAGCGGCTCCTACGCCGAGCTGGAGACCGGCGGGACGGTGCTTGCGTTCGCCTCCAACGAGCTGGCCGCCTCCAACGTTCCGGGCCTGATGCGGCCCCGCGCCCTCGGCCACGCCCGGCCGTCGTTCGAGGTCTGCTTCGTGACCGACGACGTTCAGGGGGCGTTCGACCGTGCGGTGAGCGAGGGCGCCGAGGCCGTGACGAGCCCGCAGACGAAGCCCTGGGGCCAGCAGGTGGCTTACGTCCGCGATCCCGACGGGAACCTGGTCGAGATCGCCTCGCCGGCGGCGTGATCAGGCGCCGGCGCGGGCGTAGACCTCGTCGAGCAGCGCTTCCGGGTCGTCGAGCTCGAAGTTCTCGGCGAGATAGCGGCCCGTCTCCTCGCGGGTGGAGCCGTTGAGCGCCATGTTGAGCGCGATCACGCGGGCGCCCTCGCCCGCCTCGACCGTCCCGGCTGGGGCCGTTTCCGCGGCCGGGGCCGGCTCGACGGCGGGAATCGGCTCGCCAACCGGTGGGGGCTCCGGCTCCGCCGCCACAGACTCGCTCCCGCTGCCGCGGAGCTCCCGAAGATCCTCGCGCAGCGACGCGATCGTGCCGCGCACGCGCTCGCCCAGGTCGTCGAGGGCACCCTCGATCTCGGCGGCACGCGCGGACAGCCGATCCGTGGCCTCCTGAATTCGCTCGAGCTGAGTCTCGGTCTGCCGCTGAGCCTCGCCCCGGATCCGGTCCGCTTCCGCGCGCGCCGCGGCCTCGAGCTCGGTGGCGCTGCGCTCAGCCGCCTCGACGATGTCGCGCACCTTCTCGGCGGCCGTCGCGGCGGCCGACTTGCTTGCGGGCTCCTCCGTCACGGGCAGCGTAGGGTAGCGGCGGCCGCGCTAGCCCTTGACGCGGAACGCGCCCCGCATGAAGGGGTGGATGCGGCAGAAGTACGTGTATGTCCCGGGACCCAGCCCGCTCGGGGTCGTCCACTGGAGCGCGCCGGTGGCGGGCGGCGCGGCCGACCCGAGCGTGCCGGACTCGAACTGCACCTCGCCGTCGGCGATCGGGTAGGCGATCCCCGTCGAACGGTTGCAGGGGGCCTTGCACGAGGTGATCGAGTGGTAGATCCCCTTCGCGTCGTCGCCACCGTCGGCGAAGGTGAGCGTCTGCCCCGGAGCGATTACGGGGGGCAGCCCGTTCGGAGCGGGCAGGCTCAGGTCGCCGAGCCGGTACTTGAAGTCCACGAGCGTGACCGCGCCTGGGTTCGCGGCTCCGTCGGGGAGGCTGCGCGCGTCGGGCATGCCCGTCGGCCCGCCCCCGTGGGTGTCGTTCTCCGCGAGGTGGCCGTGGGTGAGCTTGCCGGGGAGGTCCAACGCGGCGCTTGAACGGGTTGGTGCCCGGGCCTTCGTCGGCCATGTAGGTGAGGTCGTTGATGCCCATCGACTCCCACCAGGCGGCACGGCTCGAGTCGTAGGTGGCTTTCACGGCCAGCACGTCGCCCTTTCGCAGCTTCACCCGCCAGTCGGGCCTCGAGGCGGTCATCGACACGTCCCAGGACACGGCCCCGGCGGGCTCGAAGTAGCGAGCGCGCGACCGGAACAGGTGCACGGTGTCGCCCCGGCCGCGCGGCGCGAGGCGCAGGCAGCGCGCCCGGGCCCGGGCGGTGGCCCGCGCGCCGCAGCGCGCCGGGCGCACGCCGCGCCGCGCCGGCGCAGGTAGAGGTCCGTGTGGAGGCCGCCGGGATGCAGGTGGCCGGCGGTCGAGACGAGCACGCCCGGACGGTCGACCACCCACTCGTTGAGCTTCGGCCCGCCACCGTATGGGTTCCCGGCGTCGTCGGGGTAGGTGTAAGTGCCGCCCGAGCCACCGCCCTTGGGCACGTTGAACACCGGGTAGGCGCTGCCGTTCTGCACGTCCATCCAGACCGGCCGCACGGGCCGCATGCCCCGCGCCGCCCGCGAGCGAGCCGGCACGAACTCGATCTCATACACCATGTACACGCGGGTCGGCACCGGCGTGAGGTTGTGGATCATGTGGTTGAGGATGAGGCTGTCGCTCGTGCGCAGCGGGTAGCCGTAGCCGCGCGGGAGGTTCACGCGCGTCTTCTCCTCGCCGGTCCCGAAGAAGCGCTCCGGGAGGCCGGGCGCGGTGGCGTCCGAGCGCGACAGGTTGAGCCAGACGCCGTGGTGGAGGTGGATCACGTCGACGCCGGGGACCTTGCCGTCGAGGTAGGTCAGGTCGGGCCGGATCCGTGTGATGTAGCCGTCCACCTGCGGCCGCTCGACGATCGGCGCGTAGCCGATGTCGTTCTGTCCCGGCTTGACCGTGAACGGGCCGATCCGGTAGATCACGCGCTTGGCTCCGCCTGCGGCGGCCTCCACCGACACCGCCTTGCCCGCGGCGAAGGCACGCCCTCCGGCGCTCGCGGGCGCCGCCCACACGAGCAGGGCCGCGAGGAGCACGAACGCGCCTACGGCGGGCCGTAGGCCGGCGAGCGTCACGCGGCCAGTCTAGGCGAGGTCAGCGCCCGTCCGGGGCGATCTCGGCGGCGGCCAACTCGCGCTCGCCGGCCTCGACGTCCTCCGCCGCCTCCGCGAAGGCGTCGGCGTCGCCGTCTTCCGCGGCCGCCGCCAGCGCCGTGTAGGCACTCGCGAGGTCCTGCGTCGCGGTCTGGAGCTCGGGAGAGCTGAGCTGCGCGCCCGCCGTGGTGTGCGCCCGGGCGAGTCGCTCAGCCACGGCTCCCTGCTCGTTGGGCGTCGTCGCCTGGGAGAGCTCGTCGCGGAGGCGCAGGCGCACCTCGTCGAGCCTGTTCGCCACGCGCAGGTCGGCCGGCGGTGCCGGCCTGGGCGGCTCGGGCTCGGCCTCGGGCATGCCGAGCAGCGCCCCGAACGCGACCCCCAGGACGAGCGCCGCCAGCAGCGGCAGGTAGGGGCGCATCCGGGTGCGGAGCGGCGGCTGATAGACCACCGGCTCGCCCACGGGCGCCGGAGTGACAGCCGGCGCGCGCGGTGGCGGCGGCGTGATTCGCTGGGTGGTGGCGGAGTCCGCCGCCAGCCACGCGTCGAGCACCGCACGCGGGCGTGACGGATCGGGTGGCGCTTCCTTCCCGGGCGGGCCGGGCGGCGGCGGCGCGGGAGCGGGCGCCGCCGGCTCCGCCTTGGCCTCGGGCGCCGTGGTGGACTCCACCGGGGCCGGTGCCACCACCGGCGCGCCGATCGGCCTGACCTCCAGCACGCGCGCCGTCTCGGCGAGCAGGGCGCCCGCCGAAGCCGGCCGCTCGGCGGGGTTCTTGGCCATGGCGCGGGCGATCAGCTCGTCGAAGGCCTTCGGCAGCCGCGGGTCGCGGGCGCTCGGCCGCGGCGGCGGCTGCGACACGTGCGCGTACTCGATCAGCATCGGGTCCGGCTCGGGATACGGCTCGCGGCCGGTGATCGCGTGCACGAGGATCGCCGCCATCGAGTAGACGTTGCTGCGCCGGTCGAGCTCCTCTCCGCGCACCGCCTCCGGCGACTCGTAGCGCAGATGCGGATCCCGGCGCACCACGTCGCCCCAGCCCGCCTGCCCGGTGACCGAGAAGATCCCGAACAGGTCGAGCAGGAGCGCGGACCGTTCGAGCAGCAGGCCCTCCGGGCCGAGCGCGAGGTGCACGAGGCCGGCGTCGTTCGCGGCGTCCAGTCCCTCCGCCGTAGCCGCGAGCCACTGAACAGCGACGTCCGCGGCGAGCGGGCCGTCCCGCAGCAGGTCGGCCAGCGAGCGGGACGGCACCGGCGCGGTCACGACGAAGGGCCGGCCGCCGTGGTCGCCGACCTCGAGCACTGGAAGAATGCTTGGGTGAGAGAGTCCGGCGCGGGTGCGCGCGAGACGGCGGAACCGGGCGCGAGAGCGCCGCCCGGTCACGGGCTCGGCGCTCAGCTGGAGCGCGACCGGCTCCCCCCGTGGGCTGCGAGCCTCGAACAGCAGGCTTCCGCCTTCGCGCCGGCTGGGCTTGCCGACGATGCGGTAGCCCCCGACCTGGACATCCTGCGCCGGCTCGTCAGTCGCGGGCTTGAGCGGCCGCGTGCTCATCCCGAGTCGTCGAACTCCTGGCCGCCCGGCGCGGGGTTGGTGGTGGTGGGCGGGTTCTCGCGCTCGCGCTGCGCCTGCTCGCGCCGGCGCTGCTCGGCGAGCCTGCGCTGCTGCGCCTCTCGCCGCTCCTGGGCCGCGCGCTCCTCGGCCGCACGCTCCTCGGCCTGCCGCTCCGCGCGCTGCTCCGCGGCGCGCTCGCGCCGGCGCTCGGCCCGCCGCCGGCGGCGCTCAGCGCGCGCCTCGGCCTCGGCCTGCTCCGCCTCGGCCTGCTCGGCCTCGGCCCGGGCCTTCCGCTCCTCCGCCGCCTCGCGCTTGCGCCGCCGCTCCGCCCGCTCCTCGCGGGCGGCTTCCAACTCGGCCTCGGTCGGCCCGGGCTCCGCCTCGAGATCGGGCAGTGCGGCCGCCGAGCGCAGCGAGATCCGCGCGTCCGCGGTCGTGGTAGCGGCGGGCGCCGCCTGGCGCTCCTGCCCCTCGTCACCGGTGGCTCGACTCAGGCCGAAGGTGAGCACGAAGGCGAGCACCGCGGCGATGGCGAGCGCCAGCGGGGCCGGCCGCGTGACCGCCCCGTCGGTGGTGCGCAGCCATCTCATGATCCGTGCGCCTCGTCCCGAGGACGGCATAGCGAATGCGCGCGCCGCTGGGACGCGATCACGCTAGCTCGGGAGGCGGTGGGAGGGAACGGCATGATGGCCAGCATCCCAGAGGTAGCACAGATGGGCCGCCCTGTCGCGCGACGGCTAGGCGCTTGCCTCTGCTTCCTCCAATTCGTGCCGCAGAGCCTTGATCTCGTCGCGCAACTTGGCGGCGTACTCGAAGCGCAGGTCGTCGGCCGCCGCCAGCATCTCTTCCTCCAGCTCGACGATCGTGCGGCGGAGCTCCTCCGCCGACATCCCCTCCGTCTCGCGCCGGCGTCGGCCCCGGCCGGTCGGCACCTTCGACTCCATCATCAGGAAGTCGGTGATGTCCGAGATGCCCTTCTGGATGGTGGCCGGGGTGATCCCGTGCTCCTCGTTGTAGGCCACCTGGATCGCGCGCCGCCGCCCGGTCTCCTCGATCGCGTTGCGCATCGCGGCGGTCTCCTTGTCGGCGTACATGATCACCTTGCCGCGCACGTTCCGGGCGGCCCGGCCGATGGTCTGTATGAGGGAGGTCTCGCCGCGCAGGAAGCCCTCCTTGTCCGCGTCGAGGATGGCCACCAGCGAGACCTCCGGCAGGTCGAGGCCCTCGCGCAGGAGGTTGACGCCCACGAGGATGTCGAACTCGCCGAGTCGCAGCTCGCGGATGATCTGGATCCGCTCGAGAGTGTCGATCTCGGAGTGCAGGTAGCGGACTCGGAAGCCATACTCGAGCAGGTAGTCGGTGAGGTCCTCGGCCATCTTCTTCGTGAGCGTGGTCACGAGCGTGCGCTCCTCGACCTCCACGCGCGCCCTGATCTCTTCCATCAGGTCGTCGATCTGGTTGCGGGTCTCGCGCACGTCGACCGCGGGGTCGACGACGCCGGTCGGCCGCACGATCTGCTCGACCACGCGCGCGGAGTGGTTGCGCTCGAAGTCCGCGGGGGTGGCCGAGACGAAGACGATCTGCGGCGTGTGAGCGAGGTACTCGTCGAAGGTCTGCGGGCGGTTGTCGAGCGCGCTCGGGAGCCGGAAGCCGTACTCCACGAGCGTCTGCTTGCGCGAGCGGTCGCCCTCGAACATGCCGCCGATCTGCGGCACGGTCTGATGAGACTCGTCGACAAAGCAGACGAAGTCGTCGGGGAAGAAGTCGAGCAGGCAGTACGGCCGCTCGCCGGGCGCCCGGCCGTCGAGAATGCGCGAGTAGTTCTCGATCCCGTTGCAGAAGCCGAGCTCGCGCAGCATCTCCATGTCGAACTGGGTGCGCTGCCGCAGCCGGTGCGACTCGAGCAGCTTGCCCTGCTCCTCGAGCTCCTTCGTGCGCGCCTCGAGCTCGTCGCGGATCTCGCCGATCGCGCGCTCGATCGTCGGCCGGTCGGTGGCATAGTGCGTGGCGGGCCAGATGCCGGCGTGCTCGAGCTCCTGGAAGACCTCGCCGGTGAGCGGGTCGAAGTGCTGGATTTGCTCGATCTCGTCGCCGAAGAACACCGCGCGGTAGGCCGACTCGGCATAGGCGGGGAACACCTCGAGGGTCTCCCCGCGCACGCGGAAGGAGCCGCGCCCGAGGGCGGCGTCGTTGCGGGTGTACATGTTGTCCACCAGCTTGCGCAGCAGCTCGTCGCGGTCCACCATGTCGCCCTTCTTCAGCAGGGTGATCTGCGCGTTGTACTTCTCCGGCGAGCCGAGGCCGTAGATGCAGGAGACGCTGGCCACCACGATCACGTCGCGGCGGGCGAACAGCGCGCTCGTGGCCGAGTGACGCAGGCGGTCGATCTCCTCGTTGATCGAGGAGTCCTTCTCGATGTAAAGGTCCTGCGCCGGGACGTACGCCTCGGGCTGGTAGTAGTCGTAGTACGACACGAAGTACTCGACCGAGTTGTCCGGGAAGAACTCCCGGAACTCGTTGCAGAGCTGGGCCGCGAGCGTCTTGTTGTGGGCGATCACGAGCGCCGGCCGCTGAACCTGCTCGATCGCGAACGCCATCGTGGCCGTCTTGCCGGACCCCGTCACTCCGAGCAGCGTCTGGAACCGCTCGCCCGCCTCGATGCCCTCGGCAAGCCCGGCGAGTGCCGCCGGCTGATCCGCAACGGGCTTGTAGGCGGGGTTGACGCGGAACGGTGGCATCGCCGGTAGACGTTAGCGGTGCGGGAAGACGCGGCGAGGAAGGTGATCAGGGCGGTGCGGAAGGCTCGCCGGGGGTGACTTGCGCCGGTTCACATCGGTGTGCCATGTGTGACGATTGAGCGACGGATGGCTGTGGTGATCGCATCGGCGCTGGGCAAGGACGTGGCGGGCGCGCCGCTGTTCCGAGGCATGTCGTTCAAGCTCGAGCGGGGAGACCGGATGACGCTCGCCGGGCGCAACGGCGCCGGCAAGACCACGCTGCTGCGCATGCTCGCCGGCGAGACAGGCATCGACGGCGGCGAGCTCGTGTTCGAGAAGGGCACGCGCACGGCCCTCCACGACCAGCGCCCGCCGCGCGAGCGCGGCTTCACGCTGCGCGAATACGTGCTGTCCGGCTGCCGCGAGCTGGTCGCGATCGAGGAGGAGCTGGCGCGGCTCGAGGGGGCGATGGCGGAGCGGCCGGAGGATTGCGACCTGCTCGACCGCTACGCGCGCGCCCAGGGCACGCTCGAGCACGCCGGCGGCTGGAACTGGCGCGAGCGCGCGATCGGGCCCGTTCACGGCCTCGGCTTCACCGACGGGCAGCTCGACCGCCGGCTCGACACCTTCTCGGGCGGCGAGCTGACCCGCGCCTCACTCGCCCGCGCGCTGGCGGGCGACCCCGACCTGCTGCTGCTCGACGAGCCCACCAACCACCTCGACATCGCCTCGCTCGAGTGGCTCGAGGGCTACCTCGTGGACCTCGACTCCGCCGTGATCCTCGTGGCGCACGACCGCTGGTTCCTCGAGGCGGTGGGCACCTCGGTGCTCGAGATGGAGGCCGGCCGCTCGCGCTTCTTCCCGGGCAGCTGGCACAGCTGGCGCAAGGAGGCGGCCGCGCGCGAGCTCCAGCTCGGCAAGCAGATCGAGAAGCAGCAGGCCGAGATCGCGCGGATGGAGCGCTTCATCGAGCGCTTCCGCTACAAGGCGACGAAGGCCCGGCAGGCGCAGTCGCGCGTCAAGCGGCTCGACAAGATCGAGCGGATCGAACGTGACCCGCGCGACCACCGCTCGCTCGGGTTCAGCTTCGGGTCGACCGAGCGCACCGGCCGGGTGGTCCTTGAGCTGGAGCACGGGCGCCTCGAGGTGCCCGGCCGGACGCTGGTCGAGGACGGCGAGCTGTGGCTCGAGCGAGGCGAGCACGTGTCGCTCGTGGGGCCCAACGGCGTGGGCAAGACGACCTTGATCGAAGGGCTGGCGGGCCGCCGGCCGCTCGAGGCCGGCCGCGTGAAGACGGGTCACAACGTGCAGCTCGCCTACCTCTCCCAGCACGCCGAGGAGCTGGGCACCGCGGGCACGGCGCTCGACGCCGCTCAGCGCGCGACCGGGCTCACACCGGGCAAGGCGCGCGCCCTGCTCGGCCGCTTCCTGTTCAGCGGCGAGGAGGCGGAGAAGCCGATGGACGGCCTCTCCGGCGGCGAGCGCAGGCGCCTGTCGCTGGCCATCCTCGTGTCGTCAGGGGCGAACGTGCTGATCCTCGACGAGCCCACCAACCATCTCGACCTCGACGCGCGCGAGGCGCTCGAGGACGCCCTGTCGGCGTTCGACGGCAGCGTGCTCCTCGTGTCGCACGACCGCGCGCTCCTCGACGCGGTGGGAACGCGCACGATCGCCATCGAAGACCGCCGTCTGAAGAGCTACGACGGCGGCTGGGCCGAATACTCGCGCGTGCGCGAGGAACGGCGCGAGGCCGAGGCAGCCGCGACGGACGCGCGCCGGCGCGAGCGGACGCGCACGCGCTCCGCGAAGCGGAACGGCGGGCGCCGGCCGGCCGCAGGTCCTTCGAAGAACCAGGCCCGGCAGATCGCGCAACTCGAGCGCGCGGTCGAGCGGGCCGAGGCCGAGCTGCGCTCGGTCGAGGACGAGCTAGCCGACCCCGCCGTCTGGAGCACCCCACAGCGGAGCGACGAGGCGTCCGCGCGGCATGCCGAGGCCAAGCGGGCCGTGGAGAAGGCCTACGCGGCCTGGGAGCGCGCCACCGCCTGAATCGCGCGTCTAGAGCCCGAGCTCTTCGGCGTAATGGTCGCGGTACTCGCCGCGTCGCTCGAGCACGTTCGACACGTACGCGCGCGTCTCGGGGAACGGGATGTCGCCCACGGTGTCGAACTCGCTGGGCCCGCCGGCCTCCGCGACCCAGCCGTCGACGTTCGTGAGGCCCGCGTTGTAGGCCGCGATCGCGGGCTCCTCGTTGCCGTCGTAGTGGTCGATCAGGTAGCGCAGGAAGTAGGACCCGTAGGCGATGTTGATCTGCGGCGTGGCGAGATCCTCCTGGCGGAAGCGGATGCCCCCGGAGTGCTTGGCGATGAAGTCGGCCGTGTCGGGCGTGATCTGCATGAGCCCGCGCGCGCCGGCGGACGAGGTCTGGTCGCGGAAGCGCGACTCCTCGTAGATCACCGCGGCGATCAGGGCGGGATCGAGGCCCTTGTCGTCGGCCTGCTGGCGGATCACGTCGTCGTGACGCAGGGGCAGGGTGATCTCCCGCACCGCCTCGCCGAGCGGGCCGACACCGGTGACCACCGCGATCACCCCGAGCGCAAGCACCCCGGCTACCGCGATCGCCACGGCGCGGCGGCGGCGAATGCGCCGCGCCGGTCGTCGGCCGATTCGGGCTGCCTGGGAGCTCATCGGGAGCTGGTGTTGAGTTTTGCAAGTACGCGGGACAACGATTGCTTCAACGCTTCGATCGTCCCGTCGTTACGGACCACGAAGTCCGCTCGCTGCGCCTTTTCCGACTGGGCGAGCTGGCGGCGCTCGCGGTCCTCGAGCGCGGCGTGCGAGCGGGCGCCGGCGCGCCGGGCGCGCAGCTCCTCGTCCGCCACCACGGCGATGGTGGCGTCGAAGACCGCCTCCATGCCCGACTCGAAGAGCAGCGGCACCTCCACGACGCCCACGCGGTCGTCGTCGATCCCGGCGCGCCAGTCCGCCACGCGCATGCCCACCCGGGGCCAGAGCTCGCCCTCGAGCCAGGCGCGCGCCTCGTCGTCCGCGAACACGCGCGCGGCGATCCGCGCGCGATCGAGCTTCCCGTCGACCACGACCTCCGGGCCGAGGCGCTCCGTCACTCGCTCGCGCAGCTCGCCGGTCCCGAGCAGCTCGTGCACCACGGCGTCGGTCGAGAGCGTGGCGGCGCCCAGCTCGCCGAGCAGTCGAAGGGCCTCCGACTTGCCGGCGCCGAGTCCACCGGTCAGCCCCACGAACGGGGCCACCGGCTACTCCTCGGGCGGCTCGGCCGGCTGGGCGTCCGCGGCGGGCTGGTCGGCGGCCGGAGCGTCCTCGGCGGCCGGCTCCTCGGCCACGGGCTCCTCGGCGGCGGGAGCCTCCTCGGCGGCCGGAGCCCCCTCGGCGGCCGGAGCCCCCTCGGCGGCCGGAGCCCCCTCCGCGGCCGGAGCCCCCTCCGCGGCCGGAGCCTCCCCGGCGGCCGGAGCCTCCTCGGCGGGGGTCTCCTGCGCCTCGCTGAGCGCGGCCGACAGCGCGTCGGCGCCGCTCACCTGCGGCCCGGCGAACACGTCCTCGGACAGGCCGAGGTCCGGCACGTCGCCGATCTCCTCGCTCACGCCCGCGGCCGCCGCGCCCGCGGCGGCCGCCGACTTGATGTGCGGCAGCTGCTCGGCCACGCGCTTGACGGACAGGGAGAGGCGGCGGCGCTCGGAGTCGATCTCGAGGATCTTCACGCGCACGTCCTGGCCGGGCTCCACGATCTCGCGCGGGTTCTCAACATGATGGTGGGCCAGCTCGGAGATGTGCACGAGGCCCTCGACCCCGTCCATGATCTCGACGAAGGCGCCGAAGGTCACGACCTTGGTGACCGTCCCCTCCAGCTCGTCGCCGATCCGGTAGGTGTCGATAACCCGCTGCCACGGGTCCTCCTGGGTCTGCTTGAGACCGAGTGAGATGCGCTGGCGGTCGCGGTCGATGTCGAGCACCTTGACCGGCACCACGTCACCGATCGAGAGGATCTCGGACGGGTGGTTCACGTGCGACCAGGAAAGCTCTGAGATGTGGATCAGGCCGTCGATGCCGTCGAGGTCGACGAAGGCGCCGAAGTCCACGATGTTCGAGATCGCGCCCTCCACGACCATCCCCGGCTGCAGGCGGTCGAGGATCTGCTGGCGCACCTCCTTGCGCTCCTCCTCGAGCACGGCCCGGCGCGAGAGCACGACGTTGTTGCGCGAGCGGTTGAGCTCGATGACCTTGCACTCGATCTTGGTGCCCAGGAACTCGTCGAGGTTCTGCACGCGGCGGATGTCGACCAGCGAGGCGGGCAGGAAGCCGCGCACCCCGAGGTCGATGATGAGCCCGCCCTTCACGACCTCGATGACCGTGCCCTCCACGGGCTCGCCCGACTCGGCCGCGCCCTCGATCTTGCGCCACGCCTTCTCGAAGCGCGCGCGCTTCTTGGAGAGCACGAGGCGCCCGTCCTGGTCCTCCTTCGTGAGGACGAGGGCGTCGACCTCCTCCCCCAGCTCGACCTCGTCGTGCGGATCGACCGACTTGCGGATCGAGAGCTCGTTCATCGGGATGACGCCCTCGCTCTTGTAGCCGATGTCCACCAGGACCTCGTCCTGATCGATGCGCACGACGCGTCCCGACACCACGTCCCCCTCCTCGAAGGGGACTAGGGTGGCATCGTAGTTCGGGACGATCTGCCCGTCGATCTCGAGCAGGAGGCCGCCCGAGCCCTCGACGGTGCGGGGTTCACTAACAGTCTGCGTATCCGGCACTGGGGCGACAAGGGTAGCTACTCTGCGCCTGTGCCGACTCGACGTACCAAGACGGGGGCCGAGCGCACCGCCCTTGCCGGTGACTACGACGTCCTCGTGTGCGGTGCGAGCTTCGCGGGGCTCGCCGTCGCGCGGGAGCTGCGCGGCACCGGCGCGCGCGTCCTGGTGCTCGACCGCTACGAGATCGGCGAGCGCCAGACCTCGGCGTGCGGCATCCCCACCGAGTGGCTTCGCGCCATGGGGCTGATGGGGTCGCAGCGCCAGGTGTTCGACCGGCTCGTGGTCCACACGCCGCACGGGACGTCGGTGCTTCGGCTGCCCTGGACCTTCTCGACGTTCGACTACCCGGAGCTCTGCCGCCTGCTCTGGGAGCAGTCCGACGCCGCCTTCGAGACCGCCAAGGTCGACGGGCGCAGCGGCAACACCGTGCACACCGACCGCGGCGTCCTGACCGCGCCGCTGATCGTGGACGCGCTCGGGTGGAGGAGGGTGCTGGCAAGCCGTAAGCACCCGGCTCGGCCGGGTGCGCACGGATCCGCATCTAGCTATCAGCCGCCCGACGCTCCTCTCTCGCGCGGCCTCGAGGTGCACCCCTGGGGCGCCGGCGACGAGATGGAGATCTGGATCGACCGCCGCTACGTGCCGGCGGGCTACGGCTGGAGCTTTCCCGCCCAGGACGAGCTGCGCATCGGGGTCGGCTCGTTCGACCCCCGCTTCCACGTGAAGGACACCACGGTGCTGCTCGCGGAGGACCTCGAGCGCGAGCCCGTGCGCTACCAGGGCAACTGGATCCCCCACGAGCTTCGCGAGGCAACCGGCGACGGCATCTTCTTCGTGGGCGACTCGGCCGGGCACTGCCTCCCGCTCACCGCGGAGGGCATCCGCACCGCGCTCTACTTCGGCATCGCCTGCGGGCGCGAGCTGCGCCAGGTAGTGGAAGGCAGGCAGAGCGCCGCGGAGGCGCTGGTGCGCTACGGCGACTTCTCCGCCTCGCACCACTGGAAGTTCCGCTGGATGCTCGCCACGCAGCGGCTCGTGCCGCGCGTGCCGCCGCGCCTGCTGCACCTCGCGATCGGGCGGATGCAGGCCAAGCGGTTCGTCGACTGGTCCTTCGGCCACTACCTCGCGATCGCTCCGCCCGAGTTCGCGCTGCCGGCGCCGCCGCGCGCTCCGCGCAGCCGCGCCCCGGTCCGGGTCGCGGCGTAGTTCGAGTCCCCGTAGTCCGATTCGTGACCGAGGCCTGCTAGGGCCGCACAACCACCAGGAACGTCCCCGCCAGCAGGAGGGCGAAGCCGAGCACCCTGAGCGGTGTGAGCCCGACCTGCTCGAGGCCGAGCACGCCGGCGCGGTCGAGCAGCGCGGACACGATCAGCTGCCCGCAGACCGTGGCGGCCACCACGCCGCCCGCCCCGAGGGTGCGCACGGTCACGAGCGACACCGTGACGAGGATCGCGCCCAGCAGGCCGCCGGTCATGTAGATGACGGGGGTGTCCGCGAGCCCGCCGAGCCGACCCCACTCGTTCGCGAAGGCCATGATCAGGGTGAGCACGATCGCCGAGATCGCGGTGCTCACGAAGGCGGCCCCGAGCACGCTCGTGTGCTTTCCAAGCTCCGAGTTGACGGGCGGCTGGAAGGCAATCAACGCGCCCACCGCCAGCGTCGCAAACACAGCCAGAACTCGCTCCATCGTGGTCGGCGCTCCCCGGGTCGTGGTGAACGCCGGGACCGTAACGCGCGCGGCGGCGCTCAGGCGGCGGCGACCCCGAGGCGCTCGCGCACGCTGGCCGCGATCGCGCCGGGCCCCGGGAGGAACGCGTCCTCGAGGGTGGGGCTGTAGGGAGCGGGCGTCTCGTCGGTGTTGAGGAGCCAGCAGTCGTCGAGGTCGTGGAGCCCCTCCTGGGCGACCACGCCGAGCAGCACGGCCGCCCAGCCTCCGGTCTGCGGTCCTTCCTCCACCACGAGCAGCCGGTTGGTCCGAGCCACCGACGCGAGCACCGTCTCGCTGTCGAGCGGGCGCAGCGAGCGCAGGTCGACCACCTCCGCGTCGATCCCGTCCGAGGCGAGCTCGTCGGCCGCGGCCAGCGCGTCGGGCACGCCCTTGAGCGCCGAGGCGATGGTGATGTCTCCGCCCTCCCGGACCACGTTCGCGCGCCCGAGCGGCACCGTCTCCTCCTCGGGCGCCGGGCCCTTGACCGAGTAGAGGCGCTTGTGCTCCAGGAAGATCACGGGGTTGTCGTCGCGGATCGCCGACTTGAGCAGGGCCTTCGCGTCGGCCGGCCTCGACGGCGCGGCGATCTTGAGACCGGGGATCCCCTGGAACCAGGTCGCGTGGATCTGCGAGTGCATCGCGCCGAAGCGGCCGCCCGCGCCCACCGCCGAGCGCACCACGAGCGGCACGCTCGCCTGCTCGTTCGACACGTACCAGTACTTGGCCGCCTGGTTAACGAGGCTGTCCATGGGCAGTGCCATGAAGTCGCCGAACATGATCTCGATCACCGGCCGCAGGCCCGTGACCGCGGCGCCGAACGCGGCCCCGGCCATCGCGAGCTCCGAGATCGGTGTGTCGAAGACGCGCTCCTGGCCGTGCTTCTCGTGCAGGCCGGGCGTTGTCATGAACACGCCGCCGGCCGCCGCCACGTCCTCGCCGAAGAACACCACGCTGGGGTCGCGCTCGATCTCCTCGTCGATCGCGTCGCGGATCGCCGTGCGGAACTCGAGCTCGCTCATCCCTTGAACTCGGTCCCCGCGTCGCGCTGCGGGTCGGGGTAGGGCGCCGCGAGGGCGGCCTCGACGGCGCGGTCCATCCGCTCGTCGATCTCGGACTCCACCCCGGCCAGCTCGTCCTCGGCCACGCCCAGCTCGAGCAGCCGTGCGCGCACGAGGTCGAGCGGATCACGAGCGAGCCAGCTCTCAACCTCGTCGGGCGGACGGTACTTCCCGGGGTCGGACTTCGAGTGCCCGTAGTGCCGGTAGGTCTGGCACTCGAGCAGGGTCGGGCCGTCGCCGGCGCGCGCCCGGCCGACCGCCTCGAGCGCCGCCTCGCGGACGGCCCAGAGGTCGTTGCCGTCGACCACGCGCGAGGTCATCCCGTAGCCCGTGGCCCGGATGCCGATCTCGCCGCCGGCGGTCACGTCCGCCATCGGCGTGAACTCGCCGTAGAAGTTGTTCTCGCAGACGTAGACCACCGGGAGGTCGAAGACCTGGGCCCAGTTGAGGCATTCGTGGAAGTAGCCCTGATTGGTGGCGCCGTCGCCGAAGAAGGCCACCGCCACCCCACCCTGTCGCTGGGCCGAGAGAGCGGCGCCGGTGGCCGCAGCGACGCTGCCGCCGACGATCCCGAAGCAGCCCACGAGCCCGTGCTCGAGGTCGACGACGTTCATCGAGCCGGCCCGTCCGCCGCACACGCCGGTCGCCCGGCCGAGCATCTCCGCGGCCAGGGCCTCGGGGTCGGTGCCCTTCGCCAGCGCGTGGCCGTGACCGCGATAGGTGCCGGCCACGTAGTCGCTCGGCTCGAGCGCCGAGCATATGCCGACCGGCACGGCCTCCTGGCCGGCGGACAGATGGGTGGTGCCGTGCACCTCGCCGCGCAGGAACAACCGCTGGATCTCCTGCTCGAAGCGCCGGATCAGCCGCATCCGGCCGTAGCGCTCGAGATATTCGGCGGGCGACTCGCCCGCTCGCTCACGCGCCGCATCAGCTCGCTCCTGCGCCGCTCCGGTGGGCTCCGTCTCCGCCCGCGCCATCGTCGATCCACTGTATCGCAATCGTTTGCAGTCGCGGCGGAGAAGTGGTCGGCGACGCCGTCCGGGAGGGGCTCGCGGCGTCTGCGAATCTGCAATCGTTTGCAGAATGGCGAAACCGGGAATTGCTCCCGAGACGGTTCTCCTTGGGGGAGGAGGGGGCAGGTCCGGGCACCCACTGGGGGGCGGGGCCCGGACCCGGCCCCCATCGAGACCATGACCCACCCCACGCCCGAAGCAGCGACCCTCAGCCCCGCCAAGGCCCTGGCGCGCGCGAAGGTGCGAGGGCTGTGGATCGCGATCCCGAGCCCGTTCACCCCGGACGGCGCCGAGCTGGACGAGGGCCTGCTCGAGGCGTCGGTCGAGCACTACGTGACCGGCCTGCGCGTGGACGGCATCTTCTGCGGCGGGGTGATGGGCGAGTTCTGGGCGCTCACGCTCGAGGAGCGCAGGCGGACGCACGAGCTGGTGGCGCGGCAGGTGGCGGGGCGGGTTCCGGTGATGGCCCATGTGGGCCACCACGTGCTCTCGGAGACGCTCGAGCTCTGCCACCACGCCGCCGAGCACGGCATCGACTTCGGGATCGCGATCAACCCCTACTACCCGCCGCGGCCGCCCCCGGAGTCCGTGCGGGCCTGGTATGGCGCGCTTGCGGACGCCTCGGTGCTGCCGCTGTTCCTCTTCAACACGACCTACGCCGGCTACTCGCTCTCCCCCGAGCTGATCTCGGAGCTGGCCGAGCTCGCGACCGTCTGCGGGATCAAGAACCCGCAGCCTCGGGATCACCTGCTGCGGGTGATGCGGCTCGCCGGCGACCGAATCGTGGTCACGGACGCCTCCGAGCGCGACTGGCTCGACCTCCACGTCGAGCACGGCTTCCAGGCGCTGATGTCCACGCCCGCCCTCGCCCTCTACCAGCGTCCCGGCGCGCTGCCGGTGCTCGAGTACACGCAGCTGGCCGACGCCGGCGACCTCGCCGCCGCGCGCGCCGCGAGCGCGCGGCTCGGGCCGGAGCGCGACGCATTCGACCGCTGGCTGCGCGCGCCCTGGCTCGACCGGGGCACGATCCCGATCGCGCAGCTGAAGAGCTGGCTCGGGCTGATGGGCCTCCCGCAGGGGCCGGTGCGGCCTCCGCTCGTGCCGCTCACGGGCGACGAGGAGCGCGCGCTCGCGCGCGACCTCGACGAGCTCGGGCTGGTCTGAGCCGGCTCAGCCGGAGCCGGCGGCCGGACCGACGCCGACCTTCCCGTCGCCGAGGCCGTCGTTCACCGGCACGTTCTCGGGCTCGAGCTCGAGTCCGGCGCCGCGCGCCTCGAGGTCGAGCAGCGCGATGAAGTCCACGTCCTCGTAGCCG
Organism: Thermoleophilaceae bacterium; assembly: GCA_035650215.1. Classification (GTDB taxonomy): domain Bacteria; phylum Actinomycetota; class Thermoleophilia; order Solirubrobacterales; family Thermoleophilaceae; genus JACVRW01. Next base: position 17,543 of record DASRIC010000112.1, read on the forward strand.
AAGCCCATCAGCGACTGCACCGCTTGCTGGGCGGCCGCGGCGACCGGCATCGGCACGCCGTGCTCCTTGGCCGCCTGGAAGCCGAGGTCGAAGTCCTTGTAGAGAAGCGCGGGCGTGAACGTGGGCGTGTAGTCGAGGTTCACGATCGCCGGCGTCTTGTAGCGCGTGAACATCGAGCCCATCACGCTCTTGTTGAGGAACTCGAGGAAGGCGGCGCGCGAGACGCCCCCCTTCTCGGCGAGCACTGTGATCTCCGCCAGCGACTGCGAGACCACGCCGAGCATCAGGTTGTGGCAGATCTTCACGAGCCGCGCGGCGTCGCCCTCGCCGACGTAGGTCGCGCCCGCCCCGAACAGCTCGAGGTACGTGCGGGCCGCCTCCCACGCGTCGGGGGGCCCGGACACCACGACCGTCAGCTTGCCGGCGTCGACCACGGACGGGTTGCCGCTCACAGGGGCGGCCAGCAGCGCGACGTCGCGCTCCTCGGCGAGCACCCGGACCTCGGCGGACGCGGCCGGGGAGACCGTGGACGAGTCGACGATCACGGACGGCGCGGCGTCGAGCCTCGACAGCAGCCCGTTCTCGCCGCGGACGACGGACTTGAAATCATCCGGGCCGGCGACCATGGTGAAGACGATGTCGCGCTCGGCGAGCTCGGCCGGCGAGTCGACGATCGTCGCCCCGAGCTCGGCGAGCGGCTCCGCCTTGGCGCGCGTGCGGTTGTAGACGCCGAGGTCGCACCCCGCGTCCAGCAGGCGGGTCGCGAGCGCGAGGCCCATCCGGCCGGTGCCAACCCAGCCCAGCGTCTTGGCGTTGTCGTCGAAGTCCGGCACCTCTGGCTCCCTCGATCTGGCGACGCTACTGCAAACGTTTGCAAGGAACCGTAGAGCACCGCGCTCCGACCTGTCAAGCGCCCTCCGCGCCGAACGGCGAGCGCCGCACCGGCTGTCGGCCGGCAGCGGCGACCATTCCTGGCGGTCACCGGCTCGCGCGGCGCGGTTGACGCCGCCGCGATCGCCTGCAATCGTTTGCACAACGCTACGGACGAGGTGACGAAATGGCACTGCACACCTACGGCACGATGGCCGTCGACTGGGAGGAGCGGGTCCGCTTCGACCGCCTGCGCCAGGAGCGGCTGGCGCGGATCTCAGGGCTGCTCGCCGAGTCGGAGCTGGGAGCGCTGCTCTGCTTCGACATGACGAACATCCGCTACATCACGGCCACCCACATCGGCACCTGGGCGCAGGACAAGCTGAACCGCTTCTGCCTCCTCCCCCAGGGCGAGGAGCCGATCATGTGGGACTTCGGCTCCGCCGCCCGCCACCATCAGCTCTACAACCCGTGGCTCGCGGACGGTCGCTCGCGCGCGGGGATCTCGACCCTGCGCGGGGCGATGTCGCCCGAGTCGGGCCGGGCCGAGAACGTGGCCGAGAAGATCCGCGTCGAGCTCGAGCAGCGCGGGCTGCTGGGCGAGCCCGTCGGCGTCGACGCCGTCGAGCCGGCCGTGCTGTTCGCGCTTCAGCGCGCGGGCGTCCAGGTGGTGGACGGCCAGCAGCTCATGCAGGAGGCGCGCCAGATCAAGACGCAGGACGAGATCACGCTCCTCAACACGGCCTGCATGATGGTCGACGCCGCCTACGAGGAGCTCTACCGCGCGATGCGGCCGGGGATGCGCGAGAACGAGTGCGTCGGCCTCGTGAACAAGGTGCTCTACGACATGGGCTCCGAGTTCGTGGAGGGCGTGAACGCCATCTCGGGCGAGCGCTGCAATCCCCACCCCCACGTCTACACGGACCGGGTGCTGCGCCCGGGCGACCCCGCGTACTTCGACATCCTCCACAGCTTCATGGGCTACCGCACGTGCTACTACCGCACGTTCGCGGTGGCGAGCGCCTCACGCGCGCTCGTGGACGCCTACAAGCGCTGCCGCTACTACCTGGATGCCGCCATCGACATGATCCGCCCCGGCGTGACCACCGGCGAGGTGGCGGAGCTCTGGCCGAAGGCGGAGGAGTTCGGCTTCCCCGACGAGGAGTCCGCCTTCGCGCTCCAGTTCGGGCACGGCGTTGGCCTCGCGATCTGGGAGAAGCCGATCTTCAGCCGGCTCGTGTCGCTCGACCATCCGGAGGAGATCCAGGAGGGGATGGTGTTCGCGCTCGAGACGTTCTGGCCCTCGACCGACGGCTGGTCGGCCGCCCGGATCGAGGAGCAGCTCGTGGTGACCGCGGACGGTGCCGAGGTGATCACCCGCTTCCCGTCCGAGGACCTCGTGATCGCCGGCAAGCCGTATTACACGGTCGGTGGCACGCTGCCGCTCGAGCGCGACCACCAGTCGAACCGCAACACGCGCCTCGACGCCGACGCTCGCGTGGCCGTCCCCGGCAACGGGCGGCTGCCGGCCGCCGATCCCGTGCGCCTCTGACCGCCGTGCGTGCGGCGGTCGTCCAGGAGCTGGGACGCCCGCCGGCGCCCGCCGAGCTGCCGGAGCCCACGCCCGGTCCGGGCGAGGCGCTGGTGCGGATCCACGCCGCCGCGCTCAACCCGGTGGAGCTCCACATCTGGAACGGCCACTTCTTCGACGGTCCGCCGCGGCCGCCGTATGTGATCGGTCTCGAGGGCGTGGGCGAGGTGGAGCAGGGCGACCGCCTGGCGCCCGGCACGCGCGTGCGCGTGGAGTTCGTGCACCCCGGCTACGGCCGCGACGGCGCCGTGGCCGAGTACGCGCTCGTGCCGGAGGAGCCCGACGGCACGGAGCGCGCTTCGCAGGCCTCGGTGGCTCCGATCGCCGACGGGCCGGACGACGTGACCGCCGCCGCGCTGGGCGTACCGGTGTTCACAGCGCTCATGTGCCTCGAGCGCGCGCAGCAGGCCGGCGCGGAGCTCGAGGGGGCGCACGTGCTCGTGACGGGGGCGACCGGGGCCGTGGGGCTCGTGGCCGTGCAGCTGGCCAAGCTGATGGGCGCGGCGCGGGTGGTGGCGGCCGGCCGGGACCACGAGCGGCTCGAGCGCGCGCTCGCGCTCGGCGCCGACGCCGCCGTGGAGCTCTCGGAGTCGCTCGACGCCTCCGAGCTGAGGGAGCGCTTCGCCGCCGCCGCGGATGGACGGCTCGACGTGGCGCTCGACCCCCTCTGGGGCGTGCCCGCGCGCGCGGCCATCGAGGCGCTCACCCGGGACGGTGTGTACGTGAGCTTCGGCCAGGCCGCCGCGCCGGTCGCGGAGCTGTCTGGGATCCCGCTGCGCAACCGGCGCCTCACGCTCGCCGGCCATTCGGGCGCCTGGGCCACCCCGCAGGAGCGCCAAGCGGCGCTCGCACGGGCGCACGAGCTGGCCCGGAGCGGGGGCGGCGCTCTCACGCTCGAGGCCGAGGAGGTCGCGCTCGACGAGATCGGAGAGGCCTGGGAGCGGCTCGCCGGCTCGGCCGGGCGCCGGCTCGTGGTCAGGCCGTGACGATCCCGGCCGGAACCCTCCCCTACCCGCGCTTCAGCCATGTCGAGATGGCGCGCCGCCGCCGGGCGCTCGCGGCCGAGCTCGAGGCGGCCGGCGCCGCGCATGCCGTGCTGTACGGCGCGAACAGGTCGGGACCCGCGGTCGCCTGGCTCACCCGCTGGCCGGTCACGCGCGAGGCGCTCTGCGTCTTCACCCCCGGCGAGCGCGACCTGCTGCTCGTGAACTTCTTCAACCACCTGCCGAACGCCGAGCGGATCGCCACCGAGGCCGACGTGCGCTGGGCCGGGCCGAAGGCGATGGCCACGGCCCTCGAAGAGCTGGAACGCCGCGGCGCGCGCGGGCAGCGCGTGGCGCTGATCGGCCCGCTCGGCTACCGGGCCCACGGCGCGCTCGCCGAGCTGGCCACCCCGGTCCCGCTCGACCACGCCTACACCCGGCTGCGGCTGCGCAAGTCGGCCGAGGAGCTCGACTGGCTCCGGCTGGGCTGCGGCTTCACCGACGACGCCGTGCGCTCCGTGCACGCCGCCGCCCGAGCGGGCACCGACGAGCGCGAGCTCGGCAACCTGGCCGAGCGCGCGTACGTGGGCCGCGGCGGCACCACCCACATCCACTACTTCGCGGCCACCCCGATGGACGCGCCGCTCCAGAGCGTGCCCGCCCAGTGGCCGGCGGCGCGCGCGCTCGAGCCCGGCGACGTGCTGAGCTGCGAGGTGAGCGCGTCCTACTGGGACTACACCGGCCAGCTGCTGCGCACGTTCACGGTCGGCGACGAGCCGACTCCGCTCTACCGCGAGCTCCACCAGGTCGCGGACGCCACCTTCGACGCAATCCTCGAGCGGGTGCGGCCGGGCGCTACCGCGGCCGAGCTGGTGGAGGCGTCGGCGCCGATCGGCGACGCCGGCTTCACCACCCGCGACGACCTCGTGCACGGCTTCGTCGGCGGCTACCTGCCGCCGGTGCTGGGCGATCGCACGCGGACGCTCGAGGAGGTACCCGACTTCACGCTCGACGAGGGCATGACGATCGTGATCCAGCCAAACGTGATCACGCCGGACGAGAGCGCGGGCGTCCAGACCGGCGAGCTCGTGGCCGTGGGCGCCCGGGGCCCCGAGCGCCTGCACGGCTACGAGCGCGGCCTGCTCAGGATCGGCTGATGCGGCTCCTGGATCCGATCACATCCCGCCGGGTCCTGCAATCGTTTGCGGTAGAGTCAAGAACCCGTTTCAGGTACGGCCCAGGAGGAGAGGCAGCATGGACGGAGAGCCACGTATCAGCTACGTGCCGCTGGATGAGATGACGCCCGAGATGCGGGAGGAGATGGAGCGCTGCGCACGGGAGGGCACGCCGCGACCTGAGAGCACGGCGGTGCGCGCGCACGTGCCGGCAGCCTTCTGGTTCTTCGCGAACGCTTGGAACGACCTGTTCCGCAACGGTGTCGTCGACCACCCGGTCAAAGAGCTCTGCCGCGTCTACGTCTCGCGCAGCGTCAAGTGCGAGTACTGCGGCAACCAGCGCTCGGAGAAGGGCCGCGAGGGCGGGCTCGTGGAGGGCAAGTACGACGAGCTCCTCAACTTCGAGTCCTCCGAGCGCTACTCCGAGCGCGAGAAGGCCGCGCTCGCCTACACCGAGGCGATCGTCTGGACCGGCAGCGCCGACGACGAGCTCTGGGAGCGGCTGTACGCGCACTTCGACGAGCCTGAGCTCGTGGAGCTCGGCTGCTTCGTCGGGCTCACGCTCGGCCAGCAGTCGTGGCTGCGCCTGATCGACATCGATCATCACCAGGTGATGCCGGGCACGAGCGCCTCCATGGCGCCCGGCTTCGAGGACGCCGACGCCCTTGCCGCCAGCAAGGGCTCTGAGCGCTACTGGGCGCACACCTGAGCGCCGACGTGGCCGGCTGATGCAGATCTTCGGCGACGAGCTCCGCTTCGGCGTTCACTCCGGACCGCAGAACACGAGCTTCGACGACTACCGCGACCTGTGGCTCCGCAGCGAGAAGCTGGGCTACGACTGGGTCTCGGACTTCGACCACTTCCTGCCCATCCGCGCCGACCCGAACGGCCCGCAGTTCGAGGGCACGGCGATGCTGGCGGCGATGGCGGCGCTCACGAGCCGCGTGCGCTGCGGGGTGCTCGTGCTCGGCGTGACCTACCGGCATCCCGCGCTCGTGGCGAATATCGCCGCCACGATCGACCACGTGTCCGGCGGCCGCGTCGAGCTCGGGATGGGCGCGGCGTGGTTCGAGGAGGAGCACGCCCAGTACGGCATACCGTTCCCGGGCATCGGCGCGCGGATGGACATGCTCGACGAGGCCTGCAGGATCCTGCGCAGCCTCTGGACGCAGGAGACGACCACCTTCGAGGGCCGCCACTATCGCCTGACCGACGCGCGCATGGAGCCGAAGCCGGTGCAGGAACGGCTGCCGCTCGTGATCGGCGGCGCCGGCGAGCGGCGGACCCTGCGGATCGTGGCCGAGCACGCCGACATCTGGAACATGCTCTACGGCGGCATCGACGAGTACCGCCACAAGCTCGACGTGCTCGGCGGGCACTGCTCCGACGTCGGGCGCAACGTGGCCGACGTGCGCAAGTCGCTCGTCGTCCGCGCCCTGCTCGACGAGGACGAGGGAGCGGCGCGGGAGCGAGCGCGGGAGCTCTACGGCGACCCGATGCCCGAGCGGCTCAAGCGCATGATGATCGTGGGCACGCCCGAGCAGTGCGCGGAGACGCTGCGCCCGTTCGTGGAGCTCGGGGTGGGCGACTTCCTCCTGGGCCAGCTGCCGCCGGTCGACTGGCGCACGATCGAGCTGGTGGCCGAGTCGGTGGCGCCGGCGCTGCGGGCCGCCGTCAGGGTGGGATAGCTAGTCCGGCAGCTCGTAGCCGGCCGCCTCGAGCGAGCCCGCGCCCTCCCAGCCCCAGATCAGCAGCACGTCCTCGTCGGAGGTGTTGTTGAAGCCGTGCCAGTGGCCGGCGGGAGTGAAGATCACGTCGCCCGCCTTCGACGGCTCGACGCCGTGATCGGTGTAGACCTCGCCGCCGCCGCTCATCACCACGAGGAACTCGTTGCAGTTCGGATGCCGGTGGCGCTCGTGGCGGGCGCCGGGCGGAAGCACAGTGCGGCCGACCACGAGGCCGGTCGAGCCGGCCGTGCGCTCGTCGATCAGGAACTGCACCCGCATGTCGATCCAGCCCTCGTCCTCGCGGAGGCCCTGCTCGAGCGGCACGTCGGCCACGGTGGTCCGGTAGGGCTTCACCGGTCGGCCCCCGCCAACGCGCGGTAGACGCGGTGGACGACGACGAAGTCGTTCTCGTCGATCCCGAGGCCGCGCGCCGCGTTCAGCATCTCGTTCGCCGCGGCCGTGAGCGGCACCGGCGAGCCCATCCGGCGGCCCTCGTCGAGGGCGAGCAGCATGTCCTTCTGCTGGAGGGTCACGTCGGCGAGAGGCTCCGCGGGCATCCGCCCCTCGAGGATGAACGGTCCGCGGTAGCTCAGCACCGGGGAGGCCACCACGCTCTTCAGCATCGCGTCGACCACCACCTCCCGCTCGACGCCGCCCTGTTCGGCCAGCGCCACGCCTTCGCAGAACGCGATCATCTGGACCACGAGCGTGAGGTTGATGGCGATCTTGGTCTGCACCGCCGTGCCGTTAGGCCCGATGTGCGTCACGGCCGGCCCGATGTCGAGCAGCACCGGCCGGATGCGCTCGAGCGCGGCCTCCTCGCCGCCGACCATGATCGCGAGCTTGCCCTCCGCGAGCGTCACCGGGCTGCCCGACACGGGCGCGTCGAGCATCGTCGCGCCGGCCGCCGCCACGCGCTCGGCCACGGCGCGGCTCAGCTCCGGCGAGACGGTGCTCATGTCGGCGTAGACGGCTCCCGGGGGCAGGCCGGCGATCAGGCCGTCGGGCCCCTCCGTGACCGCCTCCACCGCGGCGCCGTCGGTCAACATCGAGAGCACCACGTCGGAGCTCTCCGCCACCTGGCGCGGCGTGTCCGCCCAGCGCATCCCCTTCTCCACGAGCGGCTCGCCCTTCGCGGCGGTCCGGTTCCAGCCCGTGACCTCGCGCCCGGCGCCGAGCAGCCGCTCGACCACCAGGCTGCCCATCGAGCCCAGCCCGAGCCAGCCGACCCGCAGGCCGTCGGCCTCACCCATTCGATCCCCCCATCTCCCTGGCGGCCCGCCGGGTCGCCTCGATGATCCCGAGATAGCCGGTGCAGCGGCAGAGGTTGCCCGCCAGCGCGTCGCGCAGCTCCTCGTCGCCGGCGTCCGGATTGGTGCGCAGGAACGCTTCGATCGACATCAGGAAGCCGGGCGTGCAGAACCCGCACTGGAGCGCGTGCTCCTCGCGGAAGGCGCGCTGGAGCGGGTGCAGCTCCCCGTCCGGCGCGAGGCCCTCGACGGTGGTGAGCGAGCGCCCGCTCGCCTGGATCGCGAGCATCAGGCAGGAGCGCACCGGCTCGCCGTCGAGCTGCACGGTGCAGGCGCCGCAGACGCCCTGCTCGCAGCCGACCTTCGTGCCGGTCAGGCCCGCCTCGTGGCGGATGAAGTCGGACAGGAGCGTGCGCGGCTCGACCTCGCCGTCATAGGCGCGGCCGTTGATCTCGACGCTGATCCTCACGCGAGCGCCTCCCCGATCGCGCGCCGGGCGAGCTCCGTGCACAGCGCCCGCCGGTGGTCGTCCTCAATGCTCTCGGCGGCGAGCGCGGCGGCCTCGGCCGGCGCGGCGCCGCCGGCCAGCGCGCGCTCCGCCGCCTCCGCGCGGGCCGGCACCGGACCGGCGCCTAGCAGCGCGATCCCGGCGCCGCCTGGGCCGACCACCGCCGCGGCGCCGGCGGTGGCGAAGTCGCCGTGGGTGCGCGCGTGCTCGGCGAAGCCGTGGCCCGTGCCCTCCGGCTGCTCCGGCACCCCGATCTCCACGAGCAGCTCGTCCGGCTCGCGGGCGGTGGCAAGCGGTCCGAGGAAGAGCTCGGACGCGTCGAGCGCGCGCTCGCCTGCCGGGGAGCGCAGATGGAAGCGCGCACCGAGTGCGGTCAGCACCACCGGCAGCTCGGCGGCCGGGTCCGCGTGCGCGACCGAGCCGCCCACCGTCCCCCGCGCCCGGATCTGCGGGTGGCCGACGAGCCGCACCGCCGCGCTGAGGAGCGGGCAGCGCTCGCGCACCAGCTCGGAGCGCTCGAGGGTCACCTGGCGGGTCATGGCGCCGATCCGAAGCGGCCCGTCGTCGGCGCGGATGTAGTCGAGCTCGGCCAGGCCGTTGATGTCCACCACGAGCTCGGGCCGCGCCAGCCGCAGGTTGAGCAGCGGCACCAGGCTCTGGCCGCCGGCGAGCACGACGCTCTCGTCACCGAGCAGCCCGAGAGCCTCGTCGAGGGAACCCGGGGCGCGATAGTCGAACGGCGCGGGCTTCACGCCGGCTCTCCTCGCAGCGCGCGCCAGAGCTTGTCCTCGCTGAACGGCGGATCGATCAGCACGCCGCCGAGAGCGTCGGCTACGGCGTTGGCGACCGCCGCCGGTGTGCCGATCGCCCCACCCTCTCCGATTCCCTTGGCCCCCAGCGGGTTGAGCGGCGACGGCGACTCCACGAACGCCGTCTCGACCGGCGGCATCTCCGCCGCCGTGAGCAGGCTGTAGCCCACGAACGACGCGAACGTGGGGTTGCCCTCCTCGTCGTAGGCCGCCTCCTCCACGAGGCACTGCCCGAGGCCCTGGGCGCTGCCGCCGATCACCTGCCCCTCGGCGAGCAGGGGGTTCACGATCGTGCCCGCGTCGTCCACCGCCGCCAGTCGCAGCACACGCAGCCGGCCCGTGGCGCGCTCTATCTCGACCACCGCGCCGTAGGCGCCCGAGGAGAACACCAGCTCCGAGCTGAAGCGCGCGCTCGCCTTGAGCCCCGGCTCGGCCTCGGCGATCTCGGCGAGCGACAGATCGCGGCCGCCTGCCACCGCATCGCACCTCTCCTTGAGCGCGTCCACGGCCTGCACCACGGCCGACCCGCCCATCGCCACCGAACGGCTCGCGAACGTGCCCACGCCGCGCGGCACCTCGCGCGAGTCGCCGAAGCGCAGCTCCACGTCCTCGAGCTCGACGCCGAGCCGCTCCGCCGCGAGCTGGGCGAAGGTGGTGTCGTGGCCTTGGCCGTGCGGCGAGGAGCCGCTTCGCACCAGCAGCCGGCCTTCCGGCAGGAGCTCGGCCTCGGCGGTCTCGAACAGGCCGCCGGCGCGCTCGACGTACATGCCGAAGCCGGTGCCCACGACCCGCTCCGCGTCGGAGCGGCGCTCGGGCTCCACGAGCTGCTCCGCGAGCTCGAGGCAGCGCGCGTAGTCGCCCGAGTCGTAGGTCCAGCCGAGCGCGGTCTGGTAGGGGAACTCGCGGATCAGGTTGCGGCGCCGCAGCTCGAGCGGGTCGATGGCGAGCTCGCGGGCGGCCATGTCGACCGTGCACTCCACGAAGTAGGCCGCCTCGGGCCGGCCCGCTCCGCGGTAGGGGCCGGTGGGCACCTTGTTGGTCCGCCTGCCAACCACCTCGACGTCGGCGGCGCGGATGTCGTACACGCCGCACATCAGCATCGCGGTGGTGTGCGGGGGGATCGCGGTGGTGGGCATCAGGTAGCCCCCGAGGTCGGCCCAGATGCGCGACCGCAGGGCCAGCATCCGGCCCTCGGCGTCGAGGGCGAGCTCCACCTCGGCCTCCACCCCGCGCCCCTGGTAGGAGGCCACGAAGTTCTCCTCGCGGTCCTCGGCCCACTTGACGGTGCGCCCGGTTGCGATCGCCGCGGCCGCCACCAGCATCGTCTCCGGCGCGGGCGCCCCCTTGCTGCCGAACGCCCCGCCCACGTCCGGCACGATCACGTGGATCGACTCCTCGGACCGGTCGAGCACGGTCGCGAGCCCGGCCAGCTGGCGGTGGCTGTCCTGCGCCGAGACCCAGACGGTGAGCAGGTCGTCCCGCTCGTCGTACGAGGCGATCGCCCCGCGCGTCTCCATCGGCACGGGCGCCAGCCGCGGCAGCGAGTGGCTCGCCCTCACCACGTGCGCCGCCGAGGCGAAGGCGGCCTCCACGTCGCCGCTCTGGCGCCGCCAGCGACTCATCGTCACGTCCGAGCTGCGCGCGTCCAGCACCGGGTCGAGCGGCTCGTAGTCGACCTCCACGAACTCGGCGGCGTCCTCGGCGAGGGCGCGCGACTCGGCGAGCACCGCGGCCACCGGCTGGCCGGCGTAGCGCACCTCGCCGGCGGCCAGCACGGGGTGGCCGTCGCCCGTGATCTCGCCGCCTTCGAAGCCCTGCACCGGCAGCTCGCCCACCCGGCCCTCGAGGTCGCTCGCGGTGATCACGTCGACCACGCCCTCGAGGCCGTCGGGGGCGCTCACGGCGCCGATCCGCGCGTGCGCGAACGGGCTGCGCACGAACGCGACGTGCGCGGCCCCGTCCGGGTCGATGTCGTCCAGGTAGCGCGTGGCGCCGCGCAGGATGCGCTCGTCCTCGCGCCGGCGAACCGCATGCCCCACCAGCTTCGTCACGGTCAGCGGCCTCCGCCGACCGATACCACGAGCTTGCGGCCCGGCGAGGCGTCCTGCTCGGTCCACGCCGCCGCCACCGCGTCGAGCGGCACGAGCTCACGGTCGACGACCAGGCGGCCGGCGACCACGTGCTCGAGCAGCGAGCGGTAGGCCGCCGCCTTGCGCTCCAGCCCCATCCAGCCCGACGAGATCGCGTGAATGGCGCCCTGGCGGTTGCGCACCTGCTCAAGCGGCAGCCGCACGTCCGTGCCCGCCGACTGGCCGACGTTCACGAGGCGGCCTTCGGGCGCGAGGGCCCGGAGCGCCGCCATCGCCGGCTCGCCCCAGAGCGGATCGACGACCACGTCGAGCGGGCCGCCGGCGGCGTGCTCGAAGGCCGGCGCGAGGTCGTCGCGATCCAGGCTCACCACCTCGTCCGCCCCCAGCCGGCGCACGTGCTCGAGGCGCTCGGGGCTGCGCCCGGCGCCCACCACCCGGGTCGCCCCCATCGCCCGGGCGAGCTGAACGGCCATCTGCCCGACCGCGCCGGTGGCCCCCAGAACGAGCACCCGCTCGCCCCGGAACGGCGCCGCGCGCTCGAGCGCGAGCAGCGCGGTGATGCCCACCACGCCGAGGGCCGCGGCCAGGTCGGCCGCCACCCCCTCGGGGAGCTCGACGAGCGACTCCTCCGGCACCGCCGCGAGCTCCGCGAGCGTGCCCTGGACCCCGAAGCCCGGAAGGCCCGCGGCCTCGAAGCGCACGCGGGTGCCGGGCGCGTAGCGGGTGGACTCGACCACCGTGCCCGCGCCCTCGAGCCCCGGGACGTACGGCGGCTCGGCCCGGCGGG